>JAUYMU010000080.1 GCA_030698405.1 Bacteroidota bacterium
AAAGAATACCTCCGACCCAAAATGCAACTTCGCCGACTACAAAAAGTACGGTTGACAGGGTGATTTTGGTACTGCTTTCAAGATCCGTAAATGGCACAACAGGAATGGACAGAAATGCGATAACGCATACAATGAGGAGAACTATTCCGAGTTTAAATTTCCATGTTTTTTGCATAAAGTCAGGATTGTTGGTGTTGTTTTACTAGACTTTAAACAGTTGAGACTTGATCAGGTTTCCTTCAGCGAAGGAAATTTTGCCGTTGTCAATTTTCATTTTGCTTCAATTGTTTGATCATTTGCCAATTCAAGAACTCCAAGGTAAAGTAGTTTGGCTGCATCTTCCATAATTTCGGGAGTCAGTGCGTCCGTATTATCAAGCGGATGGTGATAGTAAACCGGTTTCACGGTTCCGGTTGTCCATAAACTGAGCGTTCGGTAGCCGGCCTTATCAAATACAGCGGCATCGGTTCGTGGCCGTCCATAATTGATGCGTGCTTCGTTGCTGCTTAAATCGCGGTGCAGGTATTTTTCATTGCTTTCGGCAAACGGACGAAACAGCTCCGGGTAAGTTTTTCCGTTTGAAAGATGAAAGCCGGTTCCGTTGCCCACCATGTCGAGGTTGATCATGCAAAGCACCTTCTCTTTCGGCCAAACGGGCGATTCCACACTTTTTGTACTTCCGTAGAGGCCACATTCTTCGCCACCAAAAAAAATGAAAATAATGGTTCTGGCCGGTTTTACTCCTGAAGTTGCCAGCGCCCTGGCGGCAGCCAGAATATCAATCGAGCCGGAAGCATTGTCGAGTGCGCCGGGAAACAAGCAACCCGGACTTCCGACCCCATCGAGGTGAGCGCCCAAAATGATGGCTTCAGCTTTCAGTTTCGGATCCGATCCTTCAATCATTCCAACTACATTGCACGATCGGCTGTCGGGAAAATGTTTGGTTGAAGCTGAAATCTGAACTTTTTTGTTCAGCGCAAAGGAGTTCGGCTGAATACTTTTTTTAATTGCAGTGCTGGTTTCAGAATATTTCAGGCCGGTTCCATCAAATAACTCTTCGGCTACCGGTTCACCGATGTGGGCATATACAAAACCTTCGAGGTACAAAGTATTCGGGTTGGCAATTTTGCTGACATACAGTAATCCTGCAGCTCCAAGTTCTTTGGCCCGCTGGAATTTGTAACGATGATAACTGTATTTTTCCCATTTTTTCAAGGTGCTGTCGTTGCCGTTGTATGGCAGGCCGGTTTCCATCAGCAGAATCTTGCCTTTTATATCCACATTTTTATAATCGTCGTAACCCAATTCGGGTGCCGAAATTCCAAACCCCACATAAACTACTTCTCCTGAAACGGTTCCTGAAGCTGAGTTGGAGCCGGGAAAATAGTCGTCAGGAAATTTATATTCTTTGCGTTGATTGCTCAAACCGGACATTAATGTGACGCTGCCGGGATTGAGTACATCACTGTATGCATTGGGGAAATACTGCAAATAAGTACCATCGTTCAGTCCGGGTTTAACTCCGGCCTCTTTGAGCTGATCGGCTATCCATTGTGCTGCAGCCTGATAGCCCGGCGAACCCGACAAACGTCCGCCATATTTTGCAGAACTCAATTCAGCGGCATCGTTCAGTAAATCGTGGCTCGATATGGAATGAAAGGTTTTTATGATTGCTTTCTCCTGATCTTGCGGATAGGCATTCAAAACAAACAAACAAAGAGAAAGCAGCGGCAAATATTTTATGACCATCATCCGTTATTTTGTGTAATACAACCCGGCATCGGGGCCCAGTGGGATTCCAGCCCAAATCCAGATAATCAGCAATATCGTCCAAACGATAAAGAATGCGATTGAATATGGCATCATGGTGGCTATCAATGTTCCGATTCCCGATTTGTCGTCATATTTTTGGTAATAGACAATAATAAGGGCGAAAAAGCTCATCATTGGCGAGATTACATTGGTTACACTGTCGCCTATTCTGAAAACTGCCTGCGAAAGTTCGGGCGAATAACCCAAAAGCATAAACATTGGAATGAAAACCGGGCCCATAATGGCCCATTTTGCGGAGGCGCTTCCCATAAACATGTTGATGATTCCTGAGAATACCACAAACAGTAGGACAAGTGGTATCAGTCCCATTTCAGTACTCTGAAGAAATGCTGCTCCTTTAATGGCGATTAAAATTCCGAGGTTGCTCCATTTGAACCAGGCAACAAACTGGGCTGCAAAAAATACCAAAACCAGAAATGAAACAAGGCTTTTAAAGCTGGTATTCATTCCATTGATTACATCTTCGTGCTTTTTGAAAGTACCGGCAATGTAGCCATAAATGATACCCGAAATGCTGGCAACAATGAACAGAACCGCAATAAAACCTTTTAGCAGCGGTGAATGCAGCACGGTATTGTCGGCGCCCCTGAAAAATCCGTGGTCGGGTATTAATCCGGCGGCAAATATGATTGTCCAGATTAACATTGTAAAAAGTACCCATTTAAGTCCTTTGTTTTCGGCTGGTAAAAGCTGCGAAATTTCTTCCTGCTCTACGGTTCCGGTGTATTTTCCCAGTCGCGGTTCCACCCAGGCCTTTGTTACCCAGGTTCCGGCAAATGCAATAACAAAGGTTGAGGCTGCCATGAAATAGTAATTGGCAGTAGGCATCACATAATATTCAGGGTCGATTATTCGTGCTGCTTCCGTAGATAAACCTGCCAGTAAGGGGTCGATTGTACCAATCAGCAAATTGGCGCTGAATCCGCCACTTACACCAGCAAATGCTGCCGACATACCTGCAATTGGATGCCGCCCCAAAGAATGAAATATTATCCCTGCCATGGGAATGATGAGGATATAACCCAAGTCAGAAGCCGTATTGGATAGAATTCCGGCAAAAACGATCATGAAAGTGACTGAGTTTTTTGGGGCCTTCAGCAGCAAGGCATTGATGGCTGCTTTTATTAAACCGCTGCTTTCGGCAACTCCTATTCCCAGCAATGCCACCATTACAATTCCCAAAGGTGCAAAGCCGGTATAGTTGTTCACCATTTCGAGGATTATCCGGTGAAGGCCTTCTTTCGAAATAAGGTTAACTGCACTTACCGTTTCGCCCGTAGCAGGATTTATACCTCCCCATTGCAAATAATATCCTATAGCAGAAAATGCAAGTGTGATGAGAGCGAATATGCCAAACAGGGCGGCAGGATGGGGCAGGGCGTTTCCACCCTTTTCAACCGCATTAAAAAATCTTGTACTTAATTTATTGATGATTGATTTCGCCATTTACAAAACAGTTTTTTTTTATCCTTCCTTTTTATTCAGTTTATAGATGTCATTTCTTCTGTCTTTAAGGTTTCTAACACTTCCAAATTGATTTAGTTCTCTCAGCAAGTCAATATCAACATCCGAAATTAAAATCATTTCAGTATTGGGTGTGGCCTCAGCTTTAATTCCGTTCGTCGGAAATGAAAAGTCACAAGGTGTAAAAACCATCGATTGGGCAAACTGAATGTCCATGTTGTGAACTTTGGGTAAATTGCCAACACTTCCGGCAATGGCCACATAACACTCGTTTTCGATGGCCCGGGCCTGCGAACAATGCCGTACCCTTGAATATCCGTTTTGTGTGTCGGTTAAAAATGGGACAAACAGTATATCCATTCCTTCATCAGCCAATAACCTGCTTAACTCCGGAAATTCAGAATCATAACAAATCAGTATGCCAATTTTGCCACAATCGGTATCAAATGTTCTTATTTCCGTTCCACCAACCATTCCCCAAATTTTAGCCTCATCAGGTGTAATATGAAGTTTTTCATACCGTTCAACTGTTCCGTCTCTTTTGCACAAATAGCCTACATTGTAAAGCTTTCCGCCAACCAGTTCGGGCATACTTCCGGCAATAATATTGATGTTGTACGAAATGGAAAACTCCGAAAATTTCCGGACGATGGGATCAGTATATTTTGCCAATTCCCTGATGGCATCGGCTTCGCTTAAGTGATTGTAATCTGCCATTAACGGGGCATTAAAAAACTCAGGAAACAGTGCAAAATCTGCGCGGTAACCCGAAACGGCATCAATAAAAAACTCTGCCTGCTGCATTACATCCTCCAAATCTTTGTAAGGCCGCATCTGCCATTGAATGAGCCCAAGCCGCACTACCTTTTTAGCAGTTCTGGGTTTGCTGCTTTTACTTTCATAATAAATATTGTTCCACTCCAATAATACAGCAAATTCGTTCGATGCCGGATCGCCTTCCAGGTATCCTTTTAATATCCTTGTAGGGTGAAAGTCATTCGAAATCTGGAAACTTAAAACCTGATCGTGCAGTTCTTTTCTTTTTACCTTTTCAATGTATTCCTTGGCTGAAAACTCACTGGCATAGTTGTGATAATTAGGAATTCTTCCCCCGAATACAATTCTTTCGAGATTTAATTTCTCGCACAATTCCTTTCTGTAATCATACAATCTTCGGGCTAACCTAAGCCCCCTGTATTCTGGTTTGATAAACACATCTATCCCGTACAAAACATTTCCTTTTGCTGAATGTGTGTTGAATGTGTAGTTTCCGGTTATTTCTTTGTAGGTATGATTATCTGAAAATTTTTCATATTGAACAATTATAGATAGCGCACACCCTGCAATCATTCCATTGATTTTAATTACAACCTGACCTTCCTTGAATTTTGCTATCAGTGTTTTTATTTGGTTCTCTTTCCAATACGAATCAGGCAAATTCCTGTATGATGACTCCATGGCTGTTTTCAATTCCTGATAATCATCAAGGGTTAAAAAGCTGAGCTCTACGTTTTCTATTTCTTCCTTCTTCATCTCTGTTTACTTTAACATCCACCCTGCAAATGCCTTGTGTGCAAATTGAGCGGCAAAGATAACCAAGTTCTTTTAATAAAAATGTGGAAGACCTGTTTGCGGAGTCGGTGAAATTCTCAACCAGGAAATAAACATCGAAACCGTTAGCCACAACCGACACGCAGGAGAAAAAGCCATGTTCTCGATGGGCACCATGCCCTGCACGCTTGGGCAGATTGAAAATGCCATTGAAGAAATCAGGAGCGAAAAACCCGGGATGTTATTAAGTGAACCGAAGATTATGCCTATTTTATATTGAAAAATGGGTTTGCGTTTTATTACAAAAAACAAGGCGATCGTTGGAGGATGATCGCCTTGTTTGGTTTTAGTGACTTTTGCAGGTGCCTATTTCGAAATTTCAAACGAATTTCGAACACGAACATATTTTCTTTTAACCTTTGTATCAAGGTTCGATTGTTCCTTTTTTTCGATGTTTGGAAAATCCTTTTCAATAAACTCCAATTTAAAATCATCAGGCAGATTTTCCGCAAGAACAGGATTGTCAATTAAATGATTAACAAAATCGAACGTTAGTCCAATGTTTCTTTCAACAGTTTCCTTATTTGTCATAGCTTATCGTTTTTTTGTCTTTTTAATAAACCTTTCTTTGTACCATTCCCACCGATCTTTCAAATCCTGTTCAGCATATTTGGAAGCGCTTTTCAAATTGTCAATGGCAATCTCTTGTTTTTCTTTATCCCCATTAGGCATTAAAACGTCCCTATGAAAAAAACCATGAGCACAATCATTGAACAATTGAAACCTACTGTTTTTTAGTATTAAGAACTCGGCCTTATTGAGTTTTCCAGCTTTTTCTTTCTGAAATATTCAACGATTTCCTCTTTTGACATTTTGGAAAGTTTTTCGCTCAATTTATCCCGCTGTGCGCGCATGAATTTTACAGCATCGAACGTTTTCTCAGTTGTTGTCTTCATAAGTCATAAAATCTCTTGGTGAACGTATTTCTAATTCCTTGTACCCATTTTTGATATTAATTGCATTGTACCCGCGTATTCGCTGGACGTTTACAATGTGTTTGAAATTCCAGCTAATCAAATAATCTGCATGATTAATTGTTGCGAGGGCAATATGCAAGCAGTCGGCAAAACTGGTTTGTCCAACAACTTTCTCCTCGATGTATTGAGTTGCCAATTCAACTGCCTCGTTGTTGGGTTCCATGAATTCTGTGTTTTCAGCCTTCAAACTTGTTACAAGTTTTTTTACGTGCTCCGGAGCAGAATTCAGTTCTTCTTGTGTCACTGCAGAAAATAATAGTTTAAATTCTCCTTTTTGAAGTCGCTCGAAAAGTGGTCTGGTGAATTCAGAAAATTCCTCATCGAAGAAACCACCAAAAACTGAAGTGTCAATATATATTCTCTGTTTCATGGAATAAAGATAAAGCAAATCTCTGGAATGTGATTAGGGCTTGGGTAATAACACTTATTTTAAATTGTTATCAATGCAGAGTCCGGCTTACAGGTTTGAGTTTTATTACAAAAAACAAGGCGATCGTTGGAGGAGGATCGCCTTGTTTCTTGTATAAGTTTTTCGGGTTATTGAATTAATGATTTACTACAAGTTGTCCGGAGAATTGATTGGTACCGTCATTAGCAACTATCAAATAGGTTCCGGAAGTATAGCTGGCAAACGATAGTGTGAATGTTGGGCCACTCTTCGAATCCTTTTTGATTATTTTTCCATCTCTGTCATAGATGGTTACATCAAGTTTCTTTTTCGAATCAGAACCTTTTAAAGTTACAGTTGCTTTGTCTTTGGTTGGATTGGGGACAATGATTAGCTGGTGAGCTCCATCTGTATGGTTAATTGCAGGTTGTGTCCTGGATGTTTTGGCTGGTGCTGACATTGTCACCAGTTGTTGCTTGCGGGCTGCACCGGCAGGAAGTTTGAAGTTTATTGGCATTTCGTAAGCCACATCTACCGTTTCTCCATTCTGTTTACCGGGAGTCCATTTGGGCATCGATTCAACAATTCGCAGTCCTTCCTTATCTAATGATGGGTCCACACCACGGTATAATCGTACATTTTTAACACTTCCGGTTTTGTCAATAACAAATTTTACGGTAATCTGTCCTTGAATGCCGTTTTCAAGGGCAATGGTCGGGTATTTCATTGAACTTGCAACGTAGGTTTTCAAAGCTTCAACACCTCCGGGAAATTGGGGCATTTCTTCCACCATGGTAAAAACATCGCTCGTTTTCTTCGTGGTAATTTCGAGCACTCCGTTTTTGCCTTTTTCTCCGTATTTGGCAGCTGCCGTCTCGCCTTTTAAGACATTCACTGAATGGATAGTTTCCGGATCAATATCATCCATTTTCGTGTCCGGAGAAACTATTCCATCAATTACAATTAAAGGATTGTTTGCGGCTCCAAAGGTTTTGTTATCGCGGAATTCTATCTTTGAATTAAAAGTGTTGGATAGATTTGTCTTTGGATCGTTGCGATAACCTATAACGATCGGTTCAGACGTCTTACTGCCAGGTGTTGCAGCCACTCCTTTTTTCGTTGTAATTAAAATTACTCCGTTTTTCCCTTTCTCTCCATATAAACTGGTTGCCGATTTGTCCTTTATGACTGAAATCGATTCAATGTTTTCAGGAGGAATACTATTTACATTTTGGTTTTTATCAACAACTCCATCAATTACAATCAAAGGCTGATTTCCTGTGCCGTCTGTATTCCCAAATTTCAACGGAGAATTTGTTTGAACTTTGAAGGTTTCAGATTTCTGATTGTCTTTTTTTAGGTATATAAAAACGACGCCATCTTTGCCTTTTTCTCCGTATTCTTCAACCGCAGTTTTGTTCTTAAGAACATCAATGTGGTCAATATTTTGCGGAATAATTTTCTCAATTTCATCTTTATGAATTTCCTTTCCATCAACAATGTATAGAACATTATCTGATATTTCTAAAGGTTTTGAAGCCGCAATTTCATTTCCCATTGCTTCAATACCAATAGTGGTTGTTTTCATGGTAATCAGCATTTCCTTTTCAAAATCAGGTTGTACCTTTTGGCTTTCAAAGCCGACATACGAAACCACAATGGGCGATTCGTCGCTTACTTTGAGTATGAAATTGCCATTGTCATCAGTTATTGTTCCGATTGTTTTGCCTGAAATGACAACCGATGCGCTTTTCAATGGATTCCCTTTTTCATCGGTAACTCTCCCTTTGACTGTTCTTTCGTTTCGAGTCAAATCTGTTGCAGGCTCTTCTTTTTGAATAAACTTATATTCCGGCGCGGAAAAAGCATAAAAAACTCCCGCTATGAGCGGTAAAATCAATAAAAGTTTTAGTTTTCTGATTGGTGAACTTATAGTCTGTTTCATCATGTTAAATCGTTTTTTGTTGAGTGAATAATTGAACGAATTGGCCAGTGAAATCACCGGTCCGCCGAACATCTGGTTCAGCAAAGCCGCACGGTAAATCGCCGGATTGGAGCTACGCTGCAGCGCCCGCTCGTCGGCCAGGTATTCGTGGTTTTGCCTGATCAGATGGCCGTAAAGCCATACCGCAGGATTAAACCACTGCACCGTGCGAAGGATTTCAAACAGCAGTAAATCAATCCAGTGCTGTTGCCTGATGTGCTCCAGTTCGTGGTTCACAATTTCGCGCGTCTCGATTTCGTCGATTGAAGGATTGACAAAAACGAATGAAAAAAATGAAAACGAAGCGGGGTATTCAGCAGTACGGATCAATTTTGCGGAACTAAACGAATGTATTTCTGAGTTTCGGATAATCCTGAATACAGGAAGTGTTTGTCTTAAGATCCTATATCCCAGGTAAATAATTCCTGAAATGTATAAAGACAAAAGCAACACATTTTGCAATGGAACCGGTTCGCTCACTTCCGCGATTCCCTGAATCTGAGGTTCGAAAACTTCAGCAGTAGGAACAACAGGCAACAAAACCGTGTAATGCCATGTGAAAAACGGGAAAATGATTGAGATCAAAATCCCGGAAACAAGGTAGATGCGGTTCAAAACAAAGAACCGCTCGTCCCGGAGAAACAGCGCGTAAACCAAAGCAAAACCAGTCAGCCAAACTGACGATTTAATCAGATAAGTTGCCAATGCTTCCATGTTTTTGGTTTTAGTCTTTCGACAGTTCTCTTTTAGTTTCTTCCATCAATTGTTCCAAATCCTGAATCGTCAGGTCTTTTTCCCTCACAAAGAACGAAGCCATTGCCGGAAACGAGTTATTGAAGTAGCTTTTCATTAAGCCAAAAAGCTGTGTTTTCGAATATTCATCCTTCGATACCAAAGGAAAATAAACATGCACGTTCCCGTAGGTGCGGTGCGCAACAATTTCCTTTTTTTCAAGAATACGAAGTACGGTTGAAACGGTATTTCTCACGGGTTTTGGCTCATCGAAGCGGTCGCGGATGTCTTTAACCAGTCCTTCGCCCATTTCCCACAGATGTTGCATTACCTGTTCTTCAGCTTTTGTCAGTTGCATAGTTGTCGTTTTATTTTTGTCAATCCTTCACGACAAATATATGACTATAAAGTTAGTCATGCAAATAATTTGATGTCTTTAATGACTAAAAACATAGTCGATTTATATATTATACAACATGAATCAAATTGAAGCAGTTGAAGGTGAAGATGAATTTTGAAATCGAAATGTTTCGTACCTACGGCACTCTTGACATGTTGGTGGAGATTCCTGTCCGTCACATGAATGTGACGGCAAAGGATAATGCTCTAATCAGCGAAACTGATTATTGGATTGACAATCAATAACATATCCACTGAGCCTAATTTTCTCACCTTCTCCGGACTTCGGATTTCCGGCTCTTCTCACTTCCCCTTTCGCCAATACTGCATCGGGTTTACCTGCGTGTAGAAACCTTTGCTCACAAATTTCACATCGGCAATCGAATAAAAAGCTTTGGGATTGTAGGTACGTATAATGTCAACCACATGGGCTAATTCGGTTCTTTTAATAATAGAATAAATGATTGAAACTTCCTCAATGGCACCGTGCGCTTCCTGATGGGTAATTCCGTATCCTTCAGATTTTAACTTTTCAATCAGATCCTGAGCATCTCGTCTGGTTATAATTTGAAGCTGAACAATGCCCATTGCCAGTTTTTCTTCGATGATCATTCCGATGTAATTTCCGGTGGCAAAGCCTGCTCCATAAGCCACATAACAAACCCAATTATCGAGGTTCTGCATTATTTTACTGATGGCCAGCAGCCAGATGAGCACTTCAAAAAATCCCAGAATAGGAGCAATCATTTTTTGCCCTTTGGCAACCATCACAATGCGAATGGTTCCGATGCTTACGTCAGCTATTCGGGCAAGAAAAATAAGTAAAGGAAGAATTACGTAGGTAAATGTATCTCCATCGAACAATGATTTCAATTCATTCATAATGAGTTCTGTAAAATGATGGTATTAATATTCCAGCTATAAAACAGTTGAACTGCTAAAAGTATCTCCTTGGTTGATGTTTGATTTTAAATAACATATTGTTAAAATTTAGGGCGTTTAATTTTAAACAGAAGCTTAAAAGTAGTTATTTTTAGAACTCCGATGTGAAATGGAATTTGATATCCTTAAATTCGCTTTGAGCCATGTCGAGAATAAACTGTGAGTCGGCCATAAATACATCGCGGCCACGTTTATCGGTAGCCATTTTCTGGTGCTTGCGGTTCCTGAATTCTTCAAGAGCCTTCGGATTGTTGCTTTGAATCCAGCAGGCTTTGTACATCTGCATTGGCTCAAAGCGGCATTTGGCGTTGTATTCGTGTTCGAGCCGGTATTGAATTACTTCCAGCTGAAGTTGTCCTACTGTTCCAATGATTTTCCGTCCGTTAAACTGGCTGGTAAATAGCTGTGCAACACCTTCATCCATCAACTGATCAATTCCTTTGTTGAGTTGCTTTGTTTTCATAGGATCGGCATTCTCAACGAATTTGAATAATTCAGGAGAAAAGCTTGGCAAACCTTTGAAATGAATTTCCTCACCTGCGGTAATTGTGTCGCCAATGATAAATGATCCGTTGTCGGGAAAACCTACAATATCGCCGGGAAATGCTTCCTCGATGATTTCTTTCTGCGAAGCCATAAATGCTGTCGGACTCGATACACGAAAGGTTTTTCCGGTGCGAACCTGCTTATAAATGGCGTTCCGCTCAAACTTTCCGGAGCAAACTTTAACGAATGCAATACGGCTGCGGTGATTAGGATCGATGTTGGCGTGAATTTTAAAAACGAATCCGCTGAATTTTTCTTCTTCAGGTTCAACCACGCGTTCTTCAGTTTGCACAGGACGTGGCCAGGGCGCAATTTTCACAAAGGCGTCCAATAATTCCTGAACGCCAAAATTGTACAAGGCGCTTCCAAAAAATACTGGTGCAAGGTTTCCGGCAAGGTAATCATCGTGGTTGAAAGGCGGATAACCACCGTAAACCAATTCCAGATCGTCGCGCAAAGTCTGAGCGTCGCCTTTAATGTATTTTTCGAGCTCCGGACTATTCAAGTCGGTAAACGAAATTCCGGGCTCAATGTCCTGAATAGAAGCCTTAAACAGGTTCAGGCTTTTATTGTAAATGTTGTAAACACCTTTAAATTCGGGACCGTTGTTTATTGGCCAACTCAATGGATTGATGCTGATTTGCAGTTGACGTTCAATATCGTCGAGTAATTCGAAAGTGTCCTGTGTTGGGCGGTCGAGTTTGTTGATGAAAACGATGACAGGAGTTTTGCGCATCCGGCAAACATTCATCAGTTTTTCGGTTTGCGGTTCAACGCCTTTTGCAGCATCGATCACAATAATTACACTGTCAACGGCTGTCAGTGTACGAAATGTATCTTCCTGAAAGTCCTGGTGACCGGGAGTATCCAGAATATTTACCTTGTAGCCATCGTATTCGAAACCCATTACTGAAGTAGCCACCGAAATACCGCGCTGGCGTTCGATTTCCATAAAGTCGGAGGTGGCTCCTTTTTTGATTTTATTGCTTTTTACAGCGCCGGCAACGTGTATAGCGCCTCCAAATAAAAGTAGTTTTTCTGTCAGGGTTGTTTTTCCGGCATCCGGGTGACTTACAATGGCAAAGGTTCTTCTTCTGCGAATTTCTTTCTGATTACTCATCAATTATAATTTTTTTGAAGCTGCAAAAATAGAACTTTATCTGATACGAATTAAAGGACTGGATGAAAGTAGGTCTGATTGCTTCTAAATTGAGTCACTGGAAGTCAGATAATCAATTCATTTTTTTTATTTCGACCGGATGTCCCAAATCTCAGGATCAAGGTAATCACAAAATATTGCAATTATTTTAATGGTGTTTGTTTCTGGAAATGGCCTGTAATGAATAGTGTATGGGAATTTGATTTTAAAGGGCACGGTTATAGTTTTATTTTTAGTTCAATATCTTCCCAACTCAAACAACTTTCCGGATTATCTTCCATTCGTTGCATTCGGTTGCGGACTATTTCCTTTTGTTCTTCGGAAATGTCAATGTCATTTGATACTTGAATTTTTTGAACGAACGAGATGCTTTTCATCATCTCAATGAAAATATTTTCTTTATTGTCAGGTATTGTAATCGTAAAATTCTTCATCACTTTGACTTTTTATTTTTGTAAAAATAGTTAATTTTTTCTGACGAGAAATATTCATCTTCTTGATTGATCACTTCATTTTCTGCAACCTTTCCGAAGCTTTGATTGCCTTTGAAATGGTTTCCCAGTATTTTCGGTGAAATTTGCGACCTTCTTCGGAAGTGATTTCGTAGTAAGATTTTGGGGTATCAGTAGGGGCGAATTTTAGCTTTTTGCCTTCTTTGTAAAGAGCCGGAACTTCAGGATGAAACTGAACTGCAAACACATTCGGGTAGAGGCGGTGCTGAATGCCTTCAATTACTTGTCCGTCCATAGAGGTTGCGGTAACAATCAGGTCTTTGCCAAGTTCTTCAATAGACTGATGGTGACTGCTATAAACAACCGGATCTACTTTCTTATTGGCTTTTACCTTTTTCAGGAAAAATGGATGAGCAGTGAATTTAATGGGATGAAAATTAATACCCATCAACATTGTATCAGTCGAAATTTCCTGCCAATAGTTCCGGTGCAACTGGTCTTTTTTTAGTTTCAGGGTTTCTTCGGCATTCATCTTTTTATAGGTTTGTGCCGGAATATCCTGAGTAAGCGTTCCTCCGGAAGCGACATTCATGCTTTGCAAACCGAGGCAAAATCCGGTTACAAAATAGCCGGGTTTTTCATTCAGAAAGGGAGTAAACGATGCATTTTGTTTTCCGCCCAGCAGGTGAAACAGAAAACTCAGTTCAAACAAATGTCGGTTTGGATCGGTAACTACCGAGTAAAGATTCTTTTGTCCGTATAGTTCGGGCTGAATGTCGGGGCCGCCAAAAAAGAAAATCCCCACCGAACGATCAAACAGATTTTTGAAGGTTTTGGTCCACTCATTCCGTGTGTAAATTTTCGCAGGACTTTCTTCCCCGTCAAGTTGCTGTAAATGAAACAGGTTCATTTCAGGTTTTTTGATCAGCGCGATTGATTTGCTGTAATCGTAACTTTCGGCTGTGGAATAAACACCAACAAATTCGACATCCGAAAGATGCAGTATGTTGTTATTTAGCATAAAATGAATGGTTTCTATATTCTGTACCGTTGGATGCGCCAACAAAATGTAAGTCTTATTTTGATTTAGCTCATTTTCCAGAAAATTCTGAGCGAATCCAAGGTTTATTGAAATTGCTAAAACCAGCGTAAATACAAATCTTCCGAAGTTTTTCATCTCTTTATAATTTGCTAACTATTATAATTTTTTTGTGAAAATACCGTTTTTCAACCAAACATCGAAAAAAGTCGTGATGTTTGTTTTATTTGCTATTTTTAGAATTTCGAATTTCAGATCAAAAAAAAACTGACTATGTCATTTAAACTGTTTATTGCCAGTACCTTCGGATTAATTAAGTCAACCGCAAAAATAGAAGCTGCCCATGAATTACTGCTGGCAGACTATCAACTTTTCTGCGAGTTTGAAAAATCAAGTGAGCATAAGGAATATCATGAACTTGCATTGTTGGTGAATTCGCCCACTTTCAAGCAGAAAAAAAATGAACTTCAGCATTTGATGCTCAAGGGCAGCGTGGAAGAAGCCCAGTTGAAGGAATTAAAAAAGCTGGAGAGAAACAGTCGCCTCAAAAAGTTTTATTCAATGCTAAAATCGAATGAATTAAAAAGATTTGAGACGATATTGAATTCTGAAATCAAGAAAAAATACCGGGAGTTAAAAGCTGCTGTTGACAAGCATTCGCTGGCTGCCCTGAAGAAAAAGGACAAACAATCGGAGGAATATGCCTTGTATGCTGAATTTCAAAAGATCAATGACTCGGAAGATATTACATTCTTCAAAAAATTCAGAAAATCATCGGCCTATATAAATTACGAATTGATGATTGATTCGCCGGAGCGTAAACGTTTTGAAGAACTTGAGAAAATAACTGGTTCTAAAGAATTTATGGCAAGGGTTGCGTACCTTGAAGACAAGCACAAATGGGAAAAGACGGAAGATGCGGCAAATGAAAAACGATTTGCTGAATTACAGAAATTGCCACAAGTCGTTAATTTTCTGAAATATAAAAATTCCACCGCTTTCGATTTTTTCAGGAAATGGAATTTGGTTTTTGAGGATCGTTTTGAATCAGCTAAGCTTGACACTCAAAAATGGATGACTAAATCGCATTGGGCCAGTCAGTCATTGGGTCAGAATTTTTCACAAATTGGAGATTTACATGCCTTTACCGATGGGAAAAATGTTTTTGCAGGTAAATCGCTAAAAATAGAAGTGTGCAAAGAAAAAGCAAAAGGGATGCAATGGCGGATTCCATTTGGATTTGTTGAACAGGAATTCGATTACACTTCGGGCATCGTTTCTACTGCCGGCGCAGAATGGTGGAAATACGGAATACTGGAAGCCAAGGTGAGATATACATCATCACGCAATTTGGTTGATGCCGTTTATTTATTGGGAGAAGAAAGTTCGCCACAAATAAATCTGGTTGAAATGGGAGCAAAAAACCGGCTCGGAATGCTTTCAAAAACCGCTGACGGTATCCATGAAGCCTGCGAGGGTATTTCAGGACTTAAAAATGGAGAATTCTATATTTTCAGGCTCGAATGGTCGGCACATTCGTTGGTTTGGTCAATCAACGGCCGCGAAATGCTGACAGTGAGCCATAATATACCAGCATTTAAAATGCACCTGAACGCTGCGTCCATTGTGGTTGATGAACCTGTCAGTAATTTGCCGCACTGCTTCGAAATTGACTGTGTTAGATTTTATCAACACAATTAGACTATGAACTGGACAGATGGGTTTTTAGGCGCAATCACGGTTTGCGACCGCGAAGGTATTGTGGTTTATATGAATGATTTATCGAAGAAACAATTTGAAAAAACTGAAGAAGGAGAATTGTTGGGGAAAAGTCTGATTGACTGCCATCCGGAACCGGCAAAAACCATGTTATTGAGGATGCTCGCCGAACCATTTTCGAATTCATATACTACCGAGAAAAATGGCATCCGTAAAATGATTCACCAGACTCCCTGGATGGAAGATGGCGAATTTAAAGGACTGATTGAAATTTCGTTTGAAGTACCGATGGAACTGCCGCATTATAAAAGGGGTTGAACAGGGCATCAGTGATTGGAATCAAAAATTTTTCTAATTGTTTTCCAATTCAATATTTGCTATATCTCTGGCCTGAATAAGTTCGTTTTCTTCCAGCAGTAATATTTCGGAATTGAGGACTTTTTGCTTGTGCAAAACCTTTCCGCTTCGCAGAATCACTTTTACAATTTGATAACCCATTCCACTTTCTGGAAGGTTGACCAGAATATTTATAAAATTATCGGGTAATTTTAAGGTTCTTGTTTCCATGATTTTTAATACGGTGTTTGTATAGAAAATGTAAGAGTTTATAACAGATATTTTTCATCAAATTCAATTCCATGCTCTTTCAGTAATTCAATCAATTCATCTCGAAAGGTTATCGTTTTGTGGTGTTGCTCTTGATTTTTCACGTATTCGATTAAGCGATCTTTTTCTTTAAACGAATAGGTAAAACCTCCATATCCATTTTGCCAACCATTAAAATCAGGGAATAAACTCAGGGATTTTATGTGATCTGAACTCGCCAATTTTATGTCTTTTACCAATGAAGCCAATGAAATTGACGGATGAATATGTGTCACAATGTGAATGTGGTTTTCAATTCCGCCAATACGGTATAAATGGCAATTTTTATTTTTCAAAATGCCCCAAATGTATTTAA
The DNA here is from genome assembly GCA_030698405.1 of Bacteroidota bacterium. Taxonomy (GTDB): domain Bacteria; phylum Bacteroidota; class Bacteroidia; order Bacteroidales; family Prolixibacteraceae; genus Aquipluma. Next base: position 16,207 of record JAUYMU010000080.1, read on the forward strand.
AGAGTTCTTCACGGTTGGGTTTTGTGAGGGTGTGTTCCCGATTTTTGGTGCTGAACACAATTTGATAAAGAATTTGTGTGTAAGTGCTCATGATGTCAGTTTTTAGTTGTTAGATTCTTTAAGGGTTTGAAATTGAATAGCTATTTAGTGGAATTTATGGAACAAATATATTGAATGATTTCACAATCACGAAGCGATTGAATGTGAATAGCCATGTATGAAATGCATGGACGATGATGTCCCATATTGGTTGCAACCCCGTGGGGGGTTGAATTATGATAGACGATTCGTTTTCGATGACGTTCAACCCCATTCGGGGTTAGGTACGCGTTGGGTTTTCGATTCCATGGGTTTCACCACATGGTTATTCACTTTCAAGCCCGTTGGGCTTGTTCTATATACAGCATTGCATTCTTCGTTTTGCTCAATTGGCAGTTTGACCGCACGTTTGGGGGTAAAATCGCGAAGCGATTGAATGTGAATAGCCATGTATGAAATGCATGGACGATGATGTCCCATATTGGTGGCAACCCCGTGGGGGGTTGAATGATAACAGACGATTCGTTTTCGATGACGTTCAACCCCATTCGGGGTTAGGTACGCGTTGGGTTTTCGATTCCATGGTTTTCACCACATGGCTATTCACATTGAAGCCCGCTGGGCTTGTACGATATACAGCGCCGCATCTTCATGAACCCTAGTTATCCGATCAGCCTACCCCCGAATCTCCTTTTTTAATTTAACTTAACCCTCTTTAACTTTTGAATGTACTCAACTGAATAAAATTCCGTTATTTTTGTTCATCAGATTCCAAAACCAATTGCCCATGTATTTCAGATTTTTACTTATTTCCTTTCTATTTTTTACATCAATAGTTCCGGTTTTTTCGCAGGGTATTCGTGGTCGTATTACCAACGAGCAAAACGAAGCTGTTCCGTTTGCGAATATTTATATTCCGCAGTTGTCAACCGGTACCACTTCAAATATTGATGGTAATTACGAGTTGAAACTTCCGGAGGGAAAATGGGATATACTGTTTCAATACCTGGGTTATCAAACTCAGACAGTGGCGCTGACAACCGGGAAAACATTTCAGGAAATCAACATCCGGCTGATTACGCAGGATTACCGTATTCCGGAGATTAAAGTGATGGCTTCGGGCGAAGATCCTGCCTATTATATCATGCGCCGGGCGATTGCTTTGGCTCCGTATTACCAGAAACAGGTTTCGAAATATTCGTGTAAAGTGTATCTGAAAGGTTCCGGAGTGTTTGAAAAAATTCCTTTTGTGCTGAAAAAGCAAATGAAAAAAGGCAATGTGAAAGTCAATGAACCTTTTGTGATGGAAACCGTCAGCCAAATTGATTTTGAGCTTCCTGATAAAGTGAACCAAAAAGTGCTGGCCATGCGTTCGTCGGGTCAGCAAAACAATACCTCGCCAATGGGAATGATTACCAATAACTTGTACGATGCCGATAAATACGGAATTGTTTCTCCGGTTGGGAAAAGCGCGCTTAAGGTTTATAATTTCAGGCTCGATGGTGTTTTTGAAGATCAGGGAAGAACCATCAATAAAATAAAGGTGATCCCAAAAACCAAGGGCAGCGATGTATTTTCAGGATACATTTACATTGCTGACGGATTCTGGAACATCCATTCAGCTGATTTGAACATGCATGTAACGATGACCGATGTGAAAGTTCATCAGATGTATGCCGAAGTGAACAAAAATACCTGGATGCCGGTGAGCCTCGATTTCGACATGGATTTTTCGGGTCTTGGATTGAAAATAAAATACAAATATGTGGTTTCAATCAGCGAATACAAAACCACGCTAAATCCGGCTTTGGATCATTCGTTTATTGAGAAACAGAAAAATCAGCAAATTCAGGAACAGCAGATTTTTGACCGGATTGCCGAAGAAACCAGGCAGGTTGAACAGCAACGCGAAGCAAAATCAAAGGAACAAAAACGGATTGCGGAACTGATGGAAAAGAAGGAACTGAGCAACCGCGAAACTGTGAAACTGAGCCGCCTGATTGAAACAGAAGCCAAACGCAACAGTCCGCCCGAACCGCTCGAAATTAAATCGAGCTTTCAGGTTAGTCAGAAACAGGTAAACAACGATACTGCTTATTGGCAAACTTTGCGACCTATTCCGCTGACAGAAAAGGAAAAAATAAGTTTTTCCAAAAAAGATTCATTTCTGCTTGTTTCTTCAACTCCTGAATACAAAGATTCGGTGCGCGATTCGCGTCGCAAATTCAAGATCAAACAGTTACTTTTTGGGAAAACTTACAATTATTCGGTTGATTCGATCAGGAAATTCGAATACTTATCGATCCCAAAACTGACCGACCCAACTTCGCTTTCGTTCAACTCGGTGGACGGATTGCGGATTGAACTGCCGTTCAGTTATTCCATTTCAGACAGTACCGGCCATTCATTGCGCCTTGTTCCACATTTTGCGTATGCTTTTGCCCGCAAAAAAATGGATGCTTCTTTTTCGTACAGACAGCGCTTGAACGGATTGACTAACTCATGGATTTCGGCGAGTGTTGGATCGACCACCGAAGATTTTAATCGCTTTTCAGGATTGCCGACCATGACGAACAATTTTTATACTGTTTGGCTTGAAGAGAATTATAAACGGTTTTACCGGCGCGATTTTCTGCAACTAACAGCCAGCCGGGACATTACCAACGGTCTGAACCTGAATGCAACGATTGAATACAGCGACAACAGTCAGTTGACAAATCATTCCAGTTATTCGATCATCAAATATGCTGATAAGGAAATTCAGCCCAATATTCCTGAAAATAATTCGCTTGAACCCTGGCAACTTGCAAACCACCAGTCGTTTGTCAGCCGTTTTGTGTTGGAATACACTCCGCACCACCGTTACCGCATCAGAAACAATACAAAAGTGTATGCTGAAAGCAAATTTCCGACCTACTCGCTGGCATACAAAGGAGCTTTTTCGGGTGTTTTCGGAAGCGACGCACGTTTCGATCTGGTGACTTTAGGCATCAGGCAAAAGATCAATTTTGGCATTTCCGATCAATTTTCCTATCAGGCAAATGCTGGTAAATTCCTGAACAACAATCGTCTGTATTTCGAAGATTTCAAGCATTTCAATACTCAATCCACCGGGTTTATGTTTTCTCCTTACGACAATAGTTTTCGGTTGCTTCCTTTTTACCAGTATTCAACCGGGAAACAGTTTGCCGAAGCCCACGGCGAATGGCAATCGCGACGATTGATTGTAAAACAATTGCCATTGATTAGAAACGCATCGATTTCAGAAAAGCTGTTTGTTAATTATCTTTCCAATCCCGGAATCAAAAATTACGTAGAAGTCGGATATGGTATCAGCAATATTTTTTTATTGCTGAATGTTGAGGCTGTTGCCGGATTTGAAAATGGTAAATTCCGGTCTTCAGGAATTAGGGTGAGCCTGAATTTGCCTTAGCTTGTGATCCTTTTGTTGAATGATTTGTTATATCGAATCAACAAACTTACATTTAGCACAAAAATAGCATGAAGACTAAAAAAACTGCGGTACTGATGATCAATGTCGGAACGCCCGATGAGCCAACAGTGAAGGCCGTTCGGCGGTATTTATCTGAATTTTTAAACGACCGGCGGGTGATTGATATTCCGCTCGTTTTTCAGAAGATATTGGTAAATCTGATCATTGTTCCTTTTCGCGCACCAAAATCGACCAAACTTTACCAGCGGTTGTGGACCGAAAAAGGCTCGCCGTTGCTTTATTTTTCTGAAAGTGTTCAGGTTGAACTTCAGGAAAAACTGGGTTCGAAAGCCGATGTTTTTATGGCGATGCGTTACGGAAATCCATCCATCGGGAAAGCGCTTTCGGCCATTAAAAAAGGAAATTACGATCGTCTGATTGTGTTTCCGATGTTTCCGCAATATGCTTCATCGACAAACGGAACGGCTATTCAGGCGGTGATCGACCAGATCAGGAAATGGAACACGATCCCCGAGTTTCATGCAATCAGCCAGTTTTACGATCATCCCGCATTTCTTGATGCCTTTGCCGAAAGGATCAGATCGTATGCGCCTGAAAATTACGATCATGTGATATTTACGTTCCATGGTTTGCCCAACCGTCACCTGGAAAAGAACCATCCGGATGAATCTATTCAGACCTGTAATTGCGAAAATGTTTTGCCTGAATTTGGGAAATCGTGTTATAAGGCAGGCTGTTACCAAACTGTTCGCGAATTGGTAAACCGGCTTGGCCTGAAAAGTGGAGAATATTCTGTTTCGTTTCAGTCACGCCTGTCGAATAACTGGATGACGCCGTTTACCGACAAAAACCTTGTCAACAGAGCGAAGCAGGGCAGCAAAAATATTCTGGTCGCAGCTCCGTCGTTTGTTGCCGATTGTTTGGAAACAACTGTTGAAATCGGTTGGGAATACAAGGAAATGTTTTTAGAAAATGGTGGTGAAAACCTGCAAATGGTTGAAAGCCTTAACGATTCACCACGATGGATCGGCGCGATGGAAGAAATATTAAGGCCTTACATTTAAGCAGACAAGGCGAGTGGGCGAAGAGGCGAGTGGGCGAAGAGGCGAGTGGGCGACAAGGAGAGTGGGCGAAGAGGCGAGTGGGCGAAGAGGCGAGTGGGCGACAAGGCGAGTGGGCGACAAGGAGAGTGGGCGAAGAGGCGAGAGGGCGAAGAGGCGAGTGGGCGACAAGGCGAGTGGGCGAAGAGGCGAGTGGGCGAAGAGGCGAGTGGGCGACAAGGCGAGTGGGCGACAAGGCGAGTGGGCGACAAGGCGAGTGGGCGACAAGGAGAGAGGGCGAAGAGGCGAGAGGGCGACAAGGAGAGAGGGCGACAAGGCGAGTGGGCGACAAGGAGAGAGGGCGACAAGGAGAGAGGGCGACAAGGCGAAGAGGCGAGCGGGAGAAAATAAGAGAATGCAGTGATGCTGGAAAGTCAGAATCACTGCATTTTTGGTTTATACATACAAACAATAATAGGCAACCTGTCCGTCGGCTTTTACCTTGAATCTCACGTCCTTGGCGACCTCAAAAGTTTCGCCCTTCAGGTAGGTTGTCCAAACGGTTTCGCCCGGAAGCAATACATCCAATACACCGCTGGTAATGGTCATTTGTTCGATGGTTCCGGTTCCGAATTCATACTCACCGGCTTCCATTACGCCAACAGTAGCAACACCTTCCAGGTTTTCGAGCGCGATTGATTTTACTGTTCCGCCAAAATATTCGTTTACTTTTAACATGATCTTTCTTTTTTAGTGTTTAAATGAGTTGGCAAAGATAAAAGATAACCGGCAACTTTTCGATCAATACCCTTTCCGGTTAAATAAAATATACCCAATATTGAACATCGCGAAAAATTTAGTCTGGCTTTTTTCGTAGTAATTCACCGAAAAACTGATGGGACCAAGCGCCGATTGGAACACAAATGCACCCGATCCCATAAAATTGATGTTGGAGTAATATTCTTCATTATAAACTGCCATAAAATTATCGGTTTCAACAATTTCCCTGATCGGAACAAAACCATAAGCTTCGGCCCTGAAATGAAATTGATGGGAAATTCTATAAATCGTTTTTATTCCTGAAGCCAGGTACTTATTTGCATGAAAATTATTTAAATAGATGGTTTTACTATGCGGAATAGGGTTGAACGATGGTGCAGTCAAAACCGTTGAAACATAATTGCTGAAAGGCTTTTTATTGCTGTAAACACCTTCAGCCATTAACCCAAGTGTAAATAATTTGTTGATTTTGAAATAGCGGTCGTAATTGCCTTGAAGCAGAAAATAATCGTGCGAAAATTTTCTTTTAGAGGGACTGTTTGAGGTTGTGCCCGGAGTATTTCTTTCATTTCCTGAAATGTAATTCAGCGAAAGGCTTGATGCGAGTCCTTCTGTTGGGTATTGCTTGTCGTTAAATGAGTTTGTCCTGATGTTGATAGTGCCCGATAGCGCATCAAAAGTAGTACGATCGGGAGTATCTGCAGCTTTAATCGATTCAGTCAGATAATACATATCTCTTGTATTTGACCATGCACCTCCAAAAGTAAGTTTACCTCTGGTTCCAACAGGAATCCCAATTTCCGACCGAAAGTTTGTTTCATTCTGTGTGATATATGGCGGACGGACATCTTCAAACACAAATTCTGTGGTCGATGAAAAATAATCCCACCGGTTCAGGGTGAAATAGCTGGCCATGTAAAAAGGTACTTCGGTCGGAAAATCAACACGGGCTCCAGCTTTGAATGAACTGTAAAAACGACCGAAATACATATTTGTACTGAGCGTGTACGATCGTTCTTTGAACAAACGGTAATCGCCGCTCAGAAAACCCTGGTTTACAGGTCGTGATGATATATTTCCGCCAAATTTCACCTGCATCGGGTTATTTGTTTTAACCAGAAGGTGCAGGTCGAAATAACCGCTTTCCGGATTGTAACGCGAAACCGGACGGAGTGATTTGATATGCTGATCGGAGACAAGCTTGAAATACTGCTTTTTTAATTCCTCCAGACTGATAACCGGCGATTGGTGTTTCAGGCTCTGAATGATGTATTTCCGTTGTGCCGATTCCTCAACACCTTCAACTTGTATATTCCTGAAAATAAGTTGAGGTTTTCTCATGTTAAACTGAAATCTTTTTTGCTGAATGTCGGAGGGTCTGACACGACGTGAAATGCGCTGTTTGATGACCTCCATTTCTCTGTTGGCTGTTTCGTATCCGGCTTTGGTTATCTGGTCAATCTTTTTGAAATCGAGCAAGCTGACATTGTTGAATTTTGTTTCCATTAAAATACCGTCATCGGGATCAATCACATAGTCGGTTTTTTGTAAAATCATATTTTCAATTTGTGCCATCACGTCATCCGGATCAGGTTTTCTTGCCCGGTTGGAAACATTGTGTCCGATTATAATGTCGGGATTGAAAAGTTCCTTCATATTCTGAACCGGAAAATTATTGACGATTCCTCCATCAAATACAAGCGAACCGTCAATTTCAATGGGCTTAAAATAAAGAGGGAAAGTCATCGATCCCCGAATGGCCTCGCCCAGGTCGCCTTGCCTCAAAACGACTTCCCGATTGTTGTAAACATCGGTGGCAATGCAGAAATACGGAACAAAAAGGTTGTTGAAATCACCTTTACTAACTGCTGTTACGGCTGAAAACATTTCCATAAAAGCAAAATCAATTTGTTCTTCAGGAATTATATTGGTTGGAGGCAAAATTTTTAGTTTGTCTTCTTTTTTTAGCAGATTAAGTTCGAGCCATGAAGGATCTTCTTCGAGTTTCAAAAAATAATACCTGTATTCTTCCTGAATTCGACCTGTTGACCAAAACTTAAATTGTTCCGATTTGAAGAGCTGTTCCATTTCGTCAGTTGAATAGCCTGCTGCATAAAGTCCTCCCACAATGGCTCCCATGGAAGTTCCGGCAACGTAGTCGATGGGTATCCCGTTTTCTTCAAGAGCTTTAATAACAGCAATGTGAGCAAGGCCTTTTGCCCCTCCGCCGCTTAAAACCAGGCCAACCTTTTGAGCATTTGATGAAAAGGTACCAATGGAAAGAATAAAAAAAAGCAAGAAAAATTGTCTCATGGCCAGCGCAATTTAGGTGACAAGGCTAAACCCAAATATAACAAAATACTAAACAATAATAAATAAGAAAACGTTAAATTTTGAAAGAATAAGTTCCATGCCCACAACTTGGAACTTGAAACCTGAAACTTGAAACTTTGTTATGGTTCCACTTTGTGTTTGAGCGATTGAAATCCTTCGCCGAGTATTTCATGGGTATCCATTACTGTGATGAATGCATCAGGGTCAATGGTGCTGATGTATTCTTCGAGAATGGCAACTTCGCGCCGGCTTACAATGGTGTAAATGATGTGCTTGTCTTCTCCGGTGTACATGCCAGTTCCTTTCAGGTAAGTGCCGCCCCGTTCAAGGTCAACCAGTAATTTATGCCTGATATCCTCATGCTTTTCTGAAATAATCATCAAAGCTTTGTTGTAGTCGCTTCCTTCCAAAACAAGGTCGATGGCGCGACCGGTAATGTAAATTACCACCCACGAATAAAGCGGAATTTGCCAGTCTTTGAATGCGACCAGACTGAGCAAAACGATGGTCGAATCAACATAAATCATCAGTTGACCAAGTTGCATCCGGGTCTTTTTGGCAATTATCATGGCAATAATGTCCGATCCTCCTGAAGTGGCGCGCGATTTGAAAATCAATCCAAGCCCGAAACCGACCAGAACCCCGCCAAAAACGCACGAAAGCAAAATGTCTGGAACCAGTGGGGCATAACCATCAACGCGCATATAAGTAATGACATCCATAAAAACAGATGAAAGCACAAAACCAACCACTGTTTTGATGCCGAAACGTGGTCCAAGTATTTTTATTCCGGCAATAGTAAGCGGAATGTTCAGGACCAAACCGAACAAACCAATCGGGATTCCATCCGGCCAAAACGAAAACATACCCACGGTCATGTAATGAACTACGATGGCAATTCCGTAAACTCCGCCCGGAACAATTCGGTGAGGCGAAATAAAATAAACGAACCCGACAGCCAGAATAAATGCCCCGATTACAATCAGGCTATAATCTTTAAACCATTTCAGGCTAAATACTTTGTCGTTTGGAAGAAAGGTCATGATGAGGTTTTTAATGTGGAAGGCAAAGAAACATAGGAAATTTGGTTTATCATGTGATTTTTGTCAATCATGATAGACACTTCCTAAAAAATAAGAGCTTTTGTCTATTACGATAGACAAAATTGTAAAAAAGACTCAATTGCCAATCATGAAAAGTATTTGGGTTAACTTTTTTCAGCAAACCAAATTTAGACGCAGAAATATATTTGCTTTAAAGAAAACATTTATTGATATTTGTTTGCTTGTAAGATATACTTATTAACATCTGGGAAATCAGAACGTTAAGTCTGGGTGCTGGAATCAGGATATTTGCATTTTGGAGTAAACTTGAAAGATCGAAACTAATTTGCACACATGGAATAATCAAAAAAACCAGCAAGGTATCAGCTAACGAAATTGAGAAAGCAATTGAAATAATGAACAATTATTATAAAAACAAGAAATAATGAAAGAGCTTTCATTTGAAGAGGTAAAAAACTTACGGATTGGGACAATCGGTACACCGGCCAGGGATAAATATGAATTAGAAGCAGAATCGATTATCCTGGCAGCAAAGATTAAACAGGTTAGAAAACAAAAAGGCATGAACCAGGACGAGCTGGGAGTCTTGATTGGGGTAAAAAAATCGCAAATCAGTAAAATAGAAACAAACCCGCAAGACATGAAGTTAAGCACGATCATGAGAATTGTAAAAGCATTGGACATGGAAATAGTACTGGAATCCGGAGGAATCAAGGTTAAAAGCGTTTTGGTATGAGACAAAAATGCCGATGGTAATAATCCTATATTATTTCCGTATCACTATTTTGCTGATTGTTAATGATCACTTTTAGCATGTAGATTTCGTTCAGCTGATTGGAAAGTTAGTACCTTCATTAACGACTTGATCAACTCCAGCATTTGCCATTGGAATACTATTTCCCCTTTTTACAGTAATTATAACCTGGCCATAATAAAATGGATTTTTCGCATCCGAAAAAATGGCTATATTTGTATTCAAATTTTATGATATGATAATCGAAAGAGTTGAAAATAACAAGATTGTGATTACTATATCTTCAAATGTGGACATATTTGGTATTCAAAGATTAATCGACTATGCCCGGTATCTGGAGGCTACATCACAAAGTAAGGCAAAGCAAGAAGACATAGATAAACTTGCTGATGAGGTAAATGAAAATTGGTGGAATAAGAACAAACACAGATTTTCGAAGTGAGAATTATTGTCGATGCTAATATTGTATTTAGCGGTATTTTAAGATCTGATGGGAAAATTGGTGATTTGCTAATAAATTCCGGAAGCATATTTAAATTCATCTCTCCAGATTTTTTAAGGAAAGAAATCCAACGTCATCACGAGAAATTGATTCAAATTTCAAAGTTAACTTCAGAGCAAGTAATTGAATCTGAATTTCAAATTTATAAATCGATCCACTTTATTTCTGACGAACAAATAAGCTTATCAAATTGGGATATAGCCGAAAATCTTGTTTATGATGTTGACAAAAAAGATGTTAGTTATATTGCCTTTTCGAAACAATTTAAGGCAAAAGTTTGGTCAGGCGATAAAGCTCTGATTAAGGGATTGGCAAACAAGGGTTTTACGAATTTTATTTCCACCAATGAACTTTGGGAGTTGCGGCAGAAAAAGTTGAAATAGTGCTATTTCTGACATATAAACTTCAATCTTATTCTACCTCTTCTTCTCTCACCACATTCCGTTTAAAATCTTCTCCTAAATTAAGTGCGATCGAAATAATATTGCTCGCTCCGGCCAGATGGTAGCGTGCTGATCCGTAGTTGATGTGAAAGCGTGAAATGCGGAATCCGAATCCCCACGAGAATCCAACGGTTGACATTTTTTCATCGAGGCGCAACTCCTGCCTGATTTGATAATTGTATCCGGCACTAAGGGTGAAATTGGGTGATGGAAGCAATTCGACGCCCAAAACCAGGTGGCGCATAAATTTCTTTGTGAATTTGTCTTCTACATAAACAACCGTAGTACCTGTTTTGTCTTCTTCAGGTTTGGCCAGATCCCATTTCTGAAGGTGTTGCATGGTGGCTGCAAACCGGATCGGAGCATGTTGCAGCTTTTGCGAAATGCCAAACTGAAGGTCAAAAGGTATCGTTTCCCTTTCAGCGCCATCGTAATAAGTTGTAATTTGAGATCCAACGTTTCGTGCAACCAGCGAAGTAACTGTAAGCTTGTTTTTACTGAAAAGGCTAATTCCCAGATCAGCTGCCAGTCCAATGGATTGATAGTTTTCGAACGATGAAAGTATTGGTTTCAGGTTAATACCGTAAGCAATCCTTTTGTATTGGTTCGACCAGATCAGGTTCAGGGCGTATTCGGCAGCATTAAAAGTTGCCCCGGTTTTTTCTCCGTTGGGTAGCGCTTCTATAAATTGTCCGTAATTGATGTAATGCATTCCCACGGCAAAGTTTCCGGGTAGGGGAGTGCCGAATGAATAAGCTGCATATCCGTAATTGATGCCTGCAAAATAATCGACATAATTAAAGGCCAGCATGTTCTGCATGTCGGGCCTGAGCAGGGATGGATTATTGTACGAAATATTCAGATCTGTCGAGTCGTTCAGGGCAATCTGATTGCCTCCCAATGCCGCCATTCTGGCCGAGTTGGTCAGGTTCAGGAACTGGTAGGTATATTCCCCTCCGATCTGGCTGTTAGCTTTTGGAATTAGAGATATGATAAGAACAATCAGGAAAATAAGTTTGCGCATAATTCTATAGGATTCGGGTATTTTACCGAACGTTAAAAACGATTATTTATTATCAATCCAATGAATGTATTATTGCCGGATTCTTTCACTTTCAAATTTTCAAATTGCCGGATTTATTTCAACTGGTCTTCCAGTTTTTCCAGATTCGGAATATCATTAAAATGAAATTTTCTAAGGATAGTCCCATTTTTCAGGAGAAGTAACCCGGGATTTGAACGTATAATGGTTTTTAGAGTGATTTCATCGGTATTGAAAAAGTCAAATTGTGCGTCGGTTTCGTTTTTAAATGATTCGAAACTATCGGGCGATGAGGCTGTCAGTCCAATAAAATTATATCCCTTGCTTTTGGCTTCGGCTGCCAGCAGGGCAATTTTCCCCATTCCTTCCCTGTTGCTTTTTTCCAGGTTCGAGGCAATTACAATGAAAGTATAGTTTTCATCGTAAAGGAAAAAGTCTTTGATATCTTCCCCTTCAGCAGTTTCAATCCTGAAATCGTGGATAGGAGGGACGTATCCTTTCTGAATTAAAATCGATTCTTCCATTTTCACAAAACTCCAGTTGAGCGTATCCTGCCATGGATAGTCGGCTTCGGTAAATTTCTTTTCTTCACCGGTTTTTTTGTTCTTATAGATGAAATTGTTTTCATAAACATCTTTCAATGCTCCTTCAGGAATTTTCATGGCTTCCGGAATATTAACTCCCACTTTGTAAGGACTGAAATCAATAAGTGGCAAATGTTTGTATGAATAATTGACGAGGTAGAAATAGAAAACCATTGTCATTGCGGTGAGTGCAATTGAAAGGACCGGACCGTTTTTACTTTTAAAATTCTTACGCTGAATAAAAACGAAAATTGCCAGCAATAGCAATACGACGTTCTTGTAGAAAGTTTGCCAGTTGGTAATAATCAGCGCATCGCCAAAACAGCCGCAATCGGTTACCGGATTGGTCAACGCCAATACCAGGGTCAATCCGGTAAAAAACACCATAAACGCCAGCATCAGCCAGCTGGTGAAACGGATGAAAAAATTAAACAGAAAAGCTACTCCCAGAAAAAATTCAGCAGCAGCAAGAAAAATACCCAGACCGAATGCCAGATCAGTTAACCATGGCATCTGAAATGCATTGAAATAATCAGTGAATTTATAGGCTGATCCCCAGGGATCTATCCCTTTTACAAATCCTGAAAAGATAAAAGTTAATCCGAGCAGTACGCGTGCAATGAGCTTAAACATGGGCAAAATTTTAAAATTCTATTTTAATTAACGCAAAAACGGCATAATTGATCATGTCGAGGTAATTTGCTTCTATTCCTTCTGAAATAATTGTTTGCCCCAGGTTGTCTTCAATTTGTTTGGTTCGCTTCAGTTTCATCAGTATTAAGTCTGTATAGGAGCTCATCCGCATGTTCCGCCAGGCTTCGTCGTAATCGTGGTTCTTGGCCAGCATCAGTTCTTTGGCCTGATTGAAAAGGCTGATGTAAAGCGACAACGTTTCATCTTCAGTCAAATCATCGGTTTCCGATGTGCCCTTTTCAAGCTGAATGATGGCCATGATGCAATAATTCACAATGCCGATGTATTCAGACCGTACACCTTCATCAATTTTGCTTGTTCCTTTTTGTTCAATACTCCTGATTCTTTGAGCTTTGATATAGATTTGGTCGGTCATTGAACTCGGACGAAGTATGCGCCATGAAATGCCGTAATCTTTCATTTTTTTTGTGAAAATATCCTGGCAAATTGTGATCACATGGTCGTATTGCTGGCTTGTTTTATCCATAATTATCGTAATTTTTCGAGGCATAAAAGTATTAAATTAATGTGTATTTTGAGTGTATTTTATTTTACTTTTGTGTATCACTTTTGTTTAGAGTCCAAATTCATACCCTATGTTAATCACATCAACTGCCAATAAATTTCTGAAACGCAAGAACACCATTAACCTGAACGGACGATTAATTGATCTGTCGAAACCAGTTGTAATGGGCATTTTGAATGTTACTCCTGATTCTTTTTTTGACGGGGGAAAATACAAAACCGTAAAGAAAGTAGTTCGACGGGCCGAAGAAATTTTGGAGCAGGGTGGAACGATTATAGATATTGGGGCAATTTCGACAAAACCCGGATCGGAAGGAATTTCGACCAAAGATGAAATTGAACGTCTTTTACCAGCCGTTACAGCGGTAAGAAAGGAATTTCCGCATGCATTTATTTCCATCGATACCTATCGTTCGTGGGTTGCACTGAAAGTAATCGAAGACTGCGGTCCCTGCATCGTAAACGACGTTTCGGGTGGAAATTTTGATCCCCACATGTTTGATACCATTGGTAAACTTGGTGTTCCGTACATATTGATGCACATGTTGGGTACGCCGCTCAAAATGCAGGATAATCCGGTTTACGAGGATATTATCCGTGATATTTCCCTGTTTTTTACCGACCGTGTTAAACAGCTTAACAAGGCAGGCGTGAAAGATGTGATCATCGATCCGGGCTTTGGGTTTGGGAAAACGCTTGCTCAAAACTATGAACTGCTGAACCGGCTCGATTCATTTAAAGTTTTTCAGTTGCCGGTAATGGTTGGTGTTTCGCGTAAATCAATGATTAATAAATTACTCGGCACAAAACCTGAAGAAGCGCTCAATGGAACTTCCGTAATAAACACACTGGCTTTGATGGGTGGAGCCGATCTTTTGCGGGTTCACGATGTCCGCGAAGCTGCTGAGGCTGTTCGTATCATGAACATGGTTCGTTCAACCTCGGAATAAAATCACCTTTTAAACTGATTCTTTTCAGGTTATTTTATCTGGAAAATTATTTGCTGATTATGACATTGTTTATAACTATACGTATTTTGGATGTGGTTGACATTCTGCTGGTCGCCATGCTTTTATATCAAATATACAGACTTATCAAGGGAACGGTTGCTTTTAATATTTTCATCGGCTTATTCCTTGTTTATGTTTTCTGGTTGCTTGTAAAAGCCATGAACATGGAATTGCTTGGAACCTTAATGGGGCAATTTATCGGTGTTGGGGTTTTGGCGCTGGTAGTGGTTTTTCAGCAGGAAATAAGGCACTTCTTACTGCTAATCGGCACAAACTACCAGCTTAGCCGCACTTTTGGGCTCGAAAAACTTTTCAACATCGAAAAGACAAAAATGGCTACCAATCAGCAAATCAAGGAAATCGTAAGAGCTTGCGATAATATGGCACGTTCGAAAACAGGTGCGCTGATTGTTATTCCGAATAAATTTGAGCTGAAAGAAATCATCCGTTCAGGTGAAAAAATTAATGCACGCATTTCGTCAGCCTTGCTCGAAACTATTTTTTTTAAAAATACCCCTTTACACGATGGCGCTGTGGTTCTGATTGGTAACCGGATAGCTGCTGCCCGCTGTATCCTTCCAATAACCGAAAAGACTGATGTCGATCCCAATCTGGGACTCAGACACCGTGCTGCGCTTGGGATTTCTGAATCAACAGATGCGGTGGCAATTGTTGTTTCAGAAGAAAAGGGAACGATTTCACTTGCTTTTAAAGGTGAACTGATGCACAAGATTTCACTCATACAACTCTCCGCAGAACTCGAAAAAGTGATTGGCGAAGAGACCCTTTCGTGAAAAGTGGTCAGTCGCAGTTGCCAGTCGCAGTAGTTCATATATTGAGGTGTTGTCTGGCATCAGATTCATGGTTGCGTTATTCTTTTTCCTTGCTCTACGGCTGATAAATCACTTTGTGAACCGTATTTTTGTCGTTGCATTTGGTATGAACCATGTAAATTCCAGACCGGATATTCAACCTGCCAATATCTATAACGCTGTTTCCAACTATTACAGATTGAAAAATCACTGAACCCGAAACTGAACAAATTTTAACCTGTACTCCTGAATTTTCATTGTCAACTTTCAGGTATAACAAACCTTTTGTTGGGTTCGGATAAACTGATACTGAATTTCCGGATACCGGCAAATCATCTGTGGAATCAATAATTCCGGGATCATCGGCAAACGGGGTGCCGTGCATGATGGAGGAAATTGTCCAGTATGCCGGATCTGCCGGGTTACCGTTTGGGTTCCGAATAATGGTGGAGAGCGAAAACCCATCTCCATCGGCAGCTTTTGGCCATGGCGATGAATCGTAATAAGTAAAATCAATAATCGGATTTCCTGCCGAATTGGAAATGGTAACCTGTTCGCCGGAATTGGCAAAATTTTTGGCAAAATTTCCGGTTGGAACCATAAAGTGCCGCTCGTAAAACCATTTGGGTTTGGAAGCGATTACGTAAAACTGTTTTGACGCCAATACATCCGTTTCCTTGAATTCGTATTCAATTGCAGAAGTAAATTTAAGTCCTGAAAGTTTTATCGGCGTGTCTCCGGTATTTTTCAGTTCAATAAACTCAAACGATTGGCCTGAAATAATTTCCGTTCCAACCAAAGAATCGGTTGGATGATAGTGCAATTCGGTCACTTTCAGGTTCGTGTAATCTTCGTTTATTTCAGTAAATTTAACCGAAGCCAGCGCGCTCCAGCGTTCTCCGTTTTTTACCCTTGCATTGAGTATTGCAGTACCTTTCAGACCAATAATTCCTCCACTTACGATTTCTTTGGCCGAACTGTTGATCTGATCTCCAATCAAACGTGGGTCTGTTCCGTCGAGCGTGTAAAATATCTGACCGTTTGTGCCGGTAACAGCAATCTCGAAATTTCCCGAAATGGGATAGAAATTGCCATCGAGTTTAATATTGTTTTTCGAAAAAACCGGTGGATTAAAAGACATGATTAAACCAGCTGCTCTCATTTGTTCGAGCACAATATTGGTTCGAAAAGGGAAATACCGGTTGTAAATATCGTTGATCTCTGTATTCCAATTTTCATAAGTCATCGGAACCTGACTTATGAAATCGCCCCATCTGGCAGATTCTCCAATGATTGCCTTGTTTATTTCTGCAGCTCTTTTTTGAAACCTTTCTTTGGCAACGGCAGGAGTAAAAACCCCTTTGTTGAAAAAGTTTTTGTATGCCCTGTCAGCAAATCGTTGGCGGTATTCCTTGTTCGACGAGAGTTTAAAATGCAGCCATTGAGGGTGAAATTTGCTGGCTCCACTTACCCACATATTGGGAATTGTAACCCTGTTCTGCTGAATTCCTATCCCAACATTTTCAGCCGATATCATCATGCTGTGCTCAGCATCGTGCGCAAAAAATATGAACCCGCTTGACTTATCATCCCGTCGGTCGATGGCATAAAAATTATTTGGATCGGCATTGCCCCGGAATTGAGAGACCGGAGCATCATAATTCCCGGTATAAAAAATAAGTTGCATGTAATCAATCAGGTTGTCAATATCAACCATTACTTCACCGCCCTTTTTCGGATATCCGTTTTGATCCTTTCCTTCAAGTGCGTAATAATCAGAATTATTTACAAATCCCTTACTGCATAAATTGTAAATTTTTTGCCATGAAGTTAGGTTCCCATCGGTTGCTTCAATCGTGTAGTTATAATTATCCCCGTTTACTTTTATAACATCGTAATCTTCTTTCGAGCCTCCCAGATAATCGGCTGCATACCTCGCTTCCGAACGCTCCTGTGTTTGGAACATTCCCCAGTACATACCATTCAGGTACAAATGATAATAACGGCTGCGGGTATATGGTTGTCCCATATCTCGTTGGCTGTCCCGCGAAAAAACTTCACGAACGGCAGTATGCCTGTAAATGTTATCTCCCTTACTCCATGCATAATTTTGTTCGCAGCGGAGATCAATTTTATCAAATTCACCAACGCCTTCCTCCCCGAACAATGGAAAATTCAGTTTTGGTGCACCATATTCTCCCCTGAAAAACAGACGAAAGGCATGTTTCGGGAATTCAGGATGCCTGCTCCAGCCTCCCCTGATGCGCATACCTGCATTGATATTGAATCCGGGAGCGCCTGATGGATCAATCAATTCGACAGAGCAAAACCTTTCCCAATTATCTCCGTGGTTAATTGCATTCACATAAATGCCGGTTGCCGGATCGAACAGGTCTTTTAAGTCGGTAACTACCGAAATAGTTGGAATATCCTTCATCGCGCCATGCATTAAGCCAGCGTATTTGGTGCTTTTTGTAATATCGGGATCCATTTCCAGGTCAATCACCTGTTTCTTTACCGGACCGGTTGGCCAGCTTCCTCCAGGGTGGCTTTGGTTGAACACATGATCAAGAAAAATATAGGTTTGGGTGAGCGGAAATGAAGGGGCTAAACCATCTTTTTTAAGCGAGGCCCGAACTATAAAACAAGGAGTTTTTGCACGTCCGTTTGTATTTGCCGGATCGACAGATATTGTTTTTGATTTTCCGCCATTTATGGCAGTTACCGATGTTTGCGGATTGCTGCCATCGATGGTGTAAATAATTGTGTATTCCTGATCGGGGACATCGAGGCGAAGATCAAACGGATTGGTATAAAACCCATTGGGCTTACTGAAAATTACTTTAAGGGTATCGGATGTCTGGGGCAGGGCAACTTCTGCGCTGATCCGAAAGTCGATGTAAAAATCAGAACTTTCGAGGTTTAGGTTAAAGCCCTGAATGGCAATGGTATTTACACCTTCTTTAAGTTCAATGTCATGTGCCGGAAGTGTATATATTTCAAATGAACCCGATTCGTGTTGGTCAGTTGCAAAACTGTTGAATGTCCTGTCATTGGGATCATTGATACTGAAAACTTCTTCCCCGTTGATCCAAACCACGAATCCATCATCAAAATTGACAGAAAAGGATACATCTTTCAGTGAAGCAATATTTTGAACATTGAAGGTTGATAACAAATAAACCGTTGAATAATTGTACTGCATATCACTCAGCAAAGTACCGCCTGAGCCATCGCCATATCTGAAAGGTGCATTTCCGGTTAGCCAACCTGAAGGAATATAATCGCTTGTCATCCAGTTTGCCGGTAGGCTTGAAGTGTCTTTGCCCTTCAGGTATTTGAATGAAGCGGATGGACCAAAATTGATTTGGGCAATTGCACCGGTTGCGATAAGAATTAGTATGAGCACTAATAAGATAGGTCTGCGAATCATCGTTTTCGTAATCGTTTAGTTTAAGTTTGGCAAAGTACGGAAATAACCCTTTCGTTCATACTTTCAAATTGTGTTAGTTACAGTATTGATTACTTTTCTAATTTATTCATAGTACTGTTAATTATTTTCTTTCTTCTACCTTTGCGGAAAATTCAGCATAAAAATTTGACATGGAAAACCGGATTTGTAAACTTTTCGGGATCAAATATCCAATTATTCAGGGAGGAATGGTATGGTGCAGTGGTTGGAGGTTGGCTTCGGCAGTCAGTAACAATGGCGGGCTTGGCTTAATTGGCGCGGGTTCCATGCATCCTGATACACTTCGCGAACACATTCAGAAAACAAAACTGGCGACAGACAAACCTTTCGGGGTAAACGTTCCGCTGTTTTATCCTGAATTGGATAAGATTATGAATATCATTGCCGAAGAAAAAGTGCCGGTTGTTTTTACCTCCGCCGGAAGTCCGAAGAAATATACTGCATGGCTGAAAGAACGCGGAATTATCGTGGCACATGTAATTGCCAGTTCTGCTTTTGCGCTGAAATGTGAGGAAGCCGGAGTGGATGCCATTGTTGCCGAAGGTTTTGAAGCGGGCGGTCACAACGGTCGCGAAGAAACCACCACATTAGCGCTGATTCCATCGGTTCGGAAAGTTACTTCGCTGCCTTTAATGGCTGCTGGTGGTGTTGGAACCGGTGAAGCGATTCTGGCCGCAATGGCTTTGGGTGCCGATGGAGTGCAAATCGGATCGCGGTTCGCTATTTCCGAAGAATCATCGGCTCATCCCGATTTCAAAAAGCTGGTCACCGGACTGACAGAAGGCGATACAAAACTGGCGTTGAAAAAAATAGGACCGGTTCGTTTGGTTAAAAATGAATTTTTCCAGACAGTAAATAAACTGGAACTGGAAGGTGCAACTGCTGATGTATTAAGGGTTTTGTTGGGCAGAGGACGTGCTAAAAAAGGCATGTTCGAAGGTGATCTGGCGGAAGGTGAACTGGAAATCGGGCAGGTCTCATCGATCATCAGCGAAGTCCTGCCTGTAAAAACCATCATGGAAAACCTGATTCAGGAATACCAACAGGCAAAAGCACGGATGAATACAGAAAGTTTTGATTTTTGAAATGAATTAATTTATTTGTTACTGAAATTCGAAAAGTGGTTTGAAAACCCTGAAGGGGTTAGATCTGAATAACCGTCCCGATTTACTATCGGGACGGAAGAATGAAAGACGAACACGCAACCCTGAAAGGGTTGAATATTAACACACTAAAAGTTCAACCCTTTCAGGGTTGTGATTTTGGTTTCATTTCTTTTCCACCGGTTTTACCGGTGGTTATTCAAATTTTATCCCTTCGGGATATCTAACCGACTTTTCGCACAGACTGAAACCTGAAACTTTGAACTTAAAACTTTGAACTCTTTATGATACATTTTGAACGGACAAAATTAGCAAACGGGCTGACAGTGATTGTACATCGGGATAAAACTACCCCGATGGTGGCGATAGATATTTGCTACAATGTGGGCTCGCGAGACGAACATCCCGATCGCACCGGTTTCGCGCATTTATTTGAACATCTGATGTTTGGTGGTTCAAAGCACATTCCGTCTTACGACGAGCCATTGCAAAAAGCGGGCGGCGACAACAACGCGTTTACCTCGAATGACCTGACGAATTATTACCTGACACTTCCAAAAAACAACATAGAAACAGGCTTTTGGCTTGAATCGGACAGGATGCTCGAGCTGGCGTTTTCGAAATCGAGCCTCGACGTGCAGCGCAATGTGGTGATAGAAGAGTTTAAACAACGCAACCTGAACCAGCCTTACGGCGACGTTTGGGCTTTGCTTCGTCAACTGGCCTACAAAGTTCATCCGTATCAGTGGCCGACTATCGGACGCGAAATCAGTCATATTGAAAAGGCAACCATGCAACAGGTAAAGGATTTTTTCTATGCCCACTATGCTCCTGACAATGCGGTGCTGGTTGTTGCAGGCGATGTGGATTTTGACAAGGTGTTAACCCTTGCCAATCGTTGGTTTGGGCATATTCCGAACAGGGCGGTGAAGCAGCGTGCAATTCCGCAGGAACCCGAACAGACTGAAATTCGGGAACAGTCGGTGGTGCGCGATGTTCCGAACGATACAATTTACATGGCTTACCACATGGCCGATCGCCTCGATCCGATGTATTATGCCACCGATTTGATTTCTGACGTGCTTTCAAACGGAAATTCGTCGCGTATGTACCAGAACCTGGTTCAGAAAGGGAAATTGTTTACCGAGCTTGACGCGTACCTTTCAGGAGACAATGATCCCGGTTTGTTTGTTGTTTCAGGAAAACCAAGTAACGGAATTTCGCTTGAAACAGCCCGGAAAGCCATTGAACGCGAACTTGACAGGATGAAACAGGAACGGGTTACTGAATACGAACTCGAAAAGGTGAAGAATAAAGTGGAAGCCAACATTGAATACAGCGAGATGAATTACCTGAACAAGGCGATGAACCTGGCCACCAACGAAATATTACAGGATGCCGGTTTGATCAACTCACAGGTTGATTTTTACCGGTCGGTCACCACTACGCAAATTCAGGAAGTAGCCCAACATTTATTTCGTCACGCAAATTGCTCGGTTTTAAATTACATTGCTAAAAAGTCAGAACATGTTGAATCGTAATACACAACCCCCTGTTAATCCAATCGAACACATCGACATGGTAAAGGCCGAAAAGCGGCTTCTTTCCAATGGCATCCCGGTGTATTTTGTGAATGCAGGTTCGCAGGACGTGGTGAAAATTGATTTTATTTTTGAAGCCGGAACATGGTTTCAGGAGGCCAACCTGATTGCCAGTCTTTGCAATTCGATGCTTGAAGAGGGGAGCGTCAACTATTCGGCTGCCGGTATTGGAGAAGAATTTGATTTTTACGGAGCTTACATTCAATTGACTGCCGATCAGAACTACGGTTATTTCAATATTATAAGCCTTGGAAAACATTTGAAAACCATTCTGGAGATCACCGAAAATCTCATCAAACATTCGGTTTTTCCGCAGTATGAACTTGAGGTGCTGATTGACAAAAACAAACAAAAGTTCCTGCTCGAAAACCAAAAGGTAAAAACCCTCTGTCAGAAAAAATTCACACAGGTGATGTTTGGGGAATCGCATCCGTATGCCATTACCAACAAACTGGAAGATTTTGATCAGATCAACCGCGAAATGCTGTTGCAGTTTTATCAATCTTATTATCACTCCGGAAATTGCCGGATTATTGCAGCAGGACAGATTGACGAATCGGTTCTCGCTCTTTTGGAAACTCATTTCGGTGGAAATGACTGGCAGGGAAATACCATAAATGCGCCCAAATATGAGATTAGTCCTGATCCGCAGAAATTTCACCATGTGGAAAAGGCCAATGGCATTCAGTCGGCCGTTCGGATGGGGAAGTTCTGGGTACCCAAAAATCATCCTGATTATCATGCGCTATCGGTGCTTATAACTATTTTTGGGGGGTATTTCGGTTCGCGGCTAATGACCAACATCCGCGAAGAAAAAGGATATACCTACGGAATCGGCAGTTTTGTACTTTCGCTGAAACATGTTAGTTACCTGATCATTTCTACTGAAGTTGGGAATGAATACATTGAACCAACGCTTAAAGAAATTACGATCGAAATGAAAAGGCTGCAAACCGAACTGGTTTCAGAAAATGAACTTGAAACCGTGAAAAGTTATCTGTTGGGCGAATTTCTGCGCGACTTTGATGGCCCGTTTGCACTTGCCGGAAGTTTCAAAGCCATCAACGATTTCGGTTTGGATTATTCGTTTTACGACGATTCACTGCATGTTTTACGCAATATTACTTCCGAAGAATTAATGCGGTTGGCACAACAATATCTTAATCCTGAGGATTTTTATACGGTGGTAGCGGGGGCGTTTATGAGTAGTCGTGAATTTACTTAATGTTATTAAAGTAGTTCCCTGAGCCTGCCGAAGGGCATTCAATTGTCACTTGGTAGTCATTAAGTTGCCATGAAAATGACAATGATTGACTGCTACAAAATGCCAGATAAGTATCCGAATGGTCAATTATTTTAAGTTTTCTTTTCTGAATTTTCGGGGGAGAACGCAACCTTCCATTTTGTACTCCCATCTAACTACAATAAAAGAACGGCCATGAACCGTCAATTGTAATTAGTTAACAACTCAAATGTTTTAAAAATGGAAAAATTCAGAAAATTGTTTGCAGGTATTCTTTGCCTGTCGATCGGTGCTTTTACCCTTGTATCCTGTAATGATGATGATCCGGTGCCACTTCAGGCAGTAGTTGATGTTATGATTCAGGACCTTAAAACGGATGCCGGGATAAGGTATGGCCTGGTTATTTATGCTACTTCTAATTATGAAATGAAATCAGTTAAAGTTACCGGTCCCGGAATCAATGGTAAAGTGTATGATTTAACTGCAACGGCAGACAAACGTCAGTTTGCATTTAACATGAACCCCGGAGATTACACTGCTGCGTTACCAGTAAAAGGTGATTATTCCTTCGAAATTACTTCGGTAAATGATGAAAAACTTACCATGAAAGATGCAGTTGGCGATGAAAAACTGGCTTCGATTGTTATCAAAACAGCAACCATTGCCAGTCAGAAGCTGAAAACAACCTGGGATAAAATTACCGGCGCAGAATCATACATCGTTAATTTGCGTTCAGCTGATAAATCGCAGTTACTATTTTCAAGTTCCTATCTGGCAGACGATAAGGTTGAATTTGAATTTGGTGCGGCTACATTGGGTTGGGCAAGTGGTAAATCACCCGTTGCCGGTACTAATTATGTGCTTGAATTAATGGCCATAAAAGTTGAAACCGGTGTTGTTTACGACAAAGGCAGCAACCTTCAGTTTGTTACGCTTGATTCGAAAACAATTAAGTGGGAATAATTTAAGAATTTCAGAAACAGGAAACGAAACCGGTCATCATTGGCCGGTTTTTTTTTAGTTCCGCAAACAACTTTGCATTTTTGGTTGTTATAATAACATCAACAATTTAATAGTTCTGCGAAATTAATACAATCCCCTGAATACTGGTAGTTTACGTTATGTCATGGCGTGCTGAAAATTCTTAACTTATGTAAAGGTTTTTCTATCCGTATTTCAGGGGGTTTTTGTTTAACTACCCTTTTAGCGAGCTCAAATACTCTTTTGCAGTTTCAACCTTTCATTGCTATGAACGCAAACGCACAGCTCAGGTTCACCACATACTTAAAAGAACGTAGTTATTTCGGGTCTGTCAACGAAGCGAAAACCCCCGACTTGTAGGTATTTTGCTGTTACTAGCATGTGCTTTCATTTTTTTAAGTTAAATTAGAAGTAATACGTTTAACGAATATCAACTCATAAAGAAAAGTTTAATAGAAAGACTTCAATGAAATTAATGAAAACTACCTGTCATAGAATAAAAGATCATCATTATTTGTGCCCCCAAATTGGCCGGGTACTATGATATCCCAAGATGGATTCCAATCTGTATATGATTTAAATTGATATATCCCAGAAGGAGAAGTAACAGTATAAAAATAAGCCTGACCATTGTTATTTGTATCGTAAAATAGTAATTCATCAACAGAATTTGAAATATTGAAATTGCCTGATATTATTTTCCAAGTGTTTCTCCAACCAGAAATTATTGAGGTAGAATTAAATGACCCATCTGGAGAATAAAATAGGCCTTCTCCTGAACTTGTGCTTTTATCATATAACAATAAATCGGTTAATCCACTTCCTCCATAATTACCAGGAATGATATTCCATGTTTTTCTCCATCCAGTTATTTGCGGCTGAATATTTGAAAAACTATTGTTCGCTGACAATACCCTTTTAAAATCCGCCGTTCCCAAATTAGTATTATAAAACAAAAGATCGTCGAACCCAGAATTATCAAAATTGCCGGTAACAATTTTGTATGTTGTTGGCCAACCAATAATTGTTGATGAAGAACTAAAGGAACCATCAATAGAAATAAACTTTGCTTTGCCTTGACTACTATCATAAAGCAATAAATCAGTAAGGTTACTACCGCCAAAGTTCCCAGGAATTATTTGATCCCAAGTACTACCAAAATTGTTAATTTCTTGAATATTAGTTATATTGCCAGCTCCGTCGCAACTCACAAAACGTGCCTTTCCAAGTGATTTACTATATAAAAATAAATCTTTATACTGATCATAGTTAAAATTTCCCGGAACAATAACATCCCAATTCAAATTCCAATCAATAAAATCTGACAAAGTAGTTATTGTGCCTAAATCATTTAAGGTAGAAAATAAAGCAGTTGTTGGCCTTTTGTCATACATCCTTATATAATTAATCAAATAGTCATCAAAGGGAATATTAATAGTATTTTGAGTTGCAGCAATAATATCATCTGTTGTAATAAAAATACTTGCAGGAGGCAAATTAATGGAGAAATTAATGTTTTTTGGATTAGTTCCTATATAATTGCAATTGTACATCTGTCTTACTAATTTATGATCAACATACCATTCAACTAAATTAGGTTGCCAATACAACCCAAAAGTATGGAAGCCAATAGTATAATCATAACCGATAGGCATTTCATCTTGCCAATCTAACGTATCTCCATTTATCACATTATGAATATTCGTTGGTAATGAATTTGTTCTCCATCCATCTGTTTCGAATACATTTATGGCGTTGGCAGCCTCAAAGCTAAATACAGCTCCTATGGCTTGATTTGCTGGCAGATCTGCACTTATTTCGTAGTAGCCATAGTGATATTGGTCTTTTGAGTATATACAACCTGTTGAGAAATCACACCATTTATCATCTTGAGCGTTATAAGCATCGTTTGTGCTGTGAATTACTAAATTACCTCCAGATACATAAACATTTGCTGGATTGTCCCAAGTAACACAAGTATTCCTATGAACGATTGGTGTACTGCCATGTACATATACATTTGCCGGACTATCCCAATCGCCACCACCAGTGGTGTCGTCCTCAATAAAAGACCAGTCATTTCCATAAATATTATTCTTGTCAGGATATCTAAATCTATATTTCCAATGATCACCGATATTCCATTTATTAGGGTCAAGTGAACCAAATTCATCACTCCATATTAATGTGTAATTAGTCGTTGTAGCACTTTTTAATTTATTGTTCGTTGAAGGTTCAAAAACTTCTTCTTTTAAAGATACCTCTTTTCTACAACTTGAAATAAAAGACCCTATGCTTATAATTATTAGCATAGCAATTACTGATTTTTTCATAATTTAATTTTAAAGGTTATACTTAACAGTTAGTGAAATTCATCAAAAACATATTTTATTAAAACTCATACGATCTTTATGTTGTCTTTTTAGATAGTTTGAAGAGCTTAATGTACTTGATATCTACCTTGATGCACCTAGCATTGCTTGTAATCGAGTCACTCGAGGGAATTTCACCCTCACGTTCTCACGGAACCGTACGTGAAAGTCTCCCTTCATTCGGCTCTTCTTATTTAATCACAAAAGTGTGAACACATTACGGATATACCAATTTTCAGGGCAAAAAAAGTAAAGGCGATTCCTTGTACTTCTTATTTAACCATCTCAAAGATGCCATTTTGTAAAGTCCTTTCTCACATTTTACCCATTTCAGCAATTTTGTATTAAGTTGGTTCCAGATTTCACGTGTATGATTCGATGAAAAACTTGCAGTAATAATTGATGATGCCCTGAATAATGAGGCGTAACTCACTTGCTATTACTTCTATCGGTCTCCTTCGTTTGTGAATGTTCAGTTCCCTGAACTTTTCCATCACGCTGTTCTTCGATTTCCTACTCACAAACATATTGGGTATCAGCATCATTTTACCGTTTACTTTGACCCAGTGCGGGCGAATGGTGAATCCCAGAAAATCATAACTCTTTGGATATTTCTTTTCTCCGACATTATCGAATGTTCAAATCCAAGTTATTCATTTGATGTTCGGTTCAAAGACCGTGGGGGATTTAGTAAATTTCTCCTGAAACTTTCCGTTTAACCGAAATCCATCTATATTTGCAGAAAAAAAATCAGGAATGATTAACGACAAAAAGGTTGTAGTAGTTTTACCTGCCTACAACGCCGCCAAAACACTCGAAATTACTTATCAGGAAATCGATTTTAATATTGTTGACGAAGTTATTCTTGTTGATGATAAAAGTAAGGACGAAACCATTAAAGAAGCCCGGAGACTCGGAATCACACATATCATCAGTCATGAAGTAAACAAAGGATATGGTGGAAATCAAAAATCCTGCTACAACAAAGCGCTTGAACTCGGCGCCGATATTGTAATCATGCTACACCCCGACTATCAATATACTCCCAAGCTAATCCCGTCTATGTCCCATTTGATTGCAAACGAACTGTACCATGTGGTTTTGGGTTCGCGCATTTTGGGCAAAGGCGCTTTGGCAGGAGGAATGCCCTGGTACAAATATGTTGCTAACCGGTTGCTGACCTTGTTTCAGAATATCATGATGAATGCCAAGCTTTCTGAGTATCATACCGGTTACCGTGCGTTCTCAAGAGAAGTGCTTGAAAGGGTGAATTACAATGTCAACTCAGACAATTTTGTATTCGACAATCAGATGCTTGCCCAAATCTGGTATGCAGGTTACGAAATAGCTGAAATTACCTGTCCAACTAAATATTTCGATGATGCTTCGAGCATTAATATAAAAAACAGTACAATTTATGCGTTTGGGGTAATAGAAACTTCGTTTCAGTATCGACTTCAAAAATGGGGAATCAGAAAATGCCGGATTTATACAAACACTAATTATGAGAAAAAAAGATATATTGATCGGTTTGTTTCTTAACAAGGAAAGCAATCAGGGTAATCAACTTAAAAGAGAACAGATTCTTTTTTACTTATTGCTGGTTGTATCCTTTATTACGGTTTTAGTCATTTACTTAAGAACCGATTTTCCTTACGACACGGGCGATGGCATTGTACATTACCAGATTGCCCGGTATTCATGGAAATACCCGCACCTGCTTCTGGACTTGTGGGGGAAGCCGTTTTTCACCTTGATAAGTTCACCTTTTGCGCAGTTTGGATCTAAAGGAATGTACCTGTTCCAAACCCTGAATGCAGCGGTCATTTCCTGGTTCCTTTTCAGTATGGCTTCGAAAATAAATCTGAAATATGCATGGACAATCCCTGCCTTTGTATTTTTTGCCCCGATATATTTCACGGTTATGAATTCGGGATTGGTTGAGATTTGTTTCGGTATGATTTTTATGTTTTCTGTCTGGTTGGTGTTCAATAAAAAGTACTATGCAAGTGCTTTGGTTGCATCCTTGCTCCCATTTGTCCGCCCCGAAGCCTACGTGGTAATGCCCTTATTGGCTGTCATTTATGCCTACAGGAGAAAATATATTGCTATCCCGTTGCTTTTAACTGCGGCCATCATTTATTCTCTTATCGGTTATTTTCATTTTAATGATATTTTGTGGATTATCAACCAAAACTACAAATTAGTTGGGGTAAGTTATCCTGGAATGAAAGGAAGCTATTTCCATTATTTTGGGTTTTACAACCAAATCTGGGGAAGCGTTTACACAGTTTTGTTGCTGCTTGGCATTGGAATCATTTTATCGCAGGTATATCGGCTGTTTCATCGCAAATCAGAACATGAATTTGTTGAAGAGGTTTTTATCTTGTTTCTAGGCAGTACAGTTGGCTGTTTTACCCTTCATAGCTTGTTGTGCGGCATGCCCGGCATCCTTAACAACTTGGGGATGTTACGATATTTGGCGGTTATAATTCCAAGTTCGGCATTTATCGCTTTGATTGGACTTAACATGATTAACCTGCCGGCTTTTACAAAAATCAATTTTTTAAAGCCTGCAATTGTATTTCTGGTTGTAATCCTCGTGATTGGGTCGTCGTTTTCACAGCGGCACTATCCGTTTAGACCCAATAATGAACAATTGGTTATGAAGCAAATGGCCACCTATATCGAAACCAACAGACCCAATTTCAAGAAAATTTTTTATTGGCATCCGTTGCTTCCTTTTTTAGCTGAATTGGATCTATATGATATTAAAAGGGTAGAAATGTTGTGGTCGGCTGACCAGGAGTTTCTAAATCAACTGCCCGATAGCACTCTTGTACTTTGGGATTCCCATTTTATGAAAGGTGAAGGCAAGCTTCCTTTCAATTGGCTTTCAGAAAATCCGAATTTTATCATGCTCAAACACTACATATTTAGTGACGAAAACTTTCCTTTCGAAGCCTGTTTATTCATTCGGGCAGCCAATCCCAAGCCGGTTCTCCTTCCTGTAGAACTTGTATCTCCCGACGGACATGTAATAAGAAACCACCATACAGTTTCCTCGTCGTATTCTTTTGCGAATGATTCTCTCGACTTCCTGCAATGGTTTGCTCACCGCACATCGTTTGCAGGAAGAAATGCCGTAGCATTTACCCCTGAAATGGAAACTGGACCCTATTTTCAAAAAAAAATCAAGGATATCAGCCAGTTCAAAAACGTGAAATCGGTCACTCTGAAATTCAACCTCCATCAGGCAGATAGTATGAAAAATTTTGTTAGCGTCATTCAAATAAACGACAATGACAAACAATTAATATGGGAAGGACTCATTATCAAACAATTTATTAACCCTAACCAGTGGAACACGATTGAACTCCAGCATTCTTTTCCTGAAGCCATAAAAAATGAAGACTTCCAGGTGAATATTTACATCTGGAATAATAGAAAACGGGAATTTTACATTGACGATTTCCAAATTACTTTTGAATCCATCCTGGACGAGGAGGCCATTGCCCCAAAAGCGAAAAAGTGATAATGTTGCAGCAATCAACTAATATTTTAACAGGACAACATGTTGATTTAATATTCATTTTCGCCTTTCAGCGCCTTTTCGTAATCAGGTACCTGAATCATTTTATCGTAACCAGCAGGCCAGTTTTTCTTAAACAGAATAGCTTTGTATGCTGTTTTAGTCATGCTATCCCAATGCAGCAATGAAGTTCGGTATTGGCCCATCTGAAACTGGTTCAGATACACAAAAAACAGAAGTAGCAGGGCAATAATTCCCTTTTTCCACCAGGATGATTGAAGAATAACTGATAAAAAAGCGGCCATGGGTATGGCAAGAATTCCATAGGTATCAATCATTGCGCGGGATCCGTAACTTCCGCCATACCACCAGCACCACCAGCTAAAAATAACGAACAGAAACAATGGCAGAAAAGCAGAAATCGACAGGAGAAAGTCTTTTGCATACCGTTTCAGAAAAAGCAAGCCAACCAAAGCAAACAGCATTACCGGGGTATAAATCAACCAGCCTTTCCGGAAACCCAACAAACCGTCGATAAGATGGGGATTGGCAAAATAGAACCCACCAGAATCCATGTACGAATTAAATATGAAATGGCCGGTTTGAGATTTCCAATAAATCATTTGCGGCAGTACCATAAAAAAGGCGGCAACTCCTGCCAGCAAAATAAGCTTCCAGCGACCAATTGTCCGTTGTTTTAACTCTGCAACCGATGAGATTGCATATAATGCAGGAAAAACGAGCATAAGTCCGTTAGTTGGCCTTATCAACACAATCAATCCAGCCAAAGCACCCAGAATGAGTGTTGAAGAAATCGCTGGTTTTTCAACCCACTTCAGCGTGTAATACAAAAACAATATAATTAATGTAAAGCTGAATACATGCGACATACCGGGTTCTAAAATCACATAATTCATCAGATTGGTAGCCAGCACAATCAATAACAAAGTGGTTCCCGTAACGAAGTCGGAAAAATATCTGAGTAGAATTTTCCGAAGAAATACGAGCCCCACGAATAAATAGAAAATGGCAGCAACAAAAATTGACAAGCTGTATGGCCATGAATAGCCAAGCGCCGATATGCCCATTACTTTTGCAAACAGATGGGCAAGGATAAAAAATGGCGACCATAAAATAGCCAAGCCCATCGTCATTCTTAAAATAGGTTTCCCGGTTGGAGCTGTTTGCAACCATATTTTCCCCTCAAAATCAGCAGGTAGCTCTTTCATGAACGAAAAACTCAGGTCATGAAAGAGCAGCGTGGCAGGGAGATAAGCATAATAGGAAACCACATCATTATCAATGATTCGGTTTCGTCCCCATGAATCCAGATTTTTACCATACCAGATGCAGGCAATAAGTAGAAACGCAATGACCAGTTTTGAGAAATACTTATTCAAAAACATATTACTTTTTTTGTGCTACGCATATTACCGATAATCCAAGAACAGGCTTTAAAAACCAGTCAACAATTTTCCAAACCGGAACTAATTGATCGTACAAGCGCATTTGACCACCCGGAATAGCATTCTTGCTCATTAACTTGCCGGAAACAAACCATCCTAAAATTCCCATTGCATTAAAATACTGACAATGAACCAGCTTAAAACCTGGAATCAACATCACTTTTTTCAGGGTTTTAGGAGTATAGCGCCGTTGATGCTCCAGGGCTACATCAAATTTATTAAATAAGGTCTGAAATGCGGGAACTAAAATCACCAATTTACCTCCGGGCTTCAGCAACAAGTAACAGTTCTTTATTGATTGTTCATGATCAGGAACATGTTCCAGCACATTTAAAGCAAAGACCGTATCAAATTGTCCAATTAAATGAGGGTATTTCAGCTCCAGTTCTTTTTCAGCAAAATCAAGCGTAAAAAGCCCTTTCAAATTTTTATATCCACTGAATTTATTCTCAAGAATTTTAAAATAATCTGTACTTAGATCACTTAGTGAAATTTCGAAATTATCTGTCAGAAAGAATTGAGAGATATTACCAATTCCGCTGCCTACTTCCAAAATACTTCCGGAACAGTGCGGCTTTATGGTCTGATACATCCAATGATTAAAATTTTCGGCATCAGAAATTACGTTCAGGGTATCGGTTCCACTTTTATATTCTACCTCTTTTTTCATACTATATGGTGGTTCTTCAATAAATAAAATCTATATATAAACTGCAAAATAAACAGGATTATTCTATGGTTAGTTCTAACTCGTTAACAGTCAACGACTCCTTTTTTAAATTCCAAATATAGGTTGCTATAGTTGCGTTCTTAGGAAGTGAAACTGGAATCCAAAACTCTCCCTCAACGGTTTGTTTTTTATGAAGTTTGCTGTCTTCTATGTGATCTTTTAATCGAACGGCACTCCAGTAAAGTGTCGAATCAGGAGTTTCAATAGCCAAAACCAATGCAGCCTCGGAGTCTTTAGCTTCAAGGATTACTTCTGTTCGTACGATGGCTTTTTTAAATTCGAGAAAGTAAATTTTGTTTGAAGGCAAATACAAAGTTTTTGAAAATTCATTTTCAGGTGTCATGTGCTCAAATCCTTCCATATCCAATGATTGATGATATTTCTGGATATTTACAAAAAAAGCAGTGTACTCCTGAAAATCCCAAACGTCCCCTTGAAAACATCTATTATAAGAATAGACTAATTTAAGATTGAACAAAACTAAAAAAGTTAGTACTGCAATTATTGCGATTCTTTTCAGTTTTGAATAATTGATTATCTGCGTAAACAAATATCCTAAGGGAAGTGCAAATAAAGCAGTGTATTCCACATAGTTACGACTGCCATAGCTACATCCGAAGGAGAATACAAACCATGAAGCAAATACATAAGTAATTATAACGAAGGTCGATAGGATTAACCACCCATTGAATTTCTTGTGTTTTATCATCAGAATCATGCCCCAAATAGCTGCAATATAAAATGGACTATAAAGAAACAACCCGTTATTAGGTGAAAACCATAATTCCAGTATTTTAGGTGACTTCCAGTTTGTAAAACCATAACCTTCATAAGAATCAGCAATATATCTTCCTGTTGCGTATTTCCAGTATAAGAACTGTGGCAGAAATACTAACAGAAAAGAAACAATCATAATTGCGATATCTCTGGATGTAAAAAACCTTTTAACCCGTAACCAGAATTCGTCAATTGATTTACAATCGAGGCAAAACAGAAATGGAAATATTAGAATATTGGTTGGTCGGATGAGCACAATTAAAGCAAAAATAAGGCTCCAGGCTATGCTGTAAAAGCTGCTATTTCTATATTCATCAGACAATCTCATTTTTGAAAGCCAGGCAACTATGGCAAATAAAGCAAATGAATAAATATGCGACATACCTGTACTATCTACAGCATAATAATACAGGTTTGTGCCAAAGAAAAGTGCAACGATTGTGAATATTACAACACTTTGTTTATAGTAAAACAATAAAAATTTCCATAGGAAGAATATACCAAGAATACAATAAAACACCGCAGCAAGATTTGGCACCTGATGATAAATTCCGGAGAATCCATCTTGAGGCTGATTTAATATTCCTGCAAGAATATGAATGAAAATAAAAAATGGAGCCTGCAATATAGCAATACCGCAAGTGTACCGGGTAACTACCTTATCCTTTTCCAAATCGAGAGAGAATCCCAGGCCTGTTTTTTTTTCAATATCCTCAGGAAAAGTTTTAGGATCGAAATTATAAATAAACAAACTTGGAAGATAAACATAGTAACCTGCCTGGTCGGCCCATAATGGTGTCATCCAATTAAAGGTTCCGGTTTTATGGTGGCGGTTATTAACAAGCAGGGTTAACAGTAGAATTGCTAAAATCCAAACTACAAGGGGTTTCCAAAATTTAGTTAATATCCACATAAGTTGGAATTGTTTATTTCGACCAAATATTATATTTCAGAATAACATACAATGCACGCATACCATCTTTCCAATTGATTTTTTTTCCTTCAGCGTATGTTCTTCCATAATACGAAATTCCAACTTCATAAATCCTGATATCTGGAATCCGCGCTATTTTGGCAGTCACTTCAGGTTCAAATCCAAAACGGTTTTCTTTGAGGTTTATATTTTTGATAATATCGGTACGAAACAATTTATAGCAGGTCTCCATATCGGTGAGGTTCAGGTTCGTAAACATGTTCGAAAAGGAGGTAAGCATTTTATTCCCGATTGAATGCCAGAAAAATAAGATCCGGTGAGGATTTCCACCAGAAAAACGCGATCCAAAAACCACATCGGCAAAGCCTTCGAGTATTGGCTTTAGTAAATCATTGTATTCTCTTGGATCGTATTCAAGGTCGGCATCCTGAACGATGAGATAATCACCGGTTGCTTCTGCAATACCACGATGAATAGCAGCGCCTTTGCCCATATTTATAGGCTGATGATATAACCGTATATTAACTTCAGGATAAGATATGCAATACTGTTCGATGGCGGCAGCAGTTTGATCCTTCGAATAATCATTTACGATGATTATTTCCTTTTCCATCCCACCAATCAACTCAACTTCAGAAACTTTACCAAGGATTGAAGAAATGGTTTTTTCTTCATTGTAAGCCGGAATAATAATTGAAAGTATATTTCTACTCATTCTCTATATATTTATTTTTTTACAAATTACAATTTTTAACAAACTAGGAATATTCAATTTTATTGTCAACAAAACTATGCTTTTTTTAATCGGAATTTTTCGCCTCCAAAAATAGTTGCTTTTTGTTACTAAACCTATGTGCAGAAAAATATTCCTAAAATTAGTCATCAATAAAACAGGTAATTCATTGCTTATAGATTACCTATTTTTGTATCATTGTAACTTAGAATTTTTATATAACCTGACTTCAACCCATGGAAAAAGGACAACAAATTCTCCTTAATTATTTTGAGAACATCGCCCCAAACGTGATCTTGAAATGCCGGTCTTTTTCGCCGATTAGACAAATTTGAATTCAAACAATATTCATATGGAAGAGAATCAGCATATTGAATGGAAAGAGACATGGAAGGACGAGTACATAAAATGGGTATGTGGATTTGCCAATGCACAAGGTGGAATTCTTGTAATTGGCAAAAACGACAAAGGCCAGCTCTCCGGACTTAAAAATGCCAAATCGCTTTTGGAAGAAATCCCCAACAAGATCAAAGATATTTTAGGTGTGGTTGCAGATGTTGATTTGAAAAGCGAAAATGAAATGTATTATATTGAAATTCGTGTTGACGCTTATCCATACCCGGTAAACTACAAAGGCCAATACCATTACCGCAGTGGAAGTACTAAACAAGAGCTAACCGGATCTGCTTTAAACTCATTCCTGCTAAGAAAATATGGTTTGCATTGGGACTCTGTTCCTGTCCCAAACTTAGTACCTGAAATTCTTGATCCACTTGCATTTGCACTTTTTACCAAAAAGGCAGTTTTAAGTAGAAGGCTTGATGAAGAAATACTCACAGAAAGCCATGAATCCATTTTGGAGAAACTACATCTTTTTCAAGGTTCCTATCTTAAACGTGCAGCTGCGTTGCTCTTCTATGATGACCCCGAACGGTTCGTGACAGGAGCATTTATTAAGATTGGGTTTTTCGAAACAAATTCAGAGCTAATTTATCAGGACGAAATACATGGAAACTTATTTCACCAAATTGATAAAACCATTGATTTGTTGCTTACGAAATATATGAAAGCATATATAAGTTATGAGGGCATCCAAAGAGTTGAACAATATTTATTTCCAGCGCCTGCCTTGCGTGAAGCTTTATTGAATTCTGTCGTACATAAAGATTACGGTAGTGGCAATCCAGTTCAAATTAGTGTGTACGAAAATCAAATGATATTCTGGAATGCAGGTAAATTACCCGATGAACTATCAATTGTGGCGTTGCAGAAAAAGCACCCATCTATTCCCCAAAACCCACTTATCGCTTCAGCCTTTTTCAGAGCAGGCTATATTGAAGCCTGGGGGCGTGGAATCGAAAAAATTAATACTGAATGCATATTGGCAAAAGTGCCAATTCCTGAATTTAGTTATGAATTTGGAGGGATGATGATTACTTTTAAAGCGGGTGACCATGAACATTTGATAAGAGAACAATCGAAAGAGTTAAATAAAATACAAAAGAAAACATCAGAAAGAATTATAGAGCTAATTGAATTGAATAGTGATGTAACAATTCCTGAACTTGCTGAAATTATTGGAAAATCTGTTATTGCAATAAAAAAACAGATAAAAAAATTGCAAACAGAAAATAAAATTGAACGAATCGGTCCAGACAAAGGAGGCTATTGGAGCGTTATGAAAAACTGAAAAGTATACTGAAAAGTATACTGAAAAGTCTTCAGTTAAAGCTCATTCTCACTTTCATCAAAAGAGTTCATGTTAAATTTTCAAATCTTTAGTATCATTGCGACTTCAAATCTTTATATAACCTGACTTCAACCCAATGGAAAAAGGACAACAGATTCTCCTTGATTATTTTGAAAGCATAGCCCCCAAAAGGGACAAATGGAAAAGGAGAAACCGATTTTATCAGAAGACCATCGAAAAACAATTTTCCTTCATCATTCCTGAAGGTTCAACGGTGCTCGAACTTGGCTGCTCAACCGGTGATTTGCTGAATTCAGTAATACCCGGCAAAGGTATTGGTGTCGATTTCTCGCCAACTGCAATAAATATCGCGAAACAGAAATACCCGCATCTTGAATTTTATCTGGCCGATGCGCACGATTTTACCCCAAATGTGGCCATTGACTACATCATCGTTTCCGATTTGATCACCTCGTTGTGGGACGTGCAGGCTTTTTTTCGAAGGCTAAGGACTTATGTGACACCGCGAACTAAAATCATTATTTCAAGTTACAATCACCTGTGGGAACCGTTTTTGAAATTGGGTGAAGCCATTGGTCTGAAGGCAAAACAGCCGCTCCAAAACTGGCTTTCGACCAAAGATATTGAAAATGTGCTCCACCTCGAGAATTTCGAGATCATCAAAGTGGAAAGGAAACTTCTTTTCCCCAAATACATTCCGGTTTTTAACCTCATTGTGAACACGTTTCTTGCAAATTTGCCACTTATAAACGGACTCGACCTTATCAAGTTTATCAGTGTCCGTCCGGTTTATTCCGAACCCAAAGAATTTTCGGTCACCATTGTAGTTCCAGCCAGAAATGAAATGGGGAACATGGAAAACGCTATCAAACGTACACCCAAATTCGGTTCTCATCAGGAATTTATTTTCATTGAAGGGCATTCAAGCGATGGCACTTATGAAGAAATGCTGAGGGTTCAAAAAGTATATCCTGAAGTGGATATGAAAGTAATGAGGCAAACCGGAAAAGGAAAGGGAAATGCTGTGCGTGAAGCTTTCGATGCGGCTACCTGCGACATCCTGATGATCCTTGATGCCGACCTTACTACCCCGCCCGAAGATATGCCAAAATTCTATGATGCGTTGCGCGATAACAAAGGCGAATTTATAAACGGTTGCCGCCTGGTTTACCCGATGGACAAGGAAGCGATGCGTTTTCTTAATTTCCTCGCCAATAAATTCTTTGGATGGTTTTTCTCATACGTGCTTGGTCAGCAACTGAAAGATACACTTTGCGGAACAAAGGTGCTTTTCCGGAATGACTATGAAAAGATCATTGCCAACCGGAAATATTTTGGCGATTTTGACCCCTTTGGCGATTTCGACCTGCTTTTTGGCGCTGCCAAGCTCAACCTGAAAATCACCGAAGTAATTGTGCGTTATCGCGACCGCGAGTACGGATCGACACAGATCAGCCGTTTCAGTCATGGGTGGCTGCTGATAAAGATGAGCATATTTGCTGCGAGGAAAATCAAATTCAAATAAAAGATCGAAATGAATTTTTTCAAAAGAAATTTCAGTATAGCTATCATTCCTTTGCTGGTAGTGGCCTGGGGTATTTTTACATACCTGTTTTACGACCCGTTTTATTCAAAATCGGTCGATCCGGAATTTCCCTATTTAATAAATGGGCTGAACTGTGCCATTCTTAAATTCAACTACATCGGACACATCGACCATCCTGGAACACCATTTCAGGTTTTCATTGGCTTAGTTATACGGATTACCCATTTACTTTCAGGAAAAGGAAATATTGCGCAGGATGTTTTTGCCCGACCAGAATATTATTTGAATGCAATTTCAAATTCCATGTTTATAATTCAGGCTCTATTGATTTTCGCAGTTGGATTCATCGGGTTCAAGCGTAAAATACCTTTCTGGCAAATTGCCATTTTACAAGCCAGCTGCTTTTTTAACGATGTGTTGATGTGGTTTTTTTGCCGTGTTAACCCCGATAGATTTTTCATGATCATTGGGCTGATTTTTATTTTAATTTACCTGAAACATGGATACGAAAACCGTTCAGCCCGGAAATTTGCCTTGTGGAGCGGCGTGGCTATGGCTATAGGGCTGGCCACCAAATTTAACTTCCTGCCTTTGCTAATTCTTCCATTACTATTTGTCGATACAAACAAAAACCGTTTGATTTACATCGGATCTGGAATTGTTTCTTTTTTCGTTTTCATTGCCCCTATCATCAATAAGTTTGGCGACTTCCGCCGTTTTATTGAAGGTATTTTTAAGCACGATGGACTTTATGGTGGCGGCGAGGCCAATGTGCTGAACTATCGGAAAATGATGGAAAGCGCATCCGAAATTTTCAGGTTAAATCCTGAACTTTTTGTACTTATTGCAGCTCTAATTGTGTTGATCGTCATTGCCATACGAAAAAGACAAGAAGGGATAAAAGGTTTTGTGTTTTTGTTTGCCGGTTTTCTATTCATTATCGCCTTGCAAATGCTGATGGTTTCGAAACATTTTAAAGACTATTACCTGATTCCGGTTTTCATTATTTATGGATTCATGTTTTTTTCTATCTCACTTTTTCTTTCAAAAATAATGGTTAAAAAAAGTCAGGTAATTTTAGGCTCCTTCATCCTGCCTGTTCTTTTCATTTATTATACTGCCAGCTGGGCTAAACACGATTATATTCCTATTTCAAAATTGATCGGTCAACGCGTAAAAATCAAAGACTTTGTTGACACAGAGATTGCGAAAACAGATTTTTGGTTTGTTGAGCCAACCTGGGAAGGCGCGCCGTATGTTGAAAATGCGCTCATTTACGGACTAAGTTATTGCGGTCACCGGATTGATTACCTTCCTCAATTGATGGAGGTGAATCCAAATATAATTACATACGAAGGCAACCCCAATGAGGTGAAGTTATGGCGCGGCGCTCCGGTAAAACTTGACAGTGTGGTGTCTACCGGGAAAAACATACACATCTATTCCACTCCTGACAGGCATGCGTCTGTATTGTTACAAATGGTAAAAGATGCTGCTGGCCGCAACAACTTTCAGTTATCGGTTGATACTATTTATTCTGACAGCGAAACGAAGCATGAAATTATCCGGGTGAAAGCGCTGAACTCAAGTTCCGGATGGAAGCCCGGCTATGTGCAGGCAAATGACCGTCAAAGCAAGATCAACGAATTTATTGAGGCTATTAAAAATTCGCCGGAATGGCTTGAGCAGGTAAAAGCAAAGGCAATTCAAAAAAATATTTCACTGGACTCAATGATAATGCTCGATGCCATTTACATGACAGATACTGAAAAGTAGTTTTTTTAAGTAACTATAATATCAGTTTTTCAAAATTAATTTCAACACCTTGTTTTTTCCTGAGGCGGTAATTTTGCAAATATAAACTCCGGACGTTGTTTTTGGTGAAGCGGTTTGTTTGGGTGTCCATTGTATTTGATGATTTCCCTGATTTTCACGGGCATCAACGAGCGTTTCCAGCTTTTG
>JAUYMU010000084.1 GCA_030698405.1 Bacteroidota bacterium
GTAATCCACTAAAAAAAGAAAGATCATTATAAACAATTGTATTACAGATATATATGTCAATCTTAGAGGTAGGTAATCGAATTTTGTCACTCTATAAACCCATGTGGATCAAGAAATTTTTCCTCCGAAATGTTAGTAATACTATTAATTTCATATCTTGCACCACTCCTGAAAAGCTTATTTTCGAAGTAAATTCGACAATTCGTACCGTGTTTAATATCGCTTACTATGAAGGCCAAAAAGAAAAAGATAAGGTTAGCTAATCAAAATATAGATAACAAAAAATACCTGCATATTTTCAGGCAATCACAAATCGCGACTGAATTGTACGATGCAAATGGAAAATTGGCAGATGCCAATCCCGCCAGCCTTGATTTGTTCGGAGTAGAAAAACCGGATGACTTAGCAAACTTTAATTTGTTTACCGATCAGAACTTGCCACTTCAGGCAATTACTGATATGAAGGCCGGAATAGCTGGCAAATATGAGTTTGTATTCGATTTTGATCTGGCAAAAGAAAAAAAACTATTCGAAACATATAAAGAAGGAAAATACAATGTTGAATGTTGTATAAATCCGATTATCGGTGAAAACAAAATACCAACCGGGTACATCGTTTTTGTAAATAAAATTACGGACCGTAAACATGCTGAAATTCTTCTCGAAGAACAGGTCGAAAAACTGAAGTTACTCAATGTCAGTAAGGATAAATTTTTGTCAATTATTGCCCATGACCTTAGAAACCCGTTTGGGGCAATCATCGGGTTCTCCGATTTAATGCTGAAGAATTTTACTGAAATTGATGACGACACACTCCACAAAGGACTTAAGACCATTGAAAGTGCAGCAAATCAAGCATATAAATTACTTGAGAACCTTTTGATATGGTCACGAAACCAGACTGGCATGTACAAATTCACTCCTGAAGTAATCAATATGAAGGATCGAATTGTTCAGGCGCTAAAAGTGGCAGAAGGAAATGCATCCATTAAAGACATCAAATTAGCATCTGACATCAGCAGAAATTATTTGGTTTATGCCGATCAGGACATGATCGACACCGTCCTGCGAAATCTGATTTCAAACGCAATCAAATATACCCGAAAGGGAGGTAAGGTTAAAGTTTCGGTAAAAACAAATACCAATAATGTCGAAATAACAGTTGCTGATAATGGTGTCGGAATTCCAACCAATAAACAAAGTGAAATTTTCCAAATCGATAAAAGAACAAATACTACCGGTACTGAAAAAGAAGAGGGAACCGGACTTGGACTCATCATCTGCAAAGATTTTCTGGCAAGAAACGGCGGGCAAATCTGGGTTGAAAGTACCCTGGAAATGGGTAGTAAGTTTACCTTTAGTTTGCCTACTTACGAAAATCCCGATATATTTAAGGATTAAGACATGTATTTGTTTAAAACACGAATGGAAACCTTCCGTTAGGAGAGTTCCCATTCACTTTCAGATAACCCGAAGGTTTTCCTCAGTGCCAGACTACGGTTATTACAACTGGCTGTTTAATCCGGCCTTTCAGCCTTTTCTCTCAGCCTTGAACCTTCCGACATTGCCTGTTACAGCAAAATTTTCCGGTTGTCAGTTCGATTGTTTCTTTCGATTCGATCTTCACCGACGAAGCCTCAGGTTAGCCATCTTCATTCGATCTTGCGATCAGCCTGATGATGAAAAGATTCCGATTATCCGGAGATAATCATTCACTTCGGCCAATTTTCGGAAACCGGGGTTCCTTCCAATCTTTCACCTTCCTGAATCAACTTTTAAATGAACTTTTGACAGTAAACTTATTGGTTAACGAACCATGAAAGCAAGCTTTCGGTTCTAACTTCAGCTCTTTTTCGAATGCAGATCCTAAGATCCGGATGATTTGGTTTTAAATCCGGTTAAAAATTCAATTCCATCTCCATTCGTTTTGAGCAGCCTTTTATCGCTCGTCTGATGAAATAAAAATACAACATTCGGAGTATATAAGTCAAGCTTTTTGAAGCTTTTATACCAACCAGCTATCATTCGATGTTATCAACAATTGTTAATATCATTTCCCAGTTTACAATTACTTTCTCCATTATATTTCAGGATTAACAAGCATAATATTTTTGG
Organism: Bacteroidota bacterium; assembly: GCA_030698405.1. GTDB lineage: Bacteria > Bacteroidota > Bacteroidia > Bacteroidales > Prolixibacteraceae > Aquipluma. The sequence continues at coordinate 2,116 of JAUYMU010000084.1, forward strand.
AGATATTAACAAAATTGGCAGTCAAATAAATGGCAATATTCAGCCAGTTTTGCTGCTTTGGCAGATAAAAATTCAATCAATCTTCAAACTAAAATTAAAAATACCGACCTATCATCGGGTGATCCACAATTATTTTCTTCAACTTCAGCGGATCAATTGTACCTTGCTGGCGATATACAATTTTACCTCCCGGCTCAACCAGTATTGTATAGGGAAGCGCTCCTTTCCATGCGGGATCAACGACTTCTATTAACTGGTACATATTGCTTCCGGAAAATATATAGTTTTTGTTGGACGCTTCCTGTTCTTTTAGAAACGACAGTGCTTTCTCTTTTCGTTCAGGTTTATCGGCGCTGACAGATACAAATTCAAAGTCGCGGCCACGATACATCCGGTCGATGGTAATAAAATCCGGAAATTCCATGGTACACGGCCCGCACCAGGTAGCCCAAACGTTTATTAAACGAAGTTTTTGCCCTTTATTCTGAATGAGTTCTTTGATTCCTTCAGCAGAAATTTCATTTATCGAAACGGGCAACTCAGCCCACTTCTTATACAGTTGTTGGGTATAATCTTTCTTCCACGACCATTTCATCGAGCATCCAAAAACCTTTGTGGTTGCCAGATCGGGTTTTTTATTAGCAAGTACTGCATCAATGGCATTTCGCAAAACTTCACCGTTTGCTGCACCCGGCTTTTCAAACTGGTCGATGTGCCCCTCGTATTGTAACTTGCGTTCCGAATCGAAAACAAAAGTATGCGGTGTTGCAACGGGTCCGTATGCAAGTGCAGTTTTTTGATCACCGCCATCATACAGGTATGGGAAATTATACTTTTTATCCTTGTACCTGATGATCATTTCTTCGAAGGTATCACCCAAATCAGAATATCCCAATTCAGACAAACTCACCGCTTGATTGCTGTTGGAAGAAATCATCACCATTTCAACCCCTCTGGATTTATAGTCATTTGTAATGGAAATCAATCTGTCTTCATAAGCCTGAGCGGTTGGACAATGATTTGCCCCAAAAACAACAATTATTACTTTCGCCTTAGAGAAGGAATTCAAACTATACATTTTGCCATCAGTTCCTTTCAAATTGAAGCTGGGAGCTGTTTGGCCAATCTCAAGAGTTTTAGGCTCTTCATGATTGTTTTGGGCATGCAAACAAACCGATGAACAAAATAAAAATACAATCAGAACCATGCGATTAATTTCCATAATATTCGATTTAAAGTGATGAATATAGCTTATGCCGGATTTGAATTTCTTCTGTCAGGTTTCTTTCCTGATGAATAATTCCTTTTTCCCTGCGGACGGCCACCTTTGCGCGGAGGACGAACTTTATAGACAGGACCTTCACCCAATTCTGACGGAACCGGAATCTTCAGGACTTCCATTTCAATAAGCTTTTCAATCCGGTCAAATTTTTCCATGTCCATTTCATTGATCAGACTGATGGCAATACCGGTTTTGTCGGCGCGGGCGGTTCTCCCAACACGATGAACATAATCTTCAGCCGATCCTGGCACATCAAAATTAATGATGAGATTGATGTCCTTTATATCAATTCCGCGACTTAAAACATCGGTAGCAACCAACACACGGGTACGTTTCGACCGGAAACGCATCACTACATCTTCCCGCTCCTTCTGTTCCAGATCTGACGAAATTCCTTCAACAACATTTCCGGCACGTTTCAGGTTTTTCACAATTTCATTCACCTTTCGCTTGGTTGAACTAAATACCAGGATACTGTCCAAATCAGGTTTGTTCGAGATCAAACTGTTGATAACAGCAATTTTCTGGTTTTCGTGAACAACATACGCCGCCTGCAAAACGCCTTCAGCAGGTTTGGAAATGGAAGTACTGAATTCTACCGGATTCCTTAATATTTTTGAAGCAAGTTCCCTGATCTTTTGCGGCATTGTTGCCGAAAACATCAATGTTTGCCTGTCTTCAGGAACATAACTGAGAATGCGCATGATATCGTCATAAAAACCAATATCGAGCATACGATCGGCTTCATCGAGCACTACATGTTTGATCTTATCAAATCGAACATAACCAAGATTCAGGTGCGAAATCAATTTCCCCGGAGTAGCAACTATGATGTTGGTGCCTTTTGTAAGCGCTTTGCATTCAGCATCCCAGTCAGCGCCATCGCGCCCACCATAAACGGTAATTGAATTGATGTTCAGGAAGTATGAAAACCCCTGTATTTGCTGGTTAATCTGGATGGCAAGTTCGCGGGTTGGAACAATGATGAGCGTGCTCAAATTATGATTGTCTTCCACTGCCAGATGATCCAGAATTGGCAAAACAAACGCAGCTGTTTTACCTGTGCCGGTTTGTGCGCACGCCAGAATATCGTCGCCTTTTAATATCGAAGGAATTGTAAGCTCTTGTATATCTGAAGCTTTTTCGTAACCCATGTACGAAATTGCTTCCAGAATTTTATCGTTCAACCCAAATTCATCAAATGTCATATTGTCTATTTGTATTAATTCAACCTATTTTGCAACAGAAGCGCAAAAGTACAAAAACTTTGGCAACAATATTTCAGGTATTATTACGCTAAAAACAATTCAATTTGTATTTTTGTGCCTCTTTAAAAATAAGATAAACAAAACTATCACTTAAAATATTCTGATATGGGAAGAGCGTTCGAATACCGAAGAGCAACCAAAGAGAAACGTTGGGATAAGATGTCGCGTACATTTCCCAAATTAGGAAAAGCCATTACTGTTGCTGCCCGTGAAGGGGTGCCGGATCCGGATATGAATTCAAAACTTCGCACCGCGATACAAAATGCGAAGGCACAAAATATGCCGAAAGACAACATTGATGCAGCCATTAAACGTGCATCAGGTAAGGATGCCGAAAATTTTGTGGAAATAAATTATGAAGGTAAAGGCCCTCATGGAGTGTTGATTTTTATTGAATGTGCAACCGACAATCCAACCCGGACTGTCGCAAATGTAAAAATGTATTTCAACAAAGCCGGGGGTGCATTGGTGCCGACTGGTTCACTCGAATTCATGTTTTCGCGCAAAGCAGTTTTTGAATTTCAGAAAAAAGACGGAATGAGCATCGAAGATCTTGAACTGGAATTAATTGACGCCGGACTGGAGGAAATTGAAGAAAACGAAGGAATCATATATGCTTCAGGGGATTACACCAACTTTGGAACTTTAATGCAAGCACTCGAATCGTTAAAAATTGAAATTACCAAAGCCAATTTACAGAGAATCCCCAACACTCCGGTTGAATTTACCGAAGAACAATTGGTTGACATCGAAAAAATGATCGACAAAATTGAAGATGACGATGACATTCAATCCGTTTTCACAAATATTGCCTAAAAAAAAGCGCTGATGAGCAAACGTGAACTCAGAAAATATTTGAAAGACTTAACCAAAGAACAACTGGAAGATCAAATTATTGACTTGTACAGCCGGTTCGGAAACGTTAAGGAATATTATGATTTCGCGTTCAATCCCAATGAGAGCAAACTTACTGAACAATGTCGCTTTCAGATTAGCAAAGAATACTATCCCATTGGCAGCCGAAAAGCAAAAATGCGCCGATCGGTTGCCCAAAAATGGATTAAAAAACTTATTTCGCTTGATGCTGATGCTTCGTTGCTGGCCGATGTGATGTTTTTCAATATAGAAATAGCTCAATCATTTGCAGGCGAACACATTATTCGCCAGGAAACATTTTTTACGAGCATGTATAAATCGTTTGATGAAGCGCTGAGGTTTGTTTCCGAAAAAGGTATTTTAACTGAATTCAGAGGGCGGATAGAAAAAATTGCCGGAGATGCCTGGGATCAAAAATGGCCAAACCGAAATGCCTTTGAAGACATCGCAGATATGTATCTTCAGTAATCTGATTCCAAAACCTTAATCATTTCAACAATACTTTCCTGATTTTCATATTTCACATCATTCTTTTTCAGGTAGGCCTTGCATAAATTCTCTTTTTCACCAAATAATTTCGACAACTGCCGAATACTTAAAAACTTGTTCTCTTTTCCATCCTTTTTCAGCCAATAATCTATGAATGGTCTGGTTTCATATCCTTCAGGTAATTTCAGTTCGTAAACCTGACCGCCTGAAAAATACGATGAATAAGTAGTAGTAGCTGATGTTTGGGAAGTACCTCCATAGGCCGCAGGTTTTCCCGGATCTTTCACATTGCATTTGTGCTCGGCATACAAAGCATATTTTGATTGGTAAACAAGTTCTACAAATTTTTTATTTAGCGGAAAGAATTTTCTGCCTTGAATGTAAACGGTATCCACCAGTTCCAATTGACCAAGCGCCAGTTTTGTGCCTTTATTTTCAAAAATCATTTCTTCTGTCAACGAATTATAATTTAGCAAGACCTCATTTTTTACGCCTGCTTTCATTAATACAACCCCCTGGGTAAATTCAGGGAAAAGGTAATGCGACAATTCCACAACTTTTATCTGAGAATAGCCTGACACAGCAAAAACACTCATAATCAGCAAGTAAAAAATTCGTTTCATGGCAAAAGTCCTTTGTTTAATGATGATTTAAGAATCCGGAAAATTATATAAAATTCAAAGTTATAATTAGTTTGAAATTATTCCTGAATTTAATGAGGAGGTTTTAAGATTTTTTTTAGTTTTGCACACACAAAATTTAATGCCCAGATGGTGAAATTGGTAGACACGCCAGCTTGAGGGGCTGGTGCCGGTTACGGTGTGCAAGTTCGAGTCTTGTTCTGGGCACTTAAGGGAGTTAGCAATAGCTCTCTTTTTTAGTATGAGTTCTTCCTTGTGGAGAACAAGATAAGCCAGAAGTGATTCTACTTCCATCTTGTCCACTCCTCCGCTCCCTTTATTGCTTTTCACCCGGTTATAGGCTTGGTTCAAATTGGTCGGAGATAGGATTTGCTCCAGCATTCCATTACTCGGTTGGTTGGCATTAGTGATGTTTTTTTTAGTTATCCTTATGTAGGTCTGCCCTCCTGCATACCCTTCGAGTTCCGCTCTATTTCTTTGCAGCCAGGTTTCTTCCGCTACTATGGCCTCGGACTTCGGCGTGAGCTCAGTCGAACGCTGACTTCTCACAACAAATCTTTTTTAACCGTGCTTCATACTTCGTTTCTGCACGTCTGTGATCCCGCAGCTGCGGGACCGTGGTAAGACAAATAACCTTCATTCCATGTACCCGCATCATTTACACTCCGGTTTCCGTGTAGTTTTAGTACTTCGTTTTGTGATGCAAACTCATTCAACCGGATATGCCTGATAATGTTTCCCGCCTTGCGGGACAAGCTGTGTTCCTCGGGTCAGAACTTTGCCGCCAGCTTCCTTCAGATTCCACCTTGCGGTGGACATCCTTGCTCTTGGCTAATGGTTGGCAACAACATACCCCCATAACGGACTTCCACCGTCAAGTTATTCGCCATGCACGGCGCACATTAAAAAAAGCCGGACATTTTCAATAACTGAAAATGTCCGGCTTAGTATTTATTTTAACAAACTTTATCAGAAACCTAACTTATGTGGCAACCAAAGGCTGATTTGTGGCAAATAGGTAACCAGTAAAAGGACAACAATCATTGCAATAAACATTGGGATCAAAGGTTTTATCACTTTGTCGATGCTCAAGTTCGCTACGCTGCAACCGATAAACAGCACCGATCCAACAGGAGGGGTACACAATCCCACGCTCAGGTTGAGGGTCATAATGATTCCAAAATGAACTGGATCAACCCCCATGGCACTTACAATGGGGAGGAAGATTGGGGTAAAGATCAGTACGGCAGGCGTCATATCCATAAAAACACCGACAAATAAAAGAACGATGTTAATAATCAGCAGGATCACAATAGGATCACTTGAGAGAGCCATCAATCCGGCAGTCACGTTTTGAGGAATATTTTCGTAGGCCATCACCCATGAAAGCCCTATACTGGTAGCAACCAGCAGCAAAACAAGTCCTGTGGTCTTTACAGACCGAAGCAGGATTTCAGGAATATGTTTCATTGAAATGACCCCGTAGATCAGGGCAAGGATCAGTGAATACAAAACGGCAATGGCCGAAGCTTCGGTGGCTGTAAAGTATCCCGCTACTATTCCTCCGATTACGATAATCAGCAGCAGCAGGCTTGGAATGGCATCGAAAAAAGTCTTGACGCCCAACTTGGCTTGTTGCTTGTTATTTTTGGTTTTGATCGCGCCCCAAACCAGAAATGAACCTACAGCGGCAACAAGAAGTATCCAATTGACAGAAGAATTAAAAGTTGCCTGTGCATAGAAAAAGGCTTTGAAGGCTGCATACAATCCAACCACAACGGCAGCTACCACAGCAAGGGCCTTCCACATGGCAGCCTGTCCGCTTTTTTTGAGGATCAACATGGCCATGGCAGTAATCATGATACCCAGCCCTGTAAGGATACCGGGTATATATCCGGCAAGGAAAAGGGCTGTGATGGATACACCGCCGCTGGCCAGTGAATAGACGATTAAAATATTACTGGGCGGAATCGACAATCCGGTGGTTGCAGAACTGATGTTGACGGCGGCACTGAAATTTTCGGGATAACCTTCCCTTTTCATTTCAGGGCCCATGATGCTTCCAATTGCAGAAGCAGATGCAGCTGCCGAACCGGAAATTGCGCCAAACAGCATATTTGCAATTACATTCACCATTGCCAAACCACCGGGGATGGTACCTACCATCACCCTTGCCAGATTGATTAATCGAATGGCGATTCCCCCGCTGTTCATGATGTTCCCCGCCAAAACAAAGAAGGGAATGGCCAGCAACGCAAAGCTATCGAGGCTGGTAGCCATACGCTGTGAAAAGGTCGTCAGTGCAGGAATCAGGTCAATACTGATGAGCATTGTGATAATTCCCGAAATGCCAATACTGAAAGCCACGGGAACACCCACCACCAACAATACAATAAAAGTTACTACAAGTACAATAATCTCCAGATATTCCATCGCGCTATTTTTTTCGGTTTTCTTTAATCAGGTTAATCATAAAGTCAATATCAAAGTAGGCAATTAAACTACCACTTATAGGCAGAACCAGGTAAACAACACCAAGGGGTAAGCCCATGGCTGCCGATTTTACAGAGAGATAAAACCGCGTATAGGCTAACCAGGCTCCTCCAATTACAAGGACAGAAACCGCAAAACTGATAATCAAAACACTGATGATGATATCCAGTTTAAAACGTCGCTCAGGAGAACTTTTCTGATACAGCAGATCGATGGCCAGGTGCTCGCGTCGTCCAGCCACATAGGCAGCCCCCAGAAGACCCACCCAAATCAGCAGATAAGCTGCCAGTTCATCGGTAAAATTACTGGGCGAATTCATTATATAACGGCTGGCAACCTGCCAAAGCACATCAATTACCAGAATACTCATCAGAAAGATAAGCGCCCACTCCAGCCCTTTTTCAATTATTTTTCGTATTGTCATGGTTTAGTTTTTTTGTCAGCTGCCTGTATTCGTTTAATATAGGAATATATTTCAGGGTGGCTGCTGTAACTTTCAATCAGAGGTTGTACTTTATCAATAAAAGGTTGTTTATCAGGATAATTGATCGCCACACCTGCTTTGGTCACCTCGCTTAGCGACAAAGCCTCCGATTCAGCCCAAAGTTTTCGCTGCAACACTGCCGACTCATCGGCTGCCTGCTGTAACCATTTCTGCTCTTGCCCGGATAACTTATCCCAGGTTTTTTGGCTGATAATAAGCACATCGGGAACGGTGGTATGCTCATCCATGGAATAATATTTACAAACCTCGTAGTGACGCGAAGTGTAAAGGCTTGGAGGATTGTTCTCAGCGCCGTCAACCACGCCACTTTGCAAGGCTGTGTATAGCTCTCCATACGAAATCGGGGTAGCCGATCCGCCCAGAGCCTTGACCATCTCCATGGCTGTAATACTTTGCATCACCCGAATTTTCATTCCAGCCAAATCATCGGGATGGTTGATGGGTTTGGACATTGTATAAAAACTTCGGGAACCCGCATCATAATAACACAGTCCGCGAATCCACTTATCCTTGGTACTCACCAACATGTCGTCACCGATTTCTCCGTCCAGCACCGTAAATAAATGCTCCTTGCTCCTGAAAATATAAGGAAGGCCAAAAACTTTGTATGCCTCGGCAAAACTTTCCATGGCAGCAGCCGAAACCTTGGTAATTGCAAGGCTGCCGATCTGTAATAGCTCAACACATTGTTGTTCAGAGCCTAACTGTCCGGCAGGATACACATCAATTTTTAATTTTCCGTCTGATAGTTCAGCTGTGCGTTCTGCCATAAAAACCATGGCATGGTGAACGGGATGGTCGGTTGGCAATCCATGGGCGAGTTTAAGTTCTCTACCTTCTTTTATTCCGCAGCCAGACAAACCTGCGAAAACAGCCAATATTAGAATTCCTTTAATTTTTAAATTTATCATTTAGGTTCAGTTTTAATTTCTGATTTTCCTGACAATGGCCAGCGCTTCACTGCATTTGGCCGAAATATAGCCAAAATCGCCCTTTTTCAATACATCGGCAGGAAAAAGCTGCGATCCGATGCCAACGCAATGAACCCCGGCTTTAATCCATGTGGAAAGGTTCTCTTCATCAGGAGAAACTCCACCGGTAGGCATAATACTGCTCCAGGGCATTGGTCCCAGCACTGCTTTTACAAACTCGGGGCCTCCCACCTGCTGTCCGGGGAAGATCTTCACCACTTCGGCTCCAAGTTCATGTGCGCGGCCAATTTCGGTAACCGAACCGCAACCCGGACTCCACGAAACCTTGCGTTTATTACAAACACTGGACATTCCTTCGTCGATAAGCGGCGAAACAATGAAATTGGCGCCAAGTGCAATATACATCGAAGTTGTTCCGGCATCTACAACCGACCCGACCCCCATGATCATTTCGGGGCACTCTTTGGCCACCCATTTATTCACTTCAGCAAAAACAAGCGACGCGAAATCACCACGGTTGGTAAATTCAAATACGCGAATTCCGCCATCGTAGCAGGCTTTTACTACCTGTTTGCACAATTCGGTGTCACCATTGTAAAACACCGGAACAATTCCGGTTTCTTTCATTTTCAATGCTACTTCTATTCTTGTAAATCTGGCCATTCTAAAAAAGTTTCAAGTTTCAAGTTCCAGGTTTCAAGTTAGCCTTGATCCTGAAAATAGGTTATTCAATATTATTAAATTGGATATTGAATATTGGTTATTGTTTATTGGATATTTAGAATTTCAAGTCCCAATACCCAAGTCTCAATAACCAATATCCAAGTTGAAAACTATCTTGCCACCCGACCGGAAGCATCGCCACCCATCAGCTTTTCAACTTCATCAACGGTAACCTGATTGTAGTCGCCGTAAATCGTATGTTTCAGACAGGATGCAGCAACAGCAAAGTTCAGCGCTTTCTGGTCATCTTCGGTATAAGTAAGCAAACCATAAACGAGCCCGCCCATGAATGAATCGCCGCCACCAACACGGTCAACAATATCGGTAATCTGATAGGTTGGCGCTTCGTACAGCGTTTTTCCATCCCAAAGCACACCCGACCAGCTGTTGTGATTGGCATTGATTGACCCACGCAAAGTAGTAATTACTTTTTTACAGCTCGGAAATTTGGCCATAATCTGTTTTGAAACAGATTCGTAAGCAGCAGCTTCAACATGACCGCCAGTTACATCAACGCCTTCAGGTTTAATTCCAAGTACTTTTTCGGCATCTTCCTCATTACCCAAAATCACATCTGTTCCGGCAACCAGTTCAGGCATTACCTCGCCAGCTTTTTTGCCGTAATTCCATAAATTTTTCCGGTAGTTCAAATCGCATGAAACAGTAATTCCCTTTTCGTTGGCTTTCTGAATGGCTTCCAGGCAAACATCGGCAGCTCCCTGCGAAATAGCAGGAGTAATTCCGGTCCAGTGAAACCAGTTAACACCTTCAAAAACCTTGTCCCAGTCAATCATTCCTGACTTAATTTCAGAAATGGCTGAATGAGCACGGTCGTATACCACCTTGCTACCGCGACTTACAGCGCCGGTTTCAAGAAAATAAATTCCCAGACGTTCGCCGCCATAAACAATCTGATCCACTCCTACCCCGTATTTACGTAAATCCATTACACACGATTGTGCAATGTCATTTTTGGGCAGACGTGTCACAAAATCGACAGAAATACCAAAGTTTGCAAGCGAAACAGCTACATTGGCTTCGCCACCGCCGAAAGTTGCGGTTAAACTATTACTTTGATTGAAACGCAAATAACCAGGAGTTGCCAGACGCAACATGATTTCTCCGAATGTAACTACTTTCATTTTGTTAATTTAGAAACCCCCTCCAAACCTTCTCCCGGCTGAACCGGGAAGGCTTAAAGAAAAGCTAAGTTTTATTTATTTACTTTATTATCCGGAACCTCCATTTGGAACGTTTTTAAGTCCCCTCTTTTGGAGGGGATTTAGGGGAGGCTCTTAATGCAATCGATTGCAAATCTACGATTTTTATCAATTTTACAAAGTTCTGTTCGTACCAAAAGGCGGGAAAAGTAACTTATTCTTAAAAATTAAAATAGTTTTTTGCATTGTTGAAACAGATATTCTCTACCATTTTACCCAATAATTCCATGTCGTTCGGAATTTCTCCGTTTTCCACATCATTTCCTAAAATATTGCAAAGGGTCCGGCGGAAATATTCATGACGGGTGTATGACAAAAAGCTCCTTGAATCGGTCAACATTCCAACAAACCGGCTCAGCAAACCAAGGTTCGACAAAGCGTTGATCTGTTTTTCCATGCCGTCTTTCTGATCCAGAAACCACCATCCGGAGCCCCACTGCATTTTTCCGGGAACGCTTCCATCCTGGAAGTTTCCGATCATGGTTGCATACAATTCGTTGTCCCTTGGATTCAGGTTGTACAATACCGTTTTGCATAGTTTGTCTTCCATGTCCAATCGGTTCAGCAATTTTGATAACGGCTCAGCAACCGGTTTGTCGCCAATCGAGTCGAATCCTGTATCTGGTCCTAATTGATTATACAATCTTGTATTGTTATTTCGCAATGCACCAATATGAAATTGCTGGGTCCATCCGCGGGAGTGATCCATCCGGCCAAATTCGTACAACATGCACGATTTAAACTTTAGTATTTCTCTTGAAGTAAGGCGGTAACCAATTCTAACTTTTATAAAAAGTGCATCAATTTCGTCGGAAGTATAATCGTCGGCAAAAGCGGTATCCAAACCATGATCCGACAAACGGCAACCATTTTCGTGGAAATACTGATGACGTTTGTCCAAAGCTGCCATCAAATCAGGAAATGATTTAATTTCCATTTCAGCAACTTTTGCCAGTTGATTGATATACTCGTTGTACGAGATCGGATGTTCAACCATCATGGCTTTGTCAGGGCGCCAGGCAGGCAAAACCGCTACTTCAAAACCGTCAGCTTTAATTTTCTGGTGATATTCGAGCAAATCAACCGGATCGTCGGTGGTGCAAATAGTATGCACATTGGCCATCCGGATAATATTGCGGCAACTGTATCCAGGAGTTTGCAGTTTTTCGTTGCAGGCATCGTAAATTGCACGTGCATTTTTCGGGCTTAAAACTTCATTAATTCCAAAGAATTTCTTCAATTCCAGATGAGTCCAGTGATACAATGGATTACGCAAAGTGTGAGGAACAGTTTCTGCCCACTTTTCGAACTTTTCCCAATCGCTGGCATCGCCGGTGCAATATTTTTCGGCCACCCCGTTGGTACGCATTCCGCGCCATTTATAATGATCACCAGCCAGCCATATTTCGGTAATAGTATTGAATTTCCGGTCGTCGGCAATATCTTTTGGGTTGATGTGACAGTGGTAATCGAAGATGGGCATTTTGGCCGCATGTTCATGATACAATTTCTGCGCAGTTTGGGTTTGCAGCAGAAAATTCTCGTCCATAAATTTTTTCATCATGTTTTTAGTTTTTTCTATTGTGCTCTATGTGCCTATGTGGTTATCTTATTTTTTACCACATAGGCACATAGAGCACATAATTTGGTTTTACAAATTGAAGAGTCTCTTCAAATGTCGTTCGTAAATATTTTCTTCCACGCAGTTGCCAATCACATCAGCGTTTTTTTCCAGAAGGTCGGTGTAGGTTTTACCCATGTCGGCGGCCAATTTATATCCAACATGGATTAACTGACGCAAATTTGCATTGTAGTCCGGATGGCCGGGAATATGGCGCAATGTATTGGCAAATTTTTCGCTTGTCCAGCCGGCAACTTCTTCTGCTGAAGGAAGTTTCGAGTCATCAATATCAATTACATCGGCGTACGGGGCGCAAAGTTCAGTTTTATGAACCAATGCTTTTGTATAAATATCTTTGGCAGCATCCAGTGCTTCACCGCCTGCAACTGCAAGTCCAATCACTTCTTCGAGCCAGGTTGTTCCGGCGGTTTTCACATGCAGACCTTTGTCATATTTCTTGATGATTCCAGCCATGATCGGATAAATGGTGAACTTATCACTTCCGGAATGAACGCTCAGCTTCAAATCTTCAGGAAGGCCAAATTCTTTCACCGCAAAGTCAATCACCAAAACATCCTCCTCAAATTCGCGGGCGAACTGATCAACATTTCCGATATAATCCACACCTTTATTAAAGCGTCCGGTAAATTTGGGTGCAATTGTTTGTGCCGGAACCCCTTTATCGGCCAACATTTTCAGGATAAAAAACAGATCGACTGGTGTTTGAGGAGTTTCTACTTCGTCCATTGAAACTTCTGTAATGAAATTACCTACACCTTTCTTTTCTTTCAGGAAACTATAAATTTCGGAAGCCTGTTTGGTTGCCGCTAAAAATTTACCGGCAATAGCTACCAGCAGTTCTTCGGTTACTTCAATCGGATGATCAATTCCGGGGATAGAAAGTTTGCCCATGTATTTGCTGCACGAATCCACAAAAGCTTTTACTTCGGCTTCCGGACTTTCTTTTCCGATGAATGAAGCTACATCCAGCGTGAAAAAATCCGCTGTTTCAACAAACGGCGCTACCGTTCCCAGATTAATATGGTCGGCATCAACGAAATATTTTCCGGAGAAACCCAGTGCGGCAACGGCAGCATCAGCCTCTTTTCTGACATCAGCCGGATGCGAATGAACATAGATATGCTCGCGGTTCGACTTGTTCCAAACAGGACTAATGTCCAACCCGGTTTGATTGGCTTTTACAATTGCCCGCAACTGTGCAACGCCCTGGTGCGAAAACCTGTCACCAATTCCCAAACTAAATTTCCCTAATTGCATATTGTATTAATTTACTGATACATACATAAAACAAAAAACACTCCGTGTACGGACACGAAAATAGAAACTAAAAATTTATCCTGCAACTTCAAAAACCTAAAATCGCACAAAAATGTTATACAATACTTTTTCCGTGTTCGTACACGACAAAAAGCAAAATTTATTTAGTTTTGTTGCTGCCAAATATTTTTCACTTTAAAATTGAATATTATTAAAGCAATTAACCGCACACGAATCAAAGATATTGCACAAAAGGCAAATGTTTCAATAGGAACTGTTGACCGTGTAATTCACAATCGGGGCGAAGTTTCAAATGCAACACGCGATCGAATTCTTAGGATTATTGATGAAATGGAATATCAGCCAAATTTAATGGCAAGTACGCTGGCATCAAAAAAAACATTCTCGTTTGCATTGCTTCTTCCTGAACCAATTTCTCCGGAATCATACTGGAATAAACCGATGGTTGGCGTTCGGAGGGCATTTCAGGAAATTCAGCAATATGGAATCAATATAAACATTCACCTTTTCAAACAATCTGATGCAAATACTTTCAATACCGAAGCCGGAAAAATTATTGACAGCAATCCTGAAGGAGTAGTTCTGGCGCCATTCTTTTCACGCGAGTCGAAGGAATTTATTTCAGAACTAAAAAAGCGTGCTATTCCTTATGTATTTATTGATTCGAACATTAAAGACAGTGATAAATTAAGTTACATCGGACAGAATTCTTTTCAATCGGGAACTTTGGCGGCCAAATTGCTCGATTTTTCCGTTCCTGAAAATTCATCCATATTGGTTTTGCATTTTGCCAAAGAAAGAGACAACATGAACCATCTGGTGCAAAGAGAGAAAGGGTTTTATGAATATTTCAATACAAATTTATCTTCAGGAAAAAAGAAACTGATCACACTTGAAATATCTGACCCAACCGACATTGCCTGTCAAAATCAAATAACAGATCAATTAAAATCTAATCCCGAAATCAAGGGCATTTTTGTTACCAATTCGCAGGTTTATTACCTCGCCCGATTAATTGAGGGAACCAATATTTCAGGAATACGTGTAATTGGACACGACTTGATTAATGAAAACATCGATTTTCTGAAGAAAGGAATTGTTGATTTTTTGATTTGCCAGCGCCCTGAAGAACAAGGATACAAGGCAATCATCACGCTTTTCGAACATTTGGTACTGAAAAAAGAAGTGAACAATGAAAATTACACTTCGATTGATATTATAACCAAAGAAAATCTGGACTATTATAAATAACTAAATAATAAGAATATGAATCCAATCAGTTTTAGTGACCTTAGCGGTAAAGTATGTGTAATAACCGGCGGTGCAGGTGTTATCGGTTCAGCAATGGTAAAAGCAATGGCCTCGGTTGGGGTGAAAATTGCGATTGCCGATATCAATAAAGACATTGCTGAAAAAGTAGCTGCCGAAATCTCGAAAGAGTTTAATTCAGAAGTTATTGGCGTTGAAGCCAACGTACTCGATAAAGAATCATTGATTAAAGCGAAGAAAATCATCAACGAAAAACTCGGGGACATCGATTTGCTGATTAACGGTGCAGGTGGAAACCACCCCACTGCAACAACAAAAGTGGAGCAAATGAATGAAGCCAGCCTCGATCATCTGGAAGATACTTTCTACGGACTGGAAATGGATGGTTTCGACAAGGTTTTTGCGCTAAACTTCAAAGGAACTTTGCTTCCGTCAATGGTATTTACTACCGACATGCTGAAAAATAAAAAGGGTGTAGTCCTGAATGTTTCTTCAATGAATTCGTACAAACCATTGACAAAAATTCCAGCTTATTCGGCGGCAAAAGCGTCGGTGAATAACTTTACCGAATGGTTGGCCGTACACTTGGCTAAAGTTGGAATTCGCGTTAATGCCGTTGCTCCCGGTTTTTTCATCACCGACCAGAACCGCTTTTTGGTTCTTGATAAGGAAACCGGCAATTTCTCTGCCCGTGGACAAAAAATTGTGAACAACACTCCAATGGGCAAATTCGGCGAACCCGAAGATTTACAGGGCGCTACTCTGTTCCTCCTTTCTGATGTTTCGTCTTTCGTTACCGGAATCGTAATCCCGGTTGACGGCGGATACAGCGCTTTTGGAGGAGTTTAGGAGCCCCTCCCCAACCCTCCCCAAAGGGGAGGTCTTAAAACCGCACAGTTTCAGAGACTTTGCATAAAAGAGAAAATATTATGAACATGCACCGCCTAAAGTCTCCCCTTGTGGGGGAGATTTAGAGGGGGCTTTTAAATTATTAAACCATGGAATTAAAAAAAGACTTTAAATATTCCCTGTTGGTGGCAACCAGCATGGGTGTTCGCATTACTCCGGTTAACGGACAACCGGTTCACAGCAGTAACCTTTTCGAAATGCAGGCTACAAGCGCCGAAACTAATGTTGCAAACATCTCCTCATCACTTGGACTTCCGGTTAAAGTACTGACTACCTTCGTAAAAGATAGTCCAATCGCGCTGTTTATTAAAAGTAGTCTTCGTAGCCGAAATATGGATTACGAAGGCCCGGAAGTTGCTCAGGGCGATCCATGGGGTTACCGCCACCAGTTCAACATTGCCGACAGTGGCTTTGGAACCCGCGGCCCACGCGTACAAAACGACCGTGCCGGCGAAGTTGGCCGGACTTTGAATGTGAAAGATTTCGATCTGGAACGTATATTTGGCAAAGAAGGTGTTCAGATTGTTCACCTTTCAGGATTGATTGGAGCTTTGTCTCCTGAAACCACAACTTTTTGTCTTGAAATTGCACGCGCAGCAAAAAAATACGGAACACGCATTTCCTTCGACCTGAATTACCGCGCTTCGTTCTGGAAAGGCCGCGACAAAGAATTACGCGAAAGTTTTACTGAAATTGCTTCGGTAGCCGATATCCTGATTGGCAATGAAGAAGATTTTCAGCTTTGTTTGGGTATTCAGGGACCGGAAGCTGGTGGCAAAGGTATTGAAGCCGAAATTGATGGATTCAAAGGAATGATCAACCGTGTAAAGGAAGCTTTCCCAAATGCTTCGGTATTTGCGACTACTTTGCGTCAGGTAATCAGCGCCAACGAACACCTTTGGGGCGCTATCATGCTCGAAGGGAACGAATGGCAGGTCATCGAACCACGCAAAATTACCGTTCTCGATCGCATCGGCGGTGGTGACGGTTTTGTAGGCGGTTTGCTTTATGGTATCCTGAAAGGTTGGGAACCTGAAAAATGGCCGCAATTTGGCTGGGCAACCGGCGCATTGGCAACTACATTCCTTACCGACTACGCCCAACCTGCCGACGAAGACATGGTTTGGAGCATCTGGGGCGGAAATGCCCGCGTTAAGCGGTAATGATTTTTTCTATGTGTCCTATGTGCCTATGTGGTTCAAAAAAATATATAAACACATAGACACATAGGGCACAATAGTTTTAACCTTAAAAATAAAGATATGCTTTATTACGAAATAGGTTCAGTAAACAACGAATTAAGCCCTGAAGATCTGAGAGTTGGTCTATATCAGGCATTAATAAAGCTGGGGCCACGAAAGAAAGTACTGGCGATTCCGCCGGATTATACACGTTTGCCAAGTCGTGCCGGTGAATTAACCGAAATGACCTGGAATTTTTATGGCGATGCGTTAACAGACGTTTTGCCAGCATTGGGAACTCACACACCAATGACCGACCGTCAGATCAGTCACATGTTCGGTGCCATGCCTGCATCACTTATCCGCGAGCACGACTGGCGCAACGATGTGGTGACAGTTGGAACTGTTCCTGCCGAATTCGTCAAAGAAGTTTCGGGCGGAGCTGTTGAGTTTCCATGGCCTGCACAGGTCAACAAATTGCTGATTGAAGGCAATTTCGACCTGATTTTGTCGATTGGGCAGGTTGTTCCGCACGAAGTAGTGGGAATGGCCAACTACAACAAGAATATTTTCGTCGGAACAGGCGGAGTTGAAGGCATCAACAAAAGCCATTTCGTGGGCGCAGCCTACGGAATGGAGAAAATGATGGGTCATGCCGACACTCCTGTTCGCCGCATTTTCAATTATGCTTCGGATAATTTCACCAACCACATGCCAATTGTTTACGTGCAAACGGTAGTTGGTCTGGATAAAGCCGATGGCAAAATTAAAACCCGCGGATTGTATATCGGCGACGATTTTGAAGTGTTCGACAAAGCTGCCAAACTGGCTTTGCTGGTGAACTTCGAAATGTTGGAAAAACCGCTGAAAAAAGTGGTGGTTTATCTTGATCCTACCGAATTTAAAAGTACATGGCTGGGCAACAAATCAATTTACCGCACCCGCATGGCTATCGACGATGATGGCGAACTGATTGTTTTGGCTCCTGCCCTGAAAGAGTTCGGCGAAGACAAGGAAATCGACCGTCTGATCCGCAAATACGGTTACTTCGGAACTCCGGCAACTTTGAAATTTTGCGATGAAAACGAAGAACTTCGCAACAATCTGAGCGCCGCAGCTCATCTCATTCACGGCTCTTCGGAAGGACGTTTCAATATAACCTATTGCCCCGGAAAAGGATCGGAAAACCTGACACAGGCTGAAATTGAAAGTGTTGGCTTTAAATACGCCGACATTGACGAAGTAACTGCCAAATATGATCCGGCCAAACTGCGCGATGGGTACAATGTGATGGACAACGGAGAGGAAATATTCTACATTTCGAATCCGGCATTGGGTTTATGGGCATTTAAAGAAAGGTTCAAATACTAAGAGAAGCCCCTCTAGATCTCCCCGAAGGGGAGACTTTGAAGAAGCCTCGTTCCCTGCCATTCCATGCTAGAGAAGGGAACTAGGCTTTGATAAATTATAAAATTTTGATTTAGAATAAACGGCGTAAATGATAAAGCATAAATCATCCCATACCGATTCTTTCTCCCCTCCTTTGGAGGGGCAGGGGGAGGCTCGCTGGGGAATAATTGGCTGTGGCAATGTGACCGAACTAAAGAGTGGTCCAGCTTTTAATAAGGTGGAACATTCCAGATTGGTCGCCGTGATGCGCCGAAATGCTGCTTTGGCTCAGGATTATGCAGAGCGGCATGGCGTTCCTAAATGGTATTCCGATGCAAATCAGCTCATCAACGATCCGGAGGTAAATGCAGTTTACATTGCTACCCCACCCGACACCCATGCATCGTATGCAATTGCGGCAATGAAAGCCGGAAAGCCGGTTTATGTGGAAAAACCAATGGCCCGGAATTATCAGGAATGCAAAGAGATGATCCGCGTGTCGGAAGAAACCGGAATGCCTTTGTTTGTAGCCTATTATCGTCGCACGCTTCCGGCTTTTCTGAAAGTAAAAGAGCTGGTTGACAATGGAATCATTGGAAAACCGTTGACTGTAAATATTCGGTTACACAAATCTTCCGGAGAAAAGGACCAGTTTCCTGAGATGCAATCCTGGCATATTAATCCGGAGATTGCCGGAGGCGGGTATTTTTTCGATCTGGCTTCTCACCAGTTGGATTACCTCGATTTTTTGTTTGGCCCGATAGTGCAAGTGCATGGAATAGCTGTCAATCAGGCCGGTTATTACAAAGCCGAAGATACGGTTACCGGAACATTTCTGTTTGGAAACGGTGTAATTGGAACCGGAAGCTGGTGTTTTGTGGTTTCAAAAGGAAGCGAAGAAGACATTATTGAGATTTCGGGAACCAAGGGAAAACTCAGCTTTTCCAGCTTTCAGCATGGCGATGTAAAACTTACCACCCCTGACGGAACGGTTAGCTTCAGTTCCCAAAATCCTGAAAATATTCAACATTATCTGATTGATCAGGTTGTAAAAACATTAGAAGGAAAAATCGAATGCGTGAGTACTGGAAAAACAGCCGCCCGAACCAGTTGGGTTTTAGAAGAGATAGTTAAAGAATATTATAAAAAAATTAACCACATAGGCACATAGAACACATTAGAAAAAATTTAAAAACTATGTGACCAATGTGCCTATGTGGTAAAAAAAAACAACATGATACCAGAATTAATTACACAAAAGTATGTCAACGAGATAAGCCATGCTATAATTGGATACGCTATCGAAGTACACAAAGAACTTGATCCCTGTTTACTGGAAAGCATCTATGAAAAATGTCTGACTCATTTGTTACAAATTAATGGATACACAGTTTTAAGACAGCAAACTATTCCGATCAATTTTCGTGGCCTCAATCTCGATTGTGGTCTTCGCTTTGACATGCTGGTAAATGATTTGGTGATTGTTGAATTAAAAACCGTTGAATCGTTTGTTGCAATTAATGAAACACAATTGCTTTCCTATTTAAAGCTTTTAAAGAAGCCGAAAGGAATTCTGATCAACTTTAATTGCATTAATATTTTCAAAGAAGGTCAAAAAACATTTGTCACAGATCATTTCAGACGTTTACCAATCGAATAGAATATTTAAAAATCACACAGACACCTAAACACAATAGAATAGATAAAAAAACTATGTGCCCTATGTGCCTATGTGGTTCAACTATAAGACTATGAAGATTATTATCGACGATAAAATACCCTATATCAGTGGTGCTTTTGAAGGTGTTGCCGAGGTGGTTTATCTGCCCGGATCAAAAACAACTCCGGAAGTGGTAAAAGATGCCGACGCGATTGTTACCCGAACCCGAACCATCTGCAACGAGAAATTGCTTGCCGGTTCATCGGTCAAATTCATTGCCACAGCAACCATTGGTTACGACCACATCGATACCGATTATTGCGATGCCGCCGGGATCAGATGGACAAATGCTCCGGGCTGCAACAGTAAATCGGTGGAACAGTACATTGCATCCACGCTCATGGTTTTGGCAGAACAGAAAAATCTGGACATAAAAGACTTGTGCATCGGGGTGGTTGGTGTCGGAAACGTGGGTAGCAAAGTGACCCGCATTTGCGATTTATTTGGCATGAAAGTTTTGCTGAACGACCCGCCACGTGAACGCGCTGAAGGTTCGTCCGCTTTTTCCAGCCTGAAACAAGTGATGGACGAAGCCGATATTATTACACTGCATGTTCCCCTGAATTTGAAAGGAGAAGATGCTACTTTCCATCTGGGCGATGAAGCTTTCTTTGCTGATTTAAAACGAAAACCGATTCTGATTAACTCTTGCCGCGGTGAAGTGGTCGATACAATTTCAGTAAAAGCTGCTTTGAATAACGGACAAATTTCAGGATTTGTATGCGACTGCTGGGAAAATGAACCAGACATAGATTTGGAATTGCTGGCAATGACCGAAATTGCAACGCCGCACATTGCAGGCTACTCAAAAGACGGGAAAGCCACCGGAACACAAATGAGCGTTCAGTCAATCAGCCAATTCTTCCATCTTGGACTGGACAACTGGCAACCTTCAGGAGTAGAACTTCCGGCAAACCCTGTTTTTGAACTGGATGGCGCTGGATTGAACGAACAGAAAGTCATTGCCAAAGTTATTTTGCATACCTACGATATCCGGAATGACGATCAGGATTTCAGGAAAAACACAGCACAATTCGAACAATTACGAGGAGATTACCCTGTTCGCAGAGAGTTTCCTGCATTTACGATTGTTCCGAAAAATATTGGAGAAGAAACTTTGGAAGTATTGCGAAAACTAGGGTTTAGAAGCCTCCCCTAACCCCTCCGAAGGAGGGGAACAAAAGCGTTCTTAAATAAAAAAAAGTTCAAAATCAAAGCGGCTCTAAAGTCCCCCTTCGGGGGATTTAGGGGGCTAATAATTTAAATTTATTATGAAAAAATTAGCAGACATTGGATTAATCGGTCTAGCCGTAATGGGCGAAAACCTGGTATTAAACATGGAAAGCAAAGGCTTTACCGTTGGTGTTTTTAACCGCACAGTTGCCCGTGTTGACGAGTTTATGGCTGGTCGCGGCGCTGGAAAAAATTTCATCGGAGCGCATTCGATTGAAGAATTGTGCGCTTCGCTGGAAAAACCCCGCAAAGTGATGATGCTTGTAAAAGCCGGAAAACCAGTGGATGATTTCATCGAACTGATTATTCCTCACCTCGAAGAAGGCGATATCATCATCGATGGCGGAAACTCGCATTTTCCTGACACGATTCGCCGTGTCAAATATGTTGAAAGTAAAGGTTTATTGTACATCGGAACCGGCGTTTCGGGTGGCGAAGAAGGCGCTTTACTCGGGCCATCAATCATGCCAGGCGGTTCACCTGCCGCATGGCCAGCCGTAAAAGATATTTTCCAGGCAATTTCGGCCAAAGTTGAAGACGGCTCACCTTGCTGCGACTGGGTTGGCGAAGGTGGCGCGGGTCACTTCGTAAAAATGGTTCACAACGGTATCGAATATGGCGATATGCAGATTATCTGCGAAGCCTATCAGTTGATGAAAGAAATGCTGGGACTGAGCGCTGACGAAATGCACGATGTTTTCAAAAAATACAATGAAGGCGATCTGGATTCGTACCTGATTGAAATTACCCGCGACATTCTTGGTTTCAAAGATGAAGATGGCGAACCGATGGTTGAAAAAATTCTCGACACTGCCGGACAAAAAGGTACCGGAAAATGGACTGCTGTTTCAGCCCTCGACCTTGGAATTCCCTTGACATTGATCGGTGAATCTGTATTTGCACGTTGCCTGTCAGCGCAAAAAGACATGCGTGTTGAGGCTTCCAAAGTAATCAGCGGACCGGCTGTCGATAAAACCATCGACAAAGCTCAGATGATTTCAGACCTGAAAGACGCGTTGTTCGGAGCCAAAATAATTTCGTATGCTCAAGGCTACAATCTGATGATGGAAGCTGCCAAAGAATACGGCTGGAACCTGAATTACGGCGGCATTGCTTTGATGTGGCGTGGTGGTTGCATCATTCGTTCAAGGTTCCTGGGAGATATCAAAATTGCATTCGACAAAAACCCGGAATTATCAAACTTGCTGCTTGATCCACACTTTAAAGAAATCGTTGAAAAAGCACAGGCTGGATGGCGTCGTGTTTGCGCAACAGCCCTGACCAACGGAATTCCGGTTCCTGCTTTGACTTCAGCGCTTTGTTACTTCGACGGATTGCGCAGCGAACGTTTGCCAGCTAACCTGCTGCAGGCTCAACGCGACTATTTCGGTGCACACACTTACGAACGCATTGACAAACCTCGTGGCGAATTCTTCCACACCAACTGGACTGGAAGAGGCGGAGACACGACTTCGAGAACGTATGTAGTATAAAGAAGCCTCCCCCAAACCCCCTCCAAAAGAGGGGGCTTAAAAAAAGCCGCTTTCCAGAAATGGAGAGCGGCTTTTTTATGGGTGCAGCGATTTTCAATCGCTGAATTTGATCGCGATTAAAAATCGCGACACCCGATGAGACCACTGATTTGATGAATGGAGTTCAGCGGATCAGGGAATTTTTAGGTTGATTTCTTCACAAACTTGGTCAAAAGCACCAACTGCTGACCGTTTACTTTACCTTCAATTTGTTCGGAATTTTCAATCTGTTCCAGGCATGTTTCGCAAACCAACACACATTGATCGGCTTTTGCGTTGTAATATGGCGGAACCTCGTATACTTTCAGGTCGCCCTCAGCTCCACAGAATTCACATTTAGAACCACTCCTTGCCTGAATTTCCTTTTCTACACTCATCGTTGATAATTTAAATTTTGGCCGCAAAGCTAAGGTTAAAATCGAAATAGCACAAAGTGAGGGTTTCACTCGAAGTGAAGCCCTCACTAAATTCGCACTTATATTCTTGATTCAACCAAATTCAGTATTTCGGTTTCTTTGGCCAGTGTTTCCTGAAGCAGATTAGAAGCTTTAGTCAGTATTTCCGCTACATAAGTTTTGTCAGCCAGTTCTCCTGAATTGATCCTGACATTGAGATAAGCACCGTAAACAGCTGTTCGGGCGCACAAAGCTCCAACACCGGCATCCGACAAGGAATTTGGGTTGCCAATTTCGGCCATTGCCTGAATAACCTCAAGCGACAGAAAAGCGGTTTGCATCACTTCAAAAGGCACTTCGATGGCATGTTTCGTCGCAGCCTGAATGGCTATCGATCGTTGTTTTTTCTCCTGATCGGTATTTTTAGGCAAACCGAATGCATCCATTATGGCGTTGAATGCGGCAGTATCTTCATCCACTAATTTCAGCAAATGGTCGTGGTACTGTTTCCCTTTTTCGGCCCAGTTGGAGAATTCATCCCAACGATCGTCCCAACCGCGTTTGTGAGCCGAAAGGTTGGCTACCATCGAACCCAGTGCAGCGCCCAAAGCGCCTACATAAGCAGCAACTGAACCTCCGCCGGGAGCAGGTGATTCCGACAAAGTTTCGTTTGAAAATCCGGATAAAGTCAAATCAACCAGTTTATTTTGCTGATCGTCAATCAGGTATTCTATGATTCGTTTCTTCGGATCGAAAGGTGACAGTTCGTCCAATCCAAGCGATTTAACTGCTATTTTGATGATTTCCTCATC
The DNA here is from genome assembly GCA_030698405.1 of Bacteroidota bacterium. Lineage (GTDB taxonomy): Bacteria > Bacteroidota > Bacteroidia > Bacteroidales > Prolixibacteraceae > Aquipluma. The sequence continues at coordinate 25,905 of JAUYMU010000084.1, forward strand.
GGGAATTCCAACTGATCGTTGCTGTTTCCGGAGGAAGTATTTACCGGCATTGAGCATGGCCTGAAGCGGAATAACGCCAATAAGTTCGGAACCGGTCACCCGAATTCCGCGTTCACGGGCGCGTTCAACCACCTCATCAAAAGCCTTGTGCATGGAAGTTACCGTAATGTCGGTAAGGTTCATGGAGATTTGTGCAATGCCGTATTCCTTGATGAACCAGCCAATGGCACGGACTTTTTTAAGCGTTCCGGGAATGCGCATTGGTTCACCATTTTCGTCGTTTACAATTTTTCCGGTCACCTGATCGCCTTCGCGAACCACACGGCCAGCTTCACGGACATCGAATGCGATGGAATTGGCCCGACGAACCGAAGTTGTATTCAGGTTCACATTGTAGGCAATCAGGAAATTACGCGCTCCAATTGCTGTTGCTCCTGATTTTTCATTCAGCACAACCGGTCCAAAATCGGGTTTCCATTCGGGTTTCTGAAGTTTTTCCTTCAGTCCTTCGTATTCGCCTGCACGGCAATTGGCCAAACTTTGGCGATCGTTACTGAATGCTGCAAACTCGTAACAATAAACTGAAATCCCGAGCTCCTCTCCCACTCTTTTGGCCAGTCTGCGCGCATAAACCACTGTTTCTTCCATCGTAATGTTGGCAATTGGCACCAACGGACAAACATCCATTGCCCCGAAACGCGGATGTTCGCCTTTGTGTTTGCTCATGTCGATTAGTTGTGCAGCCATTTTTGCACCCCGGAATGCGGCTTCAATTACATGTTCAGGTTCACCAACAAAAGTGACTACTGTGCGGTTGGTATCCTTTCCCGGATCAACATTCAGTAATTTGATTCCGTCAACCGACTGAATTGCATCGGTAATCTGACGGATTATCTTTTCATCTCTTCCTTCCGAAAAATTCGGAACACATTCGATTAGTTGTTTCATATTTTCATTGTATTTCACCATTTAAAATCACGGTTTCAATCAGGTTGGAGCTGAACAAATACGGAATAACTGCATAGCTGGAAATCTCTTTGGTGATGAACAGGTTGGCTACTTTTCCTTTGGCAATACTGCCGTAACTTTCACTTATTCCCATCGCATAAGCCGAATTGATGCTAGTAGCATGGATGGTTTCCTCGGGGGTCATGCCATATTTCAGGCAGCCAAGCGATTGGATAAAATTCATGTTCCCTGATGGTGATGAACCCGGATTAAAATCGGAAGCCAGCGCCACCGGCAACCCTGCATCAATCATTCTGCGAACAGGCGCCAGTTTCAGGTTCAGGAAAAAGGCCGCGCCAGGCAAAACGGTTGGCATTGTCTCGCTGTCCATCAATGCGGCGATTTCTTCATTTTCAACATATTCAAGGTGATCGGCTGAGATTGCGTTGTATTTTACACCCACCTGCACACCGCCCGAGTTTGCAAGTTCGTTGGCATGCACTTTTCCCCGCAAGCCGTGTTTCATCCCGGCCATGAGAATTCGGTCAGTTTCCTCAACAGTATAAAAGCCACGGTCGCAAAAAACATCCACATAATCGGCCAGCTCTTCCGAAGCAATCAGCGGAATCATTTCGTTGATAAGTAAATTCACATAATCTGCACGCTTGCTGCGGTATTCCATCGGAAAAGCATGAGCCAGAAAGGTGGACTTTATCATTAACGGAGAATTTTGTTTCATCCGGCGAATCACCCTCAGCATTTTAAGCTCCGATTCGGTCGTCAAACCGTAACCACTTTTGATCTCAACGGCGCCGGTTCCCAACCACATAATTTCATCGAGCCGCTCCATCGCCTGAACGTACAAATCATCCTCCGACATTTCCTGCAAGTGCCTGGCTGAATTCAGGATTCCACCGCCGTTGGTCGCAATTTCCTCATAAGTCAGGCCTTTGATACGATCGACAAACTCCTGTTCACGGGTAGCAGCAAAAACCAAATGCGTATGCGAATCGCAATAACTTGGAAAAACCATTTTGCCTGAACAATCAATTTCCATGATCATGTCGTCCAACTCATAGTCCGATTGATGAAAATTTTCCATCGATCCAAAATCTCTAATCAACTCATCCTGAATGATCAGGAATGCGTTTTTTATTGTCTGAACTTCGGCCATTGATTTTCCGGCAACCCACAGCCGGTTCTTAGGATCAACCTGAACAATTTTTTTGATATTCTGAAGGATTAGTCTCATAGTTTATGCCTTTTACTGACGATTTTTTCTGGCCACAATTAAAGAAAGTACTTCCATTTATTTTATGCTATTGATCATGAGTTGTCTGTAAATCACAACAGAATGACAATGAATGACCACAATTGACTGCCACAAAATACCCAATAGGTGTGCAAACGACCAATCATATTGAGTTTTAAATGATTGCAAAAAAAAATTCTTTGGTTTAAATGAACTTTATTGACAACCTAACGTTTGCGTATTTTAAGATGCTAATATATTTAAATATGCGCCATAATTAAAAATTTAGCATCGGTAAAGGTATTTTTAAATACTAGAGATCTTACCGAAGAAAGCGGCAGGGAATTAAAGAGATAGAAAAAAGGATAGGCTCTGAGTTGGTAATTGGTTCAAACATTTAATTTATATAAATGCCAAAAATCGCCAAACTAAGCTTTAAGCATCTTGGTGCAGTTTACCTATTAATTACTGCATTAACAGCCACGACCTCATTTGCACAAATAAAACCAGGTAATTTAACCCAATTTACCGAACAGGATGGCCTGCCGGGAATCCAGGTAAATAACATTCTTCAGGACAAATTCGGTTACCTGTGGGTCGGAACTATCAACGGCCTTGCGCGTTACGATGGTCATGAATTCAAAAGGTACTACAATAATCCCAACGATTCAACTTCTATTAATGGTTTGATTGTATGGTCGATTTTTGAAGACAAAGATGGCCGGATCTGGACCGGAACTTCTCCTGAAAACCTGAATGTTTATAATCCGGCCACCAAATCATTCCGGAATTATCCTTTTAAACACCTTGTTGATCATCTCTCCAATTTTGAAATTGGGATAGTTACGATGTGTGAAGATCTACAAGACCGAATCTATTTCGGAGTAGGATCACAATATAACAGCATTAAACCCGGACTCCTGTATTATGACAAAACCGAAGATCAGATAAAAAAATTTATTGGGCCCGACAGTCTGGAAATTCAAAATGTGTACAGAATAATTGCTGATAAACCGGGCAATATTTGGATTTTGAGTGCCAGCGGATTTTATAAAATTAGCAATGACAGAAAACTTAGCAGAATTCGGTCGTTTGATAATGAATTTGCAAAAACCAACGATTATGTCACCGACATGAAAGTTGACAACGATGGCCAAATCTGGGCTTCAACCTGGAATTTAAAACTGTACAAATTTGATCCTGAAAATGAAAAATATATCTTCTATTCATCCATCAAATCCGGTTTAGAAAATAACAGCGAACTTCATTATACGGCCATTGAAGTTGATAAAAATGACAATATCTGGATCGGAACAAACAAAGGCTTGCAATATTTCGACAGAAAGAAAGAAAAATTTGAGGTTTTTAACGATGAATCAAACTTACTGCTTGAACAAACTACTGTTATTGCTTTAAATATTGATTCATTCGGAACGCTTTGGATAGCAACCTACACGAAAGGTTTGTTTAAATATGAGGAAAGGGCGCTACTGAAATCATACAGTTACAGTGCCACCGATAAAAATTCAATAACGCCGGGCTGGGTTAATAATATTTATGAAAGCACGGATGGCAAAATTTGGATTACCACCTCAGGACAAGGTTTAACTTCAGGAATATCCGAATTGAATCCTCAAACCGGAACGATTCGATCATGGTTCTATAAAACTACTTTGCCCGTAGCTGATTATATATCAGGAATAATGGAAATTAGTCCGGGTGAATTCTATATCAGTACTGTTACCGGGTTGTATCAATTTTCATCCGGTACGAATGTGATGAAAAAGACATCGTTGATTGGGGTACCTGATTCTGTTTTTATATACCAGTTTCACAATGACAAAAGTGACAATTTATGGCTTTGCACAATTGGCGGTCTTTTCAAAAAAGCTAAAGATGACAAGGCTTTCAGAAAATATGATTTAAGTAAGATTACCGATGGAAATGCAAGCAGCAATGAAATTACAAAATCGTTTGAAAGTGAAAAGCATGGTTTGTGGCTTCTTACCAACAACGGTTTGTTTTTGTACAATTATGCGACTGATAAAATAGAAAGACACGGATTCGATAAAACTGCCGGTGATATTTTTATCACACAGGATATCAACTCGCTTTATGAAGATTCTGAAGGAATAGTCTGGGTAGGCACCTGGCAAGGCGGACTTAGCAGATATGATGTAGAAAACCGAAAGATAAAAACCTACACCCGCAATGAGGGTTTGCCATCAATGAGCATTCAGGGTATTTTAGGCGATGAAGAAAACGATAACTTATGGCTAAGTACTTTTGAAGGCCTGAGCCGATTTAACCGAAAATCCGGGCAATTCAACAATTTCTCTATTGCCGATGGAATTCAAAGTCAACTGTTTGCCGATGGTGCTTATTTAAAAACATCCCGTGGACAATTTATTTTCGGTGGCTCAAACGGCATAACTGTATTCAACACCAACGATGTGAATACCAATTCAATGCCTCCAAAAGTATTTCTAACTGACCTGAAGTTGTTTAATAAATCGGTCATTCCCGGTGATCAGTCGGTATTGAAAAATGCCATTTATGATACAAAGGAAATTACCCTGGCACACGATCAGAATAATATTTCCATTGAATTCGAAGCCATTCATTACTCCAATCCATCAAAAAACAAGAGCGCTTTTAAGCTCGAAAATTACGATACTGAATGGCGTGAAGTTGGCACCCAGCAAGTTGCTTCCTATCCGATGCTTCCTCCAGGCGAATATGTATTTCGTGTAAAAGCCGCCAACAACAACGGCGTTTGGAACGAAGAAGGTGCGACACTAAAAATAACTATCGGTCAGCCCTGGTGGAAAACATTTTGGGCTTATGGCTTGTACCTGTTAATCTTTGCTTTGGCAGTATTTTCACTCGATCGTTATTTCCGTAATCGTGTGATTCATAAAGAACGGGAACGTAGCCGAACCCGTGAACTCGAACAAGCCAAGGAAATCCAGAAAGCCTATACTGAGCTTAAAGCTACCCAGTCCCTGCTCATCCAATCCGAGAAAATGGCATCGCTCGGCGAACTCACCGCCGGAATTGCCCATGAGATACAGAATCCGTTAAACTTCGTCACCAATTTTTCGGAAGTGAATACCGAATTGATAGACGAACTGAAAGGTGAAAGGCAGAAGGCAGAAGCCGAAAGAGATCTTCAACTGGAAGATGCCTTATTAAATGATATTTCAGCCAACCTTGAAAAGATACTTCACCACGGCAAACGCGCCGACGCCATTGTCAAAGGAATGCTGCAACATTCGCGAACAAGTTCCGGCCAGAAAGAACCTACCGATATCAACGCTTTGGCTGACGAATATTTGCGTCTAGCTTACCATGGACTTCGTGCAAAAGACAAATCGTTCAACGTAACCTTGAAAACAGATTTTGATGAATCAATTGGAAACATCAACATCATTCCTCAGGATATTGGCCGGGTGATTCTGAATTTGATTACCAATGCGTTTTATGCGGTGAAAGCCCCCCTGCCCTCCCGAAATGAATTCGGGACAAGCTCCGAAGGGGGGTTCAAAAACCCGAACTACATACATCAGCCAACGGTTACTATTTCTACGAAGTTGATCATCCCCCCTGCGGGGGGAACGAGGGGGGCTTCAATTTCTGTTCGCGACAATGGCCCCGGCATCCCCGCCCACATCGTCGATAAAATCTTCCAGCCATTCTTTACCACCAAACCGACCGGTGAAGGAACTGGTCTGGGATTGAGTATGAGTTATGATATTGTGAAAGCGCATGGCGGAGAGTTGAAGGTAGAGACGAAGGAAGGTGTGGGAAGTGAGTTTATAGTTCTACTTATAGAATGAACAGAAAAATTTATCCACTAAAAAAAATAAAATGAAAAGAGGTAGCTTTTTACTGACAGCACTTGCAATTTTTCCATTGAGCGTTTTTCCAAAATTAAAAATCGATTTTCAGAAGAGAACTGAAAAGGGATTTAAAATTAATGCCGGAGAAGGCCGGATACATGGACATATCAAATTAAAAGGTGTAAATTCAAATACACTTGATGTAAAAGTTTCGGGAAGCGACACGGACGGATCAATAGCCATATTTGAACAGACATCGCTTTCACAAGGAAAAGGAACTCCTTTGCATCTTCATTTTTCACAGGATGAAGTCTTTTATGTTATCGAAGGCTCATACTATTTTCAGGTTGGAGATGAAAAGCATAAACTGGACAAAGGAGACAGCATTTTTTTACCTCGAATGGTTCCTCATGCATGGACACAGATCTCAGAAACAGGTAAAATGACTGTTGTTTTGCAACCTGCCGGAAAACTGGAAGATTTTTTCGTTACAGTGGCGGCGTTGGACCATGAGCCAACACCTGAAGAAATGAAAACTATTTTTGCTGATAACGATATGCAGGTTGTCGGACCACCCTTGAAAATTGAGAACTGAAACGAACATGCCACCGAAATAAACACTTCGGACTCCTGACTCCGAACTTCAAACTTCAAACTTTTCAAAACATGAAAGCAAAATCAATAAAAGGAAATTCACCATCAGAAATTAAAACCGCTCTGGAACAAAACATGGCAGACGATTTTAAACCAACACTGGCCTTTGTATTTATCTCCATCAAACAAGATATTGATGCAGTGAGCGATCTGCTCGACAAGCAGGGCATCACCATTTTTGGAGCAACCACAGGCGGTGAATTCATTGATGGCGACATTGGCTCGGGAACTATTGCCATACTTTTACTCGATATGGATCCATCCAACTTCATGATAATGCTCGAAGATTACCGCGATAAAGAGCCCGAAGCGGTGGCAAGTGAAATGGCTTCAAAAGCAAAAGAGAGATTTAAAAACCCTACTATTATTCTTTCTACCAGTTTTTTCACTCGAGGTGAAATGGAGGCTTTGCTGGGCGACCAGCTTATCAGAACTATTGAATCGGTTGCCGGAAAAGATACGATCGTTTGGGGAGGCCGTGCCGGTGATGATTTCATTTTTGATGAATCAGTAGTTTTCACCAATCACCTGTCAACCAAAAGAGGCATCATCATGCTTGTATTCGATGGAGATAAAATAGTTGCAACCGGCGAAGCTGCATCCGGACAAAAGCCGGTAGGAACCGAAAAGGTTATTACAAAAGCTGTTGGTAACTGGGTTTACGAGATCGACAACAAGCCTGCCGCGGAAATGGTGCTAAAGTACCTGGGTTTGAATTTATCGCCGGAAGAAGCAGAAACTTTCAATCCCTCAGGAATGGGTATTGCATTTAGTGTTTCGCGTGACAAAGGCACACAAGTTATAAGGGGAGTGGGTACATTCAACTGGGGTGATAAATCTGTCTCTATCCTGGGAAGCATTCACGAGGGGGATAAAGTCCGTTTTACCCTTCCGCCCGATTTCGAGGTTGTTGAAGAAGTGAGAATAAATGCTGAAAAAATTCAACACGACGAAATGCCCGAAGCAGATGCATTGCTGATGTTTTCCTGTATCGGGAGACTCACGCAGTTCGGGCCCATTGCAGGCGACGAAGTTGAGGGAGTAAGAAAAGCTTTCAATGTGCCTATGGCAGGGTTTTTTACTTATGGCGAATATGGCAGGGCAAGGAATGGGAACAACGAATTTCACAACAACACTTGTTGCTGGGTGGCTTTGAAAGAAAAATAAGGAAGCCCCCTCCGACTCCCCCGAGGGGGAGAGAAAAAAAAGAAAAGAAATAAAACAACAAATGAACGAAAACTTAAAAACGATTTTCGATTTTATTCAGCAAAATGAGAATTTGACGGCTGATGAGAAAGATACGTTTTCAAAAGCTGTTAAAGAGGTCGATAAAGAATTGACCATTACAACATTCAAGCTCGACCGCACCGAGAAAGTCAAACGCACCACAGCCATTTTATTAGAAGAAACCATCGAAGAGCTGGAGCAGAAACGAAAAGCGGTTGAAGCACAAAACCATGAGCTGGAAATTGAATCTTCACTTGAACGGGTGCGTTCAGTTGCAATGGGTATGCAGAATCCGGCAGAAATGGTGGACGTATGCAAAATTATTTCTGAACAGCTTGAATTTCTGAAAGTAAAAGATATCCGGAATGTGCAAACGGCTGTTATTTATGAATCCAAAGGTACTTACATCAACTACGAATATTATACACGGCACAACAAACTGCTGACGACGGAAGTAAGTTACAAAACTCATCATTTGCAAGAGCAGTTTGCCAACCAGATGCTTAAGGGAGCAGGTGAGTTTTTTTCGCCCTCACTCGAAGGTCAACAGGTTAAAGATTGGTACGAATATCAGAAAACGACCAATCAGTTTGCCGATTCCTTTTTAGAAGGTGCACAAACGCTCAATTATTATATGTTTTCATTGGGTCCGGTTGCATTGGGTATTTCAACATATTCACCTTTGAAAGAAGAAGAAATTAACCTGTTCAAACGATTTCGCAATGTTTTTGAGTTGGCTTACCGAAGGTTCCTGGATATCCAAAAAGCCGAAGCACAGGCACGCGAAGCACAAATTGAACTGGCGCTTGAAAGAGTTCGGGCAAGAGCAATGGCAATGTACAACAGCACTGAGCTGGCCGAAGTGGCAACATTGCTTTTTGAACAGCTTAAACATCTTGGCGTTGAATCATACAGCAGTGGATTTAACATTTGGGACAAGGAACATAAAAATCTTATCTCATGGATGAGCAATCCAAGTGGGTCACTCAATCCCCCGTTTGAAATGCCCATCCGTGACTTTGAACAACACAAACGCATTTATACTTCGTGGGAAAAACACAAATCGTTTATGGAAGACGATATTAAAGGTAAAGCTCTTATCAGGCATTATAAATTCCTTCGATCCTTTCCCCTGCTCGATGAATCATTTAAAATAGCAGAAGAAGCTGGAATCAAAATACCAGACAGACAAGTTCATAATATTGCCTTTTTTTCGAACGGATATTTATTATTTATCACCCTTCAACCCTGCGAACAAAACCATTCCATTTTCAAACGCTTCGCCAAAGTCTTCGAACAAACCTACACCCGTTTCCTCGATCTTCAAAAAGCCGAAGCACAAGCGAGAGAAGCCCAGATTGAATCAGCCGTTGAAAGAGTTCGTGCGAAATCAATGGGTATGTACCAAACCAGCGATTTATATAAGGTTAATGAGGAAGTGCTTAACCAGTTATATAAGCTTAAGGTAGATGGATTAACAGGTGTAAGTATTTACCTTGTTGATGAAAATGATACCGTAACAATCTGGGATCTATCAAGCCCGGGAAACATGAGTATTCCCAATAGTTATTCCATTAAATATAATGCAAAAAAATACCCCATTTTGGGTGAATGGGTTGAAATTTGGAAATCATCAAATCAGGACTATTTCGTTTTCGATTTTCCAAAAGAGAAATTGTTAAAGGCTATTGAAGAATTTAAAGAAATACATCCTGAAATGGCAAATAATTTTAAAAATGCAATTGAATCAGGAAAGTTAAAACATCAATGGAGTCCCGCAGGAAGACTATCGGATGGATTGTTATCTATCGACCTCATGACTCCTCCTTCCGAAGACACCAAATCCATAGTAATAAAAATGGCCGGTGCGTTTAACATGGCTTATCAACGTTTTCTCGACCTGCAAAAAGCCGAAGCCCAGGCAAGGGAATCACAAATACAACTGGCACTTGAAAGGGTTCGTGCCAGAACTATGGCCATGCAAAAAAGCGATGAGCTTTCAGAAACAGTAACTGTTCTTTTTCATCAGTTCACCGCTTTGGGTGAAAAGCCGGAACGTATGGCGATAGAAATTGTGAATGAAAAGGAAAATATATTTGAGATATGGGCTACTCAGCACGGCGGTTCACAAATGAACCAGTTATTTAAGGCTTCATTGGACGAACCGCATGTGATGCAAAAAATGTACAAGGCATGGGAAGAACAAACAAAATCAATCACCATTGATTTACAGGGAAGAGAACTGGAAGAATATTTTCAATACCTTAAAAAAGAAGGATTGCCGGTGCAACGAGAGATTTTTGGTACAAGAAGGATACAAAATGTGGCAACATTTTCCAAAGGAATACTAACTATTATTACACCAGAGCCCAAGCCACAAGTAACTATTGATTTATTGGAAAGATTTGCTGCTGTGTTTGATGGAAC
>JAUYMU010000089.1 GCA_030698405.1 Bacteroidota bacterium
CAGATATTCAACCCCGGCGGGGTTGAACAACTTTCTAATCATCATTTTCTATAAATATCTGACCTCTCTGAGGTCTTTCAATCTTCTTATAGTTTTTCAGCAGCCCTTATTTTCTTTTCAACCACTCTTCAGGAACCGGAACAATACAGATATTCATTGATTTATTGTCTTCGGAAAGCATGGCCGATTGAATCTCGATCCGGGTTCCATCAGGGCTAAACGTTGGATGAGGGTGATCGGCAGCGGTGGTTTTGTGGCCTGTTGTTAGCAAAATCATCTCGTTGGTTTTCCGATCAATCAGGTACAGGTTACGGGCAAAATCATCTCCAACCACAAATCGTTTGTCTGCAGAACCGTTCACATGCCAGAAACCACTTCCAAAAGGAATTTGCCCGGCGATGGTCATTTCACGGGTATTGATATTGACAATTCCCAAACCGGTAGGTTTTTCGCGGGTACCACTCGGTCCCCATTCGCTTTCCTGACCGGGATTTGCGCCTTTTACATCGGTTCCCGGTTTATCTTCGGTGGAAGTATTTGGAATTTTACGATGCCCCATGATGGCGAAAGCAACTTCATCGGGACTAATCACTGCTTCATGTGTCACCCATTCATAAGGAGCTTCAGGATAAAGTGGGCGTAAACCTGTGCCATCGGAGTTCACAATCCAGGTGCGTTGAGGCGATTTGCCTCCTGTTTCCCAACAAAAAATGATTTGCCCCGGAACCCACGGATTGGTTTGGATATGCCCCACCTGAAATGGAACTGATACGACATATTTCGTTTTGCCTGTCCAGATGTTCATACCGGCAATACCCGCCGGCCCAGCTCCCATTTTTCGTGGGCCAAAAGTTTCTTCAATTTTTGTTCCTTCCGGAAGGTGTTTCTGCGCCTCGGTTTTTCCGACCCGGAACCAAGCCCAGTTTTCATCGCCATCGAGCGCCATGTCGCCACCTGCTTCAAGTTCAGGAGGAGTGGTTCCACAAACGCGCTGATAGGCTGATTCTGGCTTGAGTTTACCCGATTTGCTGTCGGCAAACAATTTAGCCAAATCGACCTCAACAATATCAAGTTGTTTCGATTCCGGATCAGTTTTGGGTTTCCGCATGAAATAAAGTTTCATGGATTTCCGCGCCACGTTCAGCATTCCGGTGTAGCCACCTTCTGTAACCTGAACAATCTCACCCGATTTTTCGTTGACCGCCATCGCTTCATCTTTCACCCTATCTGACCGAAATATGAGCCATTCGCTATCGGATGTCCACTGGTTATGAGTCTGGTAGATTTTAGAATCTCCGGCAGGAGTGCTGGTTAAAAATGTCAGTTCAGTGCCAGTTACCGGGTCTTTCACCACTTTACGTTCAGAAGGAAATCTGCGGCCAATTTGAGCCTGAACCGGAAAATTTCCGATCAGTAAAATACTCTCCAGAACAAGGATAAAGAAGATTGAGGTTTTCATATACTATTTTATTTCGCATCAAAGATTGGCTCGCTTGATTTTACGTCTTTTGAATAGAACTGGATCGCGCTGTCGTTCATCTTTGGGAAATGATTTTTCAGCAATTCGATCATTTCAGCTCCGGCCAGCAAAACCGGGCCATAGCTGTGTGCAGCAAATACGTTGATCGGCCTGTAATAATAGAAAGCAGGATCGAATCCCATTCCTGTTCCAACGCAGGTGCCTTCAACCTGTCCCTTTTCGTTTACCTGGGTAGCCACGGCATTCCATGCCAAACAAACCATCGGGCCATAAACCTTGTCATCAATGTAACCCCGATTGATGGCGCGGGCAATTGAGTATGCATAAATGGCAGTTGCCGAAGTCTCGAGATAAGAATCATTTTTGTCGATTAACTGGTGCCAGAAACCTTTTGGCGACTGGTAATTGGCCAAACCGCGGATGTGGCGTTTCAGCAAATCGAGCACCTGATCGCGACCGGCATAATCAGCGGGTAAAACATCTAGCAGCTCAACCATGGTCATTACTCCCCAGCCGTTGGCACGGGCCCAATGAAACTGCGGATGCTCCGGCATTTCCTGAATCCAGCCATGCATGTACAATCCATTGTCGTAATTAAACATGCGCTTCGAAAATTGCAGCACTTGCTTGATGGCATCGTCGTAATAGTTGGTTTGGCCGGTGTATTTACCCATTTGTGCCAATGCAGGAACGCTCATAAACAGGTCGTCGAGCCAAAGTGAATTGGGAAGTGGTCGATTGCGGGCCAGGGTTCCGTCGTCGAAACGCTGTTGCTTATTACTGATATAGTCAATAAAATTATCGATCATGGGGTTGAGGTCTGACTTGATTCCTGCCTGCTCAGCTTTAATCATGGCAGCACACATAGCTCCTGCATCATCGAGCGCATGTGGATGAATAACCGAAAACATGGCGTGGCGGGCTTTCGGAGTTTGTTGTTCCACCTTCAGGAATGAAGGACGGATATCGGCCAAAAACTTCAGGCGCTTGAAGGTGTAATCAGCATATTTCTGATCTCCGGTGGTTTGTGAAGCAAGCAACATTCCGGCATAAGTTACGCCCCATTCATAACTGATCAACCTGTAATCGCCTTGCTTGAATTTGGTTTGTGCGTTAACTTTGGTAAAGTCCGACAATTCGGTTCCTGAAGCATCGGTTAATTTGGCTGGGGTGGTCGCCTCAAGGTAGCTGTATACCCGGTCAAGTACTTTTGTAATTTCTTCTTTCGTTGGCACATTGTAGGGGGTGTCGTAATCGGGCTGTAGCAAATGTAAGGGCGCGGTCACATCGTTTAGTGGTTTGGCTGGTTTGGTTTGAGAAAATGCAATAAACGGAAGTAAAATCAGGACTGTAAGAATATTTTTGATCATTGTTATTGTGTTTTTTGTTGGGTTAAAAACTGACAAGCCTTAACCTAAATGGTTTGATTCTTTGAAGAATAAATTTACAAAAAAATATGGAGGCACATTGCGCCTCCATATCCTATGCTTAATTGACTGGACGATTAATATCCGGGGTTTTGCATGGCTGATTTCTCTTCAGAAGTCAGAGGACGTCCTTCTTTATAGATTCCATCCAGGAATGTTTGCGGAATTGGTCGTAAATTGTGGAAATCCTTAATATTTGGAGCTGCTTGAGGATTATATGCTTTGGTTCTTGTCACCAGGGTTTTCGTCCGGCTTAGGTCTTCCCAACGAAGCCATTCACCACAAAGTTCCCTGGTACGTTCATTCAATATCAGGCATAACATTTTGTCATACTGGCTCGAGTACCCTAATTTGGTAATTACTGCTTCATCTTCTGCTGGTATGGCAGAAGTACTTGCAATAGTCAAATCTGTAGCAGCTTTAGTTTCAGGAATGTTATTCGATTCATAATATGAATTTTCTGTCATAAATGAATTGTCTTTCAGTGGCTGAACAAATGTTGAAGTAGGATAAGACGCAGCGCCATCGGTATAGTACGAGCGGTCTTCCCCATCTTTATAGGTGGCCCGATTACGAACTGCATTGATGTATGGCAATGCATCTGCATAAGAACCTGTACCCAAAGCTGCCAGGCGCGTTTTTGCTTCAGCGGCCATTAAATAAGTCTCGGCAGAACGTGCTAAAATTTCATCGCGCATACCTCTGTTGTCGTTAATAGCTGTTCTGGCTGATTCAAAATGTTTTGACAACGAAGGGAACCTTGGGTTTTTCAAGAGTCCAACACCATCAGCAGCATACGCTACATATACATGAGGGATCGTCTTATTTGTCTTACTGTATAAAATATCAGGAACATTATTATTTATTGTTTTGGCGAAACGATTATCGCCTTTTGAGTTGATTATATACAGAATACCCAGATCTACTCCCGCTGTATAGGTAATACCTCCAGAAACACCACCGGCATTTACCCTATGCTTTGTCCTGAATACTTTCCAGAAACGGGAGTCATTGATATGATTAAACACATCGTAGGTAAAATAAGTCGGAGCCAAACGGCTGTATGGGCGCATTCCCGTAAGGTCACGTTTCATCATTGGCATGTCATCGTAACGGGCTGTAAAAAATATATGACTATTGTTATTGGTTTCAAGTACCGGATCACGGCTAAAGGAGGCCGATAAAATCAGTTCCGGCAGGAATTCATTTGGTCCATCGGGTTTGGTAAAATCCCAGAGTGCCTGATAATTGGCGGCGAGCGGATGACGTGCGATCACTTCGTCTGATAACGTCACAACTTTTTGAAGATCAGCGCTCTTTGTGGTAGTATTCCACGAGTCATTAATTTCACTGGCGCGTGTCAAATGCGCTTTTGCCAGGAAATGGGCGGCCGCATCTTTCGTTATTTTGTTAGGACCTCCTGTATTTCCCAACAAGGTATAGGCCTGAGAAAAATCTTCGATCACCTGTTTCAGCACTTCTTCTGCTGTTGCCCTGGTAAACTCCAACTCAACTGTAGTACTTGGTTTTAATTTTAAAGGAACACCACCATATTGCCGTACCAATTTCAAATAGCTAAAGGCACGAAGAAAATATCCTTCGCCCAGGGCAGTTTTTTTGATCGCATCGTTTGTAGAAACAATATTGGTTGCCGATTCGATTAACTGGTTGGCCAATCCAACACCAATATAGACATTATCCCAGGGTTCCTGCGCTGTGGTCCTGATGGTTGTTATAATGGAATTAAACCGGGTGTCGTAATTATTCCATTGGCTATTGGTATCATCACCACCTACGTGAAACTCATCGGTACCATAATTGGTAGTCCCAAATTGGTATTCTGAAGCAAATGGAGATGCAAAAACCCGATAATAAGCGCCTACGGCTAATTGCTGAATACCTTCTTCTGAGTTGTAATATGTAAAGTCCCTTTCTGTTTCCAATACTTCATTCAGAAAGCTGTCATTATTACACGAAGTTGCACCAACTATGAACGCAATTAGCATCAATAGCCGGGGATATATTTTTATATGCTTTTTCATAAATTTCATTTTTTTGAATTAAACATTGATTAGAATTGTACATTAAGGCCCATTACAAAACCTCTGTTCGAAGCGTGATAATTTACATCCAGATCAACCCAGGGCACATTGCTGAAAACAAAGCCGGGGTTTGATGCCTGAACATACAACCGTAATTTGGAAACCCCAAGTTTGCCGGTAATCTGGCCAGGCAAATTATATCCCAATGAAATATTTCGAATCTTTAAAAAAGAACCGTTTTCATAACCCAGCGATTGAAAATACTGATCACCATTTCCGGCAGAATATATTGGCTTTTGATAATCAGAGTTCGTGTTATTGGGGGTCCAATAATTAACGGCTCTTTGTTGATATCGTCCAACCAGGCCTTCACCTCCGGCGTTATAGGTGTATCCCATACGGCCATATAAAAATACAGATAATTCAAAACCCTTGTAGTCAAAGGTATTTGTCAAGCCCACAATAAATTTAGGGATCGTGTTGCCAATGATTACACGGTCGTTGTTTGCATCAATTTTATAATCACCGTTTTGGTCTGCCGGTCTAACATTACCTGCTGTAAAAGTGTGGCCATTGGCATTAAATTTTGCCATTTCTGCGGCATCCGATTCCTGCCAGATTCCGGCAGATGCATAGCCATAGATTACACTTTGCGACTGGCCGATAAACCAAAGATTATTAATATCGTCTTCTTTACCATTGGCCAAAGAAACAATTTCGTTGTTCTGGTATGAACCGTTAAATGTTGTTGACCATTCAAAGTCTTTGGTTGTAAGGTTCACCGTATTTATGGTCAAATCAACACCGTTGGATTTAGTTTCCCCGATGTTGGCATAGGTGTCATTAAATCCGGTAACCGTAGGAATTGATTTTCTAAGTAATAAATCAGTCGTACTGGAAGCGTAAACATCAAGACTACCAAAAATTCTTGATTTTAAGATTGAAAAATCAAGACCAACATTGTATTGCGAGGTTCTTTCCCATCCCAACTCCTGATTTGCCATGGTTGAAACATTCATTTGACCGGGTGTAGATGTGGCGCCAAATGGATAGAACATGGCATCCAATCTTCCTTTGGTAGAATAAGGATCAATAGCAGCATTACCGGTTACCCCAACACCAAGTCGTAATTTTAATTGGTTCACCCAACTTACATCGGCCATAAAGCCTTCCTGATCCATGCGCCAACCCAATGCAGCACTTGGGAAAAATGACCATTTATGATCGACTGCTAATTGGGATGCCCCATCATAACGTCCTGAAACAGTTAACAGGTATTTATTGGTAAAGCTATAATTTAAGCGCGCCATATAGGATAATAAGGATTGTTTAATGAATCCGGACCTATAGCTTTGAAGTGAACTAACAGCGCCAAGCGCATTCCATTTTTGGCTTGAAAATGGAATATTATTCGCCGACATTAAACTTGATTCTGTTTCAAATTGTGTTTGACTCTGTAATAATGTGAAACCAAAATCATGTTTTCCAACGGTTTTGTCATAGTACAACAGATTGTCGAGCGTATAAGACACGCGTTGTATTTTATCTAGAGAAGCAAAAGCAGAACCGCTTCTGATTACAGATTTGCCATCAACATAAATTCCATCGCGCCAGGTTTCGATATCCGGACCAAAATTGGTGCGGAATCTTAATCCTTTTAGCACAGGAATAAGGGTTCCAAAATTCAGTTGGCCATAAAAACTACCAAAGGCACGTAGTGTAACACGTTGGTCCTGAGAATACTTTTCCTCATCAATAATTGTCTTGATGGCAATGTCGCCACCCGGATAGTCTATACGGTTGCCATCAGCATCATACGGCAGTGCATACGTAAAAATACCATAAGCACTTTCGTACAAACCACTTCTGGAAGACACTGCAACGTTACCAGCAGTGGATTGGCCATATTCCTGTATGCTGTAAGAACTGTTCAGCTTTGCACCAAATGAGAACCATTTAACAGGCGTAATATCTACACTTACATTCGCGCTGTAACGTTTCAGGCCTTGCCCTTTTACTACCCCTTTGCTATCCAAATATCCAAAAGAGCCGTATGCTTTCATTTTATCTGTTCCGCCACTTGCACTCAGCGTATTTTGTGTGGTTATACCCGTGCGGGTAACAAAATCGGTAAAATCGGTAGTTGTTAATTTTGATCCGTCCCAGGTGCCGCCTGCCCAGCCTTTGCTTATATTGTTCGTGGCCGTGACATCACCAGTAAAAATTGCAGCATCATTTGCCTGTGTGGGCTGATCTCCTCTTGGGAAAGTGGAAGTATTTGAGTAATATTTTGCCCAACGACGGTAATCAACGTAATCGCCTGCACTAAACAAAGGCGAATATTCATGCATATTTTCTGAAGTCACTGAGGAATCAAAATTCAGGGTGAATTTCCCGGATTTTCCCGACTTCGTGGTAATAAGAACAACTCCGTTGGCACCTCGTGAACCATAAATGGCTGTAGCCGATGCATCTTTTAAAATATCAATAGACTCAATGTCGTTTGGGTTTATGTTGTCAATTCCTCCCAGGGTCACCTTGTTTGACGAAACGTTTGATGCATCAACAGTTCCGGTTACTAAGGGAATACCATCAACAACATAAAGCGGTGAGTTTGATGCAGTGAGCGAGCGTACTCCGCGAATGGTGATATTGCCAACCGCTCCCGGACGTTCATTCGAAGTTATATCAACCCCGGCTGCCCTACCCTGCATCGCTTCAACGGCATTCTTCACAGGGCGGGAATTAATTTGTTGCGAACTTACACTTGTAACAGCCCCGGTTACATCCGACTTCTTCTGAACACCGTAACCAATTGCAACTACTTCTTCAATTCCAATGGCATCTTCTGCCAATGAAACTTCAATAAAAGTTTTGCCGGAAACTGCGACCTCCTGCATTTTCATCCCAACAAACGAAAATTGCAAAGTTGCATTTTCCGGAACATTCGATAATGAATAACCTCCATTGGCATTTGTAATAGTACCGTTGGTTGTTCCTTTCACCACAACTGAAACCCCGGGCAACACTTCGCCACCTGAGTCGGTTACTTTACCTGAAACGGATTTTTGTTGCTGAGAGTTGTTTTCAGTACCGCCATCTGTTCTTGGAACAATCATTATCAGTTTGTTTCTGACGGAGTAGGTCAGATTCTCTGTTTTCAATACCTGATCGAGAACATCAAATATCAAGGCATTTTTGAATTCAGCAGTTACCTCTTTCGAATTTTGAATCATTTCATTTTTGTAAAAGATCGAGAATTCGGAGTTCGCTTCAATCTTACTGAACACGCTCTCAAGCGTTTCCCTTTCAAACTTCAGACTAAGCCTGGTTTGTTGTGAGTACGAACTGGCCGTGACTTGCATCAGTGCCAGAAAAAACAACAAGGTTGTTACTTTCATAATGTTAAGCATTTTTCTAAGCAAAGGACACCAGCGATGCCTTTGCTTCGGATCGTTTTTTTTCATAGTTTTACTTCGATTTAAATGAGTATTTAATTCACATTACACCGACGTCAGAAGAGTTGCCGCTCATCTGGCGTCTTTTTTTTATTTCACAGTAATTGTAATTTTTCGTAATTCAGTTTTATCGTATTTAATAGGTGTATAAACCTTAATGGCATCCAGCACCTGCCAGATAGTTTCCTCATTTTTAAAGGTTCCAGTAAAATTGACTTCCCTTCCCGTTTGATTATCAAGTGTGATATCAACATCGTACCAGTTTTGCAATCGTTGCATCAGCTCCGATAAAGGTATGTTCTTGAAATTAAACTTATTATCGACCCATCCTGAGGCCTGTGCGGCATTCACTTCAACTATCTGATACTTCTGATCTTTTAATATCAGGGTCTGACCGGGTTTCAATACCTGTTCACTTCCCACCATCTGAACATTTACTTTTCCGCTTAGCAGCGTGATTTCCTTCCGGCCAAACTCGTCGTAGGCCATTACATTAAAAGTAGTGCCTAATACTTCCACAGAACATTCGTTGGTTTTTACCACGAATGGAGCTTGTTCATTGCGGGCAACTTTAAAAAATGCTTCGCCTTTTAATTCAACCTGACGGTGGTTTGCCGAAAACGAGTTGTAAACCAATCTTGAATTGGCATTCAGCCATACTTCCGATCCATCGGGCAAAGTTACCATCGACTTTTCGCCGCGGGGTGTTTCAAAAATCAGTTGTTCCTGATTGAATTGTTTTCCAGAGAGGAAATAAGTTACAACACTTCCAAGCAACAATCCCACTAAAAGTATAGCTGCAACGGATGCCACCTGAACCCAAATACGGCGTGTTACAGGCATTTTAACAATGGTAGGTTTTTGCTTGTTTATTTTGTATTCAAGTCGGGTCCAATTCTTCCTGCCTATCTCATCTAATTCAGGATTTTGGTTCCATTCCTGTTTTGCCTGTTCGAAGTACTGTCGGTTGTTTGGGTACTGAAGGTAACCGGTCAACAGTTCGTATTCATCGTCAGACAGTTGCCCCCGGAAGTATCGTTGTATTATATTTTGAAATTCAGAAGTATGCATGTATGTTTTTTAAGTCTTTGCATATATAACTGAATTGGGTAGGATTTACCCATCATTGGATTGGAAATATTTTTCAGAAAAAGCAAAATTATTATTTGCAGACTACTCAAAACAGATCATATCTGCCAGTTGTGTAAAATATTCAACCGACCAAATATCCATTTCTTCAGGTTTTCTAATAAACGGTCTTACATCAGCTTTAACCATCTCAATATTGGTTTTGGAAATCTTCTCTTTGAGTAACGTTAGAAAATTGCCCTGTGTAAATTCTCCTGTACTATAAGATCCAGATTGATTGGTTCTATGACAAAGATGATTGAAATCTAAGGGTGTATTATTCCGAACATACCACTCAAAATCATACCAGTCCCGACCTTTTAATCTATTTTTCCAGTTGCGAAAGAGTAATGCATGCATCTTTCCTGCATAAAGTCCTGGCAAGTTAAAACAACGGGTCATAAAAGAAAAAGGCAGCAATGATAATTTGTATTCAGTGGAAAACCCCGGAGGAGGATTTATATCAACCTCAATTTTAATTTTAATATTACGATCTGTTCTAAATTTCAGATTGTATTGGACAGAATCATCTTTTAAAAAAGCAGATTCAATATTTGTTTGGTTTTTTTTCTCTTTCTTGCTGATTACTACATCTCTACCAAGAGCTTTAAATTCAGTAATCACAGGTTCAAAATAATTTTCAAGTTTGAAATCAACATCTGATTGTACGAGGGAAAAATCAATATCCTCAGAAAACCTCTGTAATCCATAGAAAATACGAAGGCACGTTCCTCCATAAAAAGCTGCATTATCGAAAAAACCTCCTCGATACAGCCCGGCAAGGGTGATTTGCTGCATCACCTCATGTTGAGCATTAATATAATCATCATTGGTTTTTACCAAATAACGCGATAGCATCTGGTCAAATATATTCATTGCTCCAATAGTTTATAGAATTGCATAAGTTCATTTTTCTTTTTCCCGATAGCAAGACACTGCCTGACTATGTTGAGGTCAAATGTTTCAGTTGCTGAAAAATCTATTCTCAAATCTTCTTCAAGATAGATTCTCATCGCCTTAACAGATTGTATTCTATGCCCTTTGGTTGTTAAAAGCATATCACAGATTGCCTTCTCCGGTGAGGCGATCAAATATGAATATCGGTCATTAATAATCTCTTGACATATCCCTATTTCATAGTAATCTTTTGATGAAGTAATATAGTCAAAGTTTCCAAGTGGTGTATTAAATATTCTGGCGCGTTTAATGGTCATGGATCGTGTGGTATGTACCCTTTCCGGAATAAGTTTATAATAGGACAATGCGCTCTCAAATGAAACATAAGAAGGTCCATAAAGATGGTTAGCTACCAACTCTCTGGAAGCGTGCTGTTTATGTACTTCAGGTGCTACTAAAAATAAACCTCTTTTCAAACGGATTACTTCACCGCTTTTTTCCATACTTGCAACCTTATCTTTAGGCGATTTGTAATCACATAAAACAGCTACCAATGTGGCAAAATCGATAGGTATAATTCCAAACTGTTCGAGTACATTCATCGGTAATAATGCTTAAAATCAAATCAAAAATAGCAATAATTGCACAGATAATAGACTAATATCCGATTATCTGTGCAAATTCAACTATTCAAAGAAAATAATTGATCAATTCGTGGGTCTTCAGCATGAGCACTAAATCGAAAACTAATGGCCAGACAACCTATCCCGATTTTAATACTCCAGGTTTTTCAATATCAGCACAATAAGTGCAAAAGGAAGTTCTTCTGAGAAGTTTTTGTGAAACGATTGTAATGCGCGGTTTAAGTGCCGTTCCACATTCTTTATATTAATATCCAGTTTTTCAGCAATTTCTTTGTTCTTCAGCCCATTCATGCGGCTAAGTATAAAAACTTCGCGGCAACGATCGGGCAAATCCTGAATGGTCTTTTCGATTTTGGTTTTGAGTTCCTGCTCGATCAGCACATAAGGTTCGTTTCCAACAAAGTCGATGCGGTACAACTCTTCGTATTTCGATGCAATGTGAATTTCCTTCAAGCGGTTGTTCACTACTTTCAGATGCTTAATATAGTCGATGCAGCGGTTCCGAACCAAACGGAAAAGAAAGGCTTCAATGTTGAGGCTTTCAATTTCAGCCTTTTTCTCCCAAACCTTTACAAATACCTCCTGAACAATGTCCTGCGAGATCCCGTCATCCTTCACCACATTCCGGGCAAAGTCGTTCATTCGGGAAAAATAGATGGAAAACAAAAGTTCAAGCGCTTTCTGATCACCAGTTTTTACCTGATCAAAAAGTTCGTCTGCGCGTCGCCTGCTTTTATTTTCTATTTTATCCTGCACAATTTTCTATTTAATAAATGACGATAATTTTAAGTTCAAGTCTTCAATTTCAACATGGGTCAATGGTTGTCATTAAGTCATTCATGGTCATTTATTGTTCCCCGTAAAGATGTTTTTACTATTGAATGACGTGAAACAAATGACAATAAATGACTTGCAAAAAAAGTTTTCAAAAAAACCTAACAACTAACAACCCGACAACCTGGCAACGACTATTTTCCCTTAATCTTTTCAATCCACAAATTCCTGAACTGAATTTTTGAACCTTCAGCCTGCAAACCGATTCCACCTTTGGTCAATGAACAATTTGTGGCTACATTCTGAAGTAAACCGTTTACTTTTATTTCAACGGCATTTTCCTTGCAGGTTATGTCGAAGCTGTTCCATTCGCCAGCCGGTTTTTCGTTCGTAGGATGCAATTTGGTAACAACCGGCTTCACTGTCTCGGTAGAAGTATAAACGCTGTTACGAATGGTTGCTTTCTCTCCCACCCCGTGCACAATAAAGTCACCTGCATTTTCATGTTTCAATTGTGACTGATAATGGGCTACCCAGATTTTATCGAGCTCGGTAACATGCAAAAGAATACCGCTGTTGGTAGGATTTTCAGGATAACACCACTCCACGTGCAGCCGATAATTTGAATATTTCTTTTTTGTACGAAGATAACCAACCGGGACACCGACAGTTTCGATCATTCCATTGTTCACATAGAAGAATTTTTCAGGCTCAACTGCCGGATCTTCCGCATATATGATCCAGCCTTTAAGGTTTTTTCCGTTGAACAATGATTGCTTCTTTTGGGCAAATCCTGCAAATGCGAAAAACACGAAAATTGAAATAAGAATTGTCTTCATAGGTTTAATTGTTTAATTCTGTCAAATGTAAAATATATTCCTGAAGTTTGCACAACATCTTCCATCAGTAATCATTCAGGTAGATTTTATATACTTTTCCAAAAATTATAACACAACTTGTCAATGAAATCTATTGATTCTATTTCGCTCTCTTCCATATACAAAAGAAATAAAAGCGACCGCGACATATTTCAGGAGCTGATGCCAACAAAAGTTAAAGAAGTTCTCCTGCTGGCAACACTTTACGACAGTTATTCAATTGTGCGCGAAGGACAGTTCACCGATAAAATATTTGGTGAATTTCTTCAGCTTAACTTATACACCTATCCGCGATTTACCAGCGCCAATACCGAGGAAGATGCACTCCGGATGGTAAAAACACGCGATTTCGACATGGTGATCATCATGGTCGGGGTCGATAAAAACATTCCGGTACGGGCATCCAAAGCCATTTTTAAACAGAAACCGTCACTTCCCATTTTGCTTCTGGTAAACAACAATGGCGACCTCCGATATTTTCAAACCAGCAACGAGAAAATAGAATCAATTGACCGGGTATTTGTATGGAACGGAAACTCCAATGTTTTCCTTGCAATGATCAAGTACATTGAAGACAAGCAGAATGTGGAAGAAGATACCAAAAACGGAAGTGTGCGGGTAATTCTGCTGGTGGAAGATTCGATACAATACTATTCGCGGTATTTGCCGATGTTATATACCAATATAATGACGCAAACGCAAAACCTGGTGGAAGATAAATCGGCCGACGAACTGCATAAGATAATGAAGATGAGGGCCCGTCCCAAAGTTATTCTGGTTAGCAGTTACGAAGACGCAGTTTTCATCATTAATAAATACAAGGACTTTCTTCTGAGCGTTATTTCTGATGTTAAGTTTCAAAGAAATGGAGTGGACGATGAAAATGCAGGGGTAGATTTGCTCAGGTATGTAAATTCTACCCTGCGTTTTCCGATTCCCATTTTGCTGCAAAGTCACGATGTGAACAATGCCCAGCGGGCACGCGATGTTGGCGCCGATTTCATCAACAAAAACTCAGAAAGTTTATCGCTCGACATTCACAATTACATTTATAAAAGACTTGGTTTTGGCAACTTCGTTTTTAAAGATACCGAAGGAAATCCGATTATGATTGCCCGCAACATGGCCGAGTTTCAGGAGATGTTTCAAATTGTTCCTGAAAATGCACTGGCCTATCATGCCCGCCGCAATTCGTTTTCAACATGGCTGATGGCACGTGGCGAAATAAACATAGCCGAGCAATTGATACCGTACCGCTTCGAAGATTTCAAGAATTCAGACGATTTGCGGAAGTTTTGCCTGGATGTTTTCGAAAAAGTGCGCATTCAGAAACTTCGTGGAAGCATCATCGATTTTGATCCAACGCTGGTTACCGGAAAACGTTATGTGATGCGGCTCGGAAGTGGATCATTGGGCGGAAAAGGACGTGGAATGGCGTTTATGTGCAACTTTATCGAGAACATCGAATTTGCTAAAATTTTACCTGAAATAAATATCCGTATTCCGGCAACAGCAGTGGTTGGTGCATCGGAGTTCGATAAATTTCTTGAAACAAATGACCTTTACGAGGAAATATATTCGACCAACGATTACGAACGTATCAAAAGCATTTTTCTTGAATCGCAGTTTGGCGACGATCTGAAAGACCGCCTCCGAAAATACCTCGAAAAAATGGGAAAACCACTGGCGATCCGTTCTTCGGGTTTGTTTGAAGATTCGCTCACACAACCATTTTCAGGAGTTTATGCAACCTACCTTATTCCCAATAACCACCCCGATATGGAGGTGCGTTTTCAACAACTCGAAACAGCTATCAAACTGGTTTATGCCAGTATTTTCACCGAATCGGCCATGTCGTATTTCGATGCCGTAAAATATAAAATCGAAGAGGAGAAAATGGCGGTGATCATTCAGGAAGTTGTTGGCCACCAATACGGCGATCATTATTATCCGTCCATCAGCGGAGTGGCTCAATCGTACAATTTCTACCCTGTTTCGTACATGGAACCCGAGGATGGGTTCGCCGTTTCGGCCATCGGATTGGGCATGTATGTCGTTGGCGGCGAAAGCGCTTATCGTTATTGCCCCAAATATCCTGAAATCAACACAACAGGCATTCACGATCTGGTACGCGACTCACAAAAAGAATTTTACGCGATTGATATGGATCACAGCCAGTTCGATCTTGAAAATGGCGGTGAAAGTGCCGCTATCAGGAAAATGAAAATTTCTTTTGCTGAAAAAGATGGTGTTTTGCAACATTGTGCATCGGTGTATGATTACGAAAACGACTGCCTCATTCCCGGCGTTGACAGCCCCGGATTGAGGATAATAGATTTTGCCAACATCTTAAAATACAAACACATACCACTTGCTGCTACCCTTCAGTTATTGCTGAAATTATTCCGCGAAGCAATGGGTTCGCCTGTCGAAATTGAGTATGCGGTAGATCTGGAAAAAGGGCACAACAAGCTTCCAACCTTTTACCTGCTGCAAATTAAACCATTGATCAGGAGAGACGAAGAACTGATCGTGAACATAGGGAAAATTGTTCCTGAAAAAACCCTGATGTACGCAAAACGCGGCATGGGAAATGGTTTCGTTACCGGAATTAAAGATGTAATTTTTGTTGATCCTGAAAAGTTCGACAAAATGAAAACACGCGAAATAGCGGCAGAAATCAACCAGTTTAACCGCAAAATGGATTTCCTGAACAAAGAATACATCCTGATTGGCCCCGGTCGCTGGGGCACGCGCGATCCGTTTACAGGAATACCGGTTTTATGGGCAAACATATCAAAAGCCCGCATCATTGTTGAAATGGGTCTTGATGAATTCCCACTCGATGGCTCACTTGGTTCACACTTTTTCCACAATGTAACTTCAATGAATGTTGGTTATTTTACCATTCCGCACAACTCGTCAGATGCGATGATCAACATTGATTTGTTGAATAAAATGCCCGTAATCGAAGAAGGAAAATACATCAAACATGTAAGTTTTACCAACGACCTCAACATTGTAATGGACGGAAAGAACCGACAGGCACTGATTTCATTCGAAGGTGACTGATTTATTGCAGCCGCAACAGGGAAAAAAATATGAGTTTCCGCTTTGCGATTTGGAAGTGATTGACAAAACCCGGACAGATTTTCAATTGATTGAAAATAACGAACATGGTTTGCAAACAGGTAATAACGGCAAACAAAAGACAATCGAATAACTGCAAACCACCCGCCGGAATTCCGCGATTTAAAAGGGAAATGGGGATGTGAATCTCAATACGCAATGCTTAAACGAGAATGGGATGGCAGAAAATGAAACCAGAACCGGCATTTGTCAACTTTTCGCCCTTATTTATTCCCGATAAACAATTCTTCCTTAATTCTTTGCATCCGTTCCAATGCATAATCTGCATTCTTTGCTTTTGCTCCGGCAGTTTTCAGGTAGCTTGAATAATAATTCAGCGCCAGGGTTTTGTTGAAGTTGAATTCTTCGTATGTGGTGGCTATCTCGAACAGAATTTCAACCCGCTCGTTGTTGCATTCGTAAGCTTTCAGCAAAGCTTCAATCGACTTTTCAAATTCGCGGCTGTTACCATAAACCTGCCCCAGATGATGGTACATTTCGGTCATGTAAACCGGCTGTGCACATGCAATTGCCGCGATCAGATATTCAACGCTCCGCTCATATTTTGCAAGGTTTTTATAAGCCAGTCCCAGGTAAAAATGCACAAACTGATCGTTCGGAACCATCCAGAAACATTTTTCCAGAATTTGAATCGCTTTTTGCTCATTCTTGCAGAAATATTGACATATCCCATAATTTTTCAGCACATCAAAAGTCGAATCATTTTCGGCCAGGTACAAACTGTTTTGACGATCGTAAAACAAAGCCTGCTCCAGTGATTTGCAGGCCAAAAGTGGTTTTGACTGTTCTTTGTAAACAACGGACTGCTTAAAGTACAATTCAGCTTCAGGTTTATCCTGAATTTGGGATGAAATACGGTTCAAAGCCTTGTCGTACTTCTTGTTCAGGATAAGCTCATCGATGGATTGTGCAAACAACTGAAACGGCAGGATGAGCAGAACGAGGATGATTGTTTTCGGTTTCATGGCTGATTGATTTTTTGATTATTGGGTGCGGAAGTTACCATGGGTGCGGAAGTTTTTAACTTCCGTCTGAATAATCGTTCAAATTGGGTGCGATATTAATAATCAGGGTCAACTTCCGAATTAAATGCGATTAAAAATTGCACCACCTGTTACGCCGTTAGACCTGTCAGGTTTTCGAAACCTGACAGGTCTATGAGATAACTATTACTGCAAAACAAAATTGATTGGAATGGTGTATTGAACGGCAACAACATTTCCTTTTTGCTTTCCCGGTTTAAAAGCAGGAAGGCTTGTTACAACACGAAGCGCTTCAGCATTAAGTGATGGATCAACTCCTCTTGTTATCTGAGCATTTGAAACTGAGCCGTCTTTATTTACCACAAAAGATACAAAGATTTTACCCTGAATGCCGTTTTCCTGAGCAACAACCGGATATTTAATTCTTTGAGCAATGAAGGTACGCAACGCCAACTGACCTCCCGGAAACTCAGGCATTTCCTCAACTTCAAAAAATACTTCTTCCTGAACTTTACCTGACTTTGCCTGACTACTTAATGATACAGCTACAACTTCACCCACTCGGTTGGTTTTACTGGCAAGAATTAGCTGACCGGTACCTGAATCTGATTTTAGCTCATAATCTTCCGAACCAGAAATCGCTTTCTTTAGTTTTTCAATTCCAGCAGCATCACCGGTAATTTGCAATGAATGTCCCTCAGCAATAATTGTTACCGATTTTTCATTGGAAGTAACTTCAGTTTGTACCGATTCTTTTTGCTCACAGGCAAATACGGCCACTAAACTGGCTGCCAGAATAAATCCTACAAAGAATTTTACCTGGGTTATTTTTTTTGATTTTATTTTAGAAATCATTTTGATACGGTTTTTTATTAAAGAATAATTGAAGTTGTTGGCTATCACAACTTGTTCGCCAACATACTGATTCAATAGGATCTGCTTGTACCACGAAGGTGCAGTTCCGTGTGAGATGACAGCCTGATCGGCCAGAAATTCATGATTTTCGCGCAGTGCCCTCCGAAACATCCAAAAGAAAGGATTAAACCACTGAAATACAGCGACAAATTCAAGAACAAGCACATCAAAAGTGTGTCCCTGACGAATGTGCTGTTTTTCGTGCTCGAGCATTTTCTCCCAGCCTTTGGTATTTTGCAGGTTATTGCTTACGAAAATGTAATTCAGAAAAGAAAACGGACTTAACTCCCGATCCAGAATAACCAGTTTAATTCGCCCTTCAGGAACAACCCGGTTACTTGTAATTAACCGGATGATCTGGTAAATCCGAAGAAAAAATATTCCGGCGAAAAACACGACACCCAATAAATATGCATATCCCAGCATGCTGTAATTCAATACAAATTGCTCGGCTCCTTGCGACAATGCGGTTCCGTAAATGATTACCGAACTCAGCAAATTGATGTACGGAGTTACGGTAATTTCGGGCAGAACTGTTGCCTGAGGCGTATAAAACGGGATGTGCAACAGTGGCAAAAATGCCGAGAAACCGATAGAAACCAACAGAAACCAGCGGTTTACACTGAAAAAAGTTTCTCTCCGTAAAAACAGGAAATAAACGAGCGCAAAAAGGCTCAGGCTAATTCCCGATTCGAGCAGGTAATTTACGAAATTAGTCATTGGGTGATGGATTTTCAGGTTCCAAATCTTTTCCTACTTCCTTGATGATTTCTTCAAGTTCTGAGAGGCTCATTTTGTCTTCTTTGGCAAAAAACGAAACCATTTCCTGAAATGAATTGCTGAAATAACCATTCAGAAAATTTTTGAAATACGATTTCGTGTAATCCGGCTTACTGACGATCGGAAAGTACTGATGTGTTTTTCCATACGCGTAATGGCCAACAAATCCCTTCTTTTCCAGAATCCGGATAATGGTAGAAACCGTGTTGTATGCAGGTTTTGGCTCCGGAAGCTTTTCAACAATTTCTTTTACAAAAGCTTTTTCGAGCGTCCACAATTCCTGCATAATCTGTTCTTCTGCTTTGGTCAGTTCCTTCATGATAAAACGGTTTTAATTTAAAATTTTCCCTCAAACATCTTGCCAAAAACTAAGCAATTAGTTCGTCAACTAATATTTTAGTTATAAAAGACAAAAAAAAAGTTCAACTACGTTCAACTTGAACCGGTAAACTGGCAGATCAATGCCAACTATCCGTTTCACAGTTGATTGGATATCCGGTACAAACGTATAACTAATATTTTAGTTATACAACTAACTCATTAGTTTTTTTTTAATATCCAATACTCAATATTGAATACTCAATATCCAAAATCAAGGAGAAACTGAAACTTTACCGCGAGTTAAAGAATCAAAAAAGGCCGCCCGATTTTCATCAGGCGACCTTTTTTTGATTAAATGGTTGAGGTGGTTTACTAAGTGTATTTGGTATAGATTAATATTTCCGGTGAATAACAATAAAGACATTTGAAATTACGGTAACCCTTACTCTAAAGGGTAACTTTTTTTATATAATTGCTCACATCGTTTCGCAGCTACCCGAAGGGCGGGACTTTTCCACAAAACTTGATTTGAAAAACTAATGTTTGATTAACCACAAAACAGTCTTTGGAACACGAAACCCCGCCTTTTGGGTAGGTGCTATTACAGGCTGTGGTCATTTGTCGTCCGTTGTCTTTTGGGTTGCGTGTCGGCTAAAAAAAATAAAAAAGAGAGGAAAAGGAAATTTTTATCGGGTTGGAAAGGCAAGCTCTTTACGCATTTTTTGTAGGCTTTGTACGGTTGCCAAAATGGGTAATGTGCTTGTCTTAGCGTTGGGTTGTTTTGTCTGTTTTCTTATTCCAATTCAAAAGTTACAGTTACATTTCCCGAACCCAATGCAGTTGTCAAAACCGTTACATCATCTATTGTCCCCAATTTTGTATAGCTGTATGATGTTGAAAAAGTTTTATAAAACAGCACTAAAGTTTTTGAACCGTATAACATTAAATCACCATTTTTTATAGTTCCAGGATTGGACGAGTTTGTTGGAAGACTGTTTGACAAATCGTAATATTTCTCATTTCCATTCAGTTCAATCATATTGATTGTCAAAGGCAACAATTCTTTAAACGCTTTTGCCGAGCTATTGTCTAAAAGTGTAGCTGTAAAGGTTTGTGAATTTATTTTGATTTTGATTTTACAGTTTGCCATTGGTGTATTATTTTCCGTGTTAATCTTGTCATCTTCTTTGTTACAAGAAGATGCACTACTCATAAAGATTGACATAAAAGTCAAAACAATTAGAAGTGAATGTTTCATAATTCTGTTTTTATTTTAAATGCTCTTTGAAAAATGTTTCCAACTTATCAAAGGGAATTTTATCAAGTTTGTCATACAAATCTACGTGAACAGCATTAGGAATTATTACTAACTCTTTTGGTTCAGAAGCCAGTTTGTAAGCGTCTTCGCTGAAATATCGTGAGTGTGCATTTTCGCCTACAATAATTAACAATGGTCGTGGCGAAATTTCTTTGATGTAGGTTAAAATAGGCATATTCATAAACGATAACGCATTTGTAGCATTCCAAGCTCCAGTTGAATTTAAAGAACGTTCGTGAAAGCCTCTTGGTGTGCGGTAATAGTCGAAATATTCTTTAACAAATTGAGGTTCGTTGCCTTTCAAATCTCCATTTAATTTTGTGCCACACGTAAATGTTCCGGCTTCTGCATCTTTCCAACGTTGTTCGCCTAATTGTTCTAATATTTGAGTACGCTGTTCCAATGTTGTGGCATCGTTGTAACCTTTTGACATTACCCTAGCCATATCATACATAGTTAAAGTGGCAACAGCTTTCACCCGCTTGTCGATAGCAGTAGCGTTTAAGGCAAAACCACCAAAACCACAAATTCCGATAATTCCGATTTTATTGCGGTCAATATTTTTCTGAATACCCAAAAAATCTACTGCGGCACTAAAGTCTTCTGTATTGATGTCGGGTGATGCCACACTTCTTGGTTCGCCACCACTTTCGCCTGTATATGATGGATCGAATGCGAGTGTAACAAAGCCTCGTTCTGCCATTTGGTTAGCATACAAGCCCGATGATTGCTCTTTTACCGCACCGAAAGGTCCACTAATGGCAATTGCAGATAAGTTATTTCCTCCATTTTTCGGAATGTACAAATCGCCTGTCAATGTAATTCCGTAACGGTTTTTGAAAGTTACTTTTTGGCGTGTTACTTTATCGCTTAATTCAAAAGTATAGTGTTCTATTGTTTCCATTTTTGGGGAATTTGATTGCCCATTTTGTGCAAATACTTGTCCGATAGTCATTAGAAATGCAATTGTGACGATTATATTTTTCATCTATAATTTATTTAAAATTATTTTTTATCTGCTGAATGTTGCTCATCCGTTACCGCCTCTCTCTAATCCACAATGTCTTTCTCCGTGTTCTGAATTATGTAAATTTGCTGCTAACCTACATCAGCACTTGCTCCGTGCCAATGCCTTACATCGGGTAAACATTTACTGTATCTACTTCTGAAAATTCCGGTCTTTTCTAAAGCTCCTGAGCCGTTGGTCGGAAGATGACTTCATTAATATCTACATCCTCCGGCTGGCTGATTGCGAAAGCAACCACACGTGCAAAACTGTCCGGACTAATTCCTACTTCTCCCACATAATCTTTGTTAGCCTGCTGAATATCTGCCTCGGAAATATGTTCCAGCAACTCTGTTTTAACAGCACCCGGACACACAATCGTAGTACGGATATTATAAGGCTTCACTTCCATTCGTAAACCTTCCGTCAATGCCCGAACAGCATATTTTGTAGCAGAATAAACTGCAGAGCCGTTAAATACTTTGTGACCAGCCACAGAAGAAGTATTGATAATCTGACCAAACTTTTGCTCTTTCATATAAGGTAGAACAGCGGCGATACCATTAAGCACTCCTTTGATGTTAACATCAATCATCATATCCCACTCGTCAACATTTAGGCGATCCATAGGGGAAAGTGGCATTATGCCAGCATTATTGAGGATTACATCAACACGTCCGAATTTTTCAACTGCTGAATCGACCAACTTCTTTACCTGATCCCGCTGTGTTACGTCTGTAGCAATGGCAAGCGCTTTTCCACCACTTTCCTGGATCTCGTTTGCCAGTTTTTCTATCCTATCGGTCCTTCTGGCACCCAGTACTACCGCTGCGCCAAGCTTTGCTAAATGTATTGCAGCAGCTTCGCCCATACCACTGCTTGCTCCTGTAATGACTACCACTTTGCCTTTGATATTATTTTCCATTTTTTGAATTTGTTTAAGTTTAGAATGTTGCCGCATCAATCACATATCGATAGCGGGCTTCTTTGTTCAGCGCCTTCGACCAGACGTCATTGATTTGTTCAGCTTTTTTAATTCTTATTTCTGCAGCTAAGTAGCCGACTAATATTCTACCCTCGACTGTTGCAGTGCGTCATAGCGATCTCCCACAACACCTATTTTTTCGATTTTGCTTTCAATTTCATTTATTTCGGCTGCGGTTAAGACAAAGTCAGCAGCTCGTAAATCTTCCTCCAAATGTGAAAGCTTGGTTGTGCCAGGCAAGGGAACTATAAAAGGGTATTTTGAAAGCATCCAACTCAGGCATATTTGAGATGAAGTCATTCCTCTTGTCTTTCCAAACTCATTCAGCGCCTCTACAATCCGGATATTTGACCTTAAAGCCTCAGGCTGAAACCGTGGCCATGCACCACGAATGTCATTCGTATTTAAATCAGAATACTCGGTTAAATTTCCACCCAACAAACCACGGCAAAGCGGACTATATGCCACGAAGCCTATCTCCAATTCCTGCAAAGTGGAAAAGATGACCTCTTCGGGCAGCCTAAACATAAAGGAATACTCACTTTGCACTGCCGTAACAGGGCAGACAGCGTGTGCCCTTCTGATGGTTTCCGCTTTTGCCTCACTGAGACCAAAGTGCAGAACCTTTCCGGCTTTAATAAGATCTTTTACAGTGCCTGCAACATCTTCAATTGGCACGTTGGGATCAACCCGGTGCTGATAGAGAAGATCAATACGGTCGGTCTTAAGGCGTTTGAGTGATTGATCGACAACCTTACGAATGTGCTCTGGTGTACTGTTGAAGACATTTGTACCCCCAATATCAAACCCAAACTTGGTGGAGATGGCAACTTGGTTTCGGATGGGAGCAAGTGCTTCTCCAACCAATTCTTCATTTACATACGGACCGTAAACTTCGGCAGTATCGAAAAAGTCGCAGCCACGTTCCGCAGCATCCCGGATCAGTTTGACCATGCTCTTGTGATCGGGATGGATACCACGACCAGTGTGCATACCCATGCAGCCCAACTGAATGGCCGAAACTTCAAGCGGATTCTTCTTTGAGCCTAATGTCCGCTTTTTGGTTAGAATGGTACCGATTCCTTTTTTCTTTTCAGTCCCCAGTGGACCGGATGCGTAACTTTTAATGGGTACTGCAGCAATCGCTCCTAAACCTAAAAAGGTAGCTGCCGTTAAGAAACCCCTTCTACTGGTTGGATTTGCGATTTTATTTTCCGACTGGTTCTCAATATTCTTTTTCATTGTTGTTTTTTTTAAAAGAAGTTTGACTAATTGTAGATATGGATCCTAACACCACGGCTTTTTTTTAACCAAGTGACAATTAGAAAACTACTTCGTATTGGTATATTGTCCATCCGTTACTGGCTCCATCCATTCTACAATCCCCTTTTCGGTGTTGGGAATAATATAAAGTTGCTGTACACCCACATCAGGGCTTGCACCGTGCCAGTGCCGCACATTGGGCGGGAATTTTACCACATCTCCTTTTTTCATGACTTCAATGGGGTGCCCTTCAATCTGATAATAACCAATGCCATCCGTAATGATCAGTATCTGTCCGGATGGGTGGGTATGCCAATTACTCCGGGCTCCGGGTTCAAAGTAAACATTACCTGCAAGCGTGGTGTATATCGAATCTGCTTCCAACAGGCTTGTAGGATAAGCATTCCCGGTAAACCATTCTTCCGGACCTTTTTCACCCTTTGGGAAAATGGCATTCAATTCGTTTTTGTCCGATTCTATATTTTCCCTGTTGTTAGTTTTTGTATTGCAGGCTTGTCCTATCAAAAGGAGCAGGGTAACTGCGAGCACCATTGTTGTTTTCATTTTTTTTGATTTAAATTTCCTTTCGAATTTTTGCAGGAGTACCTCCTACGATAACATTGTCGGGAACGTCTTTAGAAACTACCGAACCCGCTGCAACCACTGAGTTTTCGCCAATGGTTACGCCTTGCAAAATGGTGGCATTGGCACCAATCCAAGCGTTCTTTTTGATGTGAATAGGTTTTGGAATTAAAGAATGTCGGTCTTCAATTGAGGTGGGATGTCCTTCAGTTAATAAACTGACTTTCGGAGCAATTAACACGTTGTCTTCAATCGTAATTCCGCCTAAATCCAAAAACACACAATCGAAGTTGATGAATACGTTTTTGCCGATTTTGGTGTGCTTTCCATAATTGATATACAAAGGCGTAAAAACGGCAACGCTTTCGTCAATTTCCGTACCTGTTATTTGGCTTAGCAAATCCCTGATTTCGCCCGGCTCTGTTGCGTTGTTCATTTGAACAAGCAACTTTTTTGTACTATACGATGCTTCACGCATTTTGTACGCTTCAAGGTCGTTTGGCAAAATGGTTTCGCCCTTTTTCAATCGTTCAAAAATATCTGTTGTTTGCATTGTCTTATTTTTTACAAGGCAAAGTTAACAGCACTTCAAAGGTGTTTTGTTACATTAATGTCGCAATTAATGTCAAATATTACCTATTTTTGTTAATGGTTTCAAATTTGAATGAATATGTCAGAAAATCAAAAGGTTATCCAGTATAAAACAGCATCAACGGCTCAATTTCCCGAAGATTTTCAAACTCGGTTCCACACACATATTTATTGCCAAAGTGGAAGTGTGAAATTTGTCTTTAATGGTCAGCGATACCAATGTAAAAAAGGGGAATTTATATTTTGGCTGGCAGGTCTTAATGTTTCGGACTTGTCTTTTTCAGCGAATTTTAAAGCAACATTGTTGTTTGTGGACAGCGATTTATTGACAACAAATTTACCGAGTGTAAATGCGAGTATAGACAGCGTTATACATTCCAAAGAAAATCCGATTTTGCACCCTGGTAAAAAAGACAAAGAGAAAATCTTAAAAAATTTTCAGTTGCTGTACGATATATCGCAAGAAACAAACCACCGATTTTACGAAGAAATGTTGAAACTCCAAATGCAACTTTTTCTTTTTGAAATGTGGCACGTTTTTGAAGATGAACTAGATAGACGAAAACGAAGTTTACAAAGCGGAACATTGTACGAACGGTTTTTGCAATTAGTACAGGAACATTGTATGAAAGAACGAGAAGTTCAGTTTTACAGCGATAAGCTGAACATCACGCCCAAATATCTCAATTATATTTGCAAGGTCAATACCCGAATTACCGCTTCTGAATGGATACAGCGTTATGTGAAAGAACGGATCATGCTCCTGTTGCAAAACAAGAACCTGAATATTTCCGAAATTGCCGATGAAATGGATTTTTCAAGTCGTTCGTTCTTTACTCGCTATGTGAAAAAATTGCTTGGTGTAACTCCGAAGGAATATCGGGAGCGAATATGAAAAACTTTACAACTTAACTTTTTGGTACGTTGGCACGAAATGGCTCTTTTGGCTTTTTAAAGCGTTGGTTTCTGTGTCGGGCTATTGTCTGGTCAGGTCTCGAATTATCGGTTTGAACGGTCGTCCTACCATAGCCAATAACAGGTTCTTTCAATTAAGAAAACGTTCAATACCATGGATGATCTTTTACCAGCACAATTCCTTCCGTATTCAGGGAGTTCAGTATTCTGCTGCTAGCAACCAGATTTTTCTGAAGTGACAGATTAAAATCAGGAGCTTTGGGATCAATGCTGTTGATACGAACCATTCCCGATGCATGAATATACCGACCATCGCCCATGTGAATTCCAACATGGGTAATTCGTTGAGCGCTGCGGCCAAAAAAGAGCAAATCGCCGGGCTGCAGGTTGGGTATCTCATTAAAATCGGGATGTTCGCCATATCGGGCCTGCTGCGATGCATCGCGTGCAAGAATAATTGACTGCGAATAATAGGCTGTTTTTGTCAGTCCTGAACAATCAACCGCTTTGCAGGAAGTTCCACCCCACAAATATGGAACACCTAACATTTGCCGCGCAACAGAAATAAGGGACTGAACATCTGGGTTTCTATTCGTCCATTCATTCCACGATAAACAATCCTGTTTGCGGACAAACCCGGTGCGTCCATCCGGAAGCCTTATTTTCAAAAATCCTTTCACTTCGGCCACCACTTCAAATAAATCGCCCAAAACCAAATCGGTTACCGTTCCACTTTTACGATTGGGCGAATCGAAAGCATTGCCTGTTATGTGATTGAAAATATAACGGTTCGATTTCTTCCAACTGTCCATCTCCGCCGGTGTAAAATGCGCCAATCCGTTACCTTCCAACCATCCAATATAATAATCCGGACTTTGAACCAGGTACCAGCCATTGTAATAATCCAACACTTTCAGCGGAGTGCCCATCAAAGCCTGTGAAACCAATTCAGTAGCATGATCGGGCTCCGAGCGCATGTTTGCGGCCGAAAGGGTTACCAATCCCCATGTTTTATCGCCCAGTGATGCGTCAGGAAAAACCCGGATAGAATCAATAAACTGTATGCCTTTGGTTTTCAGGAGTTGTAAAATTTGCATTTTGCCTTCCGGAAGATTTGTTTCTCCCTTAATAATAACCGGCGATTTCAATGTGTCAACAATAAGATTCAGTAACGCAACCCGCTTATCAGGAACAAGCTGTTTTTGAACCGCCTGAATTTCGGCCTTTAGTGATTTAAAACTGGAAACCTGAGCACGAACAATTGTTCCGGCGAAAAAAACCAGAAGAAAAAGTAATATTTTATGGACGATGTTTTTCATTTCAAAGGATAAATTTCTATTCGAACCACTGCGAATTAATATAGCGTAACAACATTTGAATACAAAGATTCAGATTTTTCTTCATTAACTGAAGTAATAGTGTAGCTTTTCCCCGAAATACCCGAAAACTGAAGATCAGCAACCGCTGCTACAAGTTTGGCTGTATAAACATTTGTTTTCGAAATATCTTTAACCAACAGGTAAACAGCATACTTGCCTGCACCGGAAATTGGTCTCCAGGTAATTTTGCCTGAAAGGGCTTCAATCAGAGGTGAAGCGGGCCGGGGCAGACTTTTTGCTCCCATTTGTGGCATCAGTGAAAGATATTGGTATTTACTTTTGATGTATGCATTTAACTCGGAATTTTCCAGAAACTTTACCCTAAACCAGATGCAACCATACAAATTTGACAAATTGCGGGTTTCATCGATCTGACGACCAAATTCGTTGGCAGTACCAAAAGCAGGATAGGCCGGATCTTTGAACTTATACGCTGCGATACCAATAAGAATTGGAATTCCGGCAGCATTGTCATTCCAGTATTTGGCCTGTTTACCAAAGTCGGCAGTTGCATGACCAAATTCCCAGTAAATTTGAGGTGCAAGGTAATCCACCCACTTTGCATTCAGCCACACCAACGGATCAGCATAAAGATCCAGACTGTTTTCCCTGCGCCCTGAAGGAGAAATTCCGAAACATACCTTTGGATTGACTGACTTAACTGCATTGCTTACCTGAAAAACCATTGTATTAACATTGTCTGCCCGCCAAAGGTGAATATCTTTTCCTGCTCCATGGCTATCGAAAGCGGCTTTATCGTCGAATCCAAATGGATTGCTGGTTGATTTGGCTCCCGATGGATAAAAATAATCGTCGAAATGAATGGCATCCACATCATATCGGGTAACAATATCTTTTACCACCGAAACCAGGTGTGCACGCACTTCAGGGATACCAGGATTATAATACCTGACTCCATTGTAAATTACCATCCACGACGGATTTTTAACTGCCGCATGATTTGGAGCGAGTATAACAGAAGTTGAGCCAATTCGGTAAGGATTCAACCAGGCATGAAGTTCCATGCCCCGTTTGTGTGCTTCTTCAACGGCAAATTTAAGCGGGTCGTAACCGGGGTCCAAACCTTGCGTTCCGGTCAGAAAAGCCGACCACGGTTCGAGATCTGAAGGATAAAAAGCATCAGAATTCGGACGGATCTGCAACACAATTGAATTCATATTCAAGGCTTTGCACTTATCCAAAATTGAAATTAATTCAGACTTTTGGGCATCTGCATTTCCTTTGGTTGTCGGCCAGTCCAGATTGCTTACAGTTGCAATCCATACGCCCCGAATTTCTCTTTTTTCAAAGGTAATCTGGTCTTTTGAAGCATCATACGGACGGTTGACATCTTCCTCGTCATCATCTTTCTGACACGACCAGACAATAAAACCGAGCAGCAAAATCAAGAGCAGTTTTTTCAATCCCATTTCTATTTTCTCCTAAAAATATTGAAAACACCAAATAATAAGGACTCTAAAACGTTATGTATGAGTAACTATTTCCTATTTTTCAGTGGAATAATAAGGTTGATTTGTGTGGTGATCAATATTCTACTAAGGTTTAAAAAAACAGAACCTTATTACCTCATTTTATCAAATAATTTACATGTTTTATCTTCAAGTCATTTTCTACCCACCTTATCCGTTATATAACCACAATTAACTTACATACGGACAATTTGGAACTTAAATTTATTTTTTTTAAAATTCAAGGCAGGCCACTCTCCCATCCAAAATAGTTACTAAAATTCTATTTTCGCCAACAGGCTGAATGGCATTTATTAAAGCGTTGGAAAGTTTATGTTTCCAGGCAACCTGATGGGTAATTTTATCAATCGCCACAACTGTTCCGTTGGTGGTTGGCACAAAAATCAGTTTCTCATTTTCGGTGATTGACGAAGGTGCAATTTCGTAACCTAAATCGGCCGGGCAATCCCACGCCAACGATTGTTCTTTTGCTGAAGTTGAAAATGCCAAAAAGTTTCCTTCAGTCATATTTTTGATGTAAACCAGTTTTCCATCCTTCGAAATACCGATAGATTCGCGACACGAATATTGGCCGGAATCCCAGATCTCAGCGCCGGTTTTGGCGTCCAGTGCGGTCATGCGGCGATCGGGAGCAACAATAAATACCTTTCCATTTGCGGCAACCGGCCAGACTGCGGCAGGCGAAAGCATCCGGTTGGCGTACTTTTCACGTTTCCAAAGTAATTTTCCAGTTTGCTGATCGAGCGCATAAAATGCATTTCCCCATGAGCCAAAATAAACGACTCCTTCATAAACAAGCGGTTTCGATTCCACAAAGTTTTTCACCTCAGTGAATTGCCATTTCAACTGACCCGATTTCAAATCAATCGCCCGAAAAACTCCTTCCGAAGAACCAATAAAGACGGTTTCACGATCAATTACAGGCGAAGCAACAATGGGTCTTTTAGATGTAAGTTTCCACACCACTTTTCCTGATTTCAGGTTTAAACAGTATATGTTTTGGTCGGTTGATGCGCAAACTACCAGATTGCTACCTATGGCCGGAGTGGAGTATATTTTTCCTGAAGTTTGAAAACGCCAGATTGTTTTTCCGGAGTTTTTATTCACAGCCACAATTTCACCACCGGCATTGGCATAAACCGCTATTTTTCCTGAAAAGGCAATTCCGGTTCCTATGTCGCTTTTATCCTGAAATTGCCATTTCTCCTTGATCTGTGGGTATTTTTCGTTGACAGAAAAATCAGGCCGGACCCATTTTGTAGAATCCTGACTAAAATTTTTCAATCTTACCGGGATTTTGCACCATACCGGTTTTGTTTCAATACCGGGCGTTCGTTCAGCATAAAAGATGGTATCTTTTGTAACGGTCACGATATTGTATCCGCCGATTTCGTTTTTTGCCCGAAGGTTCGAACGTCCCATTACACCGGGAATTCCTTCAAAATTGAACAATTTGTTATTGTGACCGTGACCAAGTAAACTAACCTGAACATTGCGGGTTTTGAGCAAGTCGATCACTTCGTACCAATTTGAAAGCGATTCATCGAGCGGATAATGGTTAACAAAAATGATTGGCTGATCCGGATTTTTCATGTTCGTCAGAATAGAGTCGAGAAAAACCATTTGCTCACGGGGAATCAGTCCGGGCGCCATGCGCATGTTCGGGCCGCTGGCCGTTCCGATGAAGATAAAACCATTCTTTTCGAACGAAAAACCTTCGGCGCCCAAAATCCTTACAAAATCATTGTTGCCACTTTCCGACCATTTTGAATCGTGATTTCCGGGAGTAACGTAACATGGTTTCGTGAGTTTGCTGAGAATGGATTTGGCTTCGAGGAGTTCTTCTTCGGAGCCAAATTCAGTAACATCGCCTGAAAGGATCATAAAATCGACATCGGGAAGTTGGTTAATATCTTCAACAGTTCGCAGAAGATCTTCAGCGCCGGTACTTCCACCGACATGGGTATCGGTTACATGTGCAAAACGAAAAGTTTGTGCCTGCGAATAAGAGATAAAAATGAATAGAAACAGAAATTGAAAAATCGATTTCATAGTCACCTGGAATTAGTACCAAATTGGTATAAAAAAATCAAAGGGTGAACTGTCAAGAACACCCTTTGATTTAATGTTAGTTTTTATTTTAGTTTAACCTGTTCCTGAAGATATTTCCATAAGGAGCAGCAGTTCCCGTTCCTCCAACTTTTCCGAAAAGAAGAAACGAATAAGTGGTTCTTTGCGAAAGACTGGTATTTGTAGTTGCTTTGTTGATAACTATATCAGCAGCAGCAAAGGTCAGATTATATGGATTTCCCAATGTTGCTGGTGGTGTATTTGCAGTTGGAACTGCTCCAGCCTTGGTAACCATCCATTTATAGGTACCCGATGAAATGGTATCGGTAAACTGTGTAGCCCCTTTATAATCAACACCTGACGAAAGTTTATATGCAGGCATTGGTGGCTTACCAGTCGCTGGCTGATGAATCAACCATAAATCAATCTTATTACCGGCCACTCCTGATAGCATATTTACACACCTCATCTTGGTTTTTAATTTGGTTGTAAAAGCTTCAATTTTGTCCTCTATGATCACTGGAAGCATTGCTGCTTTTGGTTCAACGGCAAAAACAGAGTAATACTTATCCTTCTCAAAATTGAAACTGGCAGTAAAGAAAGTCGTATGTCCCGCTTTGAACAATGTATCTTTTGCCGAAATATTAATATTTCCGGCTGTTGTTACAAAATACTCGGCGCCAACATAAGACGTTGGTGTAGTTGCTGCTGTCGGAATAATGGTAACAGCACCCGGATATGAGCTGCGATATGGAATTCCACGCAACTTTCCAATGACACTTGAAGACTGTGTGGTTACCCTGGCATCATTAAAATACAGATTGATTTCAGGAGCATCGGTTGAAAGATTGAAAAAACAAACCTTGGCACCTTCAGCCACCATGATGCGGTCGGGGATATCACTTTTTTCGCAAGCCGCAAAAAGCACAAGTGACAATATTGAAGTTATTAAAAATGATTTTGCTTTCATAATGAACTGTTTTTATGAATTTAAAGACTATTCCGGTATTGAAAACCAGATTTCCTTGGTATGGTAATCGGTCGCCAAAGCACCAATCTTATCCAATGCCGCTGAATTCCACACATATTCGGAATTATACCGGGGACGAACACGATAAATGAGTTTCCCGTTATTTTCTGAAGCAAGCGGAGGAAGTGCGTACCCATCATATACCTGAGTACTTTCGCCCTGGTATTTATCCGTGTAATGAAATCTTCTCATGTCAGACCATGTTTCCATTGGAGCCCATGCCCACAGGTGAATGTATTTCTGACACAAAATTTTCGACATGGTGAGTTTGTTTACATCAGTAGGTACAACTGCTGTAAGAAATGCAGTTTTATCAGCGCCCGAAACAGGAACAGCTGTTCCTAGAGTTGTTGCACCGGTATAGGTATTTGTAAAGTCGATT
Organism: Bacteroidota bacterium; assembly: GCA_030698405.1. GTDB lineage: Bacteria > Bacteroidota > Bacteroidia > Bacteroidales > Prolixibacteraceae > Aquipluma. Next base: position 31,889 of record JAUYMU010000089.1, read on the forward strand.
GCTGCTGATACTCCTTGTGAATAAGCAGCCAGTGCTGTAGCTTTATCTCCTTTTCTGAAAGCGGCTTCAGCCTTGATAAATTGCAATTCAGAATAAGTCATCAAAGGCCATTTTACATTATTGGTAAATAAATACATACCAATGGTACCCACAGGTGCGGTGGAGATGCTGTTAATCCCATAAATATTGTAAGGCCTGTCGTTGGCAGATATTGGCGTGTAGCCCAAGTTTGGCTCAACTCCAACATATTTTGCTCCTTCAACACCATTTATAAGATTTGTAGAAGGTGGAAGCATTATTTTAATACGTGGGTCGGTGGCTTCAAATACAGTTCCATCCATAAGACTAACAATAAACTTAGACGGACGGGCAACCAAGTAATTTCCTCTCATTGGACCAAAAAAACTTGCATCGGCTGAAACTGAACCTGCAAATCCAATCAACGCATTGTCGGCATTGCTGGTAAATGCACTGTCAACATAGGCCATTATTTTTTCGGGTTTGTAAAGAGCTGATTTATTGGACAAATGCGACATATTAATTGCCAATAGTCCATAAGTAAATCTCTTCCATTTCAGTCGGTTTCCAGCATATATCTGGTCGCCTTTACCTGCAAAATTAGCTGAAACAGAACCGTCAGATCTATTTAGATTCGCAATGGCTTTTTCGCAAATTCTTACAACTTCCTCGTAAACAAGCTGTTGCTCGTCGTAAGCAAATGTATATAATCCAGGCTTAAAGGCTTCTTTGTATATTACCGGACCGTGCATATCGGTTAGCATTTGCCAACCCCAGGCCTGTATTGCGTATCCAATACCAGCAAGATCCCAACGTTCTTCTTTTTCAGAAATGGCGATCATATCGGTAAGGTTGATCCCAAGTTTCCAATATACTGCCCTCCAATGTTCTGCCATATCCGCAGTCCAGGCAGGTGTACCTTGCCGGTCATAAGCATAGTTAGTGGAATAAAATGCAAAGTTTTGGGTGTAATAGTTCAACATTCTGGCATCCCACTGCATTGACAATGAAAGTTGCTGTTCCATCGCTCCCAGATAAAGATAAGCGGTTACCTTTTCAGGCCCATTGGGGTTTTTGTTTACGTCAAGCCAGTCTTCACAACCGCTCGAAATTATCAACATTACCCCGATTAATAGTGAAAATATTATTTTTTTCATTTTTATATCAGTTTAAAATCCAACTTTAATTCCAAAATTAATACCCATTGGCAATGGGAAGTTTCCGTAATCCATACCGGCTGAACCGGAACCGGAAACAGCAGCATTATTACCAAGGATAACAGGATCGAGGCCTCTGTAATTAGTTAACAAAAACAAATCGGTTGCAGTTGTAAATATTGACAAATTCTTAATCGTTTTCAAATGAGCGTCCAAAAACGATTTGGAAAATCTGTAAGAAAGTGTCACATCTTTTAGCCTTACCCAATTGATATTTTTTTCGACAAAATCTTCCTCATTCATCAAACCATTGTTGGGAGTAGTGTAGTAATAAGAAGCTCCACTGGTATAAGGCATTATCTGAATATTATTCGCGGTTGGATTAGCTGAATTTTCATATCCGTCTTTGATGATTCCTTTAACTACAACCGGAATTTCACGGTCTAAAGTACGGGTTGACAAACCTCTGACAGTCAGAAAGTGTTCTGTTCCATTAAACACATCTCCACCCCTTCTCATATCCAAAAGGAATGAAAGTTCGAAATTTCCTAAAACAAAGCGGTTGGTAAGTCCAACAGTAAAATCAGGATTACGATCACCAATGGCTCCGAAAGTACCTTTTCGCAAAGGCAACCCGGTTTGAGGATTTATCAATACATCGCCATTATTGTTCCTTTCATAAGGAAGTCCTGAAATAGTAGTAGTAGCTTCGCCTACAATTGCACCATTTCTTACGTTTCCGTAAAACCATGTATCTGAATTGTAGAATTCTGTTAATCCAGTTGGCAGGTAAGTCAGTTTGCTTTCCATTTTATTGAAGTTGCCATAAATCTCCCATCTGAAATTATTGCTGATTACAGGAACACCGGTAAATTGCAATTCGATTCCACTATTCCACATGGTACCTCCATTCATAACCGAAAGAACATAACCAGTACCATAACTTAATCGTAAATTACTGATTATCTGATCAACTGATTCTTTCTTGTAATAAGTGGCATCCATTCCCAAACGGTTATTGAAGACTTTAACTTCGATTCCGCCTTCGTAAGAAGTCGTTTTTTCAGGTTTTAACAATGGATTTGGTCCGGTAAAACCATAAGCGTATCCACCTCCGGTAGTCGGTTGTGATTCTAGTGCAGGATAAACGCCATAAGGTGGCGGATCTTTACGTGCAATTGCATAAGCACCACGCAGCTTGGCAAAAGTTAACCATTCCATTTCTTTCAAGGAAGGTATTTCTGACAATACCAATGCAAAATTAGCTCCAGGATAAAAGAAAGAATTGTTATCAGTCGGCAAGGTTGAAGACCAGTCGTTACGTCCTGATATTTGAACATTAAGGATACTTTTATAGTTCAGTGTTAATATACTAATCGCACCAATTACCCGTTTTTGTTCAATTTTAGACCTGTTTCTTTGTTTATCAGGCGGGATGTTATTTAATGCAGCAAAATTCGGGTCAAGAAATGACTCACCCGAACCGGCAACCGATTTATAGTAATAATCATAAACTGTACTTCCTACCTTAAAATCAATATTTAAATCGCCAACTTTTTTCTTTAGCATGGCAAAATATTCATAGGTCATCGACCGGTTATTGGCGACAGCATCATCAATTATACCACCGTAAGAGCGCGCCAGGTTTGATTCAGGATGACGAAGCATGTAATTTTGGTCGGCATAAATATCCATACCGAATTTGCCTCTGAATGTCAGCCAATCTGTTGCGTGGAAATTCAAAACCGAAACACTGGTTATGCGTGAAGTTTTTGTCCAATATTTGTTTTTGTTAATATTGAAATATGGATTTTCATAAGCATCTGCTGTTCCGGTAAATTGTCTTCTTGTACCGTCAACATTTAAAAAATTACTGGCATCATCTCCTGATGGCCAAATTAACAAACCAATCATAGGTCCGCCAGAACTTTTAAAAACCCTGTCAACATAATCGTTGGTATAAGCCATTGAAAAGTCGAAATCAAAATATTTTGACAATTCGCCTTTGATAGAATTTGATAAACTGAACTTTTCCTGAGCAGTACCAGGAATTACCCCTTCCGAATTATTATAAGTTGTTGAAAGACGGTATTGGGTTTTTTCACTTCCACCTTCGAGGGAAACATTGTGCTTGCTCGAAAATCCGGTTTGAAAAAATGGAGTAATATTATCGTATAAGGTCGAATCTGAAGCATAGGGTTCTCCAAAATAGGTAAATACAGTATTGTCTGTTATGCCGTTCAATCCCTGACCATATTTTCGTTGAATTTCAGGATATTTATTGATTTTTACGACTGCAAAATTATTGCTGTAATTCACTCTTAAATCACCTGCTTTCCCACGTTTGGTTGTTATTACAATGGCACCGTTTGAAGCTTCAACCCCATAAAGGGAAGTTGCTTCCGGACCTTTAAGGACTACGACAGATTCAATGTCTTCGGGATTGATGTCAGCAGCTCTGTTTGAAAAGTCAACACCTCTGTTTTCGAGCGACATACCACTTACCCCTGCAGTAGCAAAACTATTGGTAGAGAAGGTGCGGTTGTTGTAAGGCATCCCGTCAACAATGTAAATAGGCTCGTTACTTCCTGAAAGAGAGCTGATCCCACGAATTACAACTGATGAAGATGCGCCAGGCAAACCAGATGATTGGTTAACCGAAATACCTGCAACGCGACCCTGAAGGGCATCAACAAAATTCGAACGCTGACTTTGAGCGATTTCAGAACCCTTTACTTCAGTAACTGCAACACCGAGGTTTCTTTTGTCTTCTTTCATCCCCAAGGCTGTAACAACAACCTCCTGAACCTGTTGAAAATCAGTTTCCAACTTCACATTAATTACAGTTGACTTATCAACCAAAATTTCTTTCGGGCGATAGCCAATTGATGTAAATACAAGTGTTTGTCCACTTGTAACCTGGATAGTATATCCACCAGAGCCATCAGTTATAGTACCTTTTGTGGTACCTTTTACCAATACTGTAGTTCCTGGAATGGACTCATTGTTACTCGCATCAAGCACCTGACCTTTAACGGCAAGTGATTGAGCACTGGATGTCTGCGCAAGCATGATCCCCAGTCCTATTAAACACATTAGAAGGATTGCTTTCATTTCATTTCATTTAATTTTGGTTATTTAAAAATTATTTTACTAAATATTTTGAAGGATCAATCAAGAATGTATTATAAAATTTATTGCAAATTCAGCTAAAATTAGTTGTCATACAAATAGAAAATAAATATTGCGGCAATGATCGCTTCAATAGCACGGATCAAAAAAAGGATCAAATGATTAGCAATAAATTACGGGACTAAAATTAAAACTTATTTTTTGAAAAATCGGTGTTTTTGTAACATGTAATACCAATTTATTTTTTCAGAAATTTTATCATTTTTTAACAATTGGATATCAGCGCGTTACAAATCCAAAATAATGGTATTATTTTCTATAACATATCCGGGAGCTCTAATCGGGGATTTTTATTGGTACAATAAGTAGTTTTTTCGCAGCTTTTTAAAATCAGACAAGCCGGGTTCCCACGAATCGCGAATCTCTTTTTCAGATTTCCTGGCAATAATTTGTTCTTTTAGCAGCGTTGTACCGGCCAGTTTATCGAAGTTTCCCATCTGATTGCTCTGCTTAAAATCGAAGAATTTTTCTTTATAGGGATAGGCATTGTACATATCTATCAGCCATTTGAGGTTGATCTGACCGGTTTTGACAAATTCACCGGTATCGTATTTTCGCAAATCAAGTCCGTAGCATACTTTGTTCTGGTGAAGCGGAGTTTCACTCATTCCTTTTATACTGACGGGTGTAAACGTGAAATCATATTTACCCTTCAAATCAGGATTTCCCAACACTGTAAAAGGAAAATGAGTACCTCTGCCCTGACTGATAATTGTTCCTTCGAACAAACAAAGTGATGGATACAGAAGTATGGATTGCTGGGTATTTAGATTGGGAGATGGAGAAACCGGCAGTGTATATTGCATATCGTGCGAATAATTCTCAACTTGTATGACAATAATTTTGCATTGAATTTTATTTGCCAGCCAGCCTTCGCCATTGTACATGCTGGCAAGCTCACCAACCGTCATTCCGTGGGTAATAGGTATAGGGAACATTCCAATGCCGGATTTCAGTTTCATATCCAGAATTGGCCCGTCAACACTAAAGCCGGTTGGGTTTGGACGATCAAGAATAATCAGCTCTTTGCTATTTTCGGCACAGGCTTCCATTACCCTTGCCAACAAATTGATATATGTGTAAAACCGTGCCCCAACATCCTGAATGTCAAAAATCACCAGATCTACATTCTCCAGATCTTCTTTCGAAGGTTTACTTTTTTTACCGTAAAGTGAAATTTCAGGAATACCTGTTTTTGCATCAACACTGTCGGAAACAACAGCGCCTGCGCTGGCAGTTCCGCGAAAACCATGCTCCGGACCAAAAATTTTAACAATATTTACTTCAAGCGATTTCAAACTATCAATCAGCGAAACATTTCCAATTACCGAAGTTTGATTGGCAACTACAGCAACTTGTTTACCTTTTAATAAAGGAAGGTATTTATCAGTTTGATCGGCTCCGGTTTTTATTTCAGTAAGAACTGATGAAGAACTTTCAACATGCGACTGTTTTTTACGAGTATTTCCGCAGGAAATAAAAACTGTAAATACAAATATCAAAACCAAAATTGAGTGAATTGTTTTCATAGTTGGTGGTTATTAAAAATATGTATATCCATGTGAATTGCTAAAGGTTCATCACTGAACCTGTCTTAATAAGAGCTCAAACTTAGGCAAATTTGGGAATATTATTTTTTTTGAAACGAAATACAGCGATTCAGGGCATAAAATATTTGTAACTTAGATTCCTAATAGGGATCAAAAACGGGCAAAGCAGTAGCTGCGGACAATATTTTTTTGCCCACCAACTTAACCTGCCATGTTGTTTTTACATTTGACCTCCTTT
>JAUYMU010000111.1 GCA_030698405.1 Bacteroidota bacterium
ACTTGCCGAAAAGCAGTTCGAATGGAAGGATGATAGCACTTGTGTTATTACCATTGCTGCATCTGAATTGGCAATGTACAAGGATAAAATTCTGAAAAAGGCAGATATTTAATCGTGTCAGCCGTTGTATGCAAGTAAAAATAAAAAATCAATATTAAATTGATAAAATAATAACATACACTTAAATTGTTCACAAACTAAAATTTAATCTATGAAAAAGCTAAAGCATTTCATTTTCATTACTGCAATATTTTTCATTGTTTCATATGGTTGTGATAAAGAAACAATTGAATATCAAACTACAGAAGGATACATAATTGGTTTTGATCCTTGTGAGGGCGACGTGAAAACCTCAAATAGGGGGTTTATAATAGCTTGCAATAACTTAAGAGATACATTTGTAACTTATAATTTACCAGACACAATTTTTGCTTTCCCTCAATATTTATTTTCCAATTATATTTATAGTTGTATGTTTCCAGATTCCGAATATTTAAACTATAAAATTAAATTTAAGTATCGTTTTGCTAATGAAAATGAAAAATACTATCCTTTATGTTTAGCAATTATTTACTTATGGGAATTCGATCATTATGTTAGAGATAGGCAAGTTATACTAAATGAAGTAACCAAAATTAACCCTAAAAAATAAAATCATGAAAACAAAAATCAAACTTGTTATTGGATTTGTTCTTATCTCATTAATTATAATAAGTTACAGCTTTATACAGAATACACCAAAAACTTTTTATTATGCATATAGTGAAAAGATTTCTTTAGCGCCTTCTGATAAGGCTTTAGTTATTCGATATAAAGTTAATAAAAGAAAAAGTTCCAAAAATTTATACATTCAAACAAAGCTCAATGAAAATCAATTTAAATGGCAAGATGATAGCACAGTGGTAATTTACGCATTAAACACTCTTAGCAAAGATTCTCTTCTGTATGAGGTGAAAAGAGATGATGAGTTTGCTTCAATTCACCCTGTTTATACAGTTGAGTCTGGTTTAGAAATGTTTGTTACAGATGAGGTTCTAATTAAACCTCATAATGATGTAACTCAAAAACAAATAAATGAACTCCATAAAAAATTGGGAGTTAAAGTAATTAGAAGTGATGAAAACTATCAATTAATTAAAGTTCCTTCGTACCTTGATGCAATTGAGATAAGTAAACAGTACCAGGAGAGTGGTATGGTATTATTTTCGCAACCAAATTTTATATGCCAGGTTGATTTATTACAAATACCAAATGACCCATTCTTTAATAATCAATATTATTTAAACAATACTGGTCAGGTATTTACTGATGGTCATTGGGGTGCAGCAGATTGCGATATTGATGCTCCAGAAGCATGGACAATTACACAGGGAAATAATAATATTATTGTTGCAGTAATTGATGAAGGGGTTACTCCGAATCATCCAGATCTGCCCAACGCTCGTCAGGTGATTTTGAATAATAGCAATTTAGCTGACGGAAATGCGAATAATCCTTCGCCAACAGCTAATAATAATCATGGAAATGCATGTGCTGGTATTATTGCCGCCACCCGTAATAATAATGAAGGCATTTCAGGCATAGCGCCAAATTGCAGAATTATGCCGATAAGAATCTTTAACACTGATCGATCAGGTATAACAGTTGATCGTGTTGCGCTTGCCATAAATACTGCGCGGCAAAATGGTGCCAGAGTAATTTCAAATAGCTGGGGTTATCGTAGCCCAAACCAAAATCTTCATCCTGCTATTGTTGAGGCAATTAGAACCGCAGTTAATGCTGGTTGTGTAGTTGTATTTGCAGCAGGTAATACTGCACGTCACGTTTTTGGTGATAATGGATATGTGCAATTCCCGGCAAATGTTGACATTCCAGGTGTATTAACAGTGGGAGCTTCTGACAGGGATGATTTTCAGGCTGATTATAGTCCTACAAGTGCTTTAATTGACATTGTTGCCCCTTCACATAGAGCTTATTCAAGAGAATTATCTAACTGTATAAGAAATATTGATCCGACCATCCAACCATTTGGAATTATTGGCGAGAATCTTGAAATATGGACATTAGATATTCCAGGAGATGCAGGGTACAATTCTTTTCATGGCAACAATTTAGCTGATCGTTTTGCTGCTTGCAATTGTATTCCTCTTGGATGTGGAGCGCTTTTACCAAATGCAGGCAATAATTTTTTGTCATATACAGCTCGTATGGGAGGGACTTCAGCAGCATGTCCCCAAGTTGCGGCGGTTGCAGCATTAATGCTATCAATAAATCCAAATTTAACCCCACAACAAGTTTTCGATATACTCACAACAAATGCTGATCAAGTTGGCGGATATACCTACACAAATGGACGTAGTAATGAACTGGGTTTTGGTAGATTAAATGCTTGCAGGGCTGTAACACAGGTAATACCATCAATTGCATCCATTTTCGGTCCCTCACTTGCCTGTTCTTCCGGAGCTACCTTTACCATTAACAACTTACCCCCTATTGACTCCATTGTTTGGACGCGCGGCCCAAACCTTACTATTTCTTTGGGGCAAAATACTGATTCGTGTATTTTTTCGGCAACAGGTAGCGGTAGTAGTTGGGTGAGGGCAAGGCTGGTTACAGATTGCGGAAGCATTACATTGCCAGAAAAATTTGTTTGGGCAGGCGCTCCTTATCCTTCAGGATTGAATATTACTAATTCAAATTATAGACAGGACATATTGGTAAGGGGAGAAAACAATGTTTTATGGGTTGAGCCAAGCTCTGACCTGACAAACGCGGAAATTTTGGATTACGACTGGGAATTTAGTTCCGGATGGAACCATTGGGAAACTGAGGCCAATGAAATGGTCTCAATTGTATGGGTCCCATACTTTACAGATCAATACGAAACAATTTCAGTGAGGGCCGAAAATGCTTGTGGTGAAGGTGAATGGCATTATGAAACCTTCGATTGCGTAGAATACTACTACCTCAGTATCTTCCCAAACCCTGCCAATGATTATATCGAATTGTCCATTGCGCCGGAAGAAACGGCAGCAAATAAAACTTCGAAAGTACAAATTGTGAAAGTAAAAGGGCAAGATGGCATTGGAGAATATACCATTGAAATTTGGAGCGAGAGTGGCGGCCTTTTAAAAAGGGTTAAGTCGAAAGAAATGTGCCAGCAAATATCAACCCGCGACCTTCAAAAGGGGAAATATTTCGTCCACCTTATTGTAGGTGGAGAAACCTATAAGCAACAATTGATCATTGACAAATGACAAATAAAGTGCGGGCGCTGATATATCATCAGCGCCCGCTAAATAGCTAACGCAGTATATGTTTATTTAATTGCCAATCACCCTTAAAAACCAAAAACATGGAACGGTCGCCTCCAAATCCTTGTACTTACAAAAAAGTTAGAACTACATGATTAAAGAACTATTTGTTAAATTAAAAAACTAAAAACCATGAAACTAACGATCTTAATTTCAACCATACTCACCAATGCTTTTTCTCAAGTAAAAAAATCAGATTACCCAGTAAAGATGGGCAGTGAAGCTTGGAGACAAACATCTTATGCAGAAAAATTTCCTTCACTGCCGGACTGCCTGGCACAGACATTCAATAATTATTTGTTAAACATTTAAGAGAAATGAAAAAGCTCAAGTTACTATTTTTGACTTTAATTTGTTTTATACAGCTACATGCCCAGGATCAGAGAAGTACATGGGGCATAAGTACGCTGTTGTCGCATTATGACCGGGAGAAAGAGAATGAGTTAAATCTTGGTGATGTTGGATATAATATTAATCCGGGATTAGAGGTTTTATACGGTTACCAGTTAAGAAACTCATTCTTTTTAAGTACGGGAATTTCCTACCAGTATGTAGATTTAGTTTCGCATCTTGAGACATATGACAGGTTTCAGGTTGGTGAATTAAGCATTCCTGTTTTATTAACGGTCAAAGACGAATCAGGTTTCTTCTCTTTCTCAACAGGCTTTTATTCCGGACGATTTCTACATTTTTCCTGGGACAAAAGACTGCACAGCCAATGGATACCAGTTAATCCAAAAGAAAGGGAGCAATATTCTGATAAAAGCTTTTTTATGGATGCTTATCTTGATTTTGCTTATTCCAATTCCAGATGGTTCAAGGATGGTAATGTCATTAGAATTGCCCCATTTGTTCGTTTTAGGTTTAAGGAAAACTGGATGGACTATTATCGCACAAGTATCTACTACGGTATTAAATTAGGTATTGACTTGAATTTTAAACTGAAAGAAAAATGAAAAACTTTACTTTGACAATTATTTTTATTGTACTGATAAGTGGCAGCATCTATTCTCAAACTTATGATCGACGTTATAACCCGAATTATATGCAAACCATCCTTGACGAAAATTTCACCGGATCTAACTTAGACCCAAGCGTTTGGGAACCGACATCCCACTTCAAAAGAGCATTAGGCTTTCTTATAGATAGTGCAATTACCATGAATGTTAACAATGGAAATTTAGAATTGAAAATGCAGTATGCTCCAAATTATCTTGATAGTATATGGAGGACTGGTGGTTGGGAACATGTATATTCAAATTATGTTGGAGGGGAGGTCAATACACTGGACACATACCAATATGGATTTTTTGAGTGTAGGGCAAAGTATGCACATCAGAGTGGTTCATGGCCTGCCTTTTGGTTATTTGGAGGTGATGGCATCCCCTGTCCTCCGGGAGGACAGGGAAGTGAAATTGATATTGCTGAACTTTCTTGCGAGTTATTTCCTAGAATGATGCATGTAATACATAGGTATTATCCTCCTGTTGATTGTAATGTGTCAAATCAGCAGGAAAAGAATAAGAAAGATTATAACATATCGATGACTGATGTATATTCTACATATAAATGTGTGTGGACACCTGATAAGATAGAATACTTTATTAATGATAATCTTATGCATGAAGTAATCAATCAAGATTATGAGTGGTTCCCTTCTCTTCCTTTAAGGTTAATATTAAGTCAACAAGTAACGCGACCATACAATCTTTTAGGGCAAGAAATTACGCCAATCACTCCCCAAACCTCGTATTTCGATTATGTCCGTGTCAAACAATTCTTTCTTGCCCCCGAGATTACATGTCCAACCATTATTTGTTCATCAGGTACAGCCTCCATGGATGTTGATCCTCTGGCAACAAACATAAGCTGGACACTTACGCCTTCCATTCTATTTAACGGAGCCACCTCAGGAACCGGAAACACTGCAAACATAACAGCATCTCCATCATACCACGGAAAAGGAAAAATAACCTACTCGTTTAATATGCCCTCAGGAGAAACGTTTACGGCTGAAAAAGAAGTGTGGATTAAAGGACCAGATGTAAGCGAGGTTTCGTTTGATGTTTACCGTTCTGACGGGGTTCATGCGACCAATATGTACGGCACTTGGATTTTATGCCCTAATACAACTTACCACATTTATGTTATGAACATCAGCCCGGTACCTCTTGCCGATTACAACTGGACTATTCCTTCGGCCTGGACAAAGTTTTATACTCTTCAGAATATAATTTCAATCAATACAAACTCATCACCGGGAGGACCAATTACAGTTAATGCCACCAATACTGCAACCGGATGCAACAATACAATACAGATTATTACCGGATATATGGGCAGCAGTTATGATTGCGGTAGCTATTATATGGTTTTCTCTCCTAATCCTGCAACAAATGAAACAGCTCTTGAGTTGGTAGCAGATGGTGATAAAACGATTGACGAAAATACCCAATGGGAACTGGAAGTATATGATCAGCAACAAAGCCTGAAAGAAAAGAATTCCAAAATAAAAGGCAAACAAACAAAAATAAATACCTCAGCATGGAAAGACGGTGTTTACATTGTCCGCGTTAAAATTGGAGATGAAATGATCAGCGAAAAGCTCATGGTTAAACATTGACAATAAGCCAGTAGACAATGTTATATTTAGTCAGGGTTTAACTCCAAGTGAAGCCCTGACTTGCTTTGCAGAGAGGTGATGTCTATTTGCAATGCATTTATGTTTACAAACATGTATTACGGGAGCAACATTTGGGTTATTTACAAACTCCATGTCATATGTTTATTTAACTTTGACTAACAATAAAAACAAAAACAAATGGAACGATCGCCACCCAAGATCCATTATCTGCAAAAGACAATTTTTTGTTTACAATTAAATAAATTTACAAATGAAAAAACAAATAATAGTAGTTTTTATGTTTCTCGTTTCCCTATGTTGCACTATTAATCTTTGGGGACAAGAAAAGAAAAATACGGTAACAGTAAGTGACATTGTAGCCCATTTTATTAACAATGAAAAGTATCATTTGAACGGACCAGAACCGGGATATTATGAATCTAAGGTTGATCCCGGGTTTGAAATTCTAGTTCTCAGGTCATTAACAAAAAACACAAAAATCGGAACAGGGTTCAATCTTCAAAAAGGAAGAGTAGCCTCATACATGAGTGGTCTTCGAAGGTTTAATTTCTACGATATGAGCATCCCTGCAATTTTTCAAACAGGTTTTACAATCGGCGAAAAGAACAGATGCTTTTTTACTACGGGAATTTATGGAGGGAAAACTATATTGCAAAAATATGCAAGTCCTAATAGCAGTGGAACTTGGCGTGATTATAAAGATTTTAGCCACCTCGAAAATTATTCTGATGATGTATATTTTATCGATGTTTACTTCGATGCCGGATATTCCAGATCTTTCGCAAAACTGGGCGATATTTCCCTTGCTCCGTTTATTAAATTCCGCACGAATTCTACATGGTTGAACTACCATCAAGAGAAAGTCCATTATGGAATTAAACTATTGTATTCGTTCAAAATTTAAATCATGACTAAATTAATCCTTATATACTCCTTCAGGGTTTAACTCCAAAGTGAAGCACTGACTGATTTTTGATCTACAATATCTTAAAAAACATTTGTGCCACCGTCATGTAAATAAGCATTCCGAGGACATCGTTCGTAGTGGTGATAAACGGGCCGGTAGCTACAGCCGGATCAATTTTGAATTTATTCAGCACCAAGGGGACAACCGTTCCAAAAACAGAAGCAAAAATCATCACTATAAACAACGTAAGGCTTACAGAATAGGTGAGTCTCATGTTTCCGGTAAAGAAGTAATTGTAAACGAAAATGAGCGTGGCGAACAAAAAGGCGATACTAAAAGCGACCGAAAGTTCTTTGACCAGCTTCCGGCCAACCGAATCGAAGTTACGTGCCCCGCTGGCAATGCTCTGAACAATGATTGAAGACGACTGCACACCCACATTCCCTGCCATCGCGGCGATGAGTGGAATAAAAAATGCCATCGCAGGAATCTGCTCAAGTTGCAACGAATGCGAGCCAAGCACACCAGCTCCTAAAATACCTCCCACCATTCCGATAAAAAGCCATGGAATACGTATCCAGGCGCGTTGAAATACATTGTCGCCGGCATCCACATCCCCCGAAATACCCGAAGCCATCTGGTAATCCTTGTCGGCTTCTTCGCGAATAATATCCAAAACGTCATCGATGGTAATCCGGCCCTTTAACCGTCCAATCTGATCGACTACCGGAAGCGCTACCAAATCGTATTTTTCCATGATCTGGGCCACTTCTTCCTGACTGGCATCCGTCCGCACAAAATGGGCATCTTCGGTCACCATACTTTTAATCACTGTATGGGTTGGCTTCATGATCAGCATCTTCAGGGAAAGCACGCCTTTGAGTACGAAATTGTCATCAACAACATACACGTAATAAATTTCGTCGATGTCTTCCGCCTGAATACTGATTTCTTTCAAACAGGTTTGTACCGTCCAGTTTTCGTTCACCGCCACCAATTCCTTGGCCATGATCCCCCCGGCAGTATCTTCGTCGTATTCCAGCAGGTCAGCAATATCGCCGGCTTGTTCCTTGTCTTCCAATTGCTGCAATACCTCATCCTGCAAATCTTCGTCGAGTTCTGCCATAACGTCGGCAGCATCATCCGATTCCATGTACTCGATAAACCGGTGGGCAATAACATCAGGAGGCAATAATTTCAAATAACTGTTCCAGTCATTCTCCGGAATTTCAACCAACACGTCGGCGGCCAATTCTCCATCAAGCAACGAAAAGAGGTATTTGGCTTCATCAGAATCAAGCTCCTCTAATATTTCTGCAATATCAGCCGGATGGAATTCACTGATGATTTGAATAATATCCTGATCCGCTTTCTGTTCGATCAGTTGCGATAGCTGATCAATTAAATTCCTGTTGAGTTCAAGTTTCATAGCAGAAATAAGTTTAAAGTTTCATCCGCCAGCGTTCGACTGAGCTCACGCCGAAGTCTGGCAGACAAGTTCCAGGTTTGACCTTTGTATTTTCAAATTTTCAAATATCGAATAAGAAACGAGAAATAAGAAATGTAGAACGAGTGCTTCGATGTTTCTTGTTTCTTATTCGGTGTTTCTTATTTATTTTTTTTCATGATAAGTAGCTAGCCAATATTGAGCACTTTTTTTTTCTGCCTACTGCGACTGATCACTGATCACTGCTCCTGCCTGTTCCGCAATCAGCCTTGTCAGCATTACAAATTCGGCAACGCCCAACTGCTCCGGACGTTTGTCGAATATTGGGTTGGCTTTTAATTCATCGGTGGTTATCATGGTTTTTAACGAATTGCGCATTGTTTTTCGTCGCTGGTTAAAAGACATTTTGACCACACTTTTAAAGAGTTTTTCATCGCAGTCGAGGTGTTCTGCTTTGTTGCGAGTAAGCCTGATGACACCACCTTTAACTTTTGGCGGTGGATTAAATTGATCCTGATCAACAGTAAATAAATATTCAATATCGTAATATGCCTGAAGAAAAACACTCAAAATCCCATACGTTTTTGAACCGGGACCTGCAGCCAGCCGTTCAGCCACTTCTTTCTGAAGCATTCCGACTACTTCAGGAATCTGATTGTGGAATTCCAATACCCTGAAAAATATCTGTGACGAAATGTTGTAAGGAAAATTACCGATAATGGCAAATGGTTCATCAAAAATCTGGTCAATCCTCATTCGCAGGAAATCGGCTGAGATGATGCGATCCTTCAGCTCCGGAAAATGCGCGTTCAGGTATTCAACCGATTCGCGGTCAATCTCGACAACAGATGTTTCGAACGATTTGTTTTTCAGGAGAAATTCGGTTAATACTCCCATTCCGGGGCCTATTTCCAGTACTTTTTTTACATTGTTTGCCTGCAAACTCTCAACAATTTTCTGAGCTATGTCTTTGTCTTTCAAAAAGTGCTGCCCCAGATTTTTCTTTGCCCTAACTATTGTCATTTTTCTGTTATTGGTTCTTGAACGGATTCTTAAATTGTTTACAAAAAACCGCCCTAATTAAAACAAAACTGTATTTTTGTGCATATTGCTAAATTCAGAATAAGGACTTTATATCACAAATCCTTATTGCCGGAGCAAAAGTACTTTAAAACCGATCAATAAAAAAATTGAAAAATTGAAACAAAATACCTTCAAAACCATAAAATTCCTCTCCTTTTTTATACTTGGAGTCCTGCTTTTCTGGTGGGTTTACAAGGATCAGGATATCAACCGGATTAAAAGTATTTTAACCAATGAAGTCAACTATTTCTGGATCATCGTTTCCGCTTTTTTAGGACTGCTGAGTCATATCAGCCGCACCATCCGGTGGAACCAGATTATTGAACCACTGGGACACAAACCCCGAACGCTTAATACTTTTCTGGCGGTAATGATTGGCTACCTGATGAACCTTGCCCTGCCGCGAATGGGCGAAATTTCGAGGTGCGGTGTGCTTTCCCGCTACGAAAAAATCCCATTCACAAAACTGATCGGAACGGTTGTCCTCGAGCGGTTGATCGATGTGCTGGTGCTTCTTTTGCTCTTGGTTCTTGTGGTCGTTACCCAGTTTGGTCAGGTGCTTGAATTTTTAAAAAACAATCCGGAAGTGGAAGAAAAATTAGGTAATATATTGCATTCACCAATTTTGCCAATCGGGCTGGTAATATTTCTGTTGATTCTCTGGTTTACCAGGCATAAAATCAGGGCAAGTGGCATTGCAAAAAAAGTGATTGCCCTTTTTAATCAGTTCATCGAAGGATTTCAAAGTATCCGAAATATTAAAAACAAAGGCGCATTTATTTTTCACTCGGTATTTATCTGGTTTTTATATTACCTGATGATTTACTGCGTTTTCTTTTCGTTTGAATTTACCTCACATTTAACTCCCTGGGCCGGACTGACCGTTTTTGTTCTGGGCAGTTTCGGGATGGTTGCGCCTGTGCAGGGAGGTATTGGCGCCTGGCATTTCATGGTAATCGAAGGACTTGCATTGTACGGCATCGACAAAGCCGACGGTCAGATTTTTGCATTGGTGGCGCATGGAAGCACGACCTTAATGTTGATTATTTTCGGACTGATTTCCTTGCTGGTATTGCCTTTTGTAAATGAACGCGTTGAAAATAAATAAAACATTGAATACAAACCTGTACATAGCCCGAAGGATATTTTCCGCAAAGGAAAACCGCGATAACCTGTCGCACCGGATCGTGAATATTGCCCTTTTCGGCATTGTACTCGGACTGGTGGTGCTTATTTTGTCGATTGCCATCGTAACTGGTTATAAAACAGAAGTTGGCCGAAAAGTGATCGGATTCGGTTCTCATTTACAAATTGTAAACCTCGATTCCAACCAATCGTTCGAAACAAGTCCAATCAATCAGGAACAGCCTTTTCTGGAAGAACTTAAAGCAATTGACGGCATTCGGCACGTGCAGGTATTTGCGACCAAACCGGGCATCATCCGCACTGATGAAGAAATTCACGGTGTGGTTCTGAAAGGCATCGGCCCCGATTTCGACTGGTCATTTTTTCAAGAGAACAAAGTTGCGGGTGAGCCATTTCATGTTCAGGATACTGTTCGAAGCAACAAAGTCTGGATTTCGAAACAAATGGCCGACCTGCTGAAACTCAAAACAGGCGACGATCTTACCATGTTTTTTATCAATCAGATGGAAGCAGTTCCGCGCCAGCGTAAATTCGAATTGGCTGGCATTTACAGAACCAGTCTCGAAGAGTTCGACCGCATGTTTGTGCTGGTTGACATCAATCATATCCGCAGGCTAAATAATTGGGAAAACGATGATGTGAGCGGGTTTGAGATACTGGTCGATGACTTCAAAAACATTTCGGAACAGGAAAAGTCGGTTCATCAGCTTTTATTGCGAAATACCAGCCCCGATAGCCCTGTTTTGCAAGTGATCAGCATCAAGGAAAAATACAGGCATATTTTTGATTGGCTGAGCCTGCTCGATATGAATGTTTGGGTAATTCTGGTACTCATGATATTGGTGGCCGGGTTCAACATGGTTTCGAGTCTGCTGGTCATCATTCTGGAACGGACGCAAATGATCGGGATACTGAAAGCGATGGGAGCCCGTAACTGGAGCATCCGCAAGGTATTCTTATACTTTTCAGCAATGCTCATCCTGAAAGCGCTTTTCTGGGGCAACCTTTTCGGAATCGGCATTTGCCTGATTCAGGAATACACCCATGTTCTGAAACTCGACCCAACATCGTATTACCTCGAATACGTTCCGGTAAACCTGACAGTTCTGCACATTGTTCTGCTGAATGTCGGCACAATCGTAATAACTGTATTAATGTTGCTGCTCCCCTCCTACTTCATTACCAAAGTTTCACCTGAAAAAACGATTCGTTTCGAGTAAGCCAAAGTTATGCATTCATCTATCCTGAAATATTTGGAAGAAGCTTTCCACGGTGAGTTACCGGGAATTGAAGCACATCGGAAAATGCTTCCGCCTGGCAGGAGTTTGGATTCAAGCGAAGATGAAATCAGGTTGATAAAACAAAGCAGTATTTTACTGCTGCTTTTTCCTGAAGGTGAACAGATTTACACCTGTTTAACCAGAAGACCTGTAACAATGACTTTCCATCCGGGACAAGTCAGCTTCCCCGGCGGAAAGGTTGAAAAGGAAGATCTTTCGGCTGAAATGACCGCTTTACGCGAAGCCCGGGAAGAAATTGGAATCGACACCTCGAACATCAGAATTCTTGGCAAATTGTCAGATTTATATTTGGAAGTCAGCGGATTTTCGATTCAGCCATTTCTGGCATGGGCTGATAAAAAACCCGATTTTGTGGTAAATTCAGGAGAAGTGGAAGAATTAATTCTCTTTCCGATAAGCGATTTTGTTAAAAATGAAACAACTTCGGAAACTGTTCTTGATACATTTACCGGACCATTGCAAATTAAATATTATCCTTTTAACGGCGAAATTATCTGGGGCGCTACTGCCATGATTTTATCCGAATTGATTGAGATTCTGAAGAAACAGGAAAGTGTTCAGTCGCAGTCGCAGTAATTCAGAAAAAAAGAAAAAAGTATTCAGTCGCAGCCGAAGTAGTTTAGAATATGAAATTAATACGGGAAATAGGTTGAAATAAAATCTTCAAAACCTTGATGTCTGAAGTGTTTTATGGCCAATGATGGCATGAATGCGATGGGCATTTTTGGTTACCGACATCATTTATATCTAAAAGCATATAAATTCATTAATTATCATCTAACTATACTTAATAGCATATAATTTACTAGCTTTGCATTCAATTATATCTAAAAGCATACAATGAAGAGGTTGGCAGAATTTGTGAAAGAACGAAGAAAAGAAGTAAATCTGACTCAGGAGGAATTTGCCGAACGTGCAGGAGTTGCACTTACGGTAATCCGTAAAATTGAGCAGGGCAAAACAAATTTGAATCTGGATAAAGTTAACCTGGTTTTGAGTATGTTCGGCCATGAGTTGGTTCCGATAGACATTAAAGAAATTGCAGAATGAGAAAAGGCAAGGTATATTACAAAGAACATTTTGCGGGAATTGTAACTGAAACTGATGATGGGGAATTTGTATTTCAGTATGACGAAAACTTTGTGGCAGATCATCCTAAAGAGTTCATCACATTTACAATGCCGGTTACCAACAAACACTATACAGATAAGCGATTGTTTCCATTTTTTGATGGTTTAATTCCGGAAGGTTGGTTATTGGATATTGCCTCGAATAACTGGAAAATAAATAAAAACGACCGCATGGGACTGTTGCTGGCATGCTGCAAAAACTGCATCGGGGCAGTCAGTGTTGAACAAATTCAAGAAGAAAATGAGCAATAAATGCCTGTATTGTTATCAACTAATTGATGGTGAAGGTGATTTTCATGCAAAATGCTGCACGGAATTCTTTGGAACCACAACGCCTCCAATCATGCCTTATTCGATTGATCAAATGGCTGACCTGGCAAAAGATGTTGTGGAGCGTAGCGTAACGATTCCTGGTGTACAGCCCAAATTATCCATGTCGGTTGTGAAAGCAGCGCGCGAAAATTCAGATGCACGATTAACGGTAGTGGGTGCACTTGGTGGATCATACATTCTTAAGCCACCTTCGGAAAAATATCTAAAAATGCCTGAAAATGAGCATGTGACCATGCGGATAGCTGAAGCCTTTGGTATCAGGGTCGTGCCGTCGAGCTTAATCCGGCTGGCATCGGGCGAATTGTCTTACATCACCAAAAGAATAGACCGCACAGCTGACGGCGCGAAAATTCACATGATTGATATGTTTCAGATTACGGAGGCGTTTGACAAGTACATTGGCTCGATGGAAAAAGTCGGAAAAGCGCTTCACTCGTTTTCTAATAATACACTGCTCGATAAACTCTTTTATTTCGAGCTTTCGGTGTTTTGTTTTTTAACCGGGAATAATGATATGCACCTGAAGAATTTCTCAATGATTGAAAGTCCTTCCGGCTGGGGATTAGCCCCGGCCTATGATTTATTGAATGTGAGTATTGTTAATCCGGACGATACCGAAGAACTTGCACTGACACTGGATGGCAAAAAGAAAAAATTAAAGAAAGAGCATTTTGAAAAATTGGCCAAAGGTCTCGAATTAACCGACAAACAAATACAAAGGGTATTTAAACGGATGATTAAAAACAAGCCCAAAGCATACCATTGGATTGAACAATCGTTTCTCTCGGACGAACTAAAAATTACATATAAAGAATTGATTCAGAAGAGGTATGCACAAATTAGTTTGGCAGAATAAAGCTAATCGTAGAACGACCAGGCAACTCCAATTCTGTAAGTGCGTTGATAATATGGATAATCCGGTGCAGCATTAAAATTATCGCCGGCTAATCCTGAAGCAGCGTTCATTAATTTGAAGAAAACCCGTGTCCGTTTTAGTTTCAGGTTTACATGAAAATCGATGAAAGGATAATTACCGATTTTTTGTTTATTCTGAAGGTAAAATCTTGAAGTTCCGGGTTCGTATGCATCTGCGTAAAAAGATGTATTGTATCGGGTATCGATCCCAAGCTGAGTATATAAAACCTTCGAGATAACAGTCCTGTAATTCATGCTGATATATCCTGCAACAGCAGGCAAATGAATATAACTTTCGTTGCTTCCTTTCTGTACCAGGAATTGGGTTCGTACCAACCAGTGTTTGCTGTCGAAATCTTTGTTTAAATAGGCCGAAAGAATAAGCAATTCACTGCCTTGCGTTGGCAAAGCTTTTTCGTTGTTATAGATGTAATTTCCAAGTAACGAATAACCAGCCCCAATGGTTGTCCTGAATTCCTGCGAATGGACGCTCGCCCGGATCGTCATTTCGTTGATATTGTCGAAGTTATTTTGCCATTGAAAATGGTTCGAATAATAATACTGGTCGAAATATTCAGGAACCAGTGATTTCAGGCTACCTTCAATACGCAGGCTGGTAGTATCTTTTCCAATTCTCAAAGGTTTATTGATGTATCCGGTCAACTCGGTCTGACCAGCGCGGTATCCGGTAAGGTAAATTCGTCCGTCGGCCTCCCATTGCCAGAATTTTCCTTCATTCCTGAATAATCCACCACCTACAAAGGTATTCGATTGTTTTTCAGGATAATATTTCCCCGGAACTGAAAACAGATACCAAAGCTGATCATTGCCGATGTATGCGCGTTTTCCGAAAGTATATTTCCGGTCGGGGGCTTCATAAATCTTGATTTGGAAAATATTGGTCAGGCGAGTGTATTTCAAGCTATCGTTGGTACTGATGGTATCAACAAATGCATTTTCAAAGAAATTTTGTGCATTGTCTTTGGTAAACTTTCGCTTGTTGCCCGAATATTCGAGTTCATGAATAAACCCAACCCTTGGAATAAATGCGTCAACAATATATTCAGCGCTATCGGCTTCCACCGTTTTTCCCAACCTGTATTCGTTCGACGTGTAAAAATTATTGTTCTGGATTTTATTTACAGCATCGTCCATTTTGACCGTGTAATCCTCGGTTTTATTGTTCTCGCTGACGGCTGCAATCCCGCCATTTTCCTGCCCCTGCAAACGATTAAAAATAATGTTTGAATGAGAAACAAATGCATTTGAATTGTAGGATGTTACAATTCCAATGTTGTGAAATTTATTCTCCTGCTTTGGATACTGACCCTGTGATCGTGTCTGATTGTATATGAACTCGAAGTTGAGTTTTTGATTCACGTTTTGCGAGTGAATAACATTGAACCTCGTTTCGTTTTTCGAACTTCGGTTTTCACTTTGCGTGTAATCCAAAACCGTATAAGGAGTTGTGGTATTAAAGTATTGAATTTGCGAAGGAGTGAGCCAGTATGCGTCGAACGAGCGGGCAAAATAGAAATCGGAATTGAATTTGCGTTTTAGAAAGTCGTTTGTCTGGTATGCGCCACCGTTATTTCCGGTAAAAATATTGCTGATGGTAAGTTGCTCAAACGGATGATAAACATGAAAAAACGAAAGCGTCGTATCCAATTCCGAAGGATTCATTCTTGCACCCTGATCGGTTAATTCCCAGACTTTTATAACAGATGGAACACCGGGCTTTTTTGCTTGCTTTTCCGAATCTTCAGTCGATTGATTGGCAGCACCTGTGTTACTTCCGGTATTTCCTCCCATTGTACGTCCGGATGGTAAACCTCCGGGTTTCACTTGCGCATTGGCCTGAATAACAATCAGAAACACTGCAAAAACTATGTAAATGTATTTTCCAGACATGTAGGCGCAAAGATAATTAAATATGATACCCATTAATGTCAGTCGGTAAAAGAAACAGGGAATTAAATTGGAATAAAGAACCCTGATGCAAACATGTAAACCAAACGGATAATTGTCGGAAATATGATTTTATTCTATGCTAAAAAGTGTATTATTTGAAGAAGTTTTCAACCAATTGTTGTTAATTATTGGTTGTGACAGTTTAGATGAATCCACTTTTGTTTTCTTTATATTTGTGCCAAATTGCAAAAAGAATATGGTCTCGAATTACGATGAAGGTTCAATAATAACGCTTGACTGGCAGGAACATATACGGAAACGCCCGGGCATGTACATCGGCAAGCTGGGAGATGGCACGGCTGGTGATGATGGAATTTATGTTTTGCTTAAGGAAGTGGTAGATAACTCCATCGATGAATTTATGATGGGGAACGGGAAAAGGATTGAAATACATGTCAGCGACGAACTGGTGACCATCCGCGATTTTGGCCGCGGTGTTCCGCTCGGGAAATTGCTCGACGTTGCTTCGAAAATGAACACCGGCGCAAAATACGATTCCGAAGTATTTAAAAAATCGGTCGGGTTGAATGGTGTCGGCATCAAGGCTGTAAATGCATTGTCGAGCCATTTTTTGATCAAATCGTTTCGCGAAGGCGAAGTGAAAGAAATCAGTTTCAGCGAAGGAATTCTGAAAGAGGAAAAGGATGTCACTACAACCGATCAGCCCAACGGTACTTATGTCGCCTTTACCCCTGATCTTAAGATATTTAAAGGTTATCATTATATCGACGATTATGTGATCAATATGATGAAAACCTATTCGTTCCTGAATTGCGGACTGGTAATGGAGTTCAACGGAGAGAAATTTCATTCGAAAAACGGATTGAAAGATTTGCTCGAAGAATACCAGGAATCTGAATCACTGTATCCGGTTATTCACCTGAAAAACGGCGACATCGAGGTTGCAATCACCCACGGAAATCAATACGGCGAAGATTATTACTCGTTTGTAAACGGACAGCACACCACTCAGGGCGGAACACATCTGATTGCTTTTCGTGAAGCCATCGTAAAAACCATCCGCGACTTTTACAAAAAGGATTTCGATCCTTCCGACATTCGGGCTTCTATTGTTGCGGCCATCAGCATAAAAGTGGAAGAACCTGTTTTCGAATCGCAAACCAAAACAAAACTTGGCTCGAAAGACATTGGCCCCAACGGCCCGAGCGTTCGTAACTTTGTTGCCAACTTTGTACAAAAAGAACTCGACAATTACCTGCACAAGAATCCGGATGTTTCCGAAGTATTGCTGCGGCGAATCCAGGAATCGGAACGGGAACGCAAGGCCATTTCAGGAATAAAAAAACTGGCCAAACAACGCTCGAAAAAAGCAAACCTGCACAACCGCAAACTGCGCGATTGCCGTGTACACCTGAACAGTACACACGAAGCGCGCGAAAATTCATCCATTTTTATTACTGAAGGAGATTCGGCCAGCGGATCGATCACCAAATCGCGTGACGTAAATTTACAGGCAGTATTTAGCCTGAAAGGGAAACCGCTGAACACTTACGGACTGACAAAAAAAGTGGTCTATGAAAACGAAGAGTTCAACCTGTTGCAGGCCGCTCTGAACATTGAAGATAGCATGGACGATTTGCGCTACAACAAGGTAATTATCGCCACCGATGCCGATGTTGACGGAATGCACATCCGCCTGTTGCTCATCACTTTTTTCCTGCAATTTTTTCCTGAAGTGATTAGAAGAGGCCATTTGTATATTTTTCAAACGCCGCTTTTCAGGGTTCGGAACAAAAAAGTAACTCACTATTGCTACAACGAAGAAGAGCGTGTTTCAGCCATCACGAAACTGGGCAAAACAGCCGAAATTACCCGATTCAAAGGATTGGGTGAGATTTCTCCTGATGAATTCAAAAATTTCATCGGCCCTGATATTCGTCTCGACCCGATTCTGATGAAGAAACATGAATCGGTATCTCAAATGCTTGAATTTTACATGGGAAAAAATACTCCTGAACGTCAGGACTTTATCATTGACAATCTGTATGTGGAGAAAGATGATTTTTAATCCGGATGAACTGAGCGGGTGACTTAAAGTCACCCGCTCAGTAGTCCAGATAAATAAATATGCAACTGAAGTAAAAGATTGCAAAAACCAAAAATGACTGAAGAAAATATCAACAAAGACGAATTCCAGAAGGAAGAAAAAAAAGACGGTATTGTCTATTTGTCAGGAATGTACCAGCAGTGGTTTCTTGATTATGCTTCGTACGTTATTCTCGAGCGCGCTGTTCCCTATGTTGAAGATGGGTTAAAACCTGTTCAGCGGAGGATTTTGCACGCCATGAATATGATGGACGATGGGCGTTTCAACAAAGTGGCAAACATCATCGGACAAACCATGCAGTATCATCCGCACGGCGACGCATCCATTGGCGATGCCCTCGTTCAGCTCGGACAAAAAGATTTACTGATAGATGCGCAGGGAAACTGGGGGAATATTCTCACCGGCGACAGCTCGGCAGCTCCCCGATACATCGAGGCACGGTTATCGAAATTTGCAATTGATGTTGTTTTTAACCCGAAAACGACCAAATGGAAATTATCATACGACGGACGTAACCGCGAACCGATTGCACTTCCGGTAAAATTCCCGCTGCTTTTGGCTCAGGGAGTTGAAGGAATCGCTGTTGGATTGGCCTGCAAAATACTTCCGCACAATTTTATAGAATTAATTGACGCTTCCATCGCTTACCTGCGTGGTGAAGATTTTGAATTATATCCTGATTTTCCTACCGGTGGATCCGGTGATTTCTCGCGCTACAACGACGGAATACGCGGCGCTTCGATAAAAGTGAGGGCCAAAATTGAAAAGAAAGACAGCAAAACGCTGGTCGTTACAGAAGTTCCGTTTGGACGAACTACTTCTACACTGATTGAATCCATCATCAAGGCAAACGACAAGGGTAAAATTAAAATCAGGAAGATTGACGACAATACTTCCGATAAAGTGGAGATTCTGATTCACCTGATTCCCGGAATGTCGTCGGATAAAACCATCGATGCCCTGTTTGCCTTTACCGATTGTGAAATTTCCATTTCGCCCAACAGCGCCACCATTCAGGATGACAAACCTAAATTTATCGGTGTCAGCGAAATCCTGAAAATAAATACTGACCAGACAGTCGCCCTGCTGAAACTGGAACTGGAAATCAAACGTGGCGAGCTGGAAGAAGCGTGGCATTTTTCATCTCTCGAAAAAATATTCATCGAAGAGCGCATCTACAAAGACAAAGAATTTGAAGATTCGGCCAATATGGATGAGGCAATCGATCATATTGATTTTCGCCTTACGCCATGGAAACCAAAGCTAAAACGGGAAGTTACCCGCGATGATATTTTGCGCCTGATGGAAATTAAAATGGCGCGTATTCTGAAATTCAATACCGATAAAGCCAACGATCATTTGCTGGCCATTGAAGAAGAAATTGAAGCAATCAACAAAAATATCCTGAACATCATTCCATTCACAATTGCATGGTACGAAAGGCTCAAAACGAAATACGGAAAAGGCCGCGAACGTAAAACTGAAATCAGGAATTTCGAAAATATCGTGGCTTCAAAAGTGGTGGTGGCTAACGAAAAACTTTACATCGACCGCGTTGAAGGATTTATTGGTACCAGCCTCAAAAAAGCAGAATATTTATGCGATTGTTCCGACATGGACGATGTAATTGTTTTCAGGAAAGACGGAACTTACATTATATCAAAGGTTTCTGAAAAGGCATTCGTCGGTAAAAATATCCTTCATCTGGCAATTTTCAAGAAAAACGACAACCGCACCATCTACAATGTGGTTTACCGCGATGGCAAAAACGGGTTTATCTATATGAAACGAATTGCTGTAACAGGCGTCACCCGTGACAAGGAATACGATCTGACACAGGGAACTCCCGGTTCACGCATTCTGTATTTCAGCGAAAATCCAAATGGTGAGGCTGAAGTTTTGCGCGTAACCCTGAAACCCAAACCACGCATCAAAAAACTGATTTTCGAGGTCGATTTTGGTGAACTGGCTATCAAAGGACGTGCTTCTATGGGCAATATCATGACCAAGAACGAAATTCATAAAATAGCCCTGAAGGAAAAAGGAGTTTCGACACTTGGCGGACGCAAAATTTGGTTCGACGAAGATGTTCGGAGGCTTAATTCAGACAATCGCGGCAAGTACCTTGGAGAATTCAGCGCCGACGATATGATTCTGGTCATCTATAAAAACGGCGATTATCTGTTGTGCAATTTTGATCTGTCGAACCATTTCAACGATGGCATTTTACTCATCGAAAAATTCAATCCGGACAAAACGCTGACTGCCGTTTATTTTGATGCCGAGCAAGGCTACTATTACGTGAAACGTTTCCCGATAGATGAAACGCAAAAGGAAGTTGGGTTCATCGGCGAATTCCCCGAAAACAAATTGCACAGTTTTACCTGGGTGGGGCATCCACGTCTGGAGCTTGAATTTGGCGGCAAGAACGAAGGCCGTGAGCCTGAAATTATTGATGTGGCCGAGTTTATCGGAGTAAAATCGCACAAGGCCAAAGGCAAGCGACTTTCAACTTATGAAATAAAAAAAATAAACGAGTTGGAACCGGTTATTTCTGACGAAGAAGTAGCAGAAGAACCTGTTGAAGAGGAGAAAAGTCAGGAGATCGTAATTCCGAATCTTGAAGATTTGCTGTTTGGAATTGACAAGCCAACCAACGGAGATGAACCGCCGCCGAATCAGATGGAGATTGAGTTCTGATGGGTGAGTTTATATATAATGTGAATTTTCACAGAAAAGCCTATTGATTATCCTGAAGGGATAAAATTTGAATAACCACCGGTGAAACCGGTGGAAAAATACAGCGAATAACCCACAACCCTGAAAGGGTTGAATCAGCAGTCAGTTAATATTCAACCCCTTCAGGGTTGTGGGTTCGTCCTTTATTCTTCCGTGGGTTTCACCCACGGTTATTCAAATTCAGTCCTTCCAGGACTACTTTTGGACTTTCTAACTTTTCGGAGTGTACTCAAAAATTCATTGTTCAATATTAAATAAGAAATATCGAACAAGAAATAAGAAAAAGAAATTCGACAACGATAGACAAAGCGGAACTTTGAACTTTGAACTTGAAACCTGGAACTGTACTATGCGAATATACTTAATCGGCTACATGGGCAGCGGAAAAACGACTTTGGGTCGAAAACTGGCATTAACATTAAACCTAACTTTTATTGATCTGGATACTTTTCTGGAAGAGAAATATTTCCGGACAATTCCACAGATTTTTGAACATGAAGGTGAAACCGGATTTCGTAAAAAAGAACAAATTGTCCTGCATGAAGTGTCAACTTTCGACGATGTAATTGTGGCAACCGGTGGCGGCGCTCCGTGCTTTTTCGACAATATGGAGGTAATGAACAATACCGGATTCTGTATTTTTCTGGATGTGGACACGGTTTCGCTTGCAAACCGGCTGATTCATGCAAAAACTGAACGCCCGATCATCAAAGGAAAATCATTGGAAGAATTACACGTTTTCATTGATGAGATGATGCTGAAAAGACGCCCCTTTTACGAAAAAGCCAGGTACATTCTGAATGGCAGCGAAATAAAACCTGATCAGGTGATTGAGATTTTGAAAAGTCACAAATGAGGATTGTTATACCATTTCAGAATTATTTCAATCTTCTCATCCAAAGGCATGTATCCATCCAGCCAATGAATATCAATATCCTGTTTTTCCATTCTTCGGAACCAGGTCATCTGCCGTTTGGCAAACTGATGAATGGCTACATTTAATCCATCGAACATTTGCTGAAAAGTGAGTTTCCCCATCAGATGCTGTGTCATGTATTTGTATTCCAGACCGTAATAAGTCAATTGTTCGGGAGTCAATCCGCTGTTGAGCAATCGCTGAACTTCGTCCAGCATTCCTTCTTTCAACCGTTGTTTCAACCGGTTGGTAATTCTTTTCCGGCGAGAATCACGGTCGAATTTTACGCCAACCACCAAACTCTTTACGTCCGGCATTCCCGTATCAATTTCAGGATGAGTTAAATAGTACTCTTCAATTTCGATGGCACGAATCGCCCGTTTTGAACTTTCGGTGTCGGTTTGGTTGTGCAGGTAATTTTTGTACGATCGCAGGATTGCGGTCAGTTCCCAAAGTAATTTGTTATCCAGACTTTCTCGCAACGCTTCGTTTACCGGAACCTGAATCAGCTTGTAGTTTTTCAGGACAGCTTCGAGGTACAAGCCACTTCCGCCGCACATCACCGGCAACTTTTGGCGGTCGGAAATTTCAGAAAATACGCGCAGAAAATCTTTCTGGTATTCATATACATTGTATTCGTAACCCGCGTCAACAATGTCGATCAGGTGATACGGAACCGGCTTGCCGTCAACCACATAATCGGCGTAATCCTTACCGGTTCCCAGGTCCATTCCGCGATAAACCTGCCGCGAATCGGCAGAAATGACTTCTCCACCGAGCACCGATGCGACTTTGGCGGCTACGTCCGTTTTTCCTGAAGCCGTTGGGCCGAGTATAGTGATTAAATTGTATTTCTCGTTGTGCATGTTTCCTGAAATTTTTGAAGATCAAAAATACAGTTTTAAATTGTTAATTTTGAAACCGAATTTATTCATGAAACTCATGGACACCACAAAAATTGAAGCGTTGATATCAGATTACCAGTTTCGCTCGAAAGGAATGATTGATTTCGGGAAGTACTCGTATTATGCCATCACGCATCATTCAACCAGCATCGAAGGAAGTACGCTGACCGAATCGCAGGTTGTTAACTTGCTTGAATATGGCAAACCGGCAGCCAATAAGCCGTTTAATCATCATTTAATGGTGCTTGATCATTTTCATGCCTTGCAATTTGTGGTAGGAGAAGCCGAAAAGAAACGAAAGCTGAGTCCGGAGTTCCTTCAGGAAATAAGTGCTTTGGTGATGAAAAATACTGGTGGTGTGGTAAATACTGCTTTGGAAAATTACAATATTGCCAGCGGCGAATTTCGGCTTGGAACGGTAAGAGCCGGAACAAGGACTTTTCCGGATTACAAAAAAGTGCCGGAATTGGTCGCTCAACTTTGTAAGGAAACCAATGAAAAGCTGAATACCATCAATACTTTTGCAGAAAAATGCGATCTGGCCTTTCATGTTCATTTTCAGTTGGCAAGTATTCATCCTTTTGGCGACGGAAATGGGCGAACATCAAGATTACTAATGAATTTTGTGCAAGTATGGTTTGGATTGCCATTATCGATTGTTTACACACAAAACCGCATCAAATACATCAACGCTCTGGAAGCTGCTCGGGCAAAAGAAACGGAACAACCTTTCTTCGATTTTATGTATTCGCAATATTCCAAATTCCTGAAAAAGGAAATTGCGTCATTAAAATAAATGGTCCGATTTTAAAGAAAACTTTGAGTGATGCTTTAATAATGTATTTTTGCAAAGCAAATTTAGTACAGATGTTTCAAATGAGGTTAATTTCTGCCACAAAGGCACAAAGACTCTAAGAAACACTAAAATTCTGATATATTCTTTGTGAAGCTTTGTGGCTTCGGGCCTTTGTGGCATTGGATTAACTTTGAGACTTTTTATAATAAAATGGTACGCAAACAACAAAATATAAGCATCAAAAATAAAAAGGCATTCTTTGATTACGAGATCATTGAAAACTTTTATGCCGGAATACAATTGGCCGGAACCGAAATAAAATCAATACGGGGAGCAAAAGCCAGCCTGGTAGATTCGTACTGTTCTTTTGTGGGTACGCAATTGTATGTCAGGAACATGCACATTTCGGAATATGAATTGGGAACCTGCAACAACCACATTGCCAAACGCGACCGCAAACTACTGCTGCACAAAAAAGAACTAGCCAAAATTCAGAAAAAAGCCAAAGAAGGCGGGATTACCATTGTACCTCTAAAGCTTTTCATCAACGACCGTGGCCTGGCCAAACTGGAAATTTCACTCGCCAAAGGGAAAAAGACTTACGATAAACGCGAGTCTTTAAAACTGAAAGACGACACAAGGGAAATGGATCGGGCGCGGAAGGTTTAGTGGACTCTTATTCACCGTAAATATGCGGCGAATAATAAAAAAGCCCGGTAGAACTTAATCCAACGGGCTTCATATTGAAGTTTAAAAAGATACTTATTTATTTCAAGGTTGCCAGCGTGTCTTTGATGCGGGTCAGCGATTTGATAAGGTCAGCTTCCGAGGCGGCATACGAAATGCGGATACATTCAGGAGCGCCAAAAGCTTCGCCCGAAACCACGCCAGTAAAGGCGTTCGACAGAATGAACAAGCCCATGTCGTCGGCATTGTTGATGGTCAGTGTACCATCCGATTTTCCAAAGAAAGACGAAATATCAGGAAACACGTAAAATGCGCCATCGGGTTTGCTGGTTTTTACTCCCGGAATCTCAGCCAACATCGACAATACCAAATTACGGCGTTTTTCGAATTGCTCCACCATCGCTTTTACGGTGTCGAGCGGTGCGTTCAACGCAGTTACCGAGGCAATTTGAGAAACAGAACATGGTCCGGAAGTATATTGTCCCTGCAACTTGTTACACGCTTTGGCCAGCCAGAGCGGGGCAGCAATGTAACCAATGCGGTAACCGGTCATGGCAAACGCTTTCGAAACGCCATTCACCACCACTACCCTATCTTTTATTTCAGGAAATTGCGCGATACTTTCGTGTTTGATTCCATAAACAATGTGCTCGTAAATTTCGTCGGAAATCACGATGATGTTCGGGTGTTTGGCAAAAATATCAGCGAATGCTTTCAGTTCAGCTTTGGTATAAACGCTTCCGGTTGGATTGCTCGGACTGCTAAACAGAAACGCACGGGTTTTTGGAGTGATGGCAGCTTCCAATTGTGCAGGTGTGATTTTGAAATCACTGTCAACAGTTGTTGGAATGATCACGTTCACGCCTTCGTTCAGTTTCACCAACTCAATGTAAGTCACCCAGTATGGAGCCGGAATAATCACTTCGTCGCCTTTGTTGATCAACGCCTGTAAAAGATTTGCAATCGAATGTTTGGCGCCGTTCGATACAATAACCTGATTGGTAGTATAGTCCAGATCATTGTCGCGCTTTAATTTATCGACAATCGCTTTCAACAATGAAGGATATCCGGGAACCGGAGAATAAGTCGAATAATTGTCATCAATTGCTTTTTTCGCAGCTTCCTTGATGAAATCGGGGGTGTTAAAATCAGGTTCTCCAACGCCCAAACTGATGACATCGATACCTTTTTCTTTTAATTCGCGGCTTTTCTGGGCCACAGCAAGGGTTGCCGACTCTGAAAGACACGCTACTCGGTCTGAAACTCTCTCCATAACTGTTTTTTATATGTAATTTATAATCTAAATTTTCGTGTGCAAGATATGAAAAAAACCAATTAAAAAGACTTTCTTGTTTCAATTTGAAAATAAAACGGCACTAATATTTACGATTTGTTATCACAATCCACTTTTATCAGAAATTCCCGTACTTTTTCCTGAAATCTCAGATATGCGTCGTAATCAGAAATAATGAACATTTCTGAACCTGAGATCAGATTATTTAGCGTCTGTGCCATTTCAAGTGGGTGGTTTAAATCGTCAGGAAAGGCGGCAATCAAAGTGGGAACCTTGATTTTTTCAATTTCTTCAGGAGCAGGAAGATCGGAAGCTGCTCCGCCACGATAAATCTGCGGATAATATAGCGCATCGAATCTCAATCGGAAATCCAAAAGGCGTTGCCTTGTTCCGGGGTGTTCATTTTCAAAAAAATCGGGCGGGTCCTGATTTAAAGTTATCAACCTTCTCAGAAAATTCGGCATTGTTGGTTGTTCTGCTTTCGAAGCGATTTTATTATACAATGCTTTAACACCATTGCGTTTTTCCCAGGCCGGAGGAGGAGTAACCAATATCAGCGCATTAACTTTTTCAGGAAAACGGACTGCAAAATGAATGGCTGTGCCCGATCCCATCGAAGTTCCGCCAAGAATCATTGGTCCGAATTTGTGATGATTGACTAGATCTTGCAATTCATCGGTCATGCCATTCCATGAATAGTCTCCGGTAACCGATTTTCCGCAGGCATCGTATCGTATCACTGAAGCGATTTCCGATACCCGGTTAAAATCAACCATCGAATAAACGGCGTCGGATTCAACAGAACCCAGCATTCCGTGCAGCCAGATGAATGGCTGTCCTTCGCCTTGTATGTTTATTGGAATAGTCTTCACTGATGTAAAAGTTTGTTGAATTGCTTACCTGAACACTGAGACTGAGACTGCATACTACTCAAACAGTCCTTCATCGCGAATCAACATCAGGATAGAAGAATGAGGCAATATGATGTATTTCTGCTTGTTGAATTCGATTTCCCAGCCGCTTTTGTTGAGATAGACTGCCAGGTCGCCAACTTTTGCCTGAAGCGGAACATATTTCACTTCGTCCTTTTTTTCTTTCCATGGCTCATCGGCATCGGTCATAGCCGGAATCGGGTAACCCGGACCAACATTAACGATGTATCCGCTTTGTGTTTTTTCGTTCTCCACAACCGTTGGCGGCAGGTACAATCCCGATGCTGTTTTCCCTTTCTGATCTTTGGGGCGAATTAAAACACGGTCGCCTACCATGATGAATTTTGCCAGGTCTTGTTCTTCAATGCTGAGTATCATTTTTTCTGATTCTATGTATTTCACAAAGATAAAGGGTGTACGTGTACGACAAAATTGCTAAATTAATAATTTCTGTTAATTAGTTATTAAGTATTTTTTTGAAATCCTGAAGGGATTTAATGTCAATAGCCCCGGATGGAGTCCGGGGTAAAATAACGTTAACGGACAACAACCCTGCAAAGGGTTGAATATAATCGACGAACAAATTCAACCCTTTGCAGGGTTGCAAAACCTATCTTTCCCTTACCCCCTGAGTTTCACTCACGGCTATTCATATTCAACCACTTTGTGGTTATTTTGAAAAAAGGGAATTTTACCGACCTCACTTAAATATTTTTACACTTCCTGAAAAATAATTTTGACCAGAATTTTACTCTTTTTCAGGTTTAAATATACCCCACCGAAAAAATAAATTGATTTTTAATAAAAATATTTTCACATGTAATCAATTATATTCCAATGATATAAGAAATTAATTAAAAATATTTTGCAATTTGTCAGTACTATGTGTTGCATGGTATCATAGAAAAGATATATATTTGCAGTACAAATAACATTGTAACGAAAGGTAAATTTTTAAAGAATGTACTATATCAACTGTAACGAAAACAAAAATCAGGCGTCATAGAAATAGAAAACAAAAATTCAGAAACAGAAAAAACAATTTAAAACAATAGGAGAACAAAAAAATGAAAACACAGAACAACACTCAGGAAACAGTTAACGAACAGGTAAAAAGAATGATTTTACGCGGAAGCGCAGTAATTGTAGGTTTGGCTTTAATCAGTCTGGCCGTAAATGCACAGGATTTATGGAACCAGCTTTCAAACAACAACTACTACGGAAAAACCGCTTTGATGATGAACAGCCAGGCTTCAGAAACTAAAAAAACCGATGCAGTTTTTGAAGCAATCGATGCAGAAATTGCAATTAAGTTAAACCATGCAGCCGCAACTTTTGCTTTCGAAGCTGAACATGAAAATACCCTTCAGCTTGAAGCATGGATGACCGATGAAGCTCTATTCACTTCTAACTTAGATTTCAATGCCGTTGAAACAGAAGAAGAACTGACGATAGAAAACTGGATGACAGACGCGAAAAATTTCATGATTACAATGATTTCTGAATCAGTTGAATTGGAAAAACCATTGGAAATTGAACCATGGATGGCTGTTGAAGAATATTTCAACTCGGTTGAGACGCTTACCAATACTGAATCTGCGTTGAAAATAGAAAACTGGATGCTTAACAGCCATAACTTCAACACACAAAATGAGCCGATGCAACTGGAAGCATGGATGACTGACAGTCGTTACTGGGCATCAAATTA
Organism: Bacteroidota bacterium; assembly: GCA_030698405.1. Lineage (GTDB taxonomy): Bacteria > Bacteroidota > Bacteroidia > Bacteroidales > Prolixibacteraceae > Aquipluma. The sequence continues at coordinate 28,237 of JAUYMU010000111.1, forward strand.
ACGACCTAAAAAAAAATTAATATAAATTCAGAAACAATTAAAAATCAAAGTCATGAAACGATTAACACGCTCAAACGAAAAATTAGTTGCCGGAGTTATCAGCGGAATTTCAAACTACATCAACCCGGAATGGGATCCGACATTTTTAAGAATGGCATTTGCCGTAGTTACCTTTTTCAACCCAGCATTTATTCTGATTTATTTTGGAATGGTTCTTATTATTCCGGTTGAAACGCTGAAATTGCGAAATAATGAAGCAACGTCATAAAGCGCTGATACATCCTCCGAATTTAGTTGGTAAATATTCAAGGGGAGCAAAAATTCCGATCTACGGCATTTTGCTCCCTTTTGCCGTCCACCAGTAAATGGCCTGCATTTCTAACCTTCCCGAAACAATTGCCGGATCGGTCGATTCCATGATTATTTGAGTTTATCTTTAAATACTTTTCTGAATTTTTGCAACTTGGGAACAATAACAAACTGGCAATAACCTTGTGTCGAATTATTTTCGTAATAATCCTGATGGTATTTCTCTGCAGGCCAAAATTTTTCCAATGCAGTAATTTCCGTCACAGCCGGCTTACCAAATACATTCTCCTTGTTTAGCTCTGCTTTGTATTTTTCCGTCAGTTCTTTTTGCTGAGGCGAATGATAAAAAACCACCGAGCGGTATTGCATTCCCACATCGGCGCCCTGACGGTTCAGCGTTGTTGGATCATGAGTTTCCCAAAAAACTTCAAGCAATTCGCGAAAACTGATCACAGCCGGATCGAACGTGATTTGAATTACTTCGGCATGACCCGTTTCGCCAGTACAGATTTCCTTGTAAGTCGGATTCTTTAGTTTTCCTCCTGAATAGCCCGATTCAACGGTTTCAACACCTTTCAGACTCTTAAAAATTGCTTCGGTACACCAAAAACATCCATTACCAAAGGTTGCAGTCTCGGTTTGTCCTGAACTTGATATTTGTGTCATTACTGATAATATTAAAATGAAAAGAAATTTTGTCATCGTATTTGCTTTTCACTTCAAAACAGATGGGGGCGGGAAAAGTTGAAAAAAGAAGGTCGGTTGTCAGGTTATCAAATAATCATTCAATAGTCAAGATAACTCTTTTTCCGAAACCTATTTCAACTAATTTGTATGAAGTGGATAATTGAGCACAGTTCTTACTTTATCTCAAATTTTAATCTTTTCCCAAGTCCGGATTCTATAATTCTTTTAAAAGTTGATAGTTCAATATCCGACTTGTTATTTTCAAATCGCGAAATATAGAAGCGTGTCGTACCTGCTCTATGTGCTAATTCTTTTTGGGTTAATCCTGCTTTAATCCGCTCTTTACGAATAATATCACCATATCCTGACGCTTCTAAATCTGAAGCTTGACTCAAGTCATATAAAACGTCAGGGCCTATTTCATATGGATAGTCAATCTCGTTGCCGTTATCGTCAATAAGTTTCGTTGCTAAATTATCCCACGATAAAGTCTGATTTCGCAACTTTACCTTGTGCAATTCATTTATGTCAAACAACTTACTCTCAATATCAGGATCTTTAACTTTCCAGATACTTAATATTTTCCCAAAATCAAGCAGTCGTGTCTCTCCATTATTGAAAATCACGTATATTTTGAAACCGTCTATCTTACTAATATTTAGAATCCTTGGTACTTTTATTGTTTTTCTCATAATCTCGGATTTAATCGTTTAAAGTTCTCTAAAAGCATCTCCTGATGCGCTCGTGCCCAGACAATCACTTTGTTTAATTGAGGTCTCGGGAGGCTGCCAGCATAAATACTAAAATCCTGAATTACAATTAATGCTTCCTTATCCGCATATATCGCATGAAAATGTGGTGGTGGATGCTCTCTGGAATACAAGTCAATCTTAACTGTATCAATAATCTTTATAGTTGGCATTTTTATTTTCAAAGTTACCATATTAGGCAACAACTCCAAATATATTTTATTTTTTTTGAGCCCAAATTTTGCGGATAGAATTGAGGCCAAAGGTTGTACGGTTGTTGAGTTTGCCGAAGTATGTTTTCTGAGCCTATCGAAGCACGCACTCCGTCAGCTAACTACTGGCGGAGCAGTCTACTCGATTATGGACTGGCATTTTATTCATTTATTGTTTGAAATTTTTATCAATTAGAGCAAGATATGAATAGTCTCTAGAAAGAATTTCTGAATTATCATAGCCTTGAAATGATGAATGTACAGCATTAAGCAATGAAAATATATTACCCTGGCTAAATCCAATCGCTGCACCTGTTAAGCCGAATATAGTTCCGAAAGTAATTTGACCAAGGTTTGATTGGTTTAAATCACTTAATATTTTTTCTTTTTTGTCATTAATTTCAGCGACTTTGAGCAATTGAAATTCTTTTTGAATTTTATTCTTTTTGAATGAGGCAATCGTTAATGCACTTTGCTCTATTAAAATTCTAAAAGACTTTAGCTCTTCATGATACTTATCCTTAAATATTCGAAGTTTTGTTAAGTCTGGGTCTATTGGATAGGGAATTAAATCATCGAGGATATTCTGTCTCAAAGAGTTTCTTCTGAGGTCTGCGCCATTCTGATTTATGCTTAAGTCAAGATTTTTAAAATTGTCTGTTGCAGGAGTGAAGTTCCCCAATTTACCAATAACAGTTGCTAAATACAACATTATTAATCTCGCTGTTTTACTTTCGACATAATACCATGGCCATTCGACAGGTAATCGCACTGCTATTTCCATCGTAACAAGTTTATCCAAAATTTCTTCTCCGAATTTTTGAACATGAATCCTAGACATTTTGCTTTTTTTAAAATCTTCTTGTTTTTTATGTAAATTAAATTCTGGTTGGTATATTAATTTTAAAAAGCCTTTGTCAAATTTCTTCACTCTCCAAGTGTACTCAAAGGGGAAAACTTGTTCAATTAAATCCGTTTGAAGTAAATCTCTTGTTTTTTTATTGTATTGATTTGGATTTTCGGCAAAATCAGGTGGAACAATAATCCCAACATTATCCCAGTATAACAAACTTTTAATTGTCCAATTGTTCTTTGGAATATTTATGTATGGAAAGTAAAGCAGATTATCATTCATAATATTGATTTGCAATTAGATTACTTTTTTATTAACTCTGGCAAACTAGTACGTGGCTCACCCGGCGCCAATCTAATGAGTCTTTCTTTAGCTGTATATTCGTCAGGGTTAATTATCATTTTATCCGGCAGTTCGCTATTATTATCTACATAGTAAATGAAAAAATATTTTTCTTTAACCTCATAGGTCTTTCCATTTTCAAAAATGATTTTGTGTATTTTATAAAATCCCATTTTCCGTGATTCATCAGCTGTAGTCGTGTCAATGTGCTTATTTAATTCAAGTCGGAATTGATAAAAGTCTAAAGAATACCCCGGGTTTGAAAACTCATTTATGTCAAATATGATTTTAATATATTCTTTATACATAGAATCTAAACTTCGAAACCATTCTCTTTTCTCAAAATTGGATAAATTGGGAACATGATCTTCATCGAGTCCTTTTGTCTTTGACAATGAAAATTTGGAATTATCTCCTGCTATGCCTTTATTGCCACATAAATTACATACAACGGGAGTCTCTTGCAACACTTGCTTTAGTTCCTCAACTCCCAGAAACATTTCAGGTGGGACATTTATATTAATACTATAATGTCTGTCCATTTTGTAATTTTTACATAATAGTGAAAAGCTAATTTCTCTCTCTCTCTTATGTAACTTGTTTTTCAAGCAGCTTCAAGAAGGGCTATTTTCTTCTTTAGTTGATTGATTTTCTTTTCTTTATATTTTTGCTGATAATCTTCTATGGCACATGGGTTGAATGCCTCTTTGTTGATCACCATCTTG
>JAUYMU010000115.1 GCA_030698405.1 Bacteroidota bacterium
TTTTATCATATTACGTATGTTATGAAATATGTTTTTATAACATACTTAACAACAACGCGTTACGAGCATACAAAAAAAAGGCGTGAAATATAATTTTTTATCTGCAAAGTACTTGTTAAATTAGCTCAATCAACAAAAAAAACCAAAGCTATGCCCATATACAAATTTGCTTAACAGGCCGCACCGGGTTACATCTCCCTGCCATGTCTCGAAAACCTGCCGGGTACGACCCGCCGGTGCGGCCAAAAAGTTGGAGACATTTCATCTTTCAAAAACGGGTCAGCCTTATGTGGTAACGTACACGATACTGCATAAAAGGTGAAATCGGGTTCGTGAAAATAATAAATTGATTAAAATTTCTGGCGGTAAATGTACAGCGATTCAGACCGAAAAAAATATTCTTGTAAATTAGATCGTTAGAGTATGCTGGAAAAAATATTTTTCCGGCTAATTTTGTAAGCGATAAGAGATACGGGGGCCGAACCCCCATTTCACTGTTTTACAGTATAGTGTTCTCTCATTTTTTTATTTTTTTTTCGCCACAGGAGGTTAATGAAGAGCCTGTGGCGTTTTTTTATATTGGTGTAAAGTTACACGTTATTTATTTGATATGCAAATATTTAACGTATATTTTACATACAAATTTAGGTTTTTTTTTATTGAGAGAACCATGTAAAAAAACCACTGCATCTGAAAAGGCAAGAATCCTGCTGTCCAGTATCCGAAAAGTAATCAATTCCCGCTTTCCAGACCTTTTCTTCAAGTTTAATGAATTGACAGACAGTCGTAAGCGCAAGGAATACTTGATGGCCGAGATCATTACAGGATCGCTGTTTATGTACATTTTCAAAGAAACTTCGCGAAATGCCTACAACAACAACCGGCGCGAGGACGGTTTCCGCAAAAACGTACTCAAATACTTTGGGTTCAACCTGCCACACACCGACACGAGCGACGATGTACTGCGCGAACTTCCGCCCGGCGAGCTTGAAGCATTAAAGGCTCATTTGGTCAGCGGACTTATCGAACAAAAGTTTTTCCGCAAGTTCCGGTTCCTGGGCAAATCGTATTTGGTAGCCATTGATGCTACCGGGATCGCCACTTTCGATCACAAGCACTGCGACCACTGCCTTACTAAAACATCCAAGTCTGGCGTAGTCACGTACTTTCATTATGTGCTGGAAGCTAAATTGGTGACTTCAACAGGACTGTCTATTTCTTTGGCATCGGAGTTCTTTGAAAACGATCAGGGTCGTGATTACGAAAAACAGGACTGCGAACAAAATGCGTTTGTCCGTTTGGCTGCGAAGATCAAATTGTACTTTCCCCGTTTGCCCGTGTGTATCTTGGGCGATGGGCTTTATCCCAACAATACCGTATTTGATATTTGCCAGAAAAATAATTGGCAATTTATTATCACCCTCAAAGACGGAAACTTAAAAACATTTCAGGAAGAAGTTGGCCTTTTAAAGGCAACGGTCAAAAAGCAAAATGTTTACAGGGCAAACAAAACTTCCCGGACTACGCTCGAATATGAGTACCTAAACGAGATTGAATACGATGGAAGGTATTTCTCGTGGGTCGAGTGTAATGAAAATATTGTAGATATAAAGAGTAAATCAACTTCACATCAACGGTTTACATACATCACCAATGTTACTCAAAACCTACAAAATGTTGTGCGGACTGCTGATAATGGCCGCTTTAGATGGAAGATTGAAAACGAAGGGTTCAATGCGCAGAAAAACCGGGGGTACGAACTGGAGCACAAGTTCTCGCGCGTTTCATTTATTGCCATGCAGAACTATTATCAACTGTTGCAGATCGCACATATAATCAATCAACTGGTTGAACAGAGCAAACAGGTAATTGCACTGCTGGAGGAACATTCAAAGCAAACAATCGTGGACCTATGGAGGAAAATGACCGCTTATCTAATATTTTCTCATACCGAAGAAAACAGCCTGGCACCAAGCCTGCCTGACTGATCACCGATAAACACGGCGTGAAAACCGTTGCGGAAATAATCCATTCCCAAATATGGATACAACCAGAATAAAATAAAAGGAGGTCTAATGTAAAAACAACATGGCAGGTTAAGTTGGTGGGCAAAAAAATATTGTCCGCAGCTACTGCTTTGCCCAATAATGATCCCAATTAAGAATTCAAGTTAAATTATTCTATTCCCCGAATCGCTGTAAATGTAAGGAGTATTGATAAAAATTGAAAAGTTGTGATAGCTAACAAAAAGGTCGAATTGCTACCACCTTCAAATTCATTAATATAGAACACGCGTTGCCGATTGATTTTAATCAAAATAAAAAGCTAAAAAAAAATCAACCATGAAAAAAATAATTCTATTTCTTTTACTTGCGATACCAATTTTTTCTTTTGCTCAAAATGAAAACGCAACTTGGGATTACCCGATAAAACCGGGCAGTAAAGAATGGTTAGATGTTTCTGACTTTTCAAAGAGATTTGAACTACTCAATATTCCTGAACCACTTCTAAAAAGAATAAGTACAGAAGAGCTGGTAAAATCATGTTTGAATTATCCTGAATATCGATTAGTCTTTACCCGAAATGATTTACAATTGGGCTATGATTTTATTCGATCAATGTTCAATGGGTTTGTCGAGTTAGAAACCAGACCGGATGCAGGGAAAGAGTTAATGAAGGTTTATGCCGGATATAAACCTGATGGTTTTGATTTAAATTCAACTGATGTAAGTATAGGTGAATTTATGTCAAACTTTACCTATATTGAAATTTTGATAGCCCAAACTGAAATCCTTAACAAATTAAATCCGGGCGATTCACGCGAAATGTTGTCTTTATGCAGCCAAAAATATAAACAGAAGAAAGACCGACAACAATACTACGGTGGAATTGGCTTGCAAACAACCGCCTTGATAATGGCAAGACAACAAGGGAAAAAGCTAATAAACACAAAGATGAAACACGGCGATCAAAAAATCAATGCGTTCATCACCAACCTTACTTTTAATGATATTAGTTTGCTTGATGATATTGTAATGGAGAATGACAAAATCCTTTCTGATGGGTTATAGAAAAATCTCATTGTTATTGTGTTTTTTCTTCTTTGCAATTGGTTGTAAGAAAAATAACTGCGAAGAAGTTATCGATCAGGTTTACGTTTATCCCTTAGAAGCAGCAAGGGGTAAATCTTCTGAGGAGCGGATTGAAATGTTCAAGATTCCTGAACAAATTCTTCATTGCCTTTCAACCGATGCATTAATTAAATCCTGCATCAGTTATCCGGAAATGCGTTTGATGTGGACAATGTCTGATCTGCAAGGAGGATTCGACAAGGTTTATGCAATGTGTAACGGTTTTGAGGAGTTGTGGGGAAGGGGAGATAAGTTTCAGAAACTAATTTATCTGTACAAGCAATTGGATTTTAACCGGGACTGGAAATCTTATACAGATCTTGAAAACGGAATATATATGGATCTTATAAACAGGCATGAACTAATAATTGCCCAATATGAAATCCTCAATGACCTGACCAATCCTAAAAAAATTGAACTATTTCAATTGGCGCTTGATAATCAAAAGAAAAAGTATGCGCTCGCACAATACTGGGGTACTGTTGGAATGGAAACAACTTGTGCCATTTTATCCAGGACAATGTACCTTGACAATTTTCAGCCGCTGATTAAAGAATACAATAACAATGAATTAATGCTAATACATGTTTCTTATATGAAATTATTAGGAGGCATGGATGTTGTGAATATAGTTATGAATTTGTCTGAAGATTATTTAAAAAATTTAAAAAATAAATAAAATGAGACCAAACAATTATACATTTAGGAACCTGATTTTTACCTTGTTTTTGGTGATGATAGCAGCAATGGCAAACAGCCAGGGAACCGTACAAACGCCAATGGGGAAGACTGTTTATCTTGAACCAGGCTACGACACTCCCCAATATATTGCAATTTGGGAATCAAATGCAGCGCAGTGGATAATAGATAATCAATCTGATGCACAAAAGAAGGGATCAGCGACCTCACATTATAACTGCCATTCCTATGCCTGGAATGTTAGTGAAGGGGGAAGTAGCACGAATAGCTGGATGAACCAAACTTACAGTGGAAATCCAAACTTATCAAAATACTGGACAAATGATGCTTACATTTCTACTTTATATGTTGCAGATCATGAAAAAATCTTTTACAGTACAGGGGATCACTCTGCAATAACGACAGCTACATCAGGGAAAGTCAAGTCAAAATGGGGAGCCTGGCCACTTTATGAGCACTCAACGGCAAAATGTCCATATACTTCAAGTGCATTAATATACAATACATTGAAGAGCATTACAATCTCAAACGCCTCGGGTGTAATTTGCAGTGGTACCCAACGAACACTTAATAATGGGTTTACAGCCTCGAATTGGAACTATGATTGGAATGTGACTGGTTATTTAAACCAGGTTAGCGGCGATGGAACACCAAATTACACCGTAAGTGGCACATCGGCAATTGGTTATGGCACAACATCTTTAACTATTACTTCTCCGTCAGGAATGACTGCTTCGACACAAAAACACATTGGTGTAAATACACCATATCCAGAGGATTTGTCCTATAGCATTTATACATCCGGTGGCACACCAGTTTCGTATATGTGTGCCAATACCCATTACCATGTTTACCTGACAAATAATTCAGGCTGTTCGCTCTCGAATTATACATGGTCGGTGCCATCAGCCTGGTCAACCAATTACACCTGGGGCGATATGATTTCTGTTTATACCAATTCGACTCCCGGCGGAATGGTTGAAGTGTATGCCACCACCTGTTGCGGTGTTTATACAAAAGTAAAAATCGGATATCTGGGTAGTGGTTATTGCGGTGGTTACTATGCAATGAGTTTGACTCCTAACCCCTCTTCCGGTGAAACAACTTTAACCATCGAACCAACCTCAGAAGACGCTATTTTTGACGAAAATGCTGAATGGGAGGTTGAAATATTTGATCAAATGCAAGTTTTAAAAGAAAAAAGATTAAAACTGATAGGCAAAGATCAGAGAATTCAAACTTCGGGATGGAAATCAGGCATTTATATTGTTCGGGTTAAATACAAGGGAGAAAACCTGCAAGCTAAATTAGTTGTGAAATAACACAAAGCATAGGATAATAAGCTTTACTAACAAAGTTTTATTCATCAGAGAAGCTGCTCTGCCAGTAGGCAGCTTCTCTTTTTTTTTCTTCAAAACCCCTTCAGCAAGAAATCCTGATTGATAACCAAATAATACCAAATGAAAATCATAAATTATTATCACCGGTTTGTCAAAAGAACGCTCTCCATACTCCAGAATCCGCATCGCATCTAAAAAAATCACCAGCATACATTTTTGTATGATGCAAATTTGTATGATGCAGATTTGTAACCTATATTTGTGTCAAAATTTGAACACATGGACAATACACCTTTTATTTTTGGTAAACTGGCTACTCAGATTGAATTTACCGATCGAGAAAAAGAGACAGCACATCTTGCATCTAATTTTAGTGCTTTGGTAAATACCATCATTTTATCGCCTCGCCGATGGGGTAAAACTTCTCTGGTTAGCAAGGTATCAGAATTGCTTGGTAACAAGGAACCCGATTTGAAAATCTGCCACATCGATTTATTCAATGTACGCACTGAAGAAGGTTTTTATATTGCCCTGGCAACTGAAATAATAAAGGCGACATCAACCAAATGGGAGGAACGCGCTCAAAATGCAAAAGAATTCTTATCTCAACTCTTGCCACGAATTTCGTTCTCTCCCGATAATCAAAGTGAAATTTCTTTTGGAGTAAGCTGGGAAGAACTACAAAGAAAGCCCGATGAGATTCTTAACCTGGCTGAAACGATTGCCGTTGAAAGAGGGTTGAAAATTGTTGTTTGTATCGACGAATTTCAGGGGATCAGCGAATTTCAGGATCCGCTTGCATTTCAACGTAAGTTGCGTTCGCACTGGCAAAGGCACACCCATGTTTCCTATTGCCTGTATGGAAGTAAAAGACACATGTTGCTCGACGTATTTTCCAATCCATCCATGCCATTTTACAAATTTGGTGATTTGATATTTCTGGAGAAAATTACTACGAAAAGCTGGGTTGATTTTATTAGAAAACGATTTTCGGAAACGGGCAAAGAAATTCAGGAAGAAGAAGCAAACCTGATAACGGAACTGGTCGAAAACCATTCGTATTACGTTCAGCAACTTGCACAACAATCCTGGCTCCGAACAGATACTATTTGCTCGGCTCCGATTGTTAACGCGGCTTTCCTTGGTTTAATCAATCAGTTAAGTCTCTTATTTACTAATATCACTGAATCATTATCAACAACACAGTTAAACTTCCTAAAAGCAATTATGTCGGGCGAAAAACAATTAAGTTCAAAAGATACGCTTCAAAAGTATAACCTGGGAACTTCAGGAAACATAACCCGGCTTAAACAATCGCTGCTGGCCCGGGAAATAATTGATATTTCTGCCGAACAAATTGATCTTCAGGATCCTGTTTACAAGTATTGGCTAAAAAAGGAATATTTCAAGATTTAGGAGAACCAATCAAAACCTCTTCAGCAAAAAATTCTGGTTGATAACCAAATAATACCCAAAGGCAAATGAAAACCGCGTAGTCAGGAAATCGTAAAGGGCTTCGCCCTGAAAGGCAAATTCGATGTCTTTCAGAATGTGCTGTTTCATCATGTAGTTAAATGCAACTTGTGAGCGGTCGGTTTGCGAAAGGGCAATGTCGCGGTCGGAAATAGACATGTAAATGCGTTTTCCGTAGGGCGCTATAAACTGGTAAGCATTCCAGTAATCAAGCGAAAATTTTCCTAAACGGGTATCTCCGCCAACCGTTACCGAATAACCATGTCCGTTTTTGTAACCATAAGGCGCCGGGCCATCGGGACAGTCGTATCCAATCCAATGCAGGTTCAAGTCGATGTCTTTCAGGAATCCGTCGCCAACATTGAATTGCGTTTCAAGACCAGTGGCATAATTTAAATCGGTAACCACCCCCAATGGACTCGAATCGATTTCGCCGCCCATGTGGTAAACCAGAACTTGCAAAGGGATGTGAATTTTGAGACCGGAATTGGGGAATATTTGTGCGCGGCCACTCAGCCCGAATGTAAAATGTTCCTGGTACGGATCGCCACGTAAAATAAACTGTTCCCAACCCATCCAGTTTTGCATCTCAAAGTATTTCGACTCGTACAAAAATTGAACGCCTTCGCGCGGGGCATCTGTCATGATTCGTTCCGGTTCCCAAAGCTGTTTCACCAAACCCTGATTTTTATTCACGTTCAGGTTTCCAAAAATGGCTTTCATTTTCGGGAACATCTGGTATTGCGCCGAAAACCATGGCCGCACAACAGTAAAATCATCGCGGCTGTGGTAACGCAGAAAGTGCCCGCCAATATCCAGTTTTAGCTTTTCAGAAAAAGTATAGCTCAACTTTGGCCGTACCCATGCTCCCGTCCAGGTATAACCATCCACAATATCGCCCATGTATTCGGTATTGTGAAAAAAGCTCATGCTCTCGAAACGGAAATTCAATTCTTTCACCTCTGTGGTATCAAGGTTTTTGTAATGATTGTTCAGATCAATCAGGGTTTGAGCCTGAAGTTGGGCTGCAAACAAAATCAGGCAGAATATAATGAAGAGTTTTTGCATTCTTTCAGTTTGAATTATTTATCTCTATTGTATTGTCCATTTTTGAATGGGACATCTATTCCCTGACTGCGCCCACCTGACAAGCCGAATGGCGGACAGGGCTGGCAGGCGTCCGAAAATAAGAAACACTTTAAAAATCATTATTGTGCGGACTCCTTCATTCTATTTTCATTTCGTCCGTCGGCTAAAGCCAGACAGCCTGTCCCGATGAAAATCGGGAGCAAAAGATATTATCTCTTTGAATATCAATTACATTTGATAAATGCAGGATATCCTTTGCCGTTCACTTCAGTGAACGGACATGTTTTAATCTTTCTTCGGCAAAATAAACCGGTCATACAAAAATAACAGAACAACCGCACTTAAAGCGAGCGAACTGAAAATAATCCAGATGGATTGCGGCTGATAGCTAGTCCATAGAAAATCGGTCAATTGCTGCTGACTGAAGTTCATCTGCCGGGCAGCTTCGTTGAAATAATCGGTTTTGGTAAACGATCCGTCCACTATTTCAGGAATGGTTAAACCGCGTTTCGCGACTTCTGATTTCAGGAGAAAAAGTTTATCGGCAATTTTTTCGTAGGGTGCTCCGGAAATAAAACCGGCAATCTGATGTCCTAAAGCGATGGGCAGAAACGATGAACCCATGTACAAGGCTTTTTTGTCGGGTGGTGCAATGCTGCCCACATATTCGGTGTATTTTGGCGAGCTCCCCATTTCGCCCAATCCAAAAATCAGCAATCCTAAAAGAATAATCCATCCGTTTTGAAACGAGAACATCATTCCCAGTCCAACAGCCAAAACAAATATACCGCCCATCATGGCATTCAGCGGCCTGAAACGCATTACAAATGCCGAAACTACCAATTGGAACACAATGATAAAAAAAGCATCCATACTACTCAATGTCAAGGCAATGCTCCCGGGATCAGAGCCAATCAGTTCGGCCAGCCAGGGTGAAAATGAATGAATTCCGTTGTAAAGGGTTGCAGTGTTTACCCAATCGACCACAAAATTCGGGAACGAATAATAAAGCTGGTTAAAAGCGGCCCAAAACAGCGACATGATGAGTAAAAACATGCTGTACCGCCAGTTGATAATGGTATAAAATATATTTATAAACGGTTGAAAAACAGATCTCAAAAAAGTGGTGGATTCCTTTATTTCTTTGGGTTCTTTAAAAAAGAACAGGGTAATAACAAAGTTAATTGCAATGGCAATAATCGACAACATAAACACAAAATTCCAGCCTTTGCCCAGCACAATTCCAGCGACAAACGGGCCGATAAATCCGCCGATGTTCACCATCATGTAAAAAATTCCAAAACCGATGGAAGCCGTTTCTTCGTTGGTTGTTTTTGATATGGTTGCCGAAATGACAGGTTTAAAAAATGCACCGCCCACGCAAATCCAAATGAATGAAAAGAAGACCATTCCGAAATTGTCGAATTGCTGGATCATATAAAATCCGGAACTGTATATCAGGAAAGCCAAAAGCAATACCTTTTTGTACCCGATTCTATCGGCAATGGCGCCTGTCAGGATTGGCAGAAAATACAGCAACATGGAACCGGTTCCCATGATGGCGCCTTTTTCAACCGGTGAAAAACCCATTGCACCGGTTTCCTTCGAACCCACCAGAAAAAGGCCAAAACCCATGTAAAAACCATACCAGGCATAACGTTCAAACAATTCGATGATATTGGCCAACCAAAACAGCGAAGGATATTTTCTGAAAATCTGAAGTTTCGACATTGAATAGTAGTTATAAATTCGGGAGCACAAAATAGTGAAAAAAATCAGTTAAGAATAATTAACGATTAAGACTAGAAGTCAAGCCGATAAAAACAAAGCTTTTACTATTTTTGTTCCCCTTATCAACAACGAGTTAAAAATGAAATTTTCCAGAACAAAAAAAGCAGGGATTGTTATTGTTGGAATTTTGGTTTTTGCCATAAGCTTTTACAGCTTTAAGCAAGACGATAAAAATTTCCAGATAGCCAAGAACCTCGATATTTACTACACCCTTTTCAGGGAATTGAACCTGTTTTACGTGGACGATGTGAACCCGAACAAACTGGTGAAAACCAGTATCGACAAGATGCTCGAATCGCTCGACCCGTACACCAATTTTATTTCGGAAGACGATGTGGAAGATTTCAGGTTTATGACAACCGGCGAATATGCCGGAATTGGAGCGCTGATCAGCAAACAAAAAGGAAAAATTGTGATTGCTGAACCTTACGAAGGATTTCCGGCACAGAAAAGCGGCCTGAAAGCAGGCGATATTTTGCTTGAAGTGGCCGGTAAATCAACGGAAAATCTTTCAACAGAAGATGTAAGCAGCCTTTTAAAAGGTCCAGCCGGAAAATCGGTACTGGTAAAAATTGAGCGCTTTGGACAGAAAAAACCGTTGGACATTGAAGTCGTCCGCGAGAAAATACAGATCGACCCCGTACCTTATTACGGAATGCTGGACAAGGAAACCGGCTACATCCGGCTTTCAAACTTTACGGTTGATTGCACCGAGCGGGTTAAAATTGCCTTTATTGAACTGAAAGAAAAGCATGGAGCCAAATCGCTTGTGTTGGATTTACGTTCAAATCCGGGCGGCTTGTTAATGGAGGCTGTTCGTATTTCAAACCTTTTTATTCCAAAAGGCCAGGAAATTGTAAGCACGAAAGGAAAAGTAAAACAATGGGATAAAGTTTATACCGCTACCGAAAACCCGCTTGACACCGTAATGCCAATTGCTGTTCTGGTCAATCGCGGATCGGCTTCAGCGTCCGAAATTGTGGCAGGCGCTATTCAGGATCTCGATCGCGGAATGATTATCGGAACGCGCACTTTCGGTAAAGGGCTGGTTCAGACTACCCGCGATTTAAGCTACAATGCAAAACTTAAAATCACCACAGCCAAATATTATATTCCGAGCGGACGCTGCATTCAGGCGCTCGATTATTCGCACCGGAACGAAGACGGCAGCGTGGGCGAAATACCCGATTCGCTGATTACAAAATACACCACCAAAAAAGGACGTATTGTTTTTGACGGTGGTGGCGTTGTGCCCGACATTACTGTTGACAATGAAGTATTGAGCAATCTGGCAACCAATCTGATAACCCAGTCGGTTGTATTCGACTATGCAACCTATTTCAACAGTAAAACCGAAAAAGTTGCAGCTCCTGAAGATTTTGTAATTACTCCTGAAATGTATGCTGATTTCGTACAATTCGTTAAAAAACAGGATTTCAAATATGAATCGAGAACTGAAGGACAACTGGAAAAATTGCTTGAAGTTGCCAAACGCGAGAAATATTACGAATTATCGAAAGTTGAATTTGAAGCGCTGAAAGTTAAGCTGGGACACAATATTGATCAGGATCTCGAACATTTTAAAGACGAAGTTTCTGAACTGATGTCTGATGAAATTGTTTCGCGGTATTATTACCAGAAAGGAGCTATCAAGGCTGCATTGAGAGACGACAAGGATGTTGAAAAAGCTTTGGAAATACTCCAAAAACCTGATGGGTATGCCAGTATATTTGATGCAGGGCGCATCATAAAATCGAACTAAAAAAAAACGAACCCGGACAGATAACTGAGCCGGGTTTGTTTTTTATGGTATGATCGGATGTTTTACATTCCGAAGATTTGCGGATACATTATTGCCAGAAAGAGGGTAACGATTATCAGAATGCTTAGTCCGACAAAAAACAGAATCACTCCAACCTTGTAGCGCTTGTTTGATGTCACAAGTTCGGTAACCGAATTGATCTTGTGTATTTTGTTCACCATTTTCTGAAGCGCCATCTGATCTTTCACAATATAGTCGTAAGCGCCATATTTCATGCTGTTAATAGCAATGTCAATACTGTCCTGCCCCGACAAAAAGATAAACTCGACATTTGGATTGGTCTTCTTTGCCTTAATTAAAACCTCAATTCCGGTCATTCCTTCCAGCAGGTAATCCTGAATAATGATATCAGGATTTTTGTTCATATTATTAAGGGCATCTTCGCCCGACAAATATGATTCAACTCTGGTGAATTTGTTGGTTTTAAGATAACTGACAACCAGTTTATTGTAAATTTGATTGTCTTCAACTACAAATATGAGAGGATTTTTAACGTTTGCCATGTTTATATTTATTGCGTTTATCTTAATTGCATCAGAAAATGTGAAACCGAAATCCCAACTCAAACTTTTTACTCTTGTAAAAATCACGACAAAGTAACTAAAAATAGGAAAAACAACCGCTTTATTTAACTATTCTTTTTCTGAACGTGTGTTTTTTCTTTTTGGTATATTTTTCCTCCTATTATTTCCGTATCGAAATGGCAACTTTTGCAGCTTACCGAATGAATATTGTTCGGACTGTTAATGTCAGCATAAGTGGTATTCATGGTGGTAACGTCAAGCTTACAGTTCGAAATTCCCGGATGACAATTCCTGCATGAGTTTCGGGCATCGTTCGAGTGGGGCGAATGACAGGCCATGCAACTAATTCCTTCGTGCACGCCGGTTGGTGTCCGGTCGTCTTCGGAGCCTGCCTGATGTGCAAAATTTGGAGAATGGCATTGAATACAGAGTTTCTGAACCGGATCATCCGAGACCTTTACTGGCTTTCCATCGCTGAACATGGTAATTTTCATCAGTTTGTCGGCCCTGATATGTCGGTTGTTATCACGAACATACAAGGCAACCGAAGGATTTCGTTGTGCCCGTTCATAAAATATTTCCTGCGGATTGTCAAATCTCAGAGGCCGCTCAAGCGGTGCATTTTCTGTATGCACCTGATGGCAGGCGAGGCAGGGAATGGTTGGTTCGAAAACTTTGCCCATATCCTGTAACTTCCATGCACCATCCGCTTCCAGAGGTTTGTCCAAAAGTGTTTTGATATTTCCGTCGTAAAACATACCATGACACCGCAAACATGCCCAATAAGGCGCTTCTTCAAGATTGTGTTTGCCGTTCATAAAAATTTCAGCATAATTGGCTGAATGACCTCCCGACAGCCATTTGGCATATTCCGACTGATGGCATTTGGCACACTTACCCGAAATTTCATGTACCTGTTTTTCAGTTAAACGGATATCTTCAGGATGCTTTTTCTCTTTTCCCAAATGAGTAAAAACCATGTTGCCCTTTTCTTTCAGGCTGTGTATGCCATTGCTCAAAGCTGTTCCATGGCACTCGGTGCAGCGAACATTTCGGTGACCGGAATGCTGCCATTCGGTAACTGATGGACTGATTTCGTGGCAACTGGCGCAAGTTCTTTCAGGATTGGCCGAATTCCATGACGAATAACCGCCAAACAAAACAGCCACGCCAATCAAAATAAAAAGCAGTATAAATGTGGTTCGTTTCAGGTTCATATAGAAAAGTTTCAAGTTCAGTTTCCAATTTTATCTTCCGGCAAAGTTTTTCGCAATATACCCGCCAACCCAATAACCAATAGCCATAATGGTTAGCGCAGGATTGAAACCGCCACCGCTTGCCATAACACTTCCATCGGCAACAAACAGATTGTCAATTTCGTGCACCTGCCCGTATTTGTTTACTACTGAAGTTTTTTTGTCGTTTCCCATTCGGGCAGTTCCGTTCTGATGCTGCCCGCCACTGGGTCCACCTTTGCCACCAACGCTTTGCCAGGTTTGGTAGGCTCCTGCTTCTTTCAGAATGGCTTCTGCCTTTGCCGACAGAAATTTGCAATGTTCATGATCGAGCGGATGACGTTCGCCAGACAAGGAAGCCACCGGAATGCCCCAAAAGTCTTTTACTTCAGGATCGACCGTAACCCTTGATTCGAACATCGGTATTTCCTGAATTGGCCCAACCACCTGGGCAGTGCGATGGTACATACTACGCTGAAATTCTTTGTGTTCCTTTCCCCAATTAGCCGATCCCGGTGGGCGTATTCCGGTGAAAAGGTATGGCATCTTGTTAAATTCGTTGGCCAGCATTCCACCTCCAACAATTCCGGGGTTATGATGGTTGAAATCGCTCCAGGCGATGGTTGCACCAGGACCCGCAAAATCCAATATATCGTAATCGAACAATCCGTAGGCACCGGTATAGGCATGGCCCTGTAAATTTCGTCCCACCCAGTCATAATTATTTCCGGCGCCATTCGGGAAAAGTTTCGATTTTGAATTCAGCAACAAACGGGCAGTTTCGATGGCTGCACCGGCAACCACTACCAAATCGGCAGTTTGAATCTGTGGCTTGTCATCCTTGTCAAAATATTTTACTCCGGTAGCCTTGCCGTGATCGTCAATCATGATTTCGACCACCTTGCTGCCAGTTCTTAAATCGCAATTTCCGGTTTGAATGGCAACCGGAATCACTGTATTCTGCGTGCCGTTCTTTGCGTCAACCGGACACGCATACCCAACGCAGGTGCGATTGCGGATACAGCCGGCCCGACCGTTATAGGGAATGGAATTTCGGAGCATCGGTATCGGAAAAGGATGTAGTCCGAGCCTTTTGGAAGCTTCGTAAAACACTTTTGCTTCCCGGTTGTATTCAAAAGGTGGCATCGGCTGCTTTTTCTTTCGGGGCGGTGCAAACGGATTTTGGGTATCATCGCCCGAAACACCGATTTCCCATTCAGCCTTTTCGTAAAAAGGCTCAAGTTCGTCGTAGGTAACCGGCCAGTCTTCCAATGTTGAACCTTCCACGTGGCCGTAAATAGTTTTAAGTTTGAAATCTTCTTCCATGAACCTCCAGGCCATTGCTCCATAACTGACCGTTCCGGAGCCAACACAGGCAGCATTGTTGCTGTAACCACCTTTGATGGGCGTAACAATTTGTTTGGATCCTCCCTTGTAAGTCACTACCCTTGGGTTTTTTATGTGGTCGGGGCCAAATGGAGAACCCAGCACTTCTGTACGCTGCGAAATGAGTTCATCGTTCGGATGCTCATCGTAGTCGTGCCATTCGCCACGCTCGAAAAGAACCACAGTCATGCCGTTGATAGCCAGCTCATTTGCTGCAATTCCGCCTCCGGCTCCGGCTCCAATTACAATTGCATTTACATGTTTATTTGCCATGGTTGTTAATTCATTTTGCAGGCTTCAACATTCTGAACTTCGGCACAAGATGAAAAAAGCAGTAAGGTGAGAATTACAAAAAAGGTAAGGGAAAGCAGTTTTTTTGTTTTCATTATAGTAGAGGTTTAATTTATCATTGAATTCCTGAAATTTAGATATTAAATGCTGTATCCCACTGCGACCGCGACTGAACACTGCGACTGAACACTAAGTCCTGTATCTGTTTTGTCCGATTACCAAAGGAAAATCAATCCGCAACATTTCAAAACTCATGTAATCTTTGTTTCCGCCATGTATGGGTGAGCCATAAAACCCCTGCATGGTATGTGCACGAACCAGGTTAAAAAAATCAGCAGGTTTGCTTCCGGGCCATTCAGATTCATTCAGCTCATTGGATTGCAGCATCTTCAGGATCTTGATTTGATCTTCAGGAACAATTGCCTCGAAAGTTTTGCCGTATTTCAGGTTGCACCAGGTCTGCAAATTCCTGATTCCGCTCCGGTAGGTTTCCTGATCGTAATGAAATACACCGGAAAGTTGCCTGTCGATGTAATAAATTACTCCGGCATCGGTAGCGCCGGGCGATTCATCTTTAGGGATAATCTGCTCACAAAATGCAATGATACAAGAGGCATCTTCAGGAGTAAAGAAACGGAAACTGCTTTTTTGCTTCAGGCAAGAAGGAAAAAGTAAAACACTTCCAAAAGCAAGACTTGCAGATTTGATGAATTCGCGTCGGTTCTGGTTGGTCATATTTGCTGATATAAAAAGGTAATTAAAGGTGATTCCCAGCTTCCCGAAAGATACAAATTCAATTTTAATACCCTTACCATTTTGTATGTTTTACAAACTTTCAGGCAAATTTCTGTTTCAATTTATTTTTTGAATCAAATTAATTTTCAATCTTTAACCAAAATCAATTTGTAACCCTTATTCTGCATGGTAAAACTGCATGACCTCATAGACGTAAGATTGTTTCAGACCATGCTTGACCGCCTCAATGAAATATATTCTTTCCCTGCTTACCTCCTCGATTTCGATGGCAATATGCTGACAAACAGCACACAACAGGATATCTGCACGAAATTTCACTGTTTTCATCACCAATTCGAATGTATTGAAAAAAAACGATCGGTTACCGAACCGAATAACGGAAACAATCAGGCGGTTGTTAATCGTTGTCCGCATGGTATGAATAATTGCTTCTCCCCGATTGTTATTGACGGGAAACATTTGGGCAACTTTTTAACCGCACCGTTTTTTACTGAAAAACCAGATTTGAAATTTTTCAGGGAACAGGCAACCAACCAGGGATTCGAAATTGCAGATTATTTAAACGAACTTGAAAAAGTGCCGGTGTGGTCGCCTGAACAACTTGATAAACATCTTTCTGTAATCAATAATTTGATTGAAATGTTGGCAAACGCTTCTGCCAAAGAATTGAAGGAAAAATCAAGCAACAGAGGAAATCATGAAAATGAAACGAATTACCGGTTGATGTTCGAAAATGTCGCCCAGGGTTTTGCTTCCCATAAAATTATACTGGATGAAAGTGGCCTGCCAGTAGATTATGAATATCTTTCAGTAAATCCATCATTTGAAAAACTAACCGGACTGAAAGCCAGTAATGTTATCGGAAAACCGGTAAAAGAAATAATGCCTAATACTGAAAAATACTGGATTGACTTATATGGAAAAGTTGCCCTGACAGGAGAAGCCGTTCAGTATGAAAACTATTCAGTTGAATTGGATAAATATTTTGAAGTTTGGGCATTCAGCCCGCGGATTGGTGAATTTGCAACGGTTTTTACAGATATTACCAAACGTAAACGCGACGAGGAAATACAAAAAGTAATGTATTCCATTTCCAGAGGTACTTCAAAGTCAAATGATTTGGGCGAATTAATTTTGATGATTCAGAACCAGCTGGAGTCACTTATTGATGTGACCAATTTTTACATCGCACTTTATGATGAAACTTCTGATTCGTTTACTATACCTTATTATTCCGATGAAAAGGACGACATTACAAGCTTCCCGGCCGGGAAATCGTTGTCGGCTTATGTGATCAATACGAAAATGACACTGCATGGAAAACGGGCTGATGTTGATGCACTTAAACAAGCCGGACTGGTTGAATCTGTTGGAGAACCATCAGCGGTCTGGCTGGGTCTGCCATTGCTGATAAAAGATAAACCTATCGGAGTTTTTGCTTTGCAAAGCTATGTGGATGAAAACGCCTTTACGCCGGAAGATGTAAATATGCTTGAGTTCGTTTCACAACAAATAAGCTCTTCAATTCAGCAGAAGAAAGCGGAACAGGAGATTAAATCGGCACTTGAAAAGGCTGAAGAAGGTGATCGGCTGAAAACTTCCTTTTTGGCAAACATGTCGCACGAATTGCGCACCCCGATGAACGGAATAATGGGATTTGCCGAATTGCTTAATGATGACAATTTATCAAACGAAGACCGGCACGAATTCATTAATGTTATTAACGACAGCAGTCAAAGTTTGCTCGATGTGATTACCAATATTGTAGATATTTCGAAAATCGACAGCAGACAAATTCATTTAAAAACAGCTCCATTTAATTTGAACAACCTGCTCGATGAGCTATTAAATTGGTTTTCAGGAGAAAAGATGGTTAAAGACAAGCCTGAGTTAACTATTGAATTGGTAAAGGAACTTTCAGATCATCAATGCATTGTAGTTTCCGATCAGGCAAAAATCCGTCACAGCTTCAAACTTTTGTTAAATAATTCCGGGAAATTTACAAAAAGCGGTTTCATCCGTTTTGGCTATTCGGTTCATGGTAAAAATGTTCGGTTTTTTGTTCAGGATACCGGAAAAGGAATTGCACCGGAAAAACAATGTTTCATTTTTGAAAAGTTCAGGCAGGAGGATGAAACCCTTTCCAGGAAATACGGTGGTGTTGGGCTGGGACTGACCATTGCCAAAGGACTTGTTGAATTAATTGGTGGCAAGATCTGGGTTGATTCAGAACCGGAAAAAGGTACAACTGTCTTCTTCGAAATTCCAAAAGGACATTAATTGACAATCAATTTTTCAACCCTTTTTATGTTTTTGGTTTTAACTTCTATCAGATAAATTCCATTTTTAAGCGTATTGGTTTCAATGCGCGAGTCCTTCATTTTTAGTATGCCAGTCATAACAGTTCGTCCGTTCAGGTCATAAATCCGGAAGCTTTTTGTTCCTGAAAATTCAGGCAAAATTATCCTGATTTTTTTTGTCGCGTATTCCGGAATAATTTGGATTTGTTCTGATTTGGCAATATTCCTTGCCGGAGAAACAATGTCAGCTTTGGCACACAACCATTTTTCGGGATCGAAATGAATGGAATCAACTTTTTCTCCGGAAATTACAAACTCCTGATTTTGTTCGGTATTGAACAGCCGCAAATCCTTGAACTGTGTGTCTTTCCAAACTCTTATCGGCAGGTGCATTTCGAAAAAACTAACTGAAGGATGCGATGCAACCTGACTCACCCTGATTTTTGTCGTCCCCAAATCTCCGGAACCGGCAAATTCAGTTATGTTGTATTTGGGATAACCTTCTCCATAATACCAGTCGTTGAAGAATTCGGTAAACGAGGTGTCAGCTGCCGCTTCAAGGTGTTTCACAAATTGATCGTGGGTAGCAAAACCGTTTGCAACCGTCGGATCTTCCAGGTAATTTTTCAGGCTTCTGAAAAACGGCTCGGCCCCCATTTCCCAGCGCAACATGTGCAACAAATAGGCGCCTTTCGAATACGAAAGCCGTCCGTTAAATATCCGCCCGACATTGGTCGTGTCGGCCACATAAACAGAACCTCCCGGCGAAGAAGTGATACGTGCAACCTGGTTTTCCTTCCATCTTGGCCAAATAACACCATCAAGTAAATTTTCAAAAACAAGTCCGGTCATGTAGGTGGCAAAACCTTCGTTCAACCAGATGTCGTGCCAACTCGCCAGCGTAATGTAATTGCCAAACCACTGATGGGCCATTTCGTGGGCAACCAGTTCAAAATCAAGATGTGTCATAAAACTCATAGTCTGGTGCTCCATTCCCCCACCCCAGCCAAACTGCGCATGTCCGTATTTTTCATCGGCAAACGGATAGGTTATCAGCCTTGAATTGAAGAAGGTCATGATATCATGGGTTTCGTTCGATTTTGATTTTGCCGTAGCAAGGTATTCCGGGTAAATGTAATTCAGGATTTCAACCTTGTTTCCATCGGGTAAATCCACGAAGTCGGAATAGGTTTCGTAATTGGTAACAGCAATGCCAATAAGGTAAGTCACAATTGGGTAACGGTGTTGCCAGTGCGCTGTTCGTTTTTCTCCTGAAATGTCATCCAAGATCAGTTTCCCGTTGCTGGCTGCTTTGTATTGGCTCGGACACTTTATGAAAACATCGATCGAATCAATTTTATCCGCAAGACTTTGTTTGCAAGGCCACCAATCGCGCGCTCCGTATGGTTCCGATAAGGTCCATAATACTGGTACATCATTGTGTTTCGAAACCACGAACGAACCGAAACCTGTTTGCGGGGGCGAACCGCGATAAAAAACCTCCACCTGCTGAAAGCTGTTTATTTGTATGTTTGCCGGAAGTGAAATCGTTATTTTATCTGATTGATGCTGAAAAACAGCCAATTGTCCTTCAAACAGGATGGAATCGACTATTAGTGCAGAAGCAAGGTCAAAATGAATTTCTGTGATATTTCCCTTCAGGAATTTAACTTTGGAAAGAACCGATCCTGAAATGTAATTCACCGCCGGATCGACCTCGAAATTCAACCGCTGATAAACCAGATCGTGCGAAGCATAGTCAGCAGATTCGATAAAAGACAATGATTTCAGATAGGGCCGGCTTTCGCTGAATGCCATTTTATCGTTGAAATCAGGGTCGGAAACCTGTGCCAGTGCATTTTGAAATGCAGCTATTATGAGCAGAAGTAAAAGCTTTTTCATCTAAAACCTGTTGTAATTCACTTTTGGGATTAGTCCAATATTCACCGAACGAATATACAAATTAACCATTTAATGTTAATCCTGTCGTTCCAGAAATGGAATCTGGTGTTCGACAAAATTCCCTTTTTGAAAAATAAACCACAAAGTGGTTGAATGTGAATAGCCCTGAGTGAAACTCAGGGGGTACGGGAAGGATAGTTTTGCAACCCTGCTAAGGGTTGAATTTGTCCATTTCTAAAATTCAACCCTTAGCAGGGTTGTTGTTCATTATCGCTATTTTAACCCGGATTCTATCCGGGGCTATTAACATTAAATCCCTTCAGGATTTCAAAAAAAATGATAAGTGAAAAACTGAAATTATCTATTTGGGAATTTTGTAGCACACCCATGGACTCACAATTTAGAGACGAACAAAAAATAAAAAAAATCGTTTAATTTGTATTATGACACAAATATTAAAGGACATCATAAATTTAAGCGTATCAGAACGCATATTAATGGTTGAAGCCATTTGGGATAGCATTCCAGAAACTGAAGAAACGTTGGGGCTTTCAGATGAAACAAAGCAACTATTAGATGAGCGCCTGGCAGCTCATGAGGATAATCCGAATGAAGGTTCTTCCTGGGAAGAAGTTAAATCCCGGATCAGATTAAATTAAATAGATTGTCCAATTAATCAGAGTTCCGAAAATGTTCCCTACCTTTCGTTGAAATTATTTACACATAAACAATGGCAAAGAAAAAAGATAAAAAAGCCAAATTGGTTGAAACATTCAATAAACCAAAGCTTAAAAATGCAATCCTCACTATTTATTACGATCAACCCGAACGAACCTACAATTACAAACAAATAGCTGATCTGCTAAAGATTAAAGATCCCGAAATTATTAAACTTGTTTTTGTTGTGCTTGAAGAGCTTGCCGAAAGCGACAACCTTGAGATGGTTCAACGGGGAAAATACAAGCTCAAATCGCGGGGTGGAACTATTTGCGGTATTGTTGATGTTCAAAGACAAGGTTTTGCATACATCACTTCCGAAGAAGTTGAAAAACCGGTATTGGTCTCAGCCCATAACCTTAACCATGCCATGGATGGCGACAAGGTGAAAGTACATTTGTACGCCATGCATAAAAAGCAACAACCTGAAGGCGAAGTGGTTGAGATTGTAGAACGTGCCAAAACTACTTTTGTTGGTACTATTTCGAAATCACGAAATTTTTCCTTTTTAATACCTTCAGGAAAATCAGCTTTTGATTTGTTTATACCAAATGAAAAGCTGAACGGTGCAAAGGACGGCCAGAAAGCAATTGCGCGGATAACCGAATGGCCGGCACGTTCTAAAAACCCGTTTGGCGAAATTATAGAAGTACTGGGCGATGTGGGAAATAACAACACTGAAATGCACGCAATTTTAGCTGAATTCGATCTGCCACTGCGTTTTCCTGAAAATGTACTGAAAGCAGCCGAAAAAATACCTGATATGGTTCCGGAAAAAGAAATAGAACGCCGCCGCGACATGCGCGGAGTAACCACTTTTACCATTGACCCGCACGATGCCAAAGATTTTGACGATGCCCTTTCTTTACGCAAACTCGAAAATGGTTTTTGGGAAGTTGGCGTTCACATTGCCGATGTTTCCTACTATGTACATCCCGGATCAATTCTCGACGAGGAAGCCTACGACCGCGCCACTTCGGTTTATCTTGTTGACCGTGTGGTTCCGATGTTGCCTGAAAAACTCTCGAACGGAGTATGCTCACTACGTCCCAACGAGGACAAGCTTTGCTTTTCAGCTATATTTCAGTTGAACGATGAAGCTGAAATTCAGAAACAATGGTTCGGGCGAACCGTCATCCATTCCGACAAACGATTTGCCTACGAAGATGCACAGGCGATCATAGAAACCGGCGAAGGCGAACTGAAAGATGAAGTTCTTACCCTGCATCGCCTGGCAGTAAAAATGCGCGAAGCCCGTTTCAAAAAGGGATCGCTCGGATTCGAAAGGGTTGAAGTGAAGTTTAACCTTGATGAAAATGGGAAGCCACTTTCGGTCTATTTTAAGGAAGCCAAAGAAAGCAACCAACTGGTAGAAGAATTTATGTTGTTGGCAAACAAACGGGTAGCCGAATTTATTGGCAATCCTGAAGATCAAAAAACTCCACGGACATTTGTTTATCGCATCCACGACAAACCGGATCCTGATAAACTGATGAATTTCAATCATTTCATCCACAAATTTGGGTACGGACTGCAACTTGGAACACCCGGACAAATTTCAAAGTCGATGAACCTGCTAATGACCAATGTAAAAGGTAAAAATGAACAGAATGTGATTGAAACGCTCGCCATCCGCACCATGGCCAAAGCGGCGTATTCGACCCGAAACATTGGCCATTACGGACTTTCATTCGAATATTACACCCATTTTACTTCACCCATCCGCCGCTACCCCGATGTGATGGTTCACCGTGTACTTGAACGCTATCTTCAGGGCGGAAGAACTGTGAGCGCACCAAAATGGGAGGACATGTGCAAACATTCTTCCGTTATGGAATCAAAAGCAGCCAATGCCGAGCGGTCTTCCACCAAATACAAGCAGGTGGAGTTTATGCAGGATAAAATCGGCGAAGAATTTTCAGGGGTTATTTCAGGAGTAACCGAATGGGGCATTTTTGTTGAACTTGAAAACAAGTGCGAAGGCATGGTTTCGGTAAGTTCGCTTGCTGATGATTTTTACATTTTCGATGAAAAGAATTATTGTTTGGTTGGTCGGCATTCGCACCAGAAATTTCAGTTGGGCGATGTTGTTAATGTGGAGATTATCAGAGCAAACCTGGAGAAAAAACAACTCGATTTCCGCCTGATAAAAGAGAATTCTGAAAATAAAAACACGCCAAGGTATTCTTCAGCGCCAATCAAAAGAAGACGGAAATAGAAGAACTTTGAATTTCAGCGATTATCAATGTATATCCAGATTATATCCATTGTTTCATTTTCAGGAATTAACCTTATATTTGTTTCCTGAAAAAAAACCTATTGTTATGGCGATGAATTTTGAAAACGGAACGAACAAAAAAGATGCAAACCGTGAAAGCATCCTGAAAATTGCTCAGGAAATATTCAGCAAATACGGTTATAAAAAAACAACGCTCGACGATATCGCCAACGCTGTTCGTAAAGGAAAAAGCTCACTTTACTATTATTTCACGAGCAAGGAAGATCTTTTTCAGGCAGTAATACAAAAAGAAGTGGATTTGCTGCGCAAAGAACTCGACATTGTGGTAAACCGCAATACCGATCCGGTTGACAAACTACGTGATTACATTCTTACAAAGCTGACCACTTTCAGGGGAATGGCCAATTTTTACAATGCGCTCGAAAACGATGTGACTGCCATCGAGTTTATCGAGAACATAAAACACCGACATCAGCAGGAAGAAATCAGGATGATAAAACGAATCCTGATTGAAGGTGTCCGCAAAAATATTTTCGAAGTGTATGACCTTACCCTGGCCGCCATTGGGATTACCACCGCTATAAAAGGGCTTGAAATGCCATTGGCTGCAGGCGATTACAGCAAGGTAAACCTCGAACAAAGTGTTGACAACATCGTGAAAATTCTTTGTTACGGTGTGATGAAACGGTAGAAACTCTGAGCGTAAAGTTTAATCAAAAATTTACTGTATAGCAATCGTAATGTAATAGAAAAGAGGCTACTTGCATCCGAATAAATCAATATTCGATATGCAGGAAGCTATCCGGAAATTAGATATTTCAGTTATTTCAGACGTACATCTGGCCACTCTTGCCAGCAAAGCCAAACACCTTCTTAAATACTTAAAATCGATACAACCCAAAACACTGGTTTTGAATGGCGACATCATCGATTCGTGGCGGTTTAGCCGGAGTTATTTTCCGAAAGCCCATTTAAAAGTGATCCGTCAGTTGGTGAAAATGATCGAAAAAGGTGTTCAGGTGGTTTATATTACAGGCAACCACGACGATGTTTTCCGAAAGTTCAACAATACCCGGTTGGGCAATTTCAGCATTGTCAACCAGCTTGAGCTGACAATCAAAAAACAAAAAATATGGATTTTTCATGGCGATGTTTTCGATAACATCATCCATCATTCGCCCTGGCTGGCCAAATTCGGTGCTGCAGCTTATGGATTTCTGACAGGATTCAACCGATTTCTGAATTTGATACTGAAAATCTTCGGTGGTAAAGATATGATCCTGTATAAATCGATGAAAGACCGGATATCGAAAGAGAAGAAAGTACTTTCCAATTTTGAACTTGCCATCGCCAATGCCGCTCTCAGTAAAGAAATTGATCTGGTTATTTGTGGTCACACCCATATTCCGGTTGATAAAACCATAACTACCGAAAAAGGAACAGTAAGGTACATCAACTGTGGCGACTGGGTTGAACACTTTTCGGCGGCCGAATGCATCAATGGAAACTGGACACTGAACTATTTCAATTCAGATCAGGAGGACGAGGAGTCAGAGCTACCCGGCGACGAACTTTATATACCTGATAAAAATCAGATGTACCGATCCATTTTGGAAGAATTGAAAATTGCCAGCTTCTTTTAATTATCAGGATGAAGATTCTTTACGCCATTCAGGGAACCGGAAACGGGCATCTGGCCAGGGCAACCGAAATTGTTCCTATTTTGAAATCGATGGCCGATACCGATGTTCTGGTAAGTGGCACACAAGCCGATTTGAAAGTACCCTTCAATATCGACTATCGTTTTCCCGGCTTAAGTTTTATAGTTGGACAAAAAGGAGGAGTTGACATTCGGGAAACCATCAGGAGAATATCTTTCATACAATTTTTTCGTGACATCCGGAATTTACCGGTCGAAAATTACGATCTGGTGATCAGTGATTTTGAACCGGTATCAGCATGGGCATGTCGGCTCCGACGAAAGAACTGTATTGGGCTTAGTCACCAGAATGCTGTTTTGCATCCTTCAGCGCCAAAACCCGAATTCAACGATATTTTTGGCAAACTTATTCTTAAGCATTATTGCCCAACAAAGTTTCAATACGGTTTCAATTTTAAACCCTTCCTTCCTTGTATTTTCCCTCCTGTCATTCGTCCTGACATCCGAAATGCCGAACCGACTGTAAAGCCACACTTCACAGTTTATTTACCCGCTTACAGCGATGAGCAGATTCAGGATGTTTTTTCCCAAATTCAGGATACAGAATGGCAGGTTTTTTCCAAACATTCAACGCAAAAATATAAACTCGGAAACATTCTGTTTCAACCCGTTTCGCTCGATGGTTTTACCGAAAGTTTTCTTAGTTGTACCGGTTTAATTTGTACCGCTGGTTTCGAAGGCCCTGCTGAAGCGATATTCCTTGGTAAAAAGCTATGTGTTATTCCCATGAAAGGACAATATGAGCAATTTTGCAATGCGGCTTACCTGAAATCAATGGGAATAAAAGTACTTGATCATTTCAGCAATTCGGCGCCCGAACTAACTGATTGGATTAAGAATTCGACAGTACTTCAGGTCAGTTTCCCTGATATTACCGAAGAAATACTCGAAGAAATACTGTTAAAGCATGGATAAATTTATTATTCTAACTGTATTTTTTTGCTAACATTTCTGTAATTCCTACCCGATACTTTTGCCGATAAAATTTGACAGATGTATAGAGGATTTATATTGGTATGGATTTTCCTTTCTTTTTCAAACCTGATTTTTTCAGCAGAGATCAAAGGAAAAATTAACGATGCCAAATCGGGAGAAGAGTTGGTGGGGGCGACGGTTTATATTAAAGAGTTAAAACAGGGAACGATGTCGGGGCTAGATGGTTCATTTATATTCAGGAACATTCCCAAAGGCAATTATACCATCCAGTGCAGCTACATCAGCTATCAAACGGCTGTCAGTGAAATTACCATTACCGAAACAGCCATTGAAATCTCCGATTTCAGGCTTGTACCCCAAAACACCGAATTGGGTGAAGTAAGTGTGCTGGCCCGCCGCGATCAAAGTACCGACATCAGTGCGCGAAGTTCGGAGCGGAATTCCAGTCAGGTAATTAATGTGGTGAGCGCAAAAACCATTGAACTATCACCCGACCTGAATGTGGCCAACGCATTGCAGCGAATGTCGGGGGTAACTCTGGATAAAAGCTCATCGGGCTCGGGGCAATATGCACTGCTTCGGGGAATGGACAAACGTTACAATTTCACACTGGTAAACGGCATTAAAATCCCCAGTACGCACAATAAGCACCGATACATTTCACTCGATATGTTCCCTTCTGATATGGTTGACCGCATCGAAGTGACCAAAACACTCACGCCAAATATGGAAGGGGATGCCATTGCCGGAGCAGTCAATCTGGTGATGAAAAATGCCCCGGATAATCTGCTGGTACAGGCCAATGCTTCTGCCGGGTACAGCTTGTTTTTCAGCGAAAACGATTTTCAGACTTTCAGCAGTAAAACGCTCAATCTGAAATCGCCTTACGAGAGAAACGCACAGGGTTACCAAGCCGTTCCATCCGATTTTCCCAATCAAAACCTAATCATCAAAACAGTTGATATACCCATTAACGCTTATGGCAATTTAACGTTTGGCAACCGCTTCTTAAAAAAAAGGCTGGGTTGGATACTTTCAGGAAGTTACCAGAATACCTATACCGGCGAAAACAGCTTGTATTTTAAAGACGATCTGTCGCGCGATGGGAAAAACCTTCCGGTGCTTACCTCGATGCAGGAACGGATTTATACTGAAAACAAACGCAATTACGGCCTTCACAATAAGTTTGATTACCAGTTTAATAACAGGCACCGTATTCAATTGTACACGGCTTACCTCGATTTGGCAACCAAGCAGTTACGCGAAGTTCAGAATACAGATTTGGCGGTAAGTTACGACCCGGAGAATGGAAATGTCAACCGAAAGCACTCATCGCGATTTAGGTACAACATGCAAAGCCTTTTCAATACTACTTTGCAGGGCGACCACAGGATCAGCGAAAAGCTTTCAACACAATGGTCGGTTGTATATTCAAAAGCCACCAATCAAACTCCTGACGAAGCAACGGTTGCATATGGGAACGGACTCGAAAATTTCAAAACGGTAAGGCAATACATCGACTTTGATGGAAGCAATCGTATTTGGAGGCGCAATTCTGACGAAGACAAGGCCGGGTATTTAAATTTTACCTACACCCCAACGATATTTGGTTCGAAAGCTGAAATTATTTCAGGAGCAATGTACCGCGGGAAAAACCGCACCAGCTTTTACAACAAATATACGCTGAATGCAATTGTCAGGAAAAGCGATAATACCACTTCTTTTTATTCTGAAAAAGGCGTGGATTGGAATACTTACGATGAAATAAATTGGCAGGTTTACAACCCACGCGGAACAGTTGCAGTGGGCGAAAATTACGATGCATACGAAACCGTGATGGCCGCTTATGGCATGTTCCGGATGGATATTCAAAAGCTTCAGGTTACCGGTGGCGTTCGTGTTGAAAATACCGAGCAGGGTTACACGATGAAATTCCCGATTGGCGAACCAAATCCGAACGGAAGCCAGAAATACACCGATATTTTGCCCAGCGTTCACCTGAAATATTCACCGGTACGGACACAGAACTTCAGGTTGTCGTATTACCGGGCAATCAACAAACCCGGCTTTCAGGAAATTGTGCCCTACATTGATGCAAGCGAAGAACCTGTTTCCGCCGGAAATAAAAACCTGAAACACGCAGTGGCCGATAACTTCGACCTTCGATGGGAATTTTTCCCGGGGCAGCTGAATCAGATCATGATCGGAACTTTCTACAAACGACTGAAAGACCCAATAGAGTTTGCTTTCGACAAGTTTATGAACGTGGCCCAGCAAATTGTTTATACACCTATAAATTCTGAAAAAGCAGTTAATTACGGGATAGAGCTTGATGTGGTAAAATACTACCGCGAATGGGGAATCAAAGGAAATTACACACTAACCCAGTCTGAAATCACCTCCGAAAAACTGTCACGAGGCAAGGATGCGGATGGAAACGACCTTTCCGAATATGTTTCGCAAACCAGACCACTGTTCGGGCAATCGGGCCATGTGGGCAACATCTCGCTGCTATATAAAGGCGCTAACAATGGGTTCAGTTCTCAATTGGCTTTCTCGTACACCGGCGACCGCATTTACACCGTATCGCGCTACATCGACAACGACCTTTGGCAGGAAGGATTCTGGCAAATGGACGCCTCTGCAGAAAAGAAGTTCAATCATGGATTCAGCTTGTTTGTAAAAGCGCATAACTTACTCAACAGCCACGTGAAAGTGTACATCAAAAAAACGAACCCGTTGAACAGCGATGTTCCGTTTCACGGCGATGATGATAAAAACACGCTTGTCAGGGACGAAAATTCCATGTCGTCCTGGTTAATCGGCATCCGATATAAATTTTAAACAAAGAATTATTCAATTTAATACTAAAAAGATGAAAATGAAAAGCTTATTTCTATGTCTGTTGCTAGTTGCCGCTGTATTTACAGCCTGCGATAAAGACGAAACTACCGTAGTTGACCAAACCCTTGACGGAGGCAATGTTTCCGGCATTTGGGAAAAAGGTTCAACGATCACTGTAAAGGGTCACCTTGTTATTCCTGAAGGAAAAT
Source organism: Bacteroidota bacterium (assembly GCA_030698405.1). Taxonomy (GTDB): domain Bacteria; phylum Bacteroidota; class Bacteroidia; order Bacteroidales; family Prolixibacteraceae; genus Aquipluma. The sequence goes on from JAUYMU010000115.1 coordinate 28,405, forward strand.
CGCTTACCATCGAAGAAGGTGTAACAGTTTTAATGAACGATCCTTCTATCGGACAGGAAATACTGGTTTATGGCAGCTTGTATTGCAAGGGAACTGCTGCGAAGCCAATTCTATTTACTGTTCCTGAAAGTTCAAAGATTGGCGATTTCCCAAGAGTTTGGGGTGGAATTCTTTGCGGGCCGACCGCAAAAGAACTTTTGATGGACTATACCCACATCGAATACACCGGATTTGTAACCACCGAAGAATCACCTTCGGTTAAAGCCGGGTTCTTTAAAGCCGCTGCCGGTGAGGGTTTGCCTGCTGTTAACTTTAAAAACAATGTCGATGGTAAAGTCGTGATCATGAATTCGACTTTCAATAATTTAGGCGAAGATTGCTTTTATCTGGAAGGTGGAAACATTATTATAGCCAATAACAAAATCTACACTCAGGGCGAAACAGGTGGCGATGCCATTAACATGAAAGCCGGTTGTATTGCCGATGTGGCTTTTAATCTGGTTTACGCCCCAAATACCAACGCATTGAAATTGTCTAATTCAGGCGACCGCACCCCACAATGCCATGTGGTTGGGTACAACAATACCATCGTAAATGCAGGATGGAGAAGGCCAACAGTTAAAGGTGGCGGTATCTGGCTCGAAGCCGGTGTTTATGCCGAAATCTGGAACAACTTGCAGGTAAACTGCCGGTTTGCAGTTAAAAACAATGCCAAAGAGCCAGGCGATGTTCGCTCAACTTACGACTATTCATACTATTATGCACATACTCAGGAAGGTGTTGACAGCTACTTGCCTACCGTAAAAGATGTAGTTCGCGGCGCACACGATATTGCCAGTGCAACTCCGGGCGACAAAAACCCACTGTTCGAGAATTATGCCCTCGCAACCGACCCAAATAATCCTACTTTCAACACCAGTTGGGATTTCCATTTAAAAACCGGTTCGCCTGCATTGACCGGAGCAAAAACCAATTTTGCCCGCAATTACTCTACCACCGGGATTACTATCAACGGCGTAGTATATAAATCACCAGCGCCAGCCGCTTATTTTGGTGCTATGGGAACAAAATAAAAGTAACCCCTCATTCAACACTCTAAAATCATATAACTCCATCCCGATATTCATTGGGATGGAGTTTGATATTCAAAGTGACATAAAGTGAAATGAGCGTGTTTAATTCTTATAAACCACAGAAATGAAGATAAAGACCAATAGATTGATCTTATTAATACTTTTATCCGTTTTACTTGCTCCTTTTTGCAGCTTTGCCCAAAAGGAAAAATTAAATCTCCATTCAACAGCAGAAATTCCAGGGTACAATTTTATTATTGCCAATGATCTGGGGCGCAATGGCTATTTCGATCAAAAACCAATAGCCCAAACCATGGGCGAATGGGCCGGCAAGGCAGATATTGATTTTGTTGTTGCTGCCGGCGATGTTCACCACTTTAATGGTATCGCAAGTGTTTCTGATCCATTGTGGATGACCAATTATGAACTTATTTATTCGCACCCCGAACTCATGTTAGATTGGCATCCGATATTGGGAAACCATGAATACCGTGGGAATACACAAGCTGTACTGGATTATTCAAAAGTGAGCCGCCGTTGGGTAATGCCATCCCGTTATTATACCATGGTGAAAAAAGTGGATGATAGCGTTTCTATCCGGTTGCTTTTTATCGACACCGCGCCGCTGATTCAAAAATACCGTCAACAAAAGGAAGATTATCCCGATGCTTACAAACAAGATGATTTGCTTCAATTGCACTTTATAGACAGTGTATTGTCGGTGTCGAAGGAAAAGTGGAAAATCGTTATCGGTCATCATCCGATCTATGCACAAACACAAAAAGACGACAGCGAACGTTCTGATTTGCAAACCAGGCTCGATCCCATCCTTCGGAAATACAATGTGGATTTCTACGTCTGCGGTCATATCCACAATTTCCAGCACATCAGTAAAAATGAAAGTACGGTAAAATATATCGTGAACAGTTCTGCTTCAGGGTCACGTCCTGTTGAAGCAATAGATGGTACTGTATTTAGCAGTGACAAAACTGGTTTCAGCATCTGTTCTGTTTCTGATGACAAATTCACCTTTTATTTTATCGATAAAGATGGAAATGAAATATATTCGTATTCGAAAGAAAAATAAACATTGAACCCAATAATCCGATGAAAAAATACAACACGGTTACAATCATGGTGATTGTCATTGCTTTTGCTGCATGTCATTCAGAAAAAGTTTCAGAAGAAAAAGTTATGCCTGTAATTGTTACCGACAAAACCCCAAATGATACCGATGATCCAGCCATTTGGTACAACAGCGTAAATCCCGAAAAGAGCCTGATTCTGGGAACTGATAAAGGCGATTCCACCGGCGGAATTTTTGTTTTTAATCTGGAAGGAAAACTGGATACTGCATTGAGTATTACCAATCTGGAACGCCCGAATAACATCGACATCGAATATGGTTTTCAGTTTCAGGGTAAAACAATTGATATTGCCGCTTTTACTGAACGTGGAAAAGACATGATCAGGGTTATTTCGCTGCCCGATTGTAAATTTATCGATAATGGCGGAATTTCTGTTTTTGAAGACGATTCACTTCGCTCACCCATGGGAATTGCACTTTACAAGGACCAGAATAACCAGGTTTTTGCTTTCGTTGGTCGGAAAGACGGCCCTGAAGTGGGCTACATTTATCAATACCAGCTACTGGCAAACAACTCAGCGGTTTCAGGAGTGAAAGTTCGGTCACTGGGCAAATTCAGCGGCAAAAAGGAAATCGAAGCCATTGTGGTTGACGATGAGATGGGTTACTTATATTATTCCGACGAAAATGTGGGTGTACGAAAATACTATGCTGATGCCGATAAAGGCAACAAAGAACTGGCTTTGTTTGCTATAACCGGAATTGCCGACGACCACGAAGGTCTTTCTATTTACAAGGAAAAAGGTGGCAAAGGGTACATCATTTTATCCGATCAGCAAGCCAATAAATTCCATTTATTTACACGGGAAGGCAGTAAAAGTAATCCACACGATCATCAGTTGGTTCGCATTGTTGCTGCTCAAACAGATGAAAGCGATGGTTCAGATATTTTGAATATGCCTTTGAACGCCACTTTCCCGAAGGGTATTTTTGTAGCGATGTCAACCGACCAGACCTTTCAGTTTTATAAAGCTGAAGATATTGTTGGAAGGAAAAGCTTCTGGAGTAAAATCCGCAAATAAAAATACGTAGAACAGCAATCCGGAATTTTCAAAAAAGAGGCTCTAAGGTGGGGTGGGTTATAACTTTTATTCGCGAAATACACCTTTTCATTTTATGATTTAAATAAGGTAATAAGGTTGTGTTTGCTTGGGTACTATTTCTACTAAGGTTAAATTTTAGAAATAAGGTTTCTAAAAATCTAATTGATTAATTGTCTGTATTGTAGGCTCATTAATTCGAGAAAAACCTTATTTCCTTTTTTAAACCTTAGTAGAACATTTATCACCACACCAACCTAACCTTATTAATCATCAATGAATTTGAAAAATAATTACCCACACCAAACGTAATAGAACCAAAAAGAGTGCCCTGGCCGGGCACTCTTTTTTTGTATAATGAAACGATCTATTTCGATCAATTCGTTTGGAATCACATGAAATTATTTCTTCGCTTTTTTAAGCTTTTTGAGATTGGCTTTCAGCTTGTCATAGGCTTTCTCCAATCTTTCTTTCAAGCCTTTAAGTTTACTTTTTTTAATGTCCTTCTTCTTCCCTTTTTTAACTTTGTCCTTCAGTTTATCAACCTTTTCTTCAGCTTTTTGAGCATTCTTTTTTATCACTTTTATTTTTTTCTTCTTCTTTTTATCCGGTTCCGGCTTTTCCGCTACTTCTGCGGCAGGCTGATTTTCAAGATCTTTTTTACCTTCTTCTTTGTGTTTTTGCTCCGATTTATCTGCTTTTTCGCCTTCGCTTTTTTTAACTTTAACGGGTTCAGCAATAGAAGTTAAAGTCTCTTTGGCAACATCTGGCATCTGAGGCGTTTCTTTTGGTTCTGCACGTTTTTTATTTTCTGTTTTATCCTTTTTAACCACAGTAGGCTTGGCAGTTTCCTTTTTTGAATCTTTCTGATTGTCTGACGATTTTTCGCTGACAACAACTTTGTTTAAATTTTCCATAATTTATTGTATATAGTATTTGTGGTAAAATTACTATTTTAAAAAATTAAATGTCATTCTGCTGAGCTTTATTTTTACGACAAAATTGTTACAATTCGATTAAATATTTCAATTCGATTTCAACACTTAATTAATCTGCAACGGTTTGTAATCGTTGTTTAGCTGTTTGATAACTTAAGCAGACCACTTTGATAACAATCGCCTAACCTGCCTCGATAGGGTCTTTTATAAGTTTGAATTGAATTGCAACAACATTTGTTTGCGTCCAAAATACAGTCAAATAACACGGGCAAAGCATTAACTAAACAAATAAAATGAAAAGAAGAAATTTCCTTACAACATCATTTTTAGGCATAAGTGGAGTTGTAATGGCCAATACCACCGAGACCGAAAAGCGAAAGATTAAAAGGTCGTTACGGTTTGTGCATTTGACCGACATGCACCTGTATCCCGATTCAGTTCCTGAAAAAGCCATGCAGCAACTTCTGAGCGAGATTCACGCGATGAAAGACAAACCCGATTTTGTGATCAATACAGGCGATAACATTATGGATTCGCTGAAGCGCAGCAAAGAAGAGACTACTGCACAATGGGACTCGTGGCGTAAATATTACCGTTCGAAACTGAACTACGTGCAATTCAACTGTATAGGAAACCACGATGTTTGGGGCTGGAGCCTGAAAGACAAAGAACTGGAAAAAGATCCGCTTTTCGGGAAAAACTGGGCAGTAAAGGAACTGGAAATTCCGAATCGCTATTACAGTATCGACAAAAATGGCTGGCATTTCATTTTTCTTGACAGTTCTTTTTTCGATGAGGACAAACATTCGTACACCGCGAAACTCGACAAAGAGCAATTTAACTGGCTCGAAAAAAACCTTAAAAATACTCCGGCGAAAACTCCTGTTTGCGTGGTTTCGCATATTCCGATCATTTCTTCGTCGGTATTTTTTGATGGCGACAACGAAAAATCGGGAAACTGGCAGGTTCCCGGTGCCTGGATGCACATAGATGCCCGGAAAATAAAAGACTTATTTTCAGCTTATCCCAACATTAAACTGGCCATTAGCGGACATGTTCATCTGGCCGAAAAAACCAGTTATCTGGGAATTGACTACCTCTGCAACGGAGCTGCCTGCGGAGCCTGGTGGCAAGGAAATTATCAGGAATTCCCTCCAATGTATGCCATTATCGACCTGAACGAAGATGGTACGTTTCATTCAGAACTGGTTCACTACAACTGGAAACAGAAAAGTTTGAATAATCGGCAAGAGGTAAACAGCAAGGTTCTTCAGGAAAATGAAAGTTCACTTTAAAAATTTATACAATGAAAATTAAACTCACAATGGCATTTATCCTTTTATTCGGAATGGGTTCTTTTGCACAGGATCTGAACAATGTTCAGTTTCCGCACATGCAAAAAACTTCGGCCCGGAAAGAAATCAGAATCCCCAATATTTTGGGCTACCAAACCCTGAAATGCGATTTTCATATTCATACCATTTTTTCGGATGGCGCAGTTTGGCCAACCGTTCGTGTTGATGAGGCTTGGGAAGAAGGGCTGGACGCAATTGCCATTACCGACCACATCGAAAATCAGCCTTCAAAAAAATATGTGACCGGAGACCATAATGCGTCTTACGAAATGGCTATCGACCGGGCAAATGAGAAGAATATTTTACTCATCCGTGCCGGTGAAGTTACCCGGGAAATGCCTCCCGGACATTTGAACGCCCTGTTTCTCGAAGATGTAAACCCGCTCGACACCAAAGAACCAATTGATGCTTTGCTGGCCGCAAAAAAACAAGGTGCCTTTATACTTTGGAACCACCCGGGATGGAAAGCACAGCAACCCGACACCTGCCTTTGGATGCCAATGCACCAGGAATTATTTGAAAAAGGATTGATCAATGGCATCGAAGTTTTTAACGAACAGGAATATTACCCGGTTGTACTCGACTGGTGCCTGAATAAAAAACTGGCAGTAATCAGCAACTCTGACATTCACGATGTTACAGGCTATTTCTACGACATCGAAAACGGTCATCGCCGTCCAATGACACTTGTTTTTGCCAAAGACCGCAGCCTGAAATCAATACAGGAAGCGATGTTCGAAAACCGCACTCTGGCTTATTTTGACAATAAGCTGGCAGGTAAAAAAGAATTTATGGAAGCGCTCTTCAAAGCTTCGGTATCGGCAAAACCAACCGAAAAAAAGGATAGAGAAAATCGAGATCTATTCGAAATCACCAATATTTCGGCTATCCCTTTTGTGGTGGAAAATATGAAAGGACAAGTGATTACTGTTCCTGCAGAATCAACCCTTGTAATGGCGCTTGACCTGATGGACTATCAGGAACTTACCATCCGGAATTGTTACACAGGATCGGATTCGGTTCTTCATATAAACATGCCTTAAACCCGAAGAATATGGAAACGACAGAATTAATGGTTGAAGGCGATGTAAATTTCTCGGAAGAACGCCGAAAGTGGGATCAGCAAATTATTGACCCGCGAACCCGGCAAATTCTGGATGATGATGCCCGCTATTTTCTGCATCAGTCCATGTCGAGCCCTTGCCTGGAAGTACTGGATAGTTGCAAGGGAAGCGGGATAAAAACCCTTTCAGGAAATTATTTGCTCGATTTCCACGGAAATAATGTGCATCAACTGGGCTACGGAAACGATGATGTGGTCAGTCAGATTATTGAACAGATGCAGCTTTTGCCGTTTTCGCCCCGCCGGTACACCAATCAACCTGCAGTTGAACTGGCAAAAAAACTGGCTGAAATGCTTCCAGGCGATGTCAACCGAAGTTTATTTGCTCCGGGCGGAACTTCGGTTATTGGAATGGCGTTGAAACTGGCTCGGGTAGTGACTAAAAAACACAAGATAGTTTCGCTTTGGGATTCATTTCATGGCGCTTCGCTTGATGCCATTTCAGCCGGAGGCGAATTGGTATTTAAAAAGTACATGGGCCCGATTATGCCAGGAGTTATCTGCATTCCTCCGCCAACCACCTATTGGGGAATCTTCGGAGATACCGAAGCCGACCAGTTAAATTATGCTGATTATCTCGAATATGTAATTGAAAAAGAAGGTGACATTGGGGCGTTTCTGGCTGAAACAGTCCGGAATACTGATGTACAGATTCCGACCCGGGCATACTGGAAAAGAGTCCGCGAAATCTGCACCAAACACAAAGTGTTGCTCATTCTCGACGAGATTCCGATTGCCCTCGGTCGTACCGGAAAAATGTTTGCTTTCGAAAATTATGAAATTGAACCAGATATACTTTGTCTGGGGAAAGGATTGGGAGGGGGCATTATTCCTTTTGCCGCAATGGTAACGCGCGACAGGTTTAACGTAGCTGATGATATTTCACTCGGGCATTACACGCATGAAAAAAGTCCGTTGGGCAGTGTAGCCGCTTTGGCAACCATTAACTACATCGAAAAAGAAAACCTGCTGCAAAAAGTTGTTGACGATGGATTATGGATGAAGGAGGAGTTGAATAAACTGAAAGAGCAATTCCAGATAATAGGTGATGTTCGTGGACTGGGACTATTATGGGGAATTGAACTGGTGAAAGATCGGAAAACAAAAAAGAAGGCAAAGAAAAAAGCTGAACAAATCATGTACGAATGCATGCACCACGGATTGAGTTTTAAAGTTTCGCAGGGAAACGTATTACAACTTTCACCAGCGCTAACGATCAACCGGGAGGATTTACAAAGGGCCATTTCAATATTGGCGGCAGCTTTGGCCAAATATTCCTGAAATAGGTTCAATTCTGAAAATCAGTAATCGAACATTAATATTTATCGTAAACTGCAACGATCTATTAATCAAACTTTAATCCTAAGTAAATCGAAGTTAAATAAAGTTAAAACAATTTTGTACCGAATTAAAAGAGAGCTATATGAAACGAAAATTACAATTGATAACATTCATTTTTCTGCTTGGAGCGGGAAAATTACTCGCACAGGAAGTTTTGGCACTGGTACTTCCGGGTGATGCAAAAAAAACGGTTTCGGCCACAATTAGTCTTCCGGTATTTGAATTCAGGGCATCATCTGCCGATCATGATTTAAATTCCATTTCGAAAGACATGATCGGAGAACATGCATTTGGGCAATCAGTTTCCGAAAAATTGTACCTGCTCGAATCAAAATACACCTACGAAGTACCAATAGTGCCCGGAAATCCCCAAACCCGCACCATGATTCGTAAACCAGTTATTTACGAAGCGGTGAAAAAGATTGAACGACACCTGAAAAAATTGGTTAAAAAGGGAGAAATTACCACCGAAACAGCATCATACGATTTCAATAAAGTTTTAGATGTTGCCTTTAATGTGCTTACCGCCGAAACGGAAAGTTTCGAGAAAACGATCGGTGAAACCAACGATGTAAATTCGCTTACAAGCTTGTTTACAAAACGGGTAACCCTGGTATTTTAAGTTCCCCAACCAACAAATTTCTTATCGATTTTATTGGCATTTAGAGCGTAAAACACTGTAAACAGCCATTTCTATGTCTAAAAATTAGTATTAATTCTAAACATTTTACAATGCGAAAAATTTTCTTTTTACTCATCACTGTCCTCCATATCGGAACAACTGTGTTTGCCCAAAAGGCAAGCGTTGAAGGAACTGTGAAAACCAGCAGCGGAGAAAGCCTTCCAAGCGCTACCGTTCTGGTAAAAGGGAGCACAATGGGTGCTTTGACCGATTTAAATGGCCGGTTTTCCATTCAGGCCGAATCCAAAGACATTCTGGTGGCATCGTACATCGGATTCGAAACTGTAGAAGTTGCCGTTGGTAGCCAGAAAGTAATCGAGATTATTTTGCCGGAATCGAAACAGGAAATCAAAGAAGTTGTAATAACAGCTTTGGGTATCGAAAAGGTAAAAAGCACTATCGGTTATTCTATTCAGGAAGTTAAGGGAAACGAGCTCGTAAAAGCGAGGGAACCCAACCCTATCAATGCGCTTACCGGCAAAGTGGCTGGTTTAACTGTTGGAGCATCATCCGAAATGCTTGGCGCACCATCCGTTTTACTTCGCGGAAATGCACCTCTTTATGTCGTCGATGGCGTTCCGGTACAAACTGATACCTGGAATATTAATCCTGATGATATTGAAAGTTATACTGTACTGAAAGGCCCAACTGCTGCCGCTTTGTATGGCTCACGCGGACAATATGGCGCCATACAGATTACCACAAAACGCGGTACAAAAGACAAACGCGGTTTTTCAGTCGAATTTAACTCAAGCACAATGGCAGAGAGTGGTTTCCTGGCCATTCCTAAGGTTCAGGATGAATACGGTCCCGGCGATCATGGTGTATATGCTTTTGCCGATGGAAAAGGCGGAGGTTTAAATGATGCTGACTATGATGTTTGGGGTCCACGTTTTGAAGGCCAGTTAATACCGCAATATGATGGAGAAGTAACGCCCGGCATCGAATATATTACAACTTTCCCCAACGGACGTACATTCAAAGGTAATATTAAACCAACACCATACGTGGCGCGCGGAAAAGATAACCTGAAACGATTCCTGGAAACCGGGCTTTTATCGAACAACAGCTTCTCGGTTGCTTCTTCAGGTGAAAAATACGATCTCCGGTTTTCTGCAGCACATAGCTACCAGAAAGGAATTATACCGAACACTTCGCTCAACATTACAAATTTCAGTTTGTCAGGCGGGTACAAAATTTCGAAAAAGCTTAGCCTGAACGCGAACATGGCCTACAGCCGTCAGTACACTCCCAATGTACCCGATGTTCAGTACGGACCGAATAGTATCATTTACAACATGATAGCCTGGGGCGGAGCCGATTGGAATATTGATGATATGCGCAACTACTGGCAACCCGGAAAAGAAGGTGTACAACAAATTTATGCCGAATACCAGCGTTACCATAACCCTTATTTTATGTCGTACGAATGGCTTCGCGGACATTATAAAAACGACCTTACCGGTTATGCTTCAATAAATTATAAATTCAACAATTACCTGAACTTTCAGGCACGCACCGCCGTCACTTCCTACGATTTGTTCCGGTCTGAAAAACTTCCGTTCTCGGCGCATCCCTATGGACGCGAAGGCGAAATGGGTGATTACCGCGAAGACAAACGTAATTTGTTTGAAAACAATACCGACGTGCTTATTTCGTACGACCGATATGTGGTTCCAAAACTTAGCTTACACGCCACTGCCGGAGGAAACATTCGCTCTTACGAATTCAGGAGCAGTTTTGCCACTACCGACTACATGAACGTGCCAGGCTGGTACAATTTGAGCAATTCCTTGAATCCGGTTAAATCATATAATTTCTATGCCCCGATGCAGGTACTCAGCGTTTATGCTACCGCCGACCTCACCTACGACGATTTCTTTACGGTGTCGTTAACTGGTCGTACCGATAAAAACTCCACGTTGCCTTCAGGAAACAACACCTATTTTTACCCATCGGTATCTACAAGTATCGAAATGTCAAAACTGGTGACCATTCCTTACGTTAAATCTTGGAAATTAAGAGGTTCGTATGCCAATGTAGGTGGCGGGATGTCGAATAAAACCATAGGTCAACTTTGGGTTCCCAGTTATGGAGCCAACTATAATTCTCCTTACGACGGACCTACATACCAAAACTCAGCATCATACGGCATAGGTCTGATCCAGGGCATTCCGGTAGCCTCGTACACCAATACGATTACAAATCCCGACCTGAAACCAGGTTCAAGTTCAGCCTGGGAAGTAGGTACTGACGTCGGTCTTTTCGACAACAAGCTGATGTTTGATGTAACTTATTTTTCGAGCATCGACGGGCCGCAAATCTTCCAGTTGCCAATTTCAGGAGCTACGGGTTATAACACGGCATTAGTTAACGGGATCAAATATCTAAGAAAAGGGATTGAAATTTCGGCATCGGCAACGCCTGTCAGTAACCCAAATGGTTTTAGCTGGAACATTTCGGCCAATTATTCCACCAATCAGCAATACCTGAAAGAAATTTACCCCGGAGTTGACAAACTGGATATTTACCTGAAAGTGGGCGACCGTATCGATAAAATGTACGGAACCGATTTTGTTCGCACAGCCGATGGACAGTTGATCTACGAAAGTGGTCTTCCGATCAGGAACTCGGTTCGACAGTACCTCGGAAATGCGAACTCTGATTGGGCTGGTGCAGTTAACAACACCTTTTCATATAAAAATTTAAGCCTGAAATTTCAGTTCGATGGCCGGTTTGGCGGAACCATTCTCGACTATGTGGAGCAAAAAACCTATCAGGGTGGTCGTCACATCAACACAGTTTTGGGCAAAATGGGCGAAGCAAGGATAAACGATACCAAAGGTATTAAATCGTACGTTGGCGAAGGGGTCGTATTGACAAGTGGCAAGATCGAATACGACTCTGATGGAAAGGTGATCAATTACGACCAACTGCAATTTGCGCCAAACACAACGGCGACTTATTTACAGGATTATATTAGCCGCGTTTACGGAACCAATTCGGCTTACGCCATTAGCCGTACTTATGTGAAACTTCGTGAAGTTGTATTGACTTACAATCTGCCACAAAAATTTCTTCAAAAAACATTTGTCAGGCAGGCAAATATTTCATTTGTAGGTCGTAACCTGTTGTATTTTGCCGAAAGAAGCGATATCGACATCGAACAATATGCCGGAACAAACGGATCTTCAGGATTGCAAACCCCCACAACCAGACGCTTCGGTTTTAACCTGAATATTACTTTCTAATTCAAGTTTATTTTAAAAAGTCACAATTATATAAAAATGAAAAAAATAATCCTATTCATGATGGTACTTGCTGTTGCATTTACATCGTGTCAGAAATTCGAGGAACTCGAAAAAGATCCAAACCGCCCCGGACAAGTTCCGCCATCAATGGTTTTTACAACTGTTCTGTATGGCATATATTATTCGCCATGGAGCGACGAGCATCGCTGGAACCAATTCTGGTGCAGCAATTATGCCTATTACGACGATCAGGAATACGACTGGACGACCACCAGTTTTAACTATACGCAACTGAAAAATGTGAACCAGATGATCGCAGAAGCCAAACGTATTGGTCTTCCTGATAACAATCCATATTCCGCATTGGGTAAATTTTTCAAGGCATATTATTTTGTCGATATGTCACTCCGGTTGGGCGACTTGCCTTTGACCGATGCGTTGAAGAGTCTGGAGAACACCGCTCCGGCATACGACACTCAAAAAGCAGTATTCAAACAGGCGCTTGTGTGGCTCGAAGAGGCAAATACAGACCTTCAGGCCCTTAACAGCACCGGGAACAATACCTTGACCGGCGACTTTATGCTTGATAACGATTTGATAAAATGGCAGAAAGTGGTTAATACCTATAAATTGCGCGTTCTGATCAACCTGAGCAAAAAAGAAGCCGACACCGATTTGAACATTAAAAAACTGTTCTCCGATGTAGTTACAAACCCAACAAAATATCCGGTAATGACTTCGCTGGACGATAACCTGAAATTTACTTACAACAGTTCAACCGACAAATACCCGCTCAATCAGGATAATTACGGTCAGACTGCCACCCGTAACAACATGTCGGCCACTTACCTGAACACATTGGTAGCCCTGAAAGATCCGCGTACATTTATTGTTGCCGATCCGGCTTCGGCTAAAATTCAGGCAGGATTAACAGCCGCCGACTTTGATGCTTACATTGGGGCAAGTTCGGGCGAAAGTCTCGACGATATGTCAACCAAAATGTTGAACGGTGAGTATTCGGCCATCAGTAAAGACAAATATTACAGTTCGTACTTTGGAGAACCAGCTATACAGATTGGTTATGCTGAACTATGTTTCAATATTGCCGAAGCCATTAATCGTGGATGGGTTACCGGAAGTACTGAAGATAATTACACCAAAGGAATCAAAGCCTCGTGGACATTCCACGGAGCAAGTGTCGATGCTAACTGGACAACATACTACGCACAGTCTTCAGTAAAACTAAGCAGTACCACAACTACTGCCCTGACCCAAATCCTGACCCAAAAATATTTGGCATTTTTCCAGAATTCGGGATGGGAAGCATACAACAACTACCGCCGCACTGGAGTGCCAACATTCCTAACCGGACCAGGTACCGCCAACAGCGGACGTATTGCCAAACGCTGGCAGTACCCAAGTTCTGAACGGACCACCAATGCAGACAATTACAAAGCTGCCCTGAAAAGTCAGTTTGGCGCTGAAACCGATGACATTAATTCTGAAATGTGGATCATTAAATAAACAGCAGCTTTTTATAGACCCCCCTTTTTCAGAAACCCTGACAGTTCTTGCTGTCAGGGTTTTTGAAAGGGTGTACGACAAAATTCCCAAGATAAAAAAATTGAAGTTGCGTCTTTTAGTGGTATAATTTATAAGTAGTTTTGATTATTGTATGGTTCACTTGACTCACCCCAAAGCACCGCAGGTGCGGGGTGAGTCAAGAGGATTAAATACGAAAAAAGGTGAAAATGTTATACACCCGTTTTTATTACAAACAAAGTTTTTAAAACAATTTCAACATGAAACAACTAAAAAACATAAAAGCCGTTATTTTCGACTGGGCAGGAACGATTATCGACTATGGATGCATTGCTCCAACCCAGGTATTTATTGAAGTATTCAGGAGAAAAGATATACTGATTAGCATTGACGAAGCCCGCGCACCAATGGGTTTGGCGAAAAAAGACCATGTCAGGGAGCTTTTCCGGCTTGAATCAGTTCAGAAACAATGGATGGCCGAATTTGGGAGAACTCCTTCAGAAACAGATGTTGAAGAGATGTATGCTGAACTGGGACCTGCCCTGGCCTTGATTGTAAAAAACTTTAGCGAACCAATTCCTGGCTCAGTGGAACTGATTGACCGGCTCAAAAAGCAAGGAGTGAAAGTTGGAACTACCACCGGTTATGTCGCAGAAATGATGAGCAACATTCTGCCAATTGCTTTTGCCATCGGACTGAAACCTGATTCAGTAGTCAATTCTTCGGAAGTTTCGGCGGGCCGTCCTGCTCCATGGATGATCTTCCAAAACTGCGAAAAAATGAATGTATTTCCACTAAGCCAGATGGTAAAAATTGGCGACACAGTGGCCGACATACAGGAAGGAATAAATGCCGGAATGTGGACGATTGGCCTGACCAAATCGGGAAATGAAGTCGGATTGTCACTTGAGGATGCCGAAAATGCCGACCATGTTTGGCTAATGGAAAAAATAGCCCTCGCCGGGAAAAAACTACTGAATGCCGGAGCTGACTATGTGGCCGAAGGTGTTTGGGACTGCTGGCCGATTTTAGAAGAAATTGACAGACAAATTGAGGCCAATATCACAATCGAAAGACAGATTGATCCCAGTATCACAAATCAAAAACAACTGCTTAATTATTTCCCTCTTTTCTTCTGATTAAAATAAACCATGATCGAAACGATTTCGCCCGAGATGAAAAAATGGAGGCTGCAAATATTTTCACTCACCTGGATGGCCTATTTTGGGATGTATTTTTGTCGGAAAAATTTCAGTGTGGTGATGCCGGTAATGAGCCGCGAACTGCACACCTCCAAAGACGAATTTGCATTAGTTATTACCATTTACAGTGTCATGTACATGCTGGGGCAGTTTCTGAACGGTTATCTGAGCGACCGCCACGGACCACGGCTGATCGTTGGCATTGGGTTGCTCCTTTCGGTTATTGCAAACCTTGCGATGGGCTGGATGGGAACCCTCGGTTCATTTGTATTTTTAATGGGACTGAATGGATTTGGCCAATCAACCGGCTGGTCGGGACTGATAAAAAACCTGACGCCCTGGTTTAAAAAGAAGGAGCGCGGGGTAATGATGTCGTTCTGGACTACCTGCTACGTAATTGGTGGAATGGCAGCTACTGCATTTGCTACTTATTGGCTTTCCAATCAAAATATATTGGCTGATTTATCCTGGAGACGCGCTTTTCTGGCACCGGCGATTCTATTGCTGGTCATATCATTGGGATACATTGTTTTTGCCCGAAACAACCCAGCAGATGTTGGTTTGGAACCTTTTGAAAAAGACACGAGCACTAAAAAAGGAAAGCGGAAAGAGAAAGAAGCACAGCTGGCTGTACTGAAAAACGGCGCTGTCTGGATTGCCGCAGCCATGTACTTTTTCGTCAAATTTACGCGCTACGCATTTCTGTTCTGGCTTCCGCTTTATTTGTCGGAAGCGCTCCTTTATTCAGATCAGCGGGCAGGCTACACTTCAATCGCTTACGAGGCTTTCGGATTTCTGGGCATTTTGGCAGCGGGTTATGCCTCCGATTACTTGTATCAAACCCGGCGGTTTCCGGTAAGTTCAATCATGCTGTTCGGGTTGGCGTTTGTATTGTTCCTGCAACCGTATCTCATGCCACTGGGCATTGTTCCAACCATTATTTCCATCGGACTCATCGGCTTTTTTACTTATGGCCCCGATTCACTGATGTCCGGTGCGGCAGCCATGGATATCGGCAAAAATCACGGAGCCGCCTTGGCAGCCGGTCTCATCAACGGAGTTGGCTCTGCGGGGCAGTTGCTTTCGCCGTTTGCAGTAGCTTTTGTTTCTACCAAATATGGATGGAATGCATTGTTTCAATTGTTCGTGGTTGTTGCTTTGATCGCCGCCTTTTTACTTATCCTGAAATGGAATTACGGCAAAGAAAATCAGGAAATAATAGAACCAGAACCGACTATGGATTTGAAATACGCTGAAACGAATTTCTGACTAAATGAAACGAACATGCTGCGGAAATAATTTCAAAGCTGGCGGCACAAAAAGAGAATGAAAATTAATGTTTAAAGAGAAAGCGTTCTGGCATGTGAGTTCCATCCGAACGCTATAATAATAAATTAATTAATACCGTTGTTTTCGGATGAATTAGGGTTGTTTCGTACCTACGGCACGAAGAGCGTTGTGGTCAATCGTTTTTCTACAAATATTTCGTGACTTCGGCGTGAGCGTTCGACTGAGCTCACGCCGAAGTCTCAGTCGAACGCCGCTGGCATTAATTTGTTCTAATTAACCGAAACTCCTAATTGGTGATTGCTCCAGAGGAGCAAAATATTTATATAAAAAGAAAAGAGTTAAAGGAAGTCGTCCGCGCGAAAGCCTTTTTCAGGGCAAAACCCATCTTTCGGACGAAACAACATTGACCTTCAACAAAGTAATTACATAAAATCAATCCAATATGGACAATAAACTATTCACCCCCGGACCATTAAATACAAAACTTTCAGTAAAAGAAGCCATGCTTCACGACATGGGCTCGCGCGACAAGGAATTTCTGGAAGTCGTAAAAGAAATTCGAAGCGAATTGCTTGTCATTGCCGGTTTAACTCCGGATGATGGATACGATACTGTGCTGATGCAGGGTTCCGGAACTTTTGGAGTTGAATCGGTCATTTCAACAGCGATTCCCTCCGACGGACATTTGCTACTGATTACCAACGGTGCCTATGGCGACCGGATCAGACAAATGGCTGAGATTTACGGTATCAAAACTTCGACTTTAAGTTACCGCGAAAACATTGTTCCACCGACTCAGGATGTAAAATTGGCCTTGAAAACGGATAAAACGATCACTCACGTAGCCATTGTTCACTGCGAAACAACCACAGGAATATTCAATGATATTGAAGGTGTTGGTATGCTGGCCCGAAAGTATAACAAAGTTTATATTGTTGACGCGATGAGCAGTTTTGGCGCTGTCCCAATCGACCTGAAGGCACTCGACATCGATTTTCTGATTTCATCATCAAACAAATGCATTGAAGGTGTTCCCGGTTTTTCATTTGTAATTTGCAAAACCAATACGCTTGAAACCTGTATGGGACAAGCCAGAACAGTATCGCTCGATTTATACAGCCAGTGGATTGACATGCAAAAGAACAACCAGTTCCGCTTTACCCCGCCGATTCAATCTGTTTTGGCTTTCCGCAAAGCCATCGAAGAATTACAAGCGGAAGGTGGAATTGGAAAACGATCGGAACGGTATCAACAAAACTACCGTAGATTAATTGAAGGCACCGAAGCGATCGGACTGAAGACCTATCTGGATAAAAAAGATCAGGGCTATATTATTACTTCATTTCTGTTTCCTGAACATCCAAATTTCGATTTCACCCGTTTTTACGAAAGCCTGCACCAGCGCAGGCAAGTGATCTACCAGGGAAAACTGAGCGATACCAACTGTTTCAGGATTGGAAATATTGGGCAGCTATTTATCGAAGACATTGATCGGTTGCTTATCGCTATCCAAGAGGTGATAGTTGAAATGGATGTCAGATTTTGAAATATTTGTACCTTTTTAGTGATTTGCATCTTCTCAATTGCTTCATTTGGATTAATGAGGTAACCTAAAAAAGGGATAGGATGATGACACTCATTTAAGGATTGAAGATGCTTTGTTTGATCACTGTCCGGATAAATACCCAATACAAAAAACCCCTTCCGGCTTAAAGAAGAGGTTTCGATCTTGAGTATTAACTAATCAATGAACAACCGCAACAATTATTTTGATGCCTGAAGTTCAATTTTTACCTGATTGGTTTTTGCATTGATGTTGAATGTTTTCTCGTTTTTATTGTACGAGGTGTAGCTTGCAACCAGTTTGCATGGTCCAGCTTTTAGGTTGTTGATTACAAAATGGCCATCAAAATCGGTGTAAGTTTTAATATCTGAACCTTCAATTTTAACCTCTACGCCAACCAGAGATTCACCTGAAACTTCGTCAATAATGTTTCCGCTTAATGAAAGTACTGCGGCTTCCGCTTTTGATCCTGTTTTGCTTTCTGATTTTTCTGCAAATGCCGATGTGGCTACAAATGCTACAAGAACGGCAAAAATTACTTTTTTCATGACTGTATTTTTTTTGTTTGTTATTTCCTGTTTACATCATCAAAAGTACATCCCGATGATTACAGCTGAATTAAGCTTCGATTAAAGTTTTGTTACAAATACAGAAAGAGTTCCAAATTTCAGGTTCAAGGTTCAAGTGGCGACACGGCCAACTCTGACCACTGTGACTGACCACTGATCACTCTTTTTTCGGTTTTTCCGGATACTCACGTTCACTTACAATCTCACCATTCTTGCCGAAGTTGCGCCACTTGCCAACTTTTTCGCCCATGTTGTAATGCAATTCGTAAAGCAGGTTTCCACTTGCATCCCAAATCATCCAGGCACCATGTTTCAATCCTTCTTTGTAATTGGCCAAACCGGTAAGGACTTTCTGATCGTTGTAAGTAATCCACGATCCGTGCATCAGGTTATTCTTGTAGGATCTTACTTCGTTCAGCAAACCATTTTCGAAATAAACATTTGCGGTACCATTCTTTAAACCGTTCTCCAGGTTCAGCTCAATTTTAATTTTGCCATTCGGAAAATGAGTTACATATCTTCCGGTATAAGCCACGCTGTCGGCATAATAAATACCGTTAATTTCTTTTAGTTCCTGTGCACTGGCTGCAAAAAATAGCAAGCCGATCAATCCGATTAACAACCCAAATTTCTTCATGACATTCTTCATTTTATTTTTACTTTTTTCTATTCAATCGCTGGTAATACCCTGTGATACAATTGTTGCTCCAGAAAGCGGCAGAGCCGCAGCATATTTGTAGTATAAATGAGAAATAGAAGCAACCAAAGGTGCATCGCACCGAAATAAATTACCAATTGCTTCAATATTACGGTGCGATGCACCTTCTGGATTCGCCTATTATCTAAAACTACAAATATTTCGGTGCGCTGCACCTGATGTTATTTTAAAAGATCTCCACCAGCCCCGAGGACTCGGGACTGGTGGAGATCCTGAATTCTGTGTTATCTTTAATTTCCTTATTTCGAAATCATTTTAACCACTTTCTGGTCGTTGCCATTTACAACTTTTGCAAAATACAATCCTTTTGGAAGTGCAGAACCGTCAAATGAAAAGCGGTGTTTGCCTTCTGCAAGGTTACCTTCCTGAAGATTTGCAACTGTGCGACCGGCCATATCAATTACGGAAACACGAACATACGAAGCTTTTTCAAGCTGAAGTTCGATGGTTGTACTTCCGCTGAAAGGGTTCGGGTAATTCACCAATTTGGTTTCAGATGAAACAATTGATGGTTTAGCTGATGTAGTGAACCAATATGAAGCATTGAATACCGGTGAACCTGCTAGCGGTTGGAAGTTTGGCGAAGCCAAATTAAATGGATTGGTAATTTTTGCTTCTGCATCGGTTGCCAGCATTTTGTTTTTGTTGGCTGCATTAAGATACCAGCTTTCAATCTGAGCAACAGTCATTGTTGACGCATCGCCATATTTGTTCCCATAAATACCGCCGATGATGTTGTTTTTCAATACCAGTTCACCTGCTATTGCAGCAGCATGTGTTGGCGACGATTCGAGACGAACCCCGCGACCCCAGCCAAGGAACAATGAATTGTAAATTGAAATGCGGCTTGCCCTACGGATACGCATTGCAGCACCGTCTTTGTGATTTTGCGGGTTTGAAGTGTAAGTAGCAAGGTCTTTCGATGCACCAAAAGCGCTTATGTTGCTGAAAATGGCTTTGGTCAACGGGGTAAGTTCCGTTCCGCTGCTATTGTTGTCCGATTCGAAAGCATTCGCAGTGTCGGTGTCAACAATCGCGGGGTCGCGCATGATCAAACCAAACTGAACCATTCCGCTGAATCCGTTATCGGTATCGAAATCATCATCTTCGGTACGGTACGAAATCAGGTATTTGGCATTAACAGCTCCTCCGAACCATTCGAATCCATCGTCGCCGGAATAGGAAACCTGAACATATTCAATACGGGTTCCGCTACCTACAGAGTTTAATGTCAAACCATTTACCTCGCTGCCAGTAGCAACTTCATAACCCGGGAATTCGATGCGGACATAAGCCAAAACTCCTGAATTGTCTTCGTTGTTTGTGCCTCCGTATTCCGAACCAATTCCGCCTTCGGCAACACCTGTTCCACCGGCAAGGTTGTTTATTCCGTTACCGCAAATTACAAGGCCACCCCAATCGCTGTTACTCCTGAAACCTGCTCCCTGCGAAGAGGTGAAAACAATGGGTTGAGTGCGTGTACCTACTGCCATAATTTTTGCGCCACGTTCAATCGCAAGAACGCTCTTGTTGGTTCCACGGATGACAGTTCCCGGTTCGATGGTCAAGGTTGCGCCATTGTCAACGTAAACCCATCCGTCGAGTTTTATTGTTCCGCTCCAGGTTTCGTTGGCAGTAATGTGCAGGCCACCGCTGCGGGTAAACTGACCATTACCTTTGGTCGCCGTATAAGTTTCCGGATAATTTGTATTTACCGGATCCCAGTTGGCCCAGCCTTCAGACCAGTTGTTTACGCCGTCAAAAGCGCCTACGTAGCTAACCTTCTGA
>JAUYMU010000123.1 GCA_030698405.1 Bacteroidota bacterium
GCAGTAAATCTGGCAAAACAAGACTGGTTTGCCACCAAAGGTAAAGGGGATAAACCATTCTCAATGTCCGATTATAAAACATTGTATAACAACACTTTGATGCTCGAACGATTTATGTGCATGTTTGCTATAAACCCAAACTCGCCAAAAAATCAAAAAATTGTCAAAGAACTATTGGATTACGGCAAAATTGCCGCTTAAAATGTAACGAAGTATTGTAAAAGACAAATAGTATACATATTCAGATATAAAAATTATATCTAAGTGTTTGATTTGTAAGTTTTTATTAAAATAATGGTTTTGATTTAAAAAAATTAGCATATTTTTGAGTCCTAAAATATCGTACTAAAACAGGTTTACCTGAAATCGTTTATAACAATAATAATTTCAATAAAATGAAGTATTATTCAAAAAACAGATTCAAGGTAAATCTTGAGTTCCTGTTGGAAGTATTAAATTTAGTTCGCCCTTTTATCTTATTTTTTTTACAACATCAGCAATCCATTCGTCCTCAATTCTTTGATGGATGGACAATTCCAAAAGAGTATGAAATCATCTCCCGTGTGTTGCTCGAAGCTTTTTTCGAGCTCACTAAAGATTATTTGGGTCGGATTAAACACAGAAAGCTTCGGAATTTTTTCGAACAGCCATTTCCCTTCCTCTTGCTTCAATTGGATAACTAAATCCTGCTTTTTATTGAAGAAAGTCAGTTCTGCCATTTCGAAGGTTTGGTTCTTTTTCTTTTTGCTGAAATACCGGGCAGAAACCGCTCCTCCCAACCAGTAAATTTTAGCGCTTGGGCTGGGCGTTTCAAAATCCTCCAAATCAATTGCATTCTGAATAAAATCAGGCACAACCGTTGTTCGCGGAACTTTAAAACCGAACCAATCCTGAAGTGGAAAATCGAAGCAAATTCCGTGCATGTAATTAAAAAGCGATTTGCGTAATCCTTCACTGAATAGTTCATGGTCTGCCCCGGTCGGATCGCTGTGAACCAGATCATTATTGGCAAAGGTTCCTATTTCTGTATTTTCAATTTTGGCTTTGAACTGAGCCGGATTCAGCCCAACAGGGCTATGGGCAGTCATGGCAAACTGATGCCAGAAACCCGATTGTACCACACCAGCCTCGAACAACTGGCGCACCACTTCAAGCGAATCAATGGTTTCCTGAACGGTTTGCGTAGGAAAACCATACATTAAATATGCATGAACCATGATTCCGGCACGGGTGAAATGATCGGTCACTTTCGCCACTTTCGCCAGACTGACCCCTTTGTTGATTAATCCGAGTAACCGGTCTGACGCCACTTCCAATCCTCCGGAAACCGCGATGCAACCCGATTCTTTCAGCAAAAAACACAAATCGTAGGTAAAACTCTTTTCGAAACGGATGTTGGTCCACCAAACAACTGTAAGTTTTCTCCGGATAATTTCCAGCGCCAAAGCCCTCATCAGTGCTGGAGGCGCAGCTTCATCCACAAAGTGAAAACCAATCTGACCGGTCTGAAGGATCAGTTGTTCGATTCGATCGCACAAAAGCTTTGCAGTACCTGGTTCGTAGCGTTTAATGTAGTCGAGCGAAGTATCGCAAAACGTACAGCGTCCCCAGTAGCAACCATGTGCAAGCGTCATTTTATTCCAGCGCCCGTCGCTCCACAAACGGTGCATCGGGTTTACTATTTCGATGACTGAAAGGTATTTGTCGAGCAAAAAATCAGAATAGTCGGGCACACCCACTTCCGACTGCGAAAAATCTCCGGAAGTGGAACCGTTCAGGTAAACCACTTCGTTATTGAGTCTCACGAAAGTTCTTTTCAGATCATCGATTGCGCGGTCTCCGTCGAGGTGTTCAATTAAATTCAGCAAAGGCGCTTCACCATCATCAAGCATAATAAAATCGAGGTAATCAAATACACGCGGATCAGACAAAGATCGAAGTTCGGTATTGGGAAAACCGCCACCCATCGCGATTTTAATTTCTGGATGGTGCTTTTTAAGCCATTGTCCACATTTAAAGGCACAGTATAAATTTCCGGGGAAAGGAATCGAAAAAGCGACAATGGAAGGCTGATACTTTTCTATTTTTTGCTGAAGAAGCCGGAGCAAAATCCCGTCGATCAATCCATCCGGAGCTTTCAATTCCTGATCAATTTCGTCGAAGGTGGCGGCCGACCGGCCCAAACGTTCGGCATAACGGCTAAACCCGAAATGCGGATCGGTAGTTTCAACAATCAGGTCCGACAAATCTTCGAGATACAGAGTTGCCAGATGCTTTGCCTTATCCATGATTCCCATTGTTCCGAAAGCTCCTTCCAGATCGTCCACCTGATTGAAACGCGAAGCTTCAGGAAGATAATTTCCGTCGCAAATTACATGAGCCAGCGCATCGTTTTTCCCGTGCAGAAAGGCAATTACGGGATCGATGGTTTGAATATAGTCGTTCCTGAGATGAATCATCCGCTGACTGTTGGCCGACCATTCCCCATTTTTCAGGTCAATTTCATGAAACAAGTCTTTTAATCCGGCGGATGAAAACAGCTCCAGAATGACTTCGATTCCCAGATCGCACTGATTGGAAATGATGGATTTTGTGTTCAAAAACCCTTTCAGATAAGCAGTTGCAGGATACGGAGTATTCAACTGTGTAAACGGAGGCGTGATAAATAGTATTTTTTGGCTCACAGTGTATCTTTTTGTACCTCGTAAAAGTAATACAAAGTAATTTTATCTGGGTAAATCATTTATCAATGAAAGCGAAACATTTGATCATCGCGGCATTTGCAGGTTTATATGCTGAAAAAGGCTCCTCGAAGGAAACTTTGCAAAACCGAAAGCCTTATGCGGCAGGGAGATTTTATACCAATAATCCAGATGAATTAAAAGTCAACCTTCAGGAATTGTTTTTAAAATCGGTGCAGAAAAAAAACAAAAAAACACCGCTGGCAATTGTTGCTCCTCATGCCGGATATGTGTTCAGTGGTGAGGTTGCAGCTTCCGCCTATAACCAGATTGATCACGGGTGCAAGTTTGAGCGAGTTTTTGTTATTGGATCAAGCCATACCAACAGTTTCTCCGGAGCATCGGTTTATTGCTCAGGAAATTTCGAAACACCTCTTGGTACTGTTGAAGTTGACCTTGAGCTTGCCAGACAACTTGTGACTGAAAACAATATACTGAAAAATTATCCGGAAGCCCATTTGCATGAACACAGCCTCGAGGTACAACTTCCGTTTTTGCAATATCATTTGCACTCCGATTTTAAGATCGTGCCTGTAATCATTGGCTCTTCTACCGCAGAAACAGCTAAAAAACTGGCTGCGATTTTCAAACCTTACCTGAATGAAAAGAACCTTTTCGTGATTAGCAGCGACTTTTCGCATTATCCGGATTATAAAGATGCCAATGTTGCCGACCAGGCTACTGCAGAAGCTATTAAAACCAACAATCCTGCGAAATTGATAGCTGCACTTGAAAGCAATCAGAAAAAAAACATATCCGGATTAGTAACCAGTTTGTGCGGATGGAGTTCGGTGCTGACCTTACTCTATATGACCGAAAAAATGCCCGACTTGACCGTTGATCTGATTCAGTATAAAAACTCGGGCGACTCATTGTATGGCGACAAGGAGCGGGTTGTTGGGTATTATGCAATTTCATTTTCTCATGAGGAGGCGAAAAAACAGCCGGATGAATTAACGATGAGCGATGAGGATAAAAAATATCTGCTAAACCTTGCCCATGAAACAGTTAAAGAATATATCCTGAAAGGCATCACTCCTGAAATTGATCCAACCGAACTGAGCGACACCCTAAAAACACCGTATGGCGCATTTGTAACCCTGTACACCAATCACATTATACGCGGTTGCGTTGGCCGTATCGATGCAAACTTGCCACTTTGGAAAGTGGTAAAGTTGATGACCGTATCTGCAGTCACTCAGAACTATCGTTTCAAAACAATTCAGCCCGATCAATTAAACGAATTGGAAATCGAAATTTCGGTGCTGACTCCTTTGAAACGCATACAGTCGGCTGATGAATTCATCATGGGGAAACACGGGATTTACATGAAGAAAGAAAATTATACAGGAACATTCTTGCCCCAGGTTGCAGACAAAACAGGCTGGACCAAAGAAGAATTTCTTGGTCATTGCGCACACGACAAAGCCGGCATTGGCTGGAAAGGCTGGAAAACCGCTGAACTTTATACTTATGAAGCGCTAATTTTTGGAGACGGGGAGGAGAAATAGATGAGTTTTTAATTTGATATTCGGAATTTGGTTAATTTTAAAGAAAAAACCAATCTTATGACAAAGGACACAGCTATAAAGCTTTTTAATGAGAAACGAATTCGTTCACAATGGGACAATGAACAGGAAAAATGGTATTTCTCAGTTGTTGACGTTGTTGGAGTACTTACAGAAAGTGAGAATCCAAACAATTACTGGAAAGTTCTCAAGAACAGATTGAAAAAAGAGGGAAGTGAGTTGGTTACAAATTGTAACCAACTGAAAATGCAATCTTCAGATGGGAAGTATTACAAAACAGATGTTGCTGATACAGAGCAATTATTTCGCTTGATTCAATCGATTCCTTCGCCAAAAGCCGAACCTTTTAAACTTTGGCTTTCAAGAGTAGGGCGCGAAAGGATCGATGAAATTGAAGATCCTGAAAAAGGTATTGACCGCTTAATGGAAACTTATTTGCGTAAAGGCTATTCAAAAGACTGGATAAACCAAAGACTCAAAAGTATCGAAGTTCGTAAAGATTTAACGGATGAATGGGAAAATCATGGGATTCAAAAAGGAAATGAATTTGCCCTGCTTACCGATGAAATAACCAAGGCTTGGAGTGGATTTACAACCAAACAATACAAAAACCATAAAGACCTGAAAAAAGAAAACCTCCGTGATCACATGACGAACCTGGAATTGGTTTTGAACATGCTCGCCGAAGCGACAACGACCGAAATCTCAAAAGAAAAAAATCCAAAAACATTTGAGGATAGTCGAAAAATTGCCAATCAAGGCGGAACAATTGCCGGAAATACACGAAAAGAGATCGAAGAGAAAACAGGTAAAAAGGTAATAACTAAACAAAATGCGAAACAAATAATGCAGAAACGGAGTAATGAAATAGAATAAAACTTGATTCTTTTAGCAGATGATGACCTTTCAGGTTATGAATAAACGTGAATTTTTCAAATGTGGGTTGACAGCCACCGGCACTTTTGCCTGTTCACCGTTGATGGGATTTTCCGAAACTGCCAACGAAAAGCACTGGAAATGGAGTAAGGAAGGTTTATACTGGTCGCCTACACCACGAGGCACCAAATGCATGATCTGCCCACACGAATGTGTAATTAAAGAAGGCAAGTCAGGATTATGCCGCAACCGGGTGAACCAAAATAGCATACTCTATTCCATTGCCTACGGAAATCCTTGTGCGGTACACATCGACCCAATAGAGAAAAAGCCGTTGAACCATTTTTTGCCCGGTTCGAAAATTTTCTCAATTGGTACAGCGGGTTGCAACCTTGCTTGTATGAACTGCCAGAACTCATCAATGTCGCAGGCTAGTCCAAGGGAAACACGCAATTACGATTTGATGCCTGACAAGCTGATTGCTGGCACCATTGCGAACAATTGTCCATCAATAGCATACACGTATTCCGAACCCATTTCATATTATGAATATACCTTCGACTCGGCAAAACTGGCACATCAGGCAGGCATAAAAAATGTACTTGTAACCGCGGGGTACATCAATGAAGAACCGCTGCGAAATCTCTGCAAATACATCGACGCGGCCAATGTTGATCTGAAATCATTTAGTAACGATATTTATAAGAGACTAAGCGCCGGTGCCCTTGAACCGGTTTTAAACGCACTGAAAATATTTGCGGAACATGGAGTTTGGTTGGAAATAACCAATTTGGTTATTCCAGGTTGGACCGACCATCCCGATATGATTAAACGTATGTGCGACTGGCTGGCCGAAAACGGGCTTTCCAATGCTCCCCTTCACTTCAGCCGTTTTCATCCTGATTACAAACTCAACCAACTTTCATCCACGCCAATTGAAATTCTTACCCAGGCGCGTGACATTGCTCTTTCCGCCGGAATAAAATTCGTCTATATTGGCAATGTTCCAGAGCTCGATGCGCAAAATACCATTTGCCCGACTTGTCATGAAATCTTAATTGAACGGAAAGGCTATTCCATTTTTCAGAAAAACATTGAAAATGGGGCTTGTAAAAAATGTGACGAAAAAATAGCGGGAGTTTGGGCATGAGTTGATTTAGATATTATTCATTTTAAACCCATTATCCTATTTCTAATAATTGTTTAATCTGTTATCGGAAAAATTCTTTTTGAGATATTAAATTGTATTTTTGTAGATATGGAAAAAGTTGAGTTATCAGATGTGTTTAATTTGTTGGACTTTGATACAGAGTCTAAAGATTCTACATTGTTTTTAACATCAAAAGATTATTCAACCGATGTGCTTTTTTTTGAAGAAAGACTTGTTTTAGAAGATGCGAAAAAACTGGATGCCACAGCTGTATTCTTTAGGCGTTTTGCAGAGAAACAATCATCCATTCCACAATTATTTATATTTGACAACACCACACATAGATTCTCGGAGGAGGATTTAGCAATAATCCATAGAAGAATTTGGAGTAGTAGTATTGTTCCTATGTATTATGTTTTTGACAATTCGAATATCAATGTTTATGATGCCAGAAAAGCTGTATCATACAATAAGAATAACAAGCAGATATCCATCTCTGCGATAGAGAATTTGCCACTTATTTCAAGTTCATTAGCCCGATTAAAATACTCTGCAAAACGATTTCTAAATGGTACATTTTGGGAACAAAAGGAGTTGGCGAATAACTTTTTAAGCAAAGAAAGCGCTCAAAACAAATTAATTGAAGGGTTAAAAAAAATTCGCTCACAATTTATCGAAGAAAGTAATCTGGAAAGTAATCTGGCGCATCAGATACTTGTTTTATCAATCCTGGTTAAATATCTGGAAGAGAGAAAGGATGAGCAGGGAAATCATGTATTCCCAAGTGACTATTTTAGAAAATACAATAATTCCAATTCATTTTGTGAAGTAATCCGTAGTGGCAATATTGTTGGGTTGTTTGAGGATTTAAGCCTTCATTTCAATGGTAAAATATTTGAATTATCGCCGGATGATAAAGCGATTTTATCGGATAGGAATTTGACGAAATTAGCGGAATACCTTGATGCGAATTCAGAAAATGACCAATTTGTATTGTGGCCACTTTATTCTTTTGAATACCTGCCAGTAGAGCTTATAAGCAGAATTTATGAGGAGTTTATTCCTGAAAGAAATGATGCCGTTTATACTCCAATTCATTTGGCTCGTTTGATGGTCGATGAATGTATGCCAATTTCTGATCCGAAGTCTGATTATAAGGTAATTGACGTAAGTTGTGGATCAGGTGTATTTCTCGTAACAGTATTTAAAAGATTGGTTCAATGGTGGCAGAAAGAACAATATGACCAATTTGGTCAAATCAAACACCCTACTGTTGAAATATTAAAGAAAATCTTACTGAACTCGGTTTACGGTGTTGATATTGAGTCGGATTCAGTTAGACTTTCTGTTTTCAGTCTGAGTATTGCCCTCTGCGACATGCTTAAACCTACTGAGATTTGGACTGAATTACGATTTGAAGATTTGAAAGAAAAGAATATTTATACGGGTAATTTTTTCAAATATTTAAATGAGAAAGAGAAAGGACAGTTTGATTTGGTTATTGGGAATCCGCCTTTTGAAGATAAAATGAAGGATTTCGATTCTCTTTATACCGAGTTTAATATTGAAAAGGATTACCACATTCCCAGAAACCAGATAGCAATGCTGTTTTTACAGCAAGCTATGAAAATGCTTAGCCACAATGGCTTACTGTGCTTTGTAATGCCTTCTGGTCCATTGTTATACAATAACACCATTGATTTCAGAAAGAAGTTCTTTTCAACTTATGAAATTCCACAAATTATTGATTTCTCGGAATTAAGAGAAAAATCGTTGCTCTTTGAAAAGACCATCGCAACCGCTGTTGTTTTTGCTTACAACAGGAAGCCCGAACGTCGTCACAATATTCTCCATATAACTGTCAAAAGAGCTAAATCAGCAAAGGAAAAACTATTCTTCGAAATCGACCATTATGACATGCACAATGTGCCTCAAGAAATTGCAGAAACCGATCTAAATATTTGGAAATCAAATTTACTTGGAGGTAACCAATTATATTATTTGGTGAGTAGATTAAGCCAACTTAGAAACTTAGGTGATTATCTTGAGGAAAAGAAAAAGACTTGTGGTTGGGTTTATGGAGAAGGTTATGTGACAAGTAAAAGATTGAAGCCTGCATCTCACCTAACAGGCAGAATGATGGTCGAAGCAAAACATTTTACTGAAGCAGGAATAGTAAAGACTGGAGTTGAAACAGAGACGCTCTTCTATCGAACTAGCGAAAAAAATAAAGATATTTTTCTTGCTCCGCATCTTCTTCTTAAAGAAAGCCTAGGAAATAAAAATTTTATCATACAGTATTTAGATTTCGATATAATTTTCAAACATAGGATCATTGGGATTCACACCTCCAGAGGGCAAGAATCTGAACTGGAAAACATTAAAATACTGCTCAAAAATAATTACCATTTATTTAAACTTCTGATACTTGCAACCAGTGCAGAGGCGGGAATTAATAGATCTGGGGGCTACATTGTCCTAAAAAAAGATTTTATGAATCTTCCTTTCCCAGAGCATGAAAATATTCTGCAATTATCCAAAAATGAAGAAATAATCAAGAGCGATGTACTAAATTACAAACTGGAAGAACTCTCAAAAGGAGAGAATGCTAAAATTAATACCGCAACTGTATCTGACAAGCAATTAGAAGAATTTGGAGAAGTTTTCTGCGAGAATTTGAATTCCATTTATCAGGTTGATGGTAGATCTTTTATGCCATTAAATCCTATTCATACAATTTCATACACCTGTTATCCTTTTGCTTATGGCAACGATCAGTTTGTCCCTGAAATTTCTTCCAAAATTAAAGAGGGCGATTTGTCAGAATTGATCGATAACAAACAGGATTCAGTTCACTATCATCGGATTTTACGATTGTATCAAAAAGATCTGGTATTTCTTGTTAAGCCAAACACCCTGCGTTTTTGGCTCAAATCTATTGCACTCAGAGATGTTAGTGATGTTATGATTGACTTAGTAAAAAGTGGATACTAATGATAAAAAGTCAATCTAATATTCAAGCCCGGATTATTCCTGAATTCTCATTACCTGAGCATCAAACCATAAAACGAGTTTTATTATTTCTGAAGAATGTCCTTCCTGAATTTGAAAGAGATTTTCAAGCAGTAAAGCAAACGATTCTTCTTGAAGATGCGATATCGAAGCAACTATCCTTATTCTTCCAATTAAAGGCCAAAAGTGAAAACTTATTGTTCGATTTTAATCCTCGAATTGGTGTCGATTTCGGAATTCATGTTTCACCTCTTCAATTAGGAGCAGATCCAATATTTGTAATTGAAGCTAAAAGGCTTTCTAAGCAACACTATGATTACGTAAAAGGAGAAACTGGAGGAATTGAACGGTTTAAAAGAGAGTTCTTTGGATTTGGCAAACACTTATCAAAGAGCGCGATGATTGGATACATCCAAGAACAGAAGAAGGAACATTGGTTACCGAAGGTTAATTCTTGGATTGATGAAGCAATAAAAAATGATACTGACAGTATCTGGACAGAAGAAGATAAATTAGTTGCTGAAAATAATATTTCGGATTATATCTCTACGCATTTAAGAGTCTCAGGAACTACAATCACATTGTACCACTTTTGGTTATCATTAAATTAAAGAGGTCGTCGAAAAAACATCAAATCCAACAACAATCCATTCCGATTAAATAAAAATTAAAATCAATCCCAATATAGATTAAGCATGAAGTTACCCATTTTATACCTCAATGAATTAAATATTCAATCGGTCGAAAAAACCTTTTCAAAAACCTTAAAACAATTGCAGGACGGCGATTTCAAGAGTGCTGATGTGCGTAAAATGCCCACTTCCGGCTTCTATCGCGCACGGCTCGATATTCGCGATCGGTTGCTCTTTACCTTTGCCAATTACGAAAACCAAAAATATTTGCTTCTGCTCGAAGTAATTAAAGATCACAATTACAGCCATAGCCGATTTTTGCGGGGAGCTATTGTTCCCGACGAGGACAATTTTGTTCGGGTTCAATCACCCGATGAAATTTCAATTCAGGAGAATGAACTGATTTTCCTCAATCCAAAGTCGCGTAAAATACACTTGCTCAATAAGTTCATTTCATTCGATCATTTACAGGATTCCATATACTCGCTCTTTCCGCCGCTGATTATTGTCGGTTCGGCCGGAAGTGGAAAAACTGCGCTGGTACTTGAAAAACTCAAAGAGTTGCCCGGTGAAATCGCCTACATTTCGCTATCCAGATTCCTGGTCGAAAACGCTTCTAAAATCTATTATTCAAGCGGTTTCGATAATGAAAAACAGGAAGTTGAGTTTTTGTCGCTCCATAATTATTTGTCGAGCTGGGAAAAACCACAAGGTTCAGAAGTTACCTTCCGACAATTCGACAGTTGGTATTTTCGTTATGCCCAAACGGTGCGAATCAACGAACCATATCGCGTATTCGAGGAATTTAAAGGTGTAATTACCGGTTCGCCCGTGCATACTGCATGGCTATCGCAAGCTGAATATCTGGAACTGGGCGTAAAGCAATCCATTTTTTCGACCGCCGAGCGCGAAAGGCTTTACCCTGTTTTTCTGAAATATTTGGATTGGCTCAAGGAAACCAACTATTACGACAGCAACATTCTGTGTTATCAATACCTCGAAAAAATTAAACCTCGTTATGATTATGTTGTGGTGGATGAGGTTCAGGATATTACTAATATTCAGTTGAAATCTATACTACAGTCGCTAAAAAACAAAAATCATTTTATCCTGACGGGCGACAGTAACCAGATTGTTCATCCCAACTTTTTTTCGTGGAGCAAAGTAAAAAGCTATTTCTACGAAGCGGGCGATCACGAAAAGCAGATTAAAATCCTACAAACCAATTACCGGAACAGTTTAAATGTGGTTGAGCTTGGGAACAACCTGCTCAAAATCAAAATCACACGTTTTGGATCAATCGATCGCGAAAGTAACTACCTGATTGGCACTGTCAGCAAAAACAAAGGCGAAGTTTTGCTTTTCCCCGATGATGATAAAAAGAAAAACGAGCTCAACCGTAGAACTCAAAATAGTACGCACTACGCTGTAATTGTTCCCAACAACGGGCAGAAAAGTGAAGCCCGGCGATTTTTCAAAACACCATTGGTTTTTAGTGTTCAGGAAGCAAAAGGGTTGGAGTACGAGAATGTCATTTTGATGAACTTTGTTTCGAACAACGAAGCCGAATTCCGCGAAATAATAAAAGGCGTTACTGCCGGTGATTTGCAAAAAGAGGACTTGGTTTACAACAGGGCGTCAGACAAGCATGACAAAGATGCCGAAATCTATAAATTTTATATCAACTCCTTGTATGTTGCCATTACGCGCGCGGTGAAAAATATCTATATTTTCGAAAAACAGCCCCGGCACCCGGCCTTGCAATTGCTCCAAATGCAGGAGAACAAAGAACAGGTAAAAGTTACTGAAGCCAAATCAACTCTGGACGAGTGGCTTGCCGAAGCTCAGAGACTGGAAGACCAGGGTAAATTGGAGCAGGCCGAACAAATCCGTGCCAAATATTTAGGCTACGAATATCTGAGCCCCGAACAATTGGAACAGATCAAACAATTGGCGCTCGATCCATCAAAAAAGGAACACGAAGTAAAAAAAGAACGCAAACAACTCTTTCAGTACGCAGTTACCCATCAACGGTACGATTGGGTGGAGCAGTTGGCTCAATTACAATTTCAACGCGCCATCATACTGATGAAAGAACTCAGGCACGACAAAAAAGAGTATGCTAAAAATATCAGGTTAGGCCGCAAAAAGGAAGCTTTTACGTTTGTGAAGAAATACGGTATCGATTTTCGTGTAGAAGAAGATGAGGTTACCGGCCTGATGCTTGCCCTGCAGCATGGACAAATTGAATTGGTGTCCGAATATATCCAGCAGCATGCTTCGCTAACCCAAAAAGACAATTCAGGAAAAATGGCTGTCGATCATCTGCTTTCCATCATTGTAAAAAATGCTGCCCAAAAGAAACCACAAGGCACGCCACTTCCTTCATTAGTGCGCTTTTGGAATGGAATTCAGCCCAATAGTTTCACCTACGAAACTTACAACCGGCAATTTCAGGCCGGTTCGCACAGCATGGTTTATTTTCTCCTTATCCTGATGCGCAGTATCGATGAAATACACGGCAGAAAGGCTATCTTTCAACAGGATGGCTCTGCGAAGAAAACAGTTGCTTGTTTTACAATGGATGATATGGAAAGCCTTGCCCAAATGGTTCCTGATGAAATACTACCCCCATACCGGAAGAAGCGTCAATACATCAACAGCGTATTGTCATCGAATGAGATTAACAGGGAAGAGTATCCAAACTGCAAAATGGCCTTCAGCCGTGTGCAAAGAGGAATTTATGTTGTTAATTCTTTGATCAATTGGCTTTAAACTATAAAAAATCGAATCATGAATGATGCCCTTGCATTTGGACTTTTGTGTTTTACTTCATTCTTTACCCTGATCAACCCACTCAGTACGATGCCGGTTTTTATGACCATGACCGCCGGGCTGAGCGAAAAAGAACGAAACCGGACAGCAAAAAAAGCCACAATTGTTGCATTGATCACCATCATCATTTTCGCACTTTCAGGACAATTGCTCTTTAAATTTTTCGGAATATCTGTCAATAGTTTCCGCGTTGTAGGCGGTGTAATCTTTTTCATCATGGGAATGGACATGCTTCAGGCACGGCTCGGACAAGTGAAAATAAAGGATTCGGAAGTTAAAACCTATGTAAACGACATTTCGGTTACACCACTGGCCATTCCAATGATTTGCGGTCCGGGCGCCATTACCAACTCAATTGTGATGATGGAAGATGCCTCGACCCTGACACGGAAGATAATCCTTTTCAGTACCATTCTTCTGGTCATGTTTATCACCTATATTATTTTCTACAGCTCGTCCCGAATCATCAAAATGCTTGGTCAAACAGGCATCAATGTAATGATGCGCCTGATGGGGCTGATTGTAATGGTGATCGCCGTAGAGTTTTTTTTCAGCGGCTTAAAACCCATTGTGCTTGACATAATTAAAGGGTAACAATGAAGTTCCTCCGGAATATTTTCTACTTTTGCAGCGACTTGGTTGACGAGCTTCCTGTTTCGGAAGTAAGTCTTAAAAGGGAATCCGGTGTGATACCGGAGCTGTACCCGCAGCTGTAAGCCTCAGAAATAACTTTTTGCAATCTCAGCCACTGTTTCGATTCGTCGCGACGGGAAGGCCGCAAAAAGTGAGGTGAGCCAGAAGACCTGCCAATTCAAAACTAGTTTAAGTCGAATCTTCGGGAAAAAAGATCGGTGAAGGGCAACTGCTGTTTCCATTTCATTTTTTCCGGAATAACATTTAGTATTATGCAACTATTTTCGTCGTGGAGTAGCGGTAAAGACTGTATGCTGGCGCTTTACCGCATCCAAAAATCAGGAACTCACCAGGTAAAAGTTCTCCTGAACATGTGCGATGCCGATTCTGATTTTTCGCGTTCGCACGGGATTCATCAGGATTTGGTGGCCCGTCAGGCCGAAGCGCTGGGTATCGAACTGCGCCAGCCAAAAACTGACCGGGCTAATTATGAACAAAATTTTAAAGCTGCTATCCTGAAATTGAAAGAGGAAGGCATTTCAGGTGGCGTATTTGGCGACATTTACCTGTGGGAACATCGTCATTGGATTGAACGGGTTTGCTCGGAATGTGGCGTTGAAGCCATCTTCCCTTTATGGGACAACCCGGTGAGCGAAATTGCTGCCGAAATTATTAGCGGGGGCTTTAAAACTTTAACCGTTTCAGTAAATGCCAAACAACTAACCAAATATTTTCTGGGTCGGGTTTACGATTCAGCTTTCGTTGAAGAGCTTTCTCAAATTGAAGGTATTGACGTTTGTGCCGAGCTGGGCGAGTTTCACACCTTTGTTTACGATGGACCCAATTTCCAGTATCCGGTGCAATTCGAAAAAGGTTCAGTAAGTTTCCGCGATAATCATTGGTTTCAGGAAATCAATTAATGCGAAGTAGGGTCAACCCTGTGTGGTTGACCGTTTTAAAATTCAAAATTCTTTTAAAATGAAAAAATCACATATCGTCCTTATTCTCCTTATTATCTGCACATTGACAATTTCAGCGCAGGAAGCCAAACGCATTGTTTCGCTGATTCCGTGGATCACCAAAGGCCTTTACCTGATGGGCGAGCAGAACCGCTTGGTTGGTTGTACCAGCTATTGTCCGGTGGTGGTTACTGATAAGATTCCGGTCGTGGCCAGTGCGGTAAACGTCAGTCTGGAAAAAACGCTGATGCTTAAACCTGACCTGGTTTTTGCTTCATCGCTCATCAAACCTGAAACCATTGACAACCTGAAAAAACTGGGCATCAAGGTTGAATACATGCCTTATCCCAAATCGTTCGAAGAGATTTGTACCAATTTTATCCGGGTGGGCGAATTAGTTGGCCAGGAAGGTAAAGCAAAAACCATAGTTGCTCAGCAAAAGGAACGACTGGCTAAACTGAAAGCCGGAATTCCCGTTGGGAAACACCCGAAAATATTCATTCAGATCGGCGCTAAACCACTGTTTTGCGCTGTTCCGAATACTTTCATGGACGATTTTGTTAGCTTTTCAGGAGGAACCAACATTGCGTCGGAACTTAAAAACGGCAACATCACCCGCGAATATGTGCTGAAACAAAATCCGGATGTTATTTTTATTGTGACCATGGGTATTGTGGGCGAAGAAGAGCGCGATATCTGGCAGAAATATACATCGCTTTCGGCAAGCAAAAGCAAGCATATTTACATTCTCGACTCGGACAAAACCTGTAGCCCGACCCCTGTTTTATTTGTGGATGCCTTGGAGGAGATGCTCCGCTTAACCTACAAGTAAACCAGGAACTATTATGATTTCAGGTCACGGCGACGACAGCCATCAATATTCGCAAACGATTCTGGCAGACTTTAGCTCGAATGTCTGGTTCGGCGGAACAGCTCCGCAACTGATCAATCATTTGCAAAAAAACCTGCACCTTGCCGGAAATTATCCCGAGCCGGATGCTGCAAATTTATGTCGGAAGATGGCAGGTTCACACGATGTAAATCCAAATCAGGTACTGGCATTTAACGGGTCGGTCGAAGCTTTTTACACCATTGCTTTGGCTTTTCGCGAATCAGTTTCGTCCATTCTTTATCCCGCTTTTTCCGAATACGGAGATGCCTGCCGACTGCACAATCACCAACTTCATTTTTTCAGAAAAGAAGAATGGGGAAACGTATTAAAATCGGGAACAGACCTGTTTTGGATCGGTAATCCGAACAATCCTGACGGGCATGTCTTCAGCTTTCAGAAAATAGAACAATGGCTTAAAAAAGATCCAAAAACCGTATTTGTAATTGACGAAGCTTATGCCGCGTTTATCCCGGAATTTCAATCGGCGATCCCGCTGACAAAAACATACCCAAACCTGATCGTAATCCGTTCGCTAACCAAATGTTGCGCAATTCCCGGATTGCGGTTGGGCTATGCGATCACATCCGCCAGGCTGGCTGATCGACTTCGGAAATTTCAGCAGCCCTGGTCGGTAAACGCTTTGGCCCAGGAAGCGGGCAAATTCATATTCGACCATCCTCATCAGTTTTTACACGACACGTCGCAAATCCGTCAGCTTTCGTGTGATTTTCAGAAGGCAGTAAGCCAGTTTCTGATTTTCAGGGTAATTCCATCGAAAGCTCCTTTTTTCCTGATTGAGATGCAATCAGGAACAGCCAAAGAACTCAAAGAATTCTTAATTCTGAACCACAGAATCCTGATTCGTGATGCCTCTAACTTCCATGGATTAAATGAACAGTATTTTCGGGTTTGTACCCGTGATGAAAAAGACAATCAGTTATTGATTTCCGGTTTGTTTGAGTGGAATTTAAATAGCTTGAGATGACTTCCGAATTGCTAATAATAATCCCTTTACTGATAGGCTTTTTGCTCGACACTATTTTAGGCGATCCTCTGTGGTTGCCGCATCCCATCAGGCTTTTTGGTAATCTAATCTCTTATGTAACTTGTTTTTCAAGCAGCTTCAAGAAGGGCTATTTTCTTCTTTAGTTGATTGATTTTCTTTTCTTTATATTTTTGCTGATAATCTTCTATGGCACATGGGTTGAATGCCTCTTTGTTGATCACCATCTT
>JAUYMU010000132.1 GCA_030698405.1 Bacteroidota bacterium
TGTTCCACCTTCAATTTTTTAAGCAACTGCATATTTTTATCCAATTGTTTTGAAAGATCGTCCAACCCGGTATTCATCTCCTTCGATAACTGATCAAACTTTTTCGGATCAAATTGTTTGGCCAGTTCATTAAATTCCTCGAACAACTTTTTCAATTCATCACTAAAAACTTCATTTAACAGTTCATCAATTTGCTGTTGCTTTTTCAATACTTCAGCCTTATCCTCCGAAAAAGAATTCAAAAAATTATTGGCATCCTTATTTTGCTGAGCAATCTGTTCCAACACTTTTTCCAGTTCATTCTTTTTATTCACAATATCTTTAACCGTCTGAAATTTTTCATAATCCGACATGTTCGAATTAATCTGCTTCATTTTAAAGTTCTCAAATTCCATCTGAATCTCTTCTGTAAGTTTTGAACTCTTTTTTAACAGCTGATCAATTGAATTCATATCCGAATTTTCTTTTGCAAGTATTTCCTGATAATCCGGAAAACTAAAAGTAAAAGTTTCGCTGATAGTTCGTTTAAAATGATTGATATAATCGTTATCAGAAACTGCAAAGTAATACTTAAACGATTTACTCAAACTTTTAACCGATTCAAAATCAAATGAATAATAAAAATCCTGATTTAGAAAATAGGGTGTAACCGGAATACTAATTAAACTGTCTTTTCCTTCAACATTTAATACAAACGCCAGCTTATGAAATCCGTAATCGTCAATTATATTGCCTTTAAAATGAAATCTTCTGAAATCAATGGAATCACTAACCTGTACCACCTTTATTTCAGGAAACAAATCGGGAATAACCTGAACCTTATAAATAAGGCTGTTTTCATCTTTTAATCTCGAATTCTTAATTGAAATGCGGTATTCAGCATTGCTCAAAAATGTTTTCTTTACTTCAAAAGCGTTTCCATTTCTAATACCTGAAATTTTTGAACTGTCGTTGAATACTATTTCCAAACTGTCAGTATCTACAGTTTTAAATTTCCAAAGTATGGTTGAACCTGAAGCTATTTTTAAATCACCAATATTATGAAGCGTTTGGGTTTGTAACCCGGTGTAACCCGGAGATTGAATATCCAGCGTAAATTCAGAAACAAAAGGTTTATTAATTACTGAAATTTTATATCCTTCTGAAACGTACTTTTTATCTGTAAAATATATTGAAAATGAACTATTTACATTTTCGATGGTATATTTAAAACCTTCGTTTTCCTTCGTCATTAAAAAGTTATTTCCACCAATATTTACATACACCATCTCAGGGATTTCTTTACCCTGACAAAGCAATTCCAAATCAATAGATTCACCCATTATCACTTCCAAATCGGTATTTTCAAGCAAAAAAGTAAAAGGAGCCGGTTTTTCAAATTTCTGCTGATACCTTATTAAACGAACTGAACTTTCCTTAAACAATTCAGGAAAACTAATAAACCACACAGAAAATAATAGAAATACTCCTAAAAATGAAATAAAAAGAATCTTCAAATCCTTCAATCGTATTGCATCTGAAAATGAAAATACTTTTAACTCATTAATTTTCTGATCAATACTGGCTTTTGTCAACTCATCAGAATAATTTGAATGAGCTTCACTTGATAATTCAATGATATTGATTAAACGGTCTTTAATTTCAGGATACTTTTTACTTAAATGTGTTGAAACATCGTAAAATGTTAATATTTTACCAATACCCAATAATTTAATAAATGGATTGACTATGAAGTAGATAAAAACAAATAAAGTAAGCAATACTGTAAAAATTGCAATGCTTAATTTAATCTTCGGATCAAAATAGCTAAAGTATTCAAGAAGCGATACGCTGCCCCAATAAACAATTATCAGCAGTATAAAAAGCATTAAACCCCTCATCAACTGATAAAGGTAAAACTTCTGAATATACGAATTTAGCTTATCAACAAACTG
Source organism: Bacteroidota bacterium (assembly GCA_030698405.1). Classification (GTDB taxonomy): domain Bacteria; phylum Bacteroidota; class Bacteroidia; order Bacteroidales; family Prolixibacteraceae; genus Aquipluma. The sequence continues at coordinate 1,935 of JAUYMU010000132.1, forward strand.
TTTATAGTTTTTATCCATCATTACAAGCCATTCATTTATAACCTATTAAAATATCAACTTTTAAACAAAAATTTCAATTCGATGTTTATAAGTTCAGGTAAAATATCAAAAACTAATGACAAAGATATAGATTGATATTTGTATTAGATATTTTTTTGGAAAAGACAAGAAGAATTAACAAATACTAATTGTACCATGAATCAACAAAATTGTGGTTATTTTGCGGTATGAATTTATTAAAAACAAATTGAATCAACAGATGTTATTATAACGGCTATTAAATTTAGGTTCATTACTTTACGTTGTTAATAACCGGTTTAAAAAAGAATATAAAAACACCATTTTTAAAAATGCAAGCGAAACAATAAAAAGATATCAAACGAACTAACAGGACATATTCATATTCATTCTTTTTAATTAGATTTAAAATAATAATTATAATAATGTCTAAATAAATGAAAAATGAGGGTATCCTTTTTTCTTTTTTCGGAATAAACAGTATTGGGTGATTAGAAAGAGCAACAATGGGAGAGAGACTTAAAATATTATTGGTGGAGGATAATCTTTTAAACCAGCGTATCGTAACGTTTAGTTTAAAAAAGTATAATCACGAAGTAACTATTGCCAACAATGGTTTGGAGGCAGTTCAGATATTTCGTACGAATAAATTTGACGTTATTTTAATGGATATCATGATGCCGGTGATGGATGGGCTTGAAGCTACGATCCAAATAAGGGAAGATGAAAAAATTAGTAATTCAGATTCAAGAACTCCTATCATAGCGCTTACCGCAAATACAATGGATAATGATCGGGATACCTGCATATCATACGGAATGGATGACTTTATGTCGAAGCCGTTTGATATTGAAAAATTAAATGTGATCTTCAGTGAATTGAATATAATAAGCTGATTTTATCCAGTTCTATTCTTCAGCATCAAGCTTAATTTGTTTACATTTGGCCTGATTAAAAGCTAATGATGAACGAACATTTCGATTTCAGGGAAGAATCAATCCCGGATACTGACAAAGATATTGACAAGCAACTAAGGCCCCTTGAATTTGATGATTTTAGCGGGCAGAGTAAAATTGTTGAAAACCTGAAAATATTTGTCAAAGCTGCTAAAATGCGTGGCGAGGCTTTGGATCATGTTTTACTGCACGGCCCACCCGGTCTGGGAAAAACCACACTTTCAAATATTATTGCCAATGAATTGGGTGTTTCGCTGAAACTAACATCCGGTCCTGTTTTGGATAAACCAGGTGATTTAGCCGGATTATTAACAAACCTGGAACCCAATTCGGTTTTGTTTATCGACGAAATTCATCGCCTGAGCCCAATTGTGGAAGAATATCTGTATTCGGCAATGGAGGATTACAAGATTGATATCATGATTGACAAGGGACCCAGTGCGCGGTCCATTCAGATCGAATTAAACCCTTTTACCTTAATTGGAGCAACTACACGCTCCGGTTTGCTTACAAGTCCTCTGCGGGCTCGTTTCGGTATCAAATCGCATCTCGAATACTACGACGTTGATATACTTACCAAAATTGTAAAACGCTCGGCTTATATCCTTAATGTGAAAATTGAAGATCAGGCAGCTGTTTCAATTGCATCAAGAAGTCGCGGAACGCCCAGAATTGTAAATGCTTTGTTGCGTCGCGTAAGAGATTTTGCTCAGGTAAAAGGCAATGGTGAAATAAATATAGACATTACTTTGTACGCATTGGATGCGCTGAACATCGACAAGTATGGTTTGGATGAAATGGACAATAAAATTTTAACAACCATTATCGATAAATTTAAGGGCGGACCTGTTGGCTTATCAACAATTGCGACTGCTGTGGGTGAAGATACCGGAACCATTGAAGAAGTTTATGAACCTTTCCTGATAATGGAAGGATTTTTAAAGCGAACTCCACGTGGTAGAGAAGTTACTGAACTGGCTTATAAACACCTTGGAAAAATTAAATACGGCGACACCCCTACCCTTTTTTAATAAGCTTAATTTCAAACAGTTTTGGATATAATTTACCTGTTACATACATTTTTTTTGTGACCGGATCTATTGCTATACCATTTAAAACATCCACTTGTTTATCAGAATTTATCATGGTGAGAATACCATCCAAGTCTATTTTAGACAGTACTTTACCAGTTTCAGTATCTATTTTTACAACCAGATTGGTAGTCCAAACATTGGCATAAATAAATCCGTCCGAATATTCAAGCTCGTTCAGGTATAAAACCGGATTTTTGTCGTCGTACACCTGAACTTTTTTTACCGGTTTATAACTTACAGGATCAAGATAAGTCAGAATATTAGTACCATCGCTCATGATGAGTTGCTTTCCATCATTTGTCAATCCCCAGCCTTCAGGAGAAGCGTAATGAAAACTATCAATTACTGCCATTGTTTCCAGTTCGTAAACAAATCCAATTTTTGATTTATAAGTGAGTTGAAAAATGCGGTTGTTGAAAATGGTAATTCCTTCACCAAAATGGCGATCGGCAAGTTTTACCGAATGAAGTACTTTACCGGTTTGAAGATTGACTTTATAAATGGCTGATTTTCCGTTTTCTCCGGTACTTTCATATAAATAACCATTGTGTATTTCCAATCCCTGGGTAAAAAATGTTTCATTGTGTGTCAAAGATTTAACTATCTCATAACCATATTTTTCAGGCACAATATCCGATAGAACCTCAAAAGTTTTAAAATAAGTTCCTTCTACCCCATCGTTTTTTGTTGCAACAGTTTTAAGAGTATGTTTTCCGATACTTTTAAAACTTTTCAGCGAATAAGTAAATTCAGTTTCAGTACTTGAAGTGACAAAAACCGAATCAATATAAATTTTGGTTTCCTTTAGCTCACCGCCTTTTACTTTTACGGAGATACCAATATTGATATCATCGCCAAAAATGATTTTTTTATTGACTGATTCTATTTTTATCTGAACCGCTGGTTTTCTCGATCGGTTCGATTTACTTGAACATGAAAAAGAGCTGATAAATGCAGATGTCACAATAAATACAAGGAATAGTCTGAAATTCATTACTTTAATTTTTAGTAATATAACGGGCTTCAAAGATAAAATAAATTAAAAGTCAATACGCAAATAACAATAAATTAGAAGAAGGCAAAAAGAATAGGTTTGTATATATTTGGCCAAAATTTACAGATTGTGGGCGCATTAAAAAAACTCGCCGGCGAAACAGCCATTTATGGAATGAGCAGTATTGTCGGCCGATTCCTTAACTGGTGGTTGGTTCCATATTATTCCAGAATTTTTCTTCCCGAAGAATATGGAATTGTGACTAATTTATATTCATACATCGCCTTTTTACTGGTGATGCTCACTTTTGGGATGGAAACCGGATTTTTCAGGTTTGCCAACAAAAGCGAACAAAAAGAAAAAATATATTCTACCAGCGCATTTTCCCTGTTCGGAAGTTCATTGCTTTTTGTGGCCATCGCATTTATTTTCTCCGGAAGTTTTGCCGCTTTTCTCGACTATCCCAACAGTAAGGAATACATAAAATTACTGGCTGTAATTGTTGCGCTCGATGCTGCAACAGCCATTCCGTTTGCCAATTTGCGGCTCGAAGGAAAACCTGTAAGGTTTGCAACACTGAAAATGGTCAATATTTTCTTCAATATTTTCTTCAATTTATTTTTTCTTTCGGTCTGCCCCTCAATTCTTAAATCGAATCCCGAAAGTTTTATCCAATACATTTACGATCCGCAATTTGGTGTGGGTTACGTGTTTGTGTCCAATTTGCTGTCATCTGTCATTACGCTTTTTATGCTCATTCCCGAGATTAGGAAAATAAAACCGATTTTCGATTGGGGTCTTTTCCGGGAAATGTTTTGGTACTCCTTCCCTATCCTGCTTGTTGGAATTGCCGGAATGATCAACCAGAACATCGACAAGATCTTAATTCCGGAGTTGATACCTGCCAGCCAGAAACCGATGGAGCAGCTTGGTATTTACGGAGCAAACTACAAATTGGCGGTGCTGATGAACATGTTTATTCAGGCTTTCAGGTATTCGTTCGAACCGTTCTTTTTCAGCCATCAGAAGAACAGTGATTCACGCCTGATTTACGCGCATGTGATGAAGTATTTTATCATTTTTGGATTGTTCATCTTTTTGGGAATTACACTGTTTATCGATGTTTTTAAAATTGTAATCGGTTCCGAATATCATTCAGGATTAAAAGTTGTACCGGCAGTTTTAATGGCCAATTTGTTACTGGGTATTTATTTTAATCTTTCGCTTTGGTACAAATTATCGGACAAAACATGGATGGGCGCTGTTATTGGCGGAATTGGCGCAGTTTTGACCATCGGTTTCAATGTCTGGCTCATCCCTGTAATGGGTTACATGGGTTCGGCTTATGCAGTGCTGATTTGTTTTGTACTCATGACGGTAATTTCATACGTGGTTGGGCAGAAATACTACCGGGTTGAATATGACCTGAAACGTATATTGCTTTATTTTACTGCTGCTGTCAGTTTTTATTATATTTCGTCAACGGTAAATATATCTTCAGAAATATTGAAATACGTACTTAATATCAGCCTGTTTGCTGGATTTATGTTGGTAGTATTTTTTGCTGAAAAAAAAGAGATACAAAGTTTTATTAAAAGAAATTAGAGTAAAATACTTTTTAGTATTATTTTTGGAAATTATTCAATGAATTATGGCAAAAATTAAAATTGGAATAGCAAGTGATCATGCTGGTTTTGAACGAAAACAAACAGTTATGAAATACCTTCAGGAACAAGGAATTGAATACAAAGATTTTGGTGCATTTTCTGCTGAAAGCAGCGATTATCCCGACTATGCCCATCCTTTGGCCGATGCGGTAAGCCGTGGAGAATTCGATTTAGGAATTACTTTGTGCGGCAGCGGAAACGGAATAAACATGACAGCCAACAAGCACCAGGGAATACGTTCGGCAATTTGCTGGATGCCCGAAATTGCCATGTTGGCCCGATTACACAACGATGCAAATATTTGTGCACTTCCTGCCCGTTATATTACTGATGAACAAGCCATTGAAATTGTGAAGGTATTTTTAGCTACTGAATTTGAAGGAGGCCGTCATCAAAATAGAATCAACAAGATACCTTGTTAAAAATGTCAAAACAGAAGGAAATATTCCTGCAAAAGTCTGAAGAGGTTGCTTTCGATCTGAAACATAGGAAAACAATCAAGTTTAATATTTCGAAGTACGATGTAGCGGTTGATCGTGGTATGAAGCGTTATTCAAACCTTGATTTGGCTAAATCACGCGCTTCGTATATAAAATCACAGGCTGTTAATAATTTGCACGACTATTTGCTCGAGTTTGAAAAAAATATCACGGCCAATGGCGCTTCAGTAATTTGGGCTGAAAATGAAGGCGAAGCCATTGACGAGATTAAGAAAATACTGATCGAAAACAATTCAAAAACGGTGGTAAAAAGTAAGTCGATGACCACCGAAGAAATTGAATTGAACGAACATCTGGAAGAAATTGGTGTTGAGTCGCTTGAAACCGATTTGGGCGAATACATCGTACAGCTTGCTGGCGAAAAACCATACCACATTGTGACTCCGTGTATGCACAAATCGCGTCAGGATATAGCCGAACTTTTTACTGAAAAATTTAATACTCCGGAAGGCAGTTCTCCGGAATACCTGACTGATTTTGTCAGGAAAAAACTGCGCGAAAAGTTTACTTTGGCCGATGTGGGAATTACCGGCGCCAACTTTATGGTAGCCGACGTCGGTGGAATTTGCCTGACAGAAAACGAAGGAAATGCCCTGATGACGGTTTCTTTTCCCAAAATACACATTGTGATTGCCGGAATTGAGAAGGTTATTCCACGCATGAAAGACCTTGGTTTGATGTGGCCAATTCTCGCGGCTCATGGAACCGGGCAGCAAATTTCGGTGTATAATTCGTTGATTACCGGCCCCAAAAAGGACGAAGAAACGGATGGGCCTGAAAAAATGATCGTGATTCTTTTGGACAACAAGCGAACTGCGCTTTTCCAAAACGATGATCAATACACAGCGCTGAAGTGCATTCGCTGCGGAGCCTGCCTGAATGCCTGCCCGATCTATAGAAATGTTGGCGGATATACCTACGATGCAACTTACAGCGGGCCGATCGGTTCTGTTATTACTCCTTTTTTCAAAGGTTTGAAAGAATACAATCACCTGAGTTCGGCCTGTTCGGTGTGTGGAAAATGTACCGAAGTTTGTCCGGTAAAAATTCCGCTGCACCACATGTTGCTCATTAACCGGCGCGATGCGGTGAGGGCAGGAGCTGGCGGCTTTTTGTGGAACCAGGGAATGAAAGGGTATGAATTTGCTTTTTCAAAACGGGAAAGATTGGATTTGATGGGTGGAAAAACAAAAAATACATTTGCTTTGTTAGGAGCTAAAGCTCTGGGGGATAATAAACAACTTCCGAAATTGGCAGATCAGTCGTTTAGTAAACAATGGACCAATAAAAAATAAATATATGCTATCAAATACGTGTAAATATGCTGTAAGAGCGCTCATTTATCTGGGTAAATATTCTGAAAACGGAACAAAAATCGGTATCAAGAAGATTTCTGCAGATTTGTTAATTCCAACACCATTTCTGGGGAAAATATTACAGAATATGGTCAAACAGAAAATATTGGTATCAACCAAAGGACCCAACGGCGGCTTTGGTCTGGCAAGAAAAACCAGTGAAATATCGCTCTACGATATAGTAAGAGTAGTTGATGGCGAAGATTTTTTTAAAAATTGCCTGATTGGTATGCAGTCTTGTTCAACTCATGCCGACAATGAAAAACCATGCCCCGTTCATGGCCGTTTTGGTCCGATTCGCGCTCAATTGTTTGAGTTTTATAAAGAAACTTCTATCGAATTAATTGTAAACGACATGGACGGATTGGATGACATGATAAAGCTTTAACCATTCGATGGCCGGAATCTACATCCATATCCCTTTTTGCAGAAAACGTTGTCATTATTGCGATTTTTTTAAATCGACCGATTTAAGCCAGAAAGTCAGGTTGCTGGAAGGTTTAAAAAAGGAGCTGCAAATCAGGGCATCGGAGTTGGTTTCCGAAGAAATAAATACCATTTATTTTGGTGGCGGAACTCCTTCTGTTCTACTGATCGATGAGTTGAAAGACCTATTAAACATCATTTACAAAAATTATAAGGTAGCCGGAAATGCTGAAATTACATTAGAGGCAAATCCCGACGATCTGAGTCAGGCAATACTTTCAGCCTTGAAACAAATCGGTTTCAACCGGCTCAGCATGGGAGTTCAGTCTTTTTCTGAAGCCGATCTAAAACTGATGAACCGGCGACATGGAGTTATGCAGGCGGTTCAGTCGGTAAAATGGGCAAAAACGGCTGGCTTTTTGAATATCAGCATCGATCTGATTTACGGTTTACCCAACCAAACGATTGAAGAATGGGAGCGTAACGTGCGAATTGCAGTTGAACTGGATGTGCAACATGTTTCGGCCTACAACCTGACCTACCACGAAGGAACCGTTTTTTACGAACAGCTCAAAAAGGGAATCCTGAAAGAATTGCCCGATGAACTTAGCCTTCAGCAATTTGAAATGCTTGTTAAAATACTGAAGGATGCCGGATTTGAGCATTACGAAATTTCGAATTTCTGCAAACCAGGACTTTATTCGCAGCACAACTCTTCATATTGGAAAAGTCAGAAATACCTCGGCATCGGTCCGTCGGCTCATTCGTACGATCAGGTAAGCCGTCGGTGGAATGTGTCTTCAATCTCAAAATATCTGGATGGATTAGAGAATGATCAGCCCTATTTTGAAAGTGAAATTCTTACAGAACAAGACCGTTACAACGATTTTATCATTACTGGTTTACGCACCGTCTGGGGCATTTCCGAAGAATTTATTAAAACTGCATTTTCGGCAAAGTATGCTGTTCATTTTCAGAAACTCAAAGATAAATATTTGCAGTCAGGACATCTGTTATGCAATTCAGGAACAGTTTCTATAAGTCCTGAAGGATTGTTTATTTCAGATAAAATCATGGCTGATTTCATGGTAGTTGAATCCTGCTAAATATTGTTAATTGCCTGTTTGGGTGTTTTAGTCAAGTTATAAATCCATATCTTAGCGCCTTCAAAAAAAATAATTGATTGAATGAACCGGAATCCAAATAAAATGATCGTTAAAATTGTAAACCATTCAAATAATCCGCTGCCTGAATATAGCACGATTCACTCGGCAGGCATGGATCTTCGCGCCAATCTTAATGAACCGGTTGTACTGAAACCACTCGAAAGAGCGCTTGTTCCAACAGGTTTATTCATTGAATTACCCGTTTCTTACGAAGCGCAGATTCGCCCAAGAAGCGGATTGGCATTGAAAAAAGGAATCACGGTGCTGAATTCACCCGGAACAATCGACGCTGATTACCGTGGTGAAGTTGGCATTATCCTGATAAATTTATCGAACGAAGAATTTGTAATTCAGCATGGCGAGCGCATCTGCCAGATGGTAATTGCCAAACACGAACACATCGGTTGGGAATCGGTTGAAATATTGGAAGAAACAGTACGGGGAGCCGGTGGGTTTGGTCATACCGGGAAAAAATAAAGAGAATGAAGAAAAAGTTTATAACATATATTGCAGTTGCTTCGATGCTGGTTTCCGCATGCGGAACGGCAAAAAAGGAAGTTAAATCGCCCGTTCAGGATAAAACCGAGGTACAGGAACCTGCAATTTCGGACGAAAATAAGAATGAGTTTGAATATACTTTTATCGAAGGATTGAAGCAAAAAATGATTGGTAACCAGCAGGCTGCCGTTACACTGTTTTCAAAGTGCCTCCAAATCAATCCCAACTCATCATCGGCCATGTTCGAACTGGCCAAAATTCACAGCAGCAGCGGCGATCAAACAAGTTCTTCTCTTTTGCTCGAAAAAGCCATCGGTTTGAGCCCTGAAAATAAGTGGTACAAAATATTGCTTGCGCAGATTTATCAACAGGGGAAACAGTATAAAAAGGCAGCGGATATTTATCAGCAGCTTCAAAAACTTGACCCGGAAAACCTTGAATATCTTTACATGAATGCAGCCCTGCTTTCTTCTGCTGAAAAGTTTGATGAAGCCATCGCGGCATACAACCAACTGGAGAAAAAAGTTGGTATAACCGATCAGGTTTCAGTTGAAAAGCATCAGATATACCTGGCTGCCGGAAAGAAAAAGGAGGCTCAGGCTGAACTTCAGAAACTGATTGATTTTAATCCGACAGAAACCCGTTACTACGGTTTGATGGCCGATTATTACCTTTCGGAAAAGGATGAAGCCAACGCCCTTAAAAATTACCTGAAAGTGTTGGAAATTGATCCTGACAACGGATTTGTGCTGTTTTCGCTGACCTCGTTTTACCAGCAAAAGGACGACAAAGAGAAAGCCTGGGAATATGCCCGCAAAGCTTTTACGCACAAATCAATTGAAGTTGAAACCAAAATACAGTATTACCTGATGATGACCGCCGATCAGGAGGATCCGTTCTTTACGGAAGCTCAGGTAACCGAACTGGTTGATATTCTGGTGAAAACAAATGGGGATGATTACCGTGTTTATACGGTTTATGCCGAATACCTGATCAGAAAAGGACAGCTTGCCGAAGCTCGGGAACAACTGCGTAAAGTGCTTGAAACACAAAAAGACAATTACCTGATTTGGGAACGAATGATCATGATCAGCAACGATTTGCTCGATTTCAACAGTATTTATACCGATGCCGGAAATGCCATCGAATTGTTTCCCAGTCAGCCGGTTTTGTACGCTCTGAAAGCCGTTGCCTGTTTGCAACTTGATAAATATGAAGAGGCAATTGGTATTTTGAAAGAAGGAGAAACCTATCTTCTGGATAATAAACCACTGAGAATTCAGTTTGATTTATACAAAGCCGAAGCCAATTACAAGCTGGATAGGGTAGAGGAGGCGTTCAAAGCATTTGATGCCGTAATCAGCCTCGATCCGGAGAATTGGCTGGCAATGAACAACTATGCCTATTATCTTTCGCTGCGAAACGAAAACCTCGAGAAAGCGGAACAATTAAGCGGAAAAGCAGTTAAGGCCAATCCGTTGAATCCGACTTATCTCGATACTTATGCCTGGGTTTTGTTTATGCGCAAGGAATATACACTCGCGAAGTTTTACATGGAAACAGCGATAAAAAATGGCGGCGATAAAAACGGGGTGATTGTGGAACATTACGGCGATATTCTTTTCATGCTCGGCGAAAAGGAAAAAGCCATGGAGCAATGGAAAAATGCCCTTGATAAAGGCGAAGTTTCAGAATTTTTAAGTGAAAAAATCAAGCAGGGACGCTACATTGATAAATAAATTAAAGTGAGAAGAAATACAGTACAGGGAAAATTATATTTATGGATTGTCTTTTTTGTTTTACTTGGTTTTTCATCATGTAAAACCGCTCGTGTTGCAACTACTTCAAGGCTAAATACAATCAGTACAAATAAGCTGATCAGGAATATTGAAAGCAATGCTTTCGATTACAAATATTTGTCCGTTAAACGAATCAATTGCCTGTTCGAAAATGGCAATACCCAAACCTCATTCAGGGCAAGTATTCAGGCCGAAAAAGACAAACAGGTAGCGGTAATGCTGACCAAAATGAACTTCCCCGTGGCGAGGATCTGGCTTACGCCCGACAGTGTTAAATTCATCAATTACCTTGAGAACAGTTACATGCTCGGCGATTACCGGAACCTCAGCAAAATGCTCGGCATGGAACTGGATTTCCAGACGGTAAATGCCATTATTTCCAACAATGTTTTTTCAATGGGTGAGGATGATCGCAACTACGAAACCTCCGTTGATTCGGGAATGTATGTGATGCAATCGGTAAAAACAATGGATGCAATTAAGTCCAATCAGAAAATGCGGGAACCGACCCGTCAGTCAAAAAACCTGACCGGTAAAACAACAGTAAAACAAAGCTTGTACATTAATCCGCTTACATATAAACTTCGGAAAATCAGGTTGGATGATGCCGCAAACTCACGGTTTTTAAAGGTCGAATTTTCTGATTTTGTAAATATTGATAAACAATTGTATCCCGGCGACATATTCCTTCATTTTCTCAGTCCTGAAAACAATATTAAAATGAGCCTCAAACTGAGCAATTTTTCGACGGAAAAGGAGAAAGAAGTTCGTTTTAAAGTACCTGAAAAATTTACCCAAACCGGTCATGAATAAAGTTGGCAAATTCTTCCTGTTAATCTTGTTGGTAGTTCTGTCTGTTACGTCATACGGGCAGTCGCTCGATGAATTGCGCAAAAAAAAGGAGAAAACAAACGAGGAAATCAAATATACCAACCGTTTGCTGGAAGAAGCCAAAAAGAATGAAAAGCAAACGCTGAACAAGTATAAAATCCTGAACAAACAGATTGAATTGCGTACCAGTCTTATCACCGGAATTAATTCGGAAGTGGGTGTTTTGTCCGATTTTATCGACCAGAATGCGTGGCTGGTAAGTTCACTGAACAATGATCTGGAAGAGCTGAAAAGGGAATACGCCGGCATGATTCAATTTGCCCAGAGAAATCAGACCAATTACAGCAAGGTGCTTTTTTTACTTTCTGCCGACAGCTTTAACCAGGCCTACAAACGGTTGATGTATTTGCGTCAATACGCCGATTACCGAAAGAGACAGGCCGAATTGATTCAATGGTTGCGGGATCTTGTTCAGGTAAAAGTTAAAAAATTGGAGCATCAGCGCTCTGAAAAGGAAACCCTTCTGCAAAGTCAAAAAAGGGAAGCCGAGCAATTAAACAAGGAGAAAAAACAACAGGGACAAAACCTTACCAAACTTCAGCAGCAACAAAAGGATTTTCAAAAGAAACTGCGCGAACAACAGCGGATTGATGCTCAGCTGAGCCGAGAAATTCAGAAGATAATTGAAGAAGAAATAAAAAAGGCACAGAAAAAAGCCAAAGACGACGGGAAAACCGGCACGGCCTATGAAATGACACCGGAACAAAAACTGGTTTCAGGACAGTTTGAACAGAACAAACGGCGAATTCCATGGCCAGTTGAAAGGGGAGTGATTACCGACCGCTTTGGGGTTCATGAACATCCGGTGCTGAAAAATATTCAGGTTAGAAACAATGGAATTGATATTTCTACCGCACAGGGTTCCGCTGCACGTTCGGTATTTGCCGGTGAGGTGAGCCGCGTATTCATGGTTTCCGGCGGAAATACGGCTGTAATCATCCGCCACGGGATTTACCTCACGGTGTATTCCAACCTGGTGAACGTACAGGTCAGTTCGGGCGATAAGGTGAGCATTAAACAAACCATTGGCACAATTGCCACCGATAACGAAGACGGCAATAAAACAGTGCTTAAATTCCAAATCTGGAAGGAAAACGTAAAGCTTAATCCTGAAGAGTGGATTGCGAAGTAAGATAGCCTGAAAAAATACAGGATAACCTTGTTGGAATAACATCCGGCAAGGTTTTTTTGTGAGATTGAATGAAGCGAAAAATGAACTTTAATCGTTAAATTTGCGAATGATAAAAGAAAGAAGGTTATGAATTTAGTTGAAAAAAGGGATTTTATCCACAGTCGTTTGCATAAGGTAGATGAAAGCCTGATAAACGAATTTTATGAAATGCTTCGCAAAGAAGAAGTGTTAAAGGCAAAACTTATCGCAAGGGCTCAGAAATCGGAAATAGACACTCAATCAGGAAAGGTATTTTCCAGGACAGAAATTGAGCAAAGAACAAATAATGCCTACTAATTTACTAGGTTGTTGGTGAATATATTTATATCACAGATATTTTTGATTCGAGACAGGATCCAGAAAAGATGAAAGGATAACTTTTCCCCGGAAATAACACTTCAGCATGTCGCAATGTCAGTTCCTTTTTGAAAAATGGAATGTCATTTTTAAGCGATGAAATCTATTTTTAAGAAATGAACCTTCGATATGACGCGATGGCAGTTCGTGTTAAAGAAATGATGCCTCAATGTAGAGAAATGAAATCTTTTTTCAGGAAACGAGCCTTCAACTTCAGGAAATAAACCTTCAGGTTCAGGAACTATTGGTTCAAATTTCAATTCCAAAAATAAATTTTATAAGATATCTATCATTTAATGATACTTATTCCTTTGATAATTTTCATAATAATTGGAATTAAATGGGCAGCATAGTTCAATAGTGACTTTCGTTCGTAAACGAGGTGCGGTCGAAGAAGAGGTGTGACTAAAAATTGATTAACTGAGTCTGAGATTTGGTGTAGAACAGGTAAATAATTAGTAACTTTCGTTGGACAAATTTGACAATCTTGACACTTTAACCGTCCACGAGGTCAGAATTGTCCAACGATAACAAGAATAAAAAAAACTGAGGCCAATGGATAAACAATACAACGCCGATGGTTTTATCCCCAAACATGGTGGTTACGAACGTTTGGTAACCTACCAAAAGGCTGAAATCATTTACGATGGTACCTACTATTTCTGCAAAAAGTATTTCCATGCCTACGACCGCACCATCGATCAAATGGTACAAGCTGCCCGGTCGGGCAAACAAAATATTGTTGAAGGGAGCATGGCATCGGGGACTTCAAAAGAAACGGAAATCAAACTTACCAACGTTGCACGGGCTTCTCTCGAAGAACTCTTAGTAGATTACAAAGATTTTTTGCGAACCCGCAAACTTCCAATCTGGGACAAGAGGCACCAATATTATCCCCATCTCACAAAACTACTGACGACACCTAACGCTACTTACGCCACCTACCAAAAAGGTATTGAAAGCCCCGATCCGGAAGTATCAACCAATGTGATGATTGGCTTGATCAATATAACGTCTTTCTTACTCGCCAAACAGATAAAAACATTGGAAAAGGAATTTTTGCAGGAAGGTGGGTTACGGGAACGAATGTCGCAGGCGAGAATTGATGTAAGGCGAAAACAAAAATAGAAGCAACTTTCCAAAATAGAATTGGAAACCAATTAATCGTTGTTACCATTTCTACTCCCATGAAGGCGAAAATACAAACAGAGCCAGTGGGTAGGGCGCTTTTAGCCGATTGTCCGCCTTAATTTCATTGACTATCGGGAAATATCCACATCACAATTATTGGATTCGATCAGAAACAAAGCTGGTCGGGTAAGTTGGATATTAAATTCTAATCTTCTATGTTTGTATAGCCCATCGGTTATGTTTTATTCAGCCAAATAGCACCAGTCAATTTTAACCTGAGTTTAATTGAAGATGAAACACGATTTTAGCATATCACACGCAATCAATGCATTAATGAATTTAACATGATAAAGACAATACCGATATGTCCATAAGTTTGGGGATATAATGGCGTTGGAAGCAAGCCTAAAAACTGACAGTTATTAAAAATAAATACTATGAAACTTTTACCTTCGCAAAAAGACGAACTCTATAACTTTATTGAAGAAGTTGGATTTTCACCTATGCAATTTGACTTTGAAGAACGATTGAGTCGGTTCTCTCCAAATCAAAAAGCTACAAAGTTGATGCTTAAAAATTCTGATTACTATTTCTCGTTTGACACAAATCGCAACTCAAGTACAGAACATTTCGCAATCTATTGTCCAGGACGAGAAGCTCACACAGAAAATTCAAATACTCAATTGTGGTTATCGCAGATAAATTGTTTTGGCCGTTGGTTGAATTATTTAAAACGTGAATTAGAAACGCCAAATAAATGGGAAAGATTAAACAATGAAATTAAAAGTTTAAAATTCAATTTAATTCCAGAGGAAGGTAAATTCACTGTTAAGGAATATGAAGAATTGAAATCAAAACTTCTAATATTAACAGGACAAATTGGTAATAGTAATCTGCCATTAGATCAAATAAATATCATAAACGATAAGATCGATCACCTAACTGATTTGGCCAAAGACATGAATAAGTTTGATTGGAAAAGTTTATTTATTGGAACAATCGTAAGTATTATAATTCAACTTGGCTTGACTCAGGAAAACGCACAATTGATATGGCAGTATATAAGAATAACATTCAATAATTATCTTTTACCATAAAGCCAGCAGCTAATATATAGGACTTCATCTGGCTGGCACGACCCAACATGAAGTCCCGGATAACCTTGTAAAAGCTTGATAACCAATTTTTATTATTGGGTTGTTGAGAAAGAGAAACAAAATGAACCTATGATTCCTATTGTACACACACGATGGTTGAGCAAGGAAGTTGAAACCGATGGGCACAGCCCTATGTACTTTCTTTGCGACGATGGGAACTACTATTATTGCAAATACCGAACACAATTTAAACGCGAGGAGTTGGATTGTTTGGTGTACGAAATTGTTTGTCAGTTCTTACTAAAAAGACTCCAGATACCAACTCCCGATATTGCGCTGGCGATTATTGAAAAAGATAGCTATGATCTCAGGAAATTGCACAAAAACAAGTTATACGTTGATCCCGGAATTACTTGTTTTGCTTCAAAAGAGGCACCCAATACTGCCCTTGTTATGGGAATTCAAAGCATTTCGAAAAAAACGGAGGCCAACAAATTTGAAAACATTTATGATTTGATCAAAATAGCCATGTTCGATCTGTGGGTCGAAAATGATGATCGTGGAAGAGGTTCGAAAGAGAATTACAATTTGTTGCTACAACCGATTCGGGTTCAAAACAGCGAAACAGGAAGGGCATCAACTAAATTTCGATGGCTGGCATTTGATCATGCTTTTACATTTGGTGGATTAACCAATTTACGGATCTTTAATAAAACAATGATGCCTTCGCATACGTTTAAGCTAATTGAGAGCCAATATTTTAAATCCTTTAAAAAATATTTTGCCCCATCGGTTTATGAAAGTATTGTTGAAAATTTTTTAGCTTTGCAGCCTGATGAAATCGAAACTATCATACAATCAGTCTTTAAGCAGATACCTGCTGAGTGGGAATCACCGAAGAATTTAGGTGAACGGATCATTGAGTTTCTTTCTGATCCTAGAAGAATTCGTTCCGTAAAACAACTTACAATGCACTCACTTAAAAATTAAGATCATGAAATCATTTTTTATTCCTACATATTTAAAACTTGGCAAATTAAGCGAAGAAAAATTATTGGTTGGTTTAATTGCTGTAACACCTCAAAGTGTTCAGGTAAAATATTCAGCTAAACGGATACAGCTCTGTGCCCAGGTCGTAAGTCCTGAATATGCCCACTTAGCAAAAGCAGTTCTGGAACAGATTCAGAACAAAGCATCTGAAGTAAATGCTTTATTAAGCAAGAGCGGTGAAATTCATTTCGAAAACAACCATGTTTTCAATGCAGATTATTTTCAATATTTACAAAAATACAGTCAAAATACGATAGTGTTTGGCAACCTGGAAGTATTCAACACGAACAATTTACCTTCAGCATTCGTGGGTTTATATGAAAGCCTCCTGAATGAAAAAGCAGAGCCCCTAAAAACTGTAAAATCCAACTTTCAGGCAAAAATTAAAACAAGCTTAAAGGCAAGCGGCATAGGAGATAAAGCAGACATTGAATTCAAGATAAGCCCTGATCAATTGGCCGGTTTATACAACGACATGACCGTATCGCTCATAGCCAAGAATGGTAGCATTTTTGCAGTTGAGGCAATTGACTTTAACCATGGAATGCCTGCACTTACAAACTCGTTGAACGCTTTTGAAGTTTTAATAGGTTCACTGAACCAGTTCTCGAAGCTGCACAAGTTTAAAGCCGGAAAGTATAGTATATTGAATTCGATACCAAAATCTGGTTCGGAGCAGGAAAAACTACTGAATCATATTTTTAAGGTCAAAAAGGATTTGTATGACGTGATGCCGGAAGATTCGATTGAAGAGATCACGAATAAAATAAAAAAAGGTAATTACCAGAAATTCTCCACTCTGTTATAAATTTCAGACGGAGAAAATAACGAATTAGTCTGATCTGAATTAATAAAAAATCCCCGCTCTTTCCGGAACAGGGATTTTTTATTACTATCAATGACAATTAATGACCACCGAATGACTTCTAGTAGGCAGATTCAAACTGTTTCAAAAACCGGACATCGTTTTCGAAGAAATGGCGGATGTCTTTGATGCCGTATTTCAGCATGGTGATTCGCTCGATTCCCATTCCGAAAGCAAAACCGGTGTACTTTTTACTGTCGATGTTACAGGCTTCCAGAACATTTGGGTCAACCATTCCGCAGCCCAGAATTTCGAGCCAGCCGGTGTATTTACACACATTACAGCCTTCGCCTCCGCAAATAGAGCAGCTTACATCCATTTCTGCCGATGGTTCGGTAAACGGGAAATAAGAGGGACGCAAACGGATTTGTGATTTTTCGCCAAAAAGCTCACGCGCAAAATACAGCAAAGTTTGTTTCAGGTCGGCAAACGAAACATTTTCGTCCACATACAAACCTTCAATCTGGTGGAAAATGCAATGCGAACGGGCCGAAATGGCTTCATTTCTGAAAACACGTCCGGGGAAAATTGCACGGATGGGTGGTTGTGTTTTTTCCATTACACGTATTTGCACGCTTGAAGTGTGTGTACGAAGCAGCACATCCGGGTCTTTTTCAATGAAAAAAGTATCCTGCATATCGCGGGCAGGGTGTTCGGGCGGGAAATTCAGCGCCGAAAATACATGCCAGTCATCTTCAATTTCTGGACCTTCAGCAATAGTAAAACCAAGGCGGGTAAAAATGTCGATCATCTCGTTTTTTACAATCGACAACGGATGGCGGCTTCCAAGTTTCATTGGATCGCCGGGCATGGTCAGATCGAGGCCGGAAGCGCCCTGATCGGCAGCTTCAAAATTATCTTTCAGCTCGTTGATCTTGTTGACTGCGAACTCTTTCAAATCGTTGATGGCCTGTCCAACTTCTTTTTTGATCTCAGCCGGAACATCTTTAAATTCGTTAAAAAGCTGTCCAACCAGCCCTTTTTTGCTGATATATTTAATTCTTAATTCTTCGACTTCTTCTTTGGCCGATACCGAAGCTTGTTCAATTTCAGACTTTAATTGTTTGATTTTTTCTAACATTTGATTGATGCTATTGAATTTGAGCGGCAAAGATAACGATTCAAAAATATTTATTCCAGAATCCTGATTTTTTTGACCCGAATGTCTTTTTTAGGTCTGAAGTCGCTCGAAACTTCGAGGTTCGAAATCTGGTCGGCGATCTCCATTCCTTCCGCCACTTCGCCAAAAATGGTGTAAGTTCCGTCTAAATGAGGCGCACCGCCAATGGTTTTATAAACATTCCGCTGCTCTTCAGTAAATGTATGATTGTTTTCTTTTTCCAGTTCATCGAGCTCAATATCATTGTAAATACGGCCGGTGACGATGTAAAACTGCGATCCGTCGGAGCGTTTCCGCATGTTTTCACTTTCAGGTTTTCGGGGCGAACCAATTGTTCCGCGTTTGTGGTACATTCCCGGAACAATGTGTGCAGGCAAAGTATAACCGGGTCCTTTCCAGCCAACCACATCGTCGGCAGTGGCATATCGGGTATCGGCAGCGCCGCTTTGAACGCAAAACCCTTTGATAACGCGGTGGAAAAGTAAATCGTCGAAATAATTTTCACGCACCAGTTTGATAAAGTTATCGCGGTATTGAGGCGTTTTATCCGACAATTTTATTCGGATATTTCCCAGATCAGTTTCAATAAGCAAACCCTTTGTTTTGTTGTAAGCCAGAGCTGAATTGTCGGTAGTGGGATTATTTAATTCGCTCAAAGGCTGAATATTTCCTGCTTTTTTCAGCAAGTCGGAAATGAATATGGAAGGTGTTACATAAGTATGAGTTTCAAAATCGGCATGTTGCATAAATGCCAGTCCAATACATTTTTTGTTGGCATCGAAAATTGGGTTTCCCCCACTTTTTGACCGTAATTGATTGGTAATCTTGTAAAGTTTCAGTCCCAGCATGTTTGAGTAACTCAACACATTTCCGGGGTGAACCGGCACTACATTGGTCGTTGGCTTGCTCAGGTAAATGGTTTTTTCTTTATCAGGCAAAATAGAATCCGACAGCACAACCGGTGTCCGTTGAACGCCTTCTATTTTTATCAAAATGAGGTCGTTGATGCGGTCGAAACCCAAAAAACCGCTCACCTGGTATTTGTTGCTTTCGTCAAATGGTTCGACGACTGCCTTATTGGCCGATTGGAAAAACGACAAGCGGGAAACAGCAATGTCAGGAGCGATAAAAAATCCCATTCCGCTTTCCAAAATCCGGTTGTTCTCGAAGGTTTCAATATTAAAAATGGCTGATGAAATTTCTGCAAAACCAGAGGTAGATTGTTCTTTTTGTGCTTCCGCAGATTTTTGTGCTTTTTTATTATCTGACGAACTGCAACCAATCAGAAAAATGCAAACTATCCAAACTATGTTTTTAATGTTCCTCATTATTCAAGTATGGTTACAGTAATTTTCACGTCAGTAAAAGGCCGGTCATTTTCATCTTTTTTCAGTGCGGCGATTTTATCAATCACTTCCAATCCTGAAATGCACTCTCCAAAAATGGTATATTTTCCGTCCAGATCTGGATATCCTCCAATGGTGGTGTAGGCTTTTCTTTGTTCTTCATTAAATATCATTTTCCCCGGATGCAACTGATATTCGGTATCAATCCGGCGTTTAACTTCGTCAGCAATCGCCCTGAATTCCTCCACTTTCTTTTCCGATTTCAGTTTCGCTAATTTTGCTTTTATTTCAGGAGTAAGGTATTGTGCATTTATTTTATTCTGAATTGGGCGGTTGACAGCCATCTCAAGCGTATCCAATTTTCCGGATGTAAATACCTGGCCTTTGATGATGAAAAACTGAGAAATATCTGATTGCTTGAATGGGTTTATGTTATCGGCTTGACGGGGAGCGCACAGAACGCCTTTTTTGTGGAAAAACTGTGGCAAAATTTCATCATCCACCGTTTTATCCGGATCGCCATAACCGATTCGTTTTCCGGGAGCTGCATTGCGCGACGATCTTGATCCTCCCTGGATAAGGTAATCCTGAATAACCCGGTAGAAAAGCGTTTGATCGTAATAGCCTTCTTTGGCCAGTTGAATAAATGTATCGCGGTGTTTGGACGTTTCGTTGTACAACCTGAATTTCATTGTTCCGAGGTTGGTCGAAATCTGCACAATCCGGCTCTGCGCAAAAAGCGGACACATTAAAAGAACAAGGAGGGCTGTAAATACGATTTTCTTCATTTCGGGTCGGTGACTTTATTTGATCATTTTAATGCTGAATTTTATGTCCTTTTGCGGCCGGTTTCCCTGATCGGTTGGCTGTGCTGCAATGGAATCAATAATCGCCATTCCTTCAATTATTTCGCCAAAAACAGTGTAGCCATTGTCAAGCGACGGATATCCGCCAACAGTTGTGTAAGCTTTTATTTGCTCTTCTGAAAGTCGTAAAGAGGGTAATTTTGCGGCTTCAGCGGAAACAGTATCGCGAATTGCATTGATTCGTGCCGTTATTTCGTCCTGTTTTCCTTCAGTACTTAGTTTTCTAAGTTCAGGTTCGATGGCTTTTACCCGCATTTGCATCATATTCACCTTGCGCGATTCCTCCATTTTGGTTTGCATTGAATCAAGCTCACCCGGCCTGAATACTTTTCCCTGAAGAATGTAAAACTGTGAAGCCGATGATCTTTTCTCCGGATTTGCCTGATCTCCTTTTCGGGCAGCTGCCAGAACGCCACGACGATGGAAAAATTTTGGGTTTATTTCAGCAGGAATGGTATAGCCCAAATCGCCGCCACCCAACATTTGTCCGGGAGCAGCATTCTTCGAATTCGGATCGCCACCCTGGACCATAAATCCCTGAATTACGCGGTGAAACAGCAAGTCGGTATAAAAACCTTCGCTGGTAAGTTTTATGAAATTGTCGCGGTGCAGGGGAGTTTCATTGTAAAGTTTAACTTTAATGGTTCCGAATTCGGTTTGTATTTGCACCATTTTCTCCTCATTATTGTTTTCTGCCAGTCCGCATGAAATGAACACGAACAAACCTGCGGCCACTAAAAATAGAGTTAACTTATTCATTTTAAATATTATTTGGTATCATATATGGGAATTTCTCTAATGGTAAGCAACGTACGCCTTGGTAACGGATTTGGAAATATGGATTTTTTCGAATTGTTTTATACGACTTTTGTATGGCCTGATAAAAACGTTTTCCAAGTCCTTTGGCCTGTTTGTCATACCATTCAATGCCTTCAACAGAATCAAGAAGTGCTTTTTGGGTAATTACGATTTTAAAAACCATATTTTTCCTCAATTTCTCTTTGAACATTGTCAGGGTTATCCTGATAGTCCTTTAATCTTTGCCTGACTATTTC
Organism: Bacteroidota bacterium; assembly: GCA_030698405.1. GTDB lineage: Bacteria > Bacteroidota > Bacteroidia > Bacteroidales > Prolixibacteraceae > Aquipluma. The sequence goes on from JAUYMU010000132.1 coordinate 23,357, forward strand.
TTTCTGCCATTCCGGCACTTCAAATGTATCCCTTTCCTCTTGTTCAATTTCCTTGTATTTATTTTTCAGGTATTTCCAATCATTTATAGGGATGAATACTCCAGTTGTTTTTCCATTATTATCTGAAATATATTGTAAGTTCATGGTTATTGTTATTATTCGTTGCTAATTGCTTTAGACACAAAAATACTACAAAATGTTGATAAAGTAATATGCTACTTTTGGGGATTCTAATCAGATCTATGCTAAAAGAGAGGATGTTTATAGCTATTATTTGATCTGAAATTCCCAGTTTAGTAGGTCTAAAATCAAAAAATGAGGATCATATTAACCAATGATTATTCAAACGATCCAAAATCCGATCAAAAATCCTTAATTTGCTTCATCATTTTAGTAAACATACCCAATTTATCTCCTGGAAGTTTTCACCATGGAAAAACTGATAATTGATGATCGCCAGTTTCTTGAAAGGTTGAGCCTTTCGCATGTAGAGTTAATTTTTAATGCGATTAACCAAAACCGTAAATTCCTGCGGAAATGGCTCCCATTTGTAGATTTCACGCACAAGATAATTGATACCGAAAGGTTTGTGCGATCAATTCTGGAAAAACCATCTTCCAGCCGCGATGAAGTTTTTGTAATTTGGTACAAACATGATTTTGCAGGCCTGATTGGTTTTAAAGATGCCGATCGTATCAACGATAAAATTGAAATTGGTTATTGGCTGATTGAAAAAGTGACAGGAAAAGGAATTGCAACGGCAGCGGTACGTAAAATGGTAAACCTGGCATTTCGAAATATGGACATGAACAGGGTGCAAATCAGGTGTGGAGTGGGAAACGACAAGAGTTCTGCAATTCCACGTCGGCTCGGATTTAAATTCGAAGGTATTGAAAGGGCAGGAGAGAGGCACAATCATCACTATATTGACCTTGAAGTTTTCAGTTTTCTTAAATCCGAATGGGCAGAAACATTGTTTTAGTTGGTTAATGCTACCGGATATTAAATTATTGTGATTAGACTCAAACAATAAATTGGTCGAATGTTTTATTTAATACATTTGCGCAGTTCAATCTGAATTGTTTATTGATTTTAAATGATTTGGAGTTAATACAGAAGCAATGGAAAACAAAACAATGAAACGTACCCTGTACAGGGTACTGCGTAAAACCGGTGTTCCCCGCCAGCAAATTAAGCTTGAAGCATCATTCAGTGAAGACCTGAATTTTGATCAGTTTGACTGGGCACTTTTTGTCTATTATTTGGAAGGATTTTTCAACATTCATCTTGAAGACCGTGAAATTAGAAACATGTCGCATATAGATGACACATTAAAAATTGTAAGTAATAGAGCATGTGTAGGGTGTTTGTAAAATATCCGGAAGATTTAATTATTTTTCATAAATTAGGTATTCAGTTCGCTGGATACCTTTTTTTAATTACATTTTGATTGGCCGGTTACATTAAAACTTTTAATTTACTTTTGCAAGAAAATATCCTTATGCCAAAATTTAAACGAATTCTTCTAAAGCTGAGTGGCGAATCACTCATGGGCAAGCAACAATACGGGATTGATCAGCAAAGATTAACCGATTATGCCGAACAAATAAAAGAGATTGCCGATACCGGTGTTCAGATTGGTATTGTTATCGGCGGCGGCAATATTTTCAGGGGATTGAGCGGGGCTACCAAAGGATTCGATCGCGTAAAAGGCGACCAGATGGGAATGCTGGCAACCGTAATCAATAGCCTGGCTTTGAATTCGGCGCTTCATAGTGTTGGCTGTAAATCACGTGTTTTAACAGCAATTCGGATGGAACCAATCGGCGAGTTTTACTCGAAAGACCGGGCCGTTGAAGTGCTGGAGCAAGGCGAAGTTGCAATTTTATCAGCAGGTACCGGCAATCCGTATTTTACAACTGATACAGGTTCGTCGTTGCGTGGAATTGAAATTGAAGCGGATGTGATGCTGAAGGGTACCAGGGTTGACGGCGTTTATACAGCCGATCCGGAGAAGGATAAAACCGCTACAAAATTTGAAACAATAACTTTTGATGAGGTTCATCAACTCGGACTAAAAGTGATGGATTTAACCGCAACAGCCATGTGCAAAGAAAATAATTTGCCGATTATTGTTTTTAATATGGACATAAAAGGGAATTTGAAAAAAGTTTTGGAGGGTCAAAATATTGGAACTTACGTTCATAGCTGATAAAAGATGTTTTTTTGATTTAAAAAACATTAAAATTTCTATTTTATTTTAAAATTTCTATATTTGTTCCCAGCACTTTTAATAAACGAAAAGAGTTAGTTCATATGCAAGAAGAGGTACAAATGGTCTTAGATATTTGCAGGGAGAGAATGGAACTCGCACTGGCTCATCTCGACAAAGAGTTGGTTCACATTCGCGCCGGAAAAGCTTCCCCCAGAATGTTGGACACCGTACATGTAATTTATTACGGGAGTATGGTTCCAATTGCTCAGGTATCAAATATCAGCACCCCCGATGCACGCACAATTGTTGTTCAGCCCTGGGAAAAGACAATGATTCATCCAATTGAGAAAGCAATTATTAATTCGAATCTTGGCTTTAATCCCGATAATAATGGTGAAATTATTCGTATCAATGTTCCTGCACCAACCGAGCAACGTAGGAAAGATATGGTGAAAACGGTAAACAAAGAAGGTGAAATTGCCAAAGTTAGTTTACGAAGTGCACGAAAAGATACCAATGATAGTCTGAAGAAAATGTTGAAAGACGGTCTTTCAGAAGATCTTGAAAAGGATGCTGAAGAAGAGGTTCAGAATATGACCAATGATTTCAGTAAAAAAATTGACAAAATGCTCGACGATAAAAATGTCGAGATATTAACGATATAATTGTTTCTAGTTTTCTGTTTTCTGAACATTGTTTAATTGTTTTCATGGCTTTGAGGCGGCTTTTTTAAGCCGTCTCAATTTTTTTTTATATAACCGGCCTCCGATATTTAGCATACCTATTCATACATCACTTCGTTTTTATAACTTTAAAAAACATTCTTTCGTATTCCTTTCTTATTCAGTTTATAATTTCATAAGTTTATTGATTGATTTTGCATTCCCATTGGGAGAAACTTGAAAATCGTTTTTTTACTTTAAATTAAAGCCTATAATGATTGGAATCGTCGATTATCACATGCATTCAATCCTGTCTGACGGGAAAGATTCATATGAAGAAATGGTAAGGGTCGCAATATCCAAGGGTCTGGATGAAATTGGTTTTAGTGATCATGTTTGTATAAAACCTGTCGATTGGGCAATCAGCCTGATCGATATTCCGGTGATGACTGAACAAATTATGGATCTGAAAATCAAGTACAAAAATCAGATTAAAATCAGGTACGGAATAGAGATGGATTATTTCCCCGGATCTGAAAAAGAACTGAAGGAATTGATTGAAAGTCTTCCCATCGATTATGTCATCGGATCGGTTCATTTTATTGGGGACTGGAATTTTGATACAGATCAGTCACTATACGGCAAATGGCCAAACGATCAGGTTTATGGCGAATATTTTGAACTGATCCAGCAGGCCGCGGCATCAGGATTATTTGATATTATCGGACATCTCGACATCATTAAAAAGTTCAGGATTTATCCTGAATCGAATCAGAGCAAACTTTTCGAAGACACCATCAGAATAATTAAAAAGCATGATATAGTGGTAGAATTGAATACCGGAGGAATAGATCGGCCATGTGCTGATTATACCCCCGGGTCAAAGCTGTTAGAGATGTGTTACCGTCACAATGTTCCGGTTACATTGAGCTCCGATGCACATAAAGCGGAACAGATTGCACGTCATTTCGAAAGTGCGGTTGAACTGCTGACCCAAATCGGGTATCAGGAAATTGTAGGTTTTAAAAACCGCACCAGAAGAATGATCAGGTTGTAACAGAATTTAAAATTAGTTACTCTCCAGAATCCTGAAAATTTCATCCAGACGAGGGGTCAGAATAATTTCGGTACGGCGGTTTTTCTGACGTGCTCCCGGAGTTTTTGCTTCGTCAATTGGGAAGAATTCGCCCCTTCCTGCCGAAGTAATTCGTTTTGGATCAACCGATTTGTTCTTCAGCAAAATACGGGTAACCGCAGTTGCGCGCATCACGCTTAGATCCCAGTTATCCTTCACCATTCCGGTGCCGCGCATGGGCACATCATCAGTGTGACCTTCAACCAAAACGTTGATGTCATTGTTCTGCCCCAATACTTCTGCAAGGCTCGCAAGCGCCTGCTGACCTTTTGGATCAACTTCCCATTGACCGGTTTTAAACAGAAGTTGCTCATCGAGCGAAACGTAAACTTTCCCGTTTTTCTCATGAATTGTCAATCCTTTGTTGTTGAAGCCAAGCAACGCATCCATCACTTTTTGTCTGAGCTGTTTTACCGCATCGTCTTTTTGCCTGAGGGCGTCTTCGAGTTCCTTCAACCGAATACTGCGTTGTTCAAGTTCTTTTTGTGCCGATTTAAGAATATCTTCCCGCTTTTGCAGGTCGGTTTGAGTTTGCTGAAGTTTTTCCATCAATCGGGCTATTTCTACGGAACTACCTGTTTTTAAGCTATTAAGTTGATTTTCAAGTTCTGAATTTATTCGGCTTAACCGTAGGTTGGTTTCCGATGAATTTTTGAGATTCGCCACATTTTCTTCCAGCCTTGCAGAAAGATCCTCAATATCTTTCATCTGTTTTTCAATTCTGCCTTGTAATTCAGTATTTTGAACTTTCAAACTCTGATTCTGTTCTCTGAGCGACTCAAAGGTACTGGTCAGTTCATTAAACTTTTTCGATGACACGCAAGAGGTTAACAGAAAAATGACGGAAATAAGCAATATTTTATTCATGGCTTGTGTTATTAGTCGTGTAAATATAGAACTTTGCCTGATCTTTGCCAATAGTTGTATATTTGAATTCAAAATTGAGATTTAATGGTTGATAATACGGGATTTCTCTTGGATCAAATCAATGATCCATCGGAACTAAGAAAGTTGAAAGTTGATCAGTTGCCAGAAGTTTGCGTTGAACTTAGGGAATATATTATTGATGCAGTTTCGACCAATCCGGGTCATTTTGGCGCCAGCCTTGGTGTAATTGAACTAACTGTTGCATTGCACTATGCATTTAATACGCCCTATGATCTGCTGGTTTGGGATGTTGGTCATCAGGCCTATGGGCATAAGATACTTACCGGCCGAAAAGATGTTTTTCATACCAACCGGAAATATAAAGGAATCAGCGGTTTCCCTAAACCATCAGAAAGCATTTACGATTCATTTGGAGTTGGGCATTCAAGTACTTCTATTTCAGCAGCATTAGGGATGGCCGTTGCTTCAAAACTGAAAGGGGAAACTGACAGGAAAATTGTTGCTATTATCGGCGATGGGGCAATGTCGGGCGGAATGGCTTTTGAAGGACTTAACAATGCAGCTGTTAATAATTCTGACCTGTTGGTCATCCTCAACGATAACAACATGTCTATCGACCCGAATGTGGGTGGAATGAGTAACTATTTACTGAATATTTCGAAATCGCAAACATACAACCGCATTAAACGTGACATTTGGGACGGGCTGGGAAAACTGAACGGATTTGGACCAAAGGCTCGCAGGTTGGTTCAGCAAACGGAGAATGCAGTAAAATCAATGCTTCTCAAACAATCGAATTTATTTGAAGGACTCGGCTTTCGCTATTTTGGACCAGTTGATGGTCACGACGTTGCTTATTTGACCGAGGTGCTTGCTAGTTTGAGAAATATTCCCGGTCCCAAATTATTGCATGTGATTACAAAAAAGGGAAAAGGCTTTGAGCAGGCCGAACTTCACCAGACTGAATATCACGCACCGGGAAAGTTTAATAAAGTAACAGGAGAACTTCTTGACTGCGAATGTGCAGTAAACAAACCACCTAAATTTCAGAATGTATTTGGCCACACCATTATTGAGCTGGCTGAAATGAACAACCGGATTGTTGCCATTACACCTGCCATGCCATCAGGCTGTTCGCTTAATATGATGATGGGAAAAATGCCTCACCGGGTTTTTGATGTTGGAATAGCCGAGCAACATGCCGTTACTTTCTCTGCCGGATTGGCAATTCAGGGAATGCTTCCGTTTTGCAACATCTATTCATCGTTTATGCAAAGGGCTTACGATCAGATAATCCACGATGTAGCCATTCAGAACCTTCAGGTAGTTTTTTGTCTCGATCGTGGTGGATTGGTTGGCGCTGACGGCGCTACCCATCATGGAGTATTCGATCTGGCCTTCATGCGATCAATTCCAAATATGATTGTTTCAGCTCCGATGGACGAGCTTGAATTACGAAACATGATGTTTACTGCCCAAAATGAGAATCACGGGCCTTTTTCAATCCGGTATCCGCGCGGTTGCGGATGCGTTATCGACTGGCGCCAAACCATGAATGCAATCCCTGTTGGCAAAAGCAGGCAACTTTCTGAAGGTAATGAACTGGCAATTCTAACCATCGGAACTGTTGGCATCCAAACCAGACGGGTCGTGAATATGCTTCAGAAAGACGGCGTTTTGGCTGCCCATTTCGATATGCGGTTTGTTAAACCTCTTGATGAAGAAACATTGCATACTGTTTTTAGGAAATATAAACATGTAATTACCATTGAAGATGGTGTTTTGCAAGGAGGTTTCGGCAGCGCTGTTTTAGAATTTATGGCCGATCATAATTACAGTGCTCATTTAAAACGAATCGGTATTCCCGATATATTTGTTGAACATGGTACTACGGAAGAATTAAACCGCGAATATGGCCTTGATCAGCAAGGGATTTATCAAACGGTTAAAACGTTTATGCTGAAAGAATAAGGCGGCAGGATACTTTTTAAAAAGACCGAGCGTTTATCAGTCGTAGAAATTTAATAATCTCACTTTGGAATACTATTTTAGGAAACGTCGCTGGAAAATTCTTATTCTGCTTCTGGCAGTTATAATTGGCATTGGCTCATTTTTTTATACCAATTGGCTGGTAAAAAAGATGGCTTTCGAAGAGCGTAAAAATGTTGAATTGTGGGCCGAAGCTACCCAAATGCTTGCGAGCTATGACTTAAACTCAAATCTTGATATAACCTTTCTGGTTGATATTATTAACCGCAATACCTCCATTCCCATCATAATTGCTGACAGCACTGACCGCATTTTGGTAGAAAAGAATATAACATTTACTGAAGTTAACAAAGACAGAATATTGGCCAGAGAGTTGCATAAAATGAAGGACGAAAATGATCCGATCATTATTTCTATTTCTGAAACAGAGACACAGTATCTGTATTACCGTAGTTCCATTTTGCTTGAAAACTTAAAATATTATCCAATTGTTCAGTTTGCTGTTATCCTTTTGTTTATTCTCGTAGCTTATCTCGCATTCAGTTCGTCCAGAAATGCTGAACAGAATCAGGTTTGGGTCGGAATGTCAAAAGAAACGGCACACCAGCTCGGAACCCCCATTTCATCGCTGATGGCATGGGTTGAATTGCTCAAAATGCAGAATATTGATGAAGGTCTTATTCAGGAATTTGAAAAAGATACGCAACGACTTGAAAGAATTACTGAACGATTTTCAAAGATAGGTTCGGTTCCGGAGCTGATTAGAACCGATGTTGCTGAAACCATCCGTTCAACAGTGGCCTATCTGAAAACCCGTTCATCAGCAAAAGTGAAATTTCTGCTTGATTTCAGCGAACAAGAGGTATATGAAGTTCCTTTAAATGCTTCACTTTTTAGCTGGGTTATTGAAAACCTTTGTAAAAACGCCATTGATGCCATGAACAACATTGGTACCATTGAAATTTCAATTGTTGAAAAGGGGAATCAGATATTAATTGATTTAGCAGATACCGGGAAGGGAATCTCGAAAAGCTATTTTAAAACTGTTTTTCAACCCGGGTTCACTTCCAAAAAAAGAGGGTGGGGCTTAGGGCTTTCGCTGGCAAAACGTATTGTTGAAAATTATCATAAAGGGAAAATATTTGTGAAACATTCTGAAATAAACAAAGGAACAACCTTTCGGATAATTCTTCAGAAGTGATAACTTATTAACAATCTGCATTCAGTTTAAATTATTGACAGCGAACAATTTATCGGCATTGGTGCTTTTTAGGGCGAAACATTGTTAAAAAAATCAATATATTTTTCGTGTTTGCTTATTTTTTATACTTTTGCAAAACTTTTTCAGGCAATGAGCATACGATCTAAATATAACATTGCGTTCAAAGGGCTTTCAATCGGAAAGCATGTTTTTGATTACGAAATCGACAGAAAATTCTTTGCGGAGTTTGATGGCGGCGTAGTTGAAGATGGAAATGTAAATGTTTGTGTAACCCTCGAAAAGCAAAGTTCGTTGATGGTCTTTTGGTTTGATCTGAAAGGAACTGTTTATGTACAATGCGATCGTTGCCTTGAAATGTACGATCAACCGGTTGAAAGCCGGGAACGAATTTTCGTAAGGTTAGGCGAAAAAGAGTTTACTGATGGCGATGATTTAATTTGGGTTAGCGCAAATGATTATCAACTGAACGTTTCTCAGTTGATATATGAGTTTATATGTTTGGCAATTCCGATCAAAAAAGTTCATCCTGACGATGAAAACGGGAACTCAACATGTGATCCTGAAATGATCGAAAAACTGAACAATTACATAGTCAGGGATGACAATGAAAGTAACCCTGTCTGGAATGATTTAATGAAATTTTTAGATAACGAATAAAGATAAGTTAAGATGGCACATCCAAAGCACAGGGTTTCAAAAGCCCGCAGAGACAAGAGAAGAACACATTACAAAGCAACACCTGCAACATTGGCAGCGTGTTCTAATTGTGGTACCACTGTAAAATATCATACTGTTTGTCCGGAATGTGGATATTACAGAGGTAAGTTGGCAATCGAAAAAGACGTTACAGTTTAATAACTGAATTGTTATGGTCAGAAGAATAACCTTCTTCTGACCATTTTTATACCCTCCTGTTTTAATATTCGAACAAATTAATTAATTGTTTTAAAAGGAGTTAGGTAATTATATGCCTGATATTTCTTTGCGTTTTAGATTTTTCATCCTAACTTGCGCCCCATTTAAATTTTCGGTTCAATAGTATTATTTTATTGATTTTCCGATAAATTTCTGGAAAGTCATTTTGATAAGTTTGATTTAAAATATTTTTTATGGATAATATTCGTGCTGCAATAACAGGCATTGGAGCATTTCTTCCTGAGTACCGTTTAACCAACGAGGAGATAAGTCAACTGGTCGAGACTTCCGATGAATGGATCATGCAGCGTATTGGCATTAAAGAACGCCGAATTCTGAAAGAAGAAGGTCTGGCTACCTCAGATATGGGGGTTGCTGCGATAAAGGAACTTCTGGAAAAAACAGGAACCAGGCCTGAAGAAATTGATTTATTGATTTGTGCCACTATGACACCGGATAGTCCGCTACCTGCTACCGCAAATATTATCAATTATAAAGCCGGATTAATTAACGCATGGAGCTTTGACCTTACCGCTGCGTGTTCTGGATTTGTTTATGCTTTGACCGCAGGAGCAAAATTTATTGAAAGCGGGCAGTATAAAAAGGTAATTATTTTAGGAGCCGATATGATGTCATCGGTTATAAACTACAAAGACCGCGCAACCTGTCCATTATTTGGCGATGGTGCCGCGGCCGTTTTACTGGAACCTACTACTGAAGATTTTGGCGTAATTGATCATATCAACCGTGTTGATGGCGCAGGAGCACAATTCCTTCATATTAAAAGCGGAGGATCACTGAAGCCGGCTTCCTACGAAACAATTGATAATGATGAACATTTTATTTATCAGGAAGGACAAACTGTTTTTAAAACAGCAGTTTCGAATATGGCCGATGTTGCTTTGGAAATGATGCAAAAGCATGAGATTTCAGCAGATGATTTAACCTGGCTTGTTCCACATCAGGCAAATTTGAGAATTATTGATGCTGTTGGAAGACGAATGGGAATTGACAAAGAGAAGGTAATGATAAATATTCAGATGTATGGAAATACTACTGCTGCAACCATTCCGCTCTGCTTATATGATTATGAAAGTCAGTTAAAAAAAGGAGATAATATCATTCTTGTTGCTTTCGGTGCGGGCTTTACCTGGGGAACTATTTACCTTAAATGGGCTTACGATCCGAAGAAATAAATAAAACATAACCGTTCTTAACTATTCTAGCTATGGGAAAGCTGATCATCAGAAGTCACGAAGAGTTTGAAAAACATGTTGGACAGGAACTGGGTGTTTCAGAATATATGACTGTTACCCAGGAGCAGATCAACAAATTTGCAGATGCTACTTTTGATCATCAATGGATTCATGTTGATGAGGAACGGGCCAAAACGGAAGGTGCTTTTGGAAGTACGATCGCCCATGGTTATCTTACCTTGTCGCTGCTTGCCTACATGTGGGATCAGATCATTCAGGTTGAAAACATCAAAATGCTGGTTAATTACGGTATCGAATCCTTTCGGTTCAACCAGCCAGTACTTGTAAACAGCAGGATCAGAACCCGGGTAGTTTTGAAATCGGTGACCAATTTAAGGGGAATTTCCAAAATACAGTTGAACGTTACCATGGAGATCGAGGGAAACCGTAAATCCGCCTATGAAGGTACCATCACTTTTCTGTATCATTTTATTTAAGATAATATAAGCAACAATATTTTGCAGAACGTGTTTCCTGAAGGATACACGTTTTTTTGTGCTGTATTGGCTACATTTTAGGAGTAAATGGTAAGTCCTTCTTTAAGCTTTATTATATTTGAGGTTCGTTCAAAAAATAGTAAGAAAATGGCAAAAGAAATCAATGCAATTAATCCGCAGGTTATTAATCTGATAGCCAAAGGTACCAAAATAACGGGAGATCTTATTTCTGATGGCGACATACGGGTTGATGGCGAATTAATTGGAAATTTAGAAACAAAAGGCCGCTTGGTGATAGGAGCTTCAGGAAAGGTAGAAGGCGATATAAAATGTAAAAGTTGCGAAATAGCCGGAATTCAAACAGGCAAATTGGTTATTGCTGAGTTGCTTTCTTTAAGAACTTCCTCAAAGGTTTCCGGAGATGTAATTACAGGTAAATTGTCGATTGAACCCGGGTCGTTTTTTGTTGGCACCTGCACCATGGGCGATGAAACCGCAAATAATGAATAACGATAACTATAAAAAACCGAAGAAACAATTTGATGATTTTATACGTTACTCCAGTCTTGCTTTCGAAATGATGGCTGTTATGGGTATCGGTGTTTTTGCGGGTATAAAAATTGACCAATGGCTTGAACTTAGCTTTCCGGCATTTACACTGGGATTAATGATTTTATCGGTTGCCGGTGCCATTTATCATGCGATTCGTAAGTTTTTGTAGTTTCAGGAGTAATATTTTTATAAATATTTCAAAAAATAACATTCAATCAACGTTGGTATGAAAAGTTTTCTTGTAAAATCTACAGTTCTGACTGTCGTTGTCTTAATATTGGGGGCAATTCTATATTACATGGTATTCAACCAGTTTTACCGTTCAATTTTACCAGGCGTACTGGCCTTTTTTTACATCTTAACAAACCTTGTACATGCTTATTTGTTAAACATTGCTGGCAAATCAGGTTCAAGATTTACAGGCCATTATATGGCCATTAGTTTTATAAAGATGTTTTTTTATTTGGCAGTTGTTATAGTGTTTGTGATTATAAACAAAGAGGATGCGAAGATATTTTTAGTCAATTTTTTGCTGTTGTATGTTGTTTATACAATTTTTGAAGTATATGAAATTTCGAATTTTGTAAGACAAATAAAAAACTAATCACTATTATCCAGAGAAGATTCGCTTTTATTACTTTTAAAAAATTAAATTTGTTGACCGCAGAATACAATGAGGATACAATGATACAAATTATACGACCTTTAATATTTATCATTTTTGCAGTATTTATCGGTACAGGAACCGTTCGGGCAAATGAAGAACCTGTTAAATCCGAAGAAACTGAAACGGCAAAAAGCTTTAATGCAGGTAAATATGTAATTGAGCATGTCTCCGATGCTTTTGAATGGCACATTGCTACTTTTGGTGAGACACACATCAGCATTCCATTGCCAATAATTCTTTATAGTTCAAACAAGGGATGGAATATTTTTATGTCATCCAGGTTTCATCACGGACACGAAACATACAACAACTTCAGGATTGAAAGCGAAGGACAGCACGAAGGGAAAATAGTTGAAGTAAATGAATCAGGCGAATTTGTTTCTCTGCCTGTTGATTTGTCAATTACCAAAGTGGTTGCCGGAATATTTGTAAGTGTGATCGTTTTGCTCATTATTTTCCTGAATATTGCAAAATCAGCCAAAGAACATGGAAATCAGGCGCCCAAAGGACTTCAAAACCTGTTTGAACCGATCATCCTTTTTATTCGCGATGAAGTTGCAAAACCAGCCATTGGAGAAAAAAAGTTTGAAAGATTTATGCCTTATTTGTTAACTGCTTTTTTCTTTATCCTGATTAATAATTTACTGGGATTGATTCCTATTTTCCCTTTCGGATCAAACGTTACCGGAAATATTGCCGTTACCATGGTTTTGGGACTTTTTACCTTTTTTGTTACAGCGCTCAATGGCAACAAACATTACTGGAAAGAAATTTATAACCCGGATGTTCCGTGGTGGTTAAAATTTCCGATTCCTTTAATGCCCATTATCGAACTGTCCGGCATGATCACCAAACCTTTCGTATTAATGGTTCGTTTGTTTGCTAACATGATGGCAGGGCACATGATAGTGACTGTATTTATTAGTTTGATATTTATTTTTAATTCCCTCATGGGAGCAAAAATTGGTCTTGGAGTTTCGGTAATCTCTGTGGCTTTTTCAGTATTTATTATTATGCTCGACATATTGGTATCGTTTATTCAGGCGTATGTATTTACATTGCTCTCGGCGATTTATTTTGGCATGGCAACATCAGAACATCATTAGTTATTCATTATTATAAATTCATTTAATTATGACTGCATTATTCATTATTCTGGCAGAATTGGCTCTTGGACAATTGGGAGCAGCATTGGGAGCAGGTATAGCAACAGTTGGCGCAGCTATGGGTATTGGCCGGATCGGCGCCGCTGCTATGGAAGCTATTGCCCGTCAACCGGAGGCTAGCGGGGACATTCGTTCAAATTTGATTGTTTCTGCAGCTTTGATCGAAGGTGTTGCTTTCTTTGCCGTGATCGTCTGTGCATTGGTAATTTTCATCTAAGAATTTTTTTAGTCTGTGGCCTGCTCCCGGGATTGCCGGGAGTTTAGGTTACTTATTAACCAACAATCACACAACTATGGGATTTGTAACACCTGATTACGGTACAATATTTTGGATGGTCATCAGTTTCGGGATCGTAATGTTTATCCTGAAAAAATTTGCGTGGGCTCCAATATTGAAAGCGTTGAAAGATCGTGAAATATCAATTTCGGAGGCTTTGAATTCGGCGGAAAGTGCCCGAAAGGAAGTTGCAGGGTTAATTGCCAGCAACGATATGATTATTGCCGAAGCCAAAAAGGAAAAGGTAATTATAATAAAGGAAGCCCGGGATATAAAAGATAATATTATTGCCGAGGCCAGGGTACAGGCAAACCTGGAAGCTCAAAAAGGAATTGAAATTGCGCGTCAACAGATCATTGCCGAAAAAGATGCTGCCATCAGCGATATCAAAAAGCAGGTAGCCGAACTATCGTTAATGATTGCTGAAATAGTGATAAGAAAACAACTCGAAAATCCAAAAGATCAGGAAATACTGGTTAAAGATCTGTTAAAAGACCTGAAGTTGAAATAATTATATGGATAAAAGTAAAATCAATGTACGATACTCCAAAGCATTTTTCTCGCTCGCCAGGGAAAAAAACCTGATCGGAGAACTTCAAAAGGACGCGGGATTAATTTCGTCAGTGTGCACTTCGAGCAGCGATTTTATTCTTCTGATCGAAAGTCCGGTAATTCCGGTTTCAGAAAAAATGAAAGCCCTGAAAGCTATTTTTGGAGGTAAGATCAATTTATTTTCCCTGAATTTTCTTTTACTCATTACCCAAAACAGGCGTGAAAGGAATATTCCCGGAATATTCAGAGATCTGGAAGAATTGTATAAGCAAGACCAGGGAATAAAAACAGCTGTTCTTACCACTGCAAAACCAATAAACGAAACCCTTGTCGACCAAATTAGAAAATCTCTTGAGAATGAATTTGGTGGCATAATACAATTAAGTCAAAATATTGATGAAAAGTTGATTGGTGGTTTTGTACTTCGGGTTGATGACAATCAATACGATGCAAGTATTTCATCGCAGCTGAGAAGGATTAAAGAAAAATTGCTACAAACAGAATTGAAATAGAATATTGACTGATAAAAATAGAAGAAAATGGCAAATATAAAACCTGCTGAGGTTTCGGTAATTCTTAAGCAACAGTTGGAAGGCTTTAAAAGCCAGGCAGAATTGGAAGAAGTTGGGACTGTGCTTCAGGTTGGTGATGGAATTGCCCGGATTTACGGCCTGTCGAATGTCGAATCGAACGAGATGATTGAATTTGACTCTGGGGTAAAAGGGATTGTACTAAATCTTGAAGAGGACAATGTTGGTGCGGTAATTCTTGGTCTTACCAAAGAAATAAAAGAAGGCGATACAGTTAAACGTTTGAGAAGAACTGCTTCTATCGAGGTGGGTGAAGGACTTCTTGGCCGGGTTATTAACACACTTGGAGAACCAATTGACGGGCGCGGAATTATTACGGGTGAAAAATTTATGATGCCATTGGAACGCAAAGCGCCAGGCGTAATTTTTCGTCAGCCGGTTACACAACCATTGCAAACCGGGTTAAAAGCCATCGATGCAATGATTCCGATCGGCCGGGGACAGCGTGAGTTGATAATTGGCGACCGCCAAACCGGAAAAACAGCAGTTGCGGTTGATACCATTATCAATCAACGAGAAAATTTTGAAAAAGGCAATCCAGTATATTGTATTTATGTTGCCATTGGCCAAAAAGGTTCCACAATCGCCAACCTTGTGCATACGCTTGAGAAGCACGGGGCAATGGAATATACCGTCATTGTGATGGCTACAGCTTCCGATCCTGCTGCTCTTCAGTTTTATGCGCCTTTCGCCGGAGCTGCCATTGGTGAGTATTTTCGCGATACAGGCCGCGATGCCTTGATCGTTTATGACGATTTGTCGAAACAGGCAGTTTCGTACCGCGAAGTTTCATTGCTGTTGCGCCGTCCGCCGGGTCGCGAAGCCTATCCGGGCGATGTGTTTTACCTTCACTCTCGTTTGCTCGAACGCGCAGCAAAAATTATCAAATCAGACGAAATGGCTGCTCAGATGAACGATTTGCCCGACTGCCTGAAAGGAAAAGTAAAAGGCGGCGGATCGCTTACAGCTTTGCCAATCATCGAAACACAGGCAGGCGACGTTTCAGCATATATTCCAACCAACGTAATTTCCATTACCGATGGCCAGATCTTCCTGGAATCCAACCTTTTCAATTCCGGGGTGCGACCAGCAATCAATGTGGGTATTTCGGTATCGCGTGTTGGAGGAAATGCACAGATCAAGTCGATGAAAAAAATTGCCGGAACCCTGAAGCTTGATCAGGCACAATTTCGTGAGCTGGAGGCTTTTTCGAAATTCGGATCCGATTTGGATACTGCAACCATGCGCGTTTTGAATAAAGGAAGAAAAAACGTTGAAATATTAAAGCAGGCACAATATGCACCGTTAAAGATTGAGCATCAGGTCGCAATTATTTATTGTGGTGTAAAGGAACTGTTGCGCCATGTTGCGGTTGAAAAAGTTAAAGATTTTGAACGTGATTTTCTTGAAATGATGGAAAATCAGTACCGTGGTGTTCTCGACCAGTTAAGAGCGGGCATTCTGTCGGGTGAAGAAATACTGACAATAGAAAAAGTAGCTGCAGAAATTGCGGAAAGATATCCGGAATAAAACGTTTGTGACTGAAAACTCATTTGTTGATTTATTGATTTGAAATGGCAAATTTAAAGGAAATACGAACCAGAATTACTTCTGTTAAAACTACCAGACAGGTTACCAGCGCTATGAAAATGGTATCCGCAGCCAAGCTTAAAAAAGCACAGGATGCTATTTTGAAGATTCGTCCCTATGCCAGTAAACTGTCTGAGTTGCTTTCCTTTTTAAGCTCTGTGCTTGAAGACAATGCTGATTCGGTTTATACCGTACAGCGGAATCCTGAAAAGGTGCTGGTCGTTCTGGTTAGCTCAAACCGCGGACTTTGCGGAGGTTTTAATTCATACATTTCAAAAACTGCCATTTCGCTGGCTAAGAAGCAATATAAAAACCAAATGCAATCCGGAAATCTCGATTTTATGGTTATTGGTAAGCAAGCTGCAAAGGTTCTGCGTACCTATTCCATTCAGGCTATCAGCGAAAAAAGTGAATTATTTGATGATCTGACTTTTGACAATGTACTTGAGGTTTCCAGATCAATTATGAATGATTTTGTGGATGGCAAATACGATCGGGTGGAGTTGGTTTACAACAAATTTATCAATGCCGCCATTCAGGAACAGATAACTGAACAATTTTTACCTGTATTGCCTGCAAACGTTGATACAGACAGTCAGAACAATGTAAATTACATATTGGAACCTTCGCTGGAAAATATCGTTCAGGAACTGATTCCAAAATCACTTGCGATTCAGTTTTACAAAGCTTTGCTAAATTCTCATGCAGCGGAACACGGCGCCCGTATGACAGCCATGCACAAGGCCACCGACAATGCTACGGATTTGATAGACGAACTGACACTCACCTTTAACAAAGCACGACAGGCGGCCATTACCAATGCCATCCTTGAAGTTACCAATGGCTCGGAAGCGCTGAACGGATAGTATTATTTTATAATAATATTGTAATCCCGGTCGTTAAACTGATCGGGATTTTTATTCATGGTCGTTTCCCAATAAATTACTAATTTTAGCGGCTCTAATTTTGAATAGCTATGAATTATTTATTTGTCATACTTTCTATTCCAGGCTTTTTGAAAACCATCGGTATAATCGTAATAATTTATTACGGACTGAAAGTTATCGGACGCTTTTTATTTCCAATTGTGGTTAAAAAAGCTGTAAACAACATGCAGGCCCGGCAATCATCGTATCAGACGGAAAGGAAGCGCGAAGGGGAAGTTACGATCGAGAAAGATCCTAAAAAACAAGGTAACCAACGGAACAATATAGGCGAGTATGTTGATTTCGAAGAAGTTGAATAGAATAATTCCAAATTCCATGTTCCAAATTCCAAGTCTTTCTCACCGGAACCTGAAATTTGGAGCGACAATCATCAATAATAATTAATCAATCATCAATTATATAGATTATGGCTCAGGAAGATGTTTTTAAAAAGCTTGTTGCACATTGTAAGGAATATGGTTTTGTATTTCAGTCGAGTGAGATTTACGATGGCCTGGGCGCTGTTTACGACTACGGACAAAACGGTGTTGAATTAAAAAACAACATCAAAAAATACTGGTGGGATTCGATGGTTTTACTGCACGAAAATGTAGTTGGACTTGATTCTGCTATTTTTATGCACCCAACCATCTGGAAAGCTTCCGGCCATGTGGATGCGTTTAGCGATCCTTTGATTGATAATAGAGACTCAAAGAAAAGATACCGTGCCGATGTGCTGATAGAAGAGCAATTGGCCAAATTCGAGGATAAAATAGAGAAAGAAGTTGAAAAGGCTAAAAAGCGTTTTGGTGAAACTTTCGACGAGAAACAATTCCGCGAAACCAACGGACGTGTGCTGGAAAATCAACAAAAATGGAACGATTTGCAGGCACGGTTTGTAAAAGCGCTGAACGACAGCAATCTGGATGAACTGAAACAGATTATCATCGATCAGGAAATTGTTTGTCCGGTTTCGGGAACCCGCAACTGGACCGATGTCCGTCAGTTTAACCTGATGTTTTCGACCGACATGGGCGCTGCCGCCGACGGAGCAATGAAAATTTACCTTCGCCCCGAAACTGCCCAGGGTATTTTTGTGAATTACCTGAATGTGCAGAAAACAGGCCGTATGAAAATACCGTTCGGAATTGCTCAGATTGGAAAAGCTTTCCGCAACGAAATTGTGGCACGACAGTTTATTTTCCGGATGCGCGAATTCGAACAAATGGAAATGCAGTTCTTTGTCCGTCCGGGAAGCGAACTGGAATGGTTTCAGAAATGGAAACAAACCCGCATGAACTGGCATCAGGCGCTTGGATTTGGAAGTGAAAATTACCGTTTCCACGAACACGATAAATTGGCTCATTACGCCAATGCAGCCGTTGATGTTGAATACAAATTTCCGTTCGGATTTAAAGAAGTAGAGGGAATTCATTCGCGCACTGACTTTGACCTTTCGCAACACCAGCAATTTTCCGGAAAAAAGATTCAGTATTTCGATCCTGAACTGAATGAATCGTACGTGCCTTTTGTAGTCGAGACTTCGATTGGTGTTGACCGCATGTTCCTGCAAATTATGGCTGCATCGTATTCAGAAGAAGAAATTTTGAGCGAAGACGGCAAGAAAGATATGCGCGTGGTACTTCGTATTCCTGCACCTTTGGCGCCAATAAAACTTGCCGTTCTGCCTTTGATGAAAAAAGATGGGTTGGCCGAAAAAGCCCGCGAAATTATCGACGAACTGAAATTTGATTTCAATTGCCAGTACGACGAAAAAGATTCGATCGGGAAACGTTACCGCCGTCAGGATGCCATCGGCACACCTTTCTGCGTAACGGTTGATCATATCACAATGGAAGACAATACGGTAACCATTCGCTACCGCGATACCATGCTTCAGGACCGGGTTGCCATCAGCGACCTGAAAAACATCATTTCAGGAGAAGTTAGCCTGAAAAAGCTGTTTGCAAAATTGTAAGACAAATACACAAATAAAAAAATCCGGTAACTTTTGGTCACCGGATTTTTTTTATTCCTGTTTTTTGTCGTACTGACTAAATTTCCGGTGAAATCACGCCAAATCAAAGCGATCAGCGTTCATAACTTTGTTCCATGCCGCAACAAAATCCATCACAAATTTTTCGTTGGCATCTGAGCTTCCATATACTTCAGCAAGCGCTCTCAGTTCTGAGTTTGAACCAAAGATAAGATCAGCGCGGGTTCCGGTCCATTTTATTTCGCCTGTTTTGCGGTCGCGTCCATTAAACGTCTCTTTATCCTCAGATGCCGGCATCCACACAGTACTCATATCGAGTAGGTTGACAAAGAAGTCGTTGGTCAGAACTTCCGGACGGTTCGTGAAAACGCCGTGTTTGGAATGGTCGAAATTGGTGTTTAACACACGCATTCCACCCACCAGAATTGTCATTTCAGGAGCAGTAAGCGTTAGCAATTGGGCTTTGTCAACCAATAATTCTTCGGTTGATATGGTAAATTTTGTTTTCAAATAGTTGCGGAAACCATCGGCTGCGGGTTCCAATGCTGCGAAAGATTCCACATCGGTTTGCTCTTGCGAAGCATCCATACGCCCCGGTGTGAAAGGAACGGTTACATCAAAACCTGCATCTTTTGCAGCTTTTTCAACACCGGCACATCCTGCCAATACAATAAGGTCGGCTAGAGAAACCTTTTTCCCGTTGGTTTGGGCACTGTTGAATTCATTTTGGATACCTTCCAGCGTTGCCAATACTTCAGTTAGCTGAGCCGGATTATTGACAGCCCAATCCTTTTGTGGTGCAAGACGAATGCGGGCACCATTTGCGCCACCACGTTTATCGGATCCACGGAAAGTTGAAGCTGAAGCCCATGCGGTGGATACTAATTGAGATATGGATAGTCCTGAATTTAAGACGGTCGCTTTTAGTCCGGCAATATCACTTTCGTTAATCAACGCGTGATTCACAGCAGGTATCGGATCTTGCCAAATCAGTTCTTCTGAAGGTACTTCAGAACCTAAATAGCGTGCTATTGGCCCCATGTCACGGTGAGTCAGCTTAAACCATGCACGAGCAAAAGCATCGGCAAATTCAAGCGGATGTTCATAGAAACGTCTTGAAATTTTTTCATATTCAGGATCGAAGCGCAAAGAAAGGTCGGTAGTTAGCATCGTTGGCGCATGTTTTTTCGATGGGTCGTGGGCATCAGGAATATCCATTACAGCATTTTTTGCTACCCACTGATGAGCGCCGGCCGGGCTTTTTGTTAGTTCCCATTCGAATTTAAACAGGTTTTCGAAGAAGTAATAACTCCACTTGGCGGGTGTTTGTGTCCAGGTGACTTCCAATCCGCTGGAGATGGTGTCGCCTCCTTTTCCTGAACCAAACGAACTTTTCCAGCCCAGGCCTTGCTCTTCAATACCGGCAGCTTCAGGCTCGGGTCCAACATGTGCCGCATCTCCGGCTCCATGCGTTTTACCAAAAGTGTGTCCACCGGCAATAAGCGCCACGGTTTCTTCATCGTTCATCGCCATACGGGCAAATGTGTTCCGTATATCTTTAGCCGCAGCAAGCGGATCAGGAACTCCGTTTGGTCCTTCTGGATTTACATAGATCAAGCCCATTTGAATGGCGGCAAGCGGATTGTCAACTTCCGTTAAGTCCAGATTCCGTTCGTCATTTTCCAACCATTTGGCTTCCGAACCCCAGTAAACGTCTTCTTCCGGTTCCCAAACATCTGCGCGCCCACCGGCAAATCCAAAGGTTTTGAAACCCATTGATTCCAGGGCAACATTACCGGCAAGAATCATCAGGTCGGCCCACGATATTTTTTTACCATATTTTTGCTTGATTGGCCAAAGTAGCCTGCGGGCCTTGTCGAGTTGGACATTATCGGGCCAGCTGTTAAGCGGGGCAAATCGCTGCTGGCCGCCACCTGCACCTCCACGGCCATCGCCTGTGCGGTAGGTGCCTGCACTGTGCCACGCCATACGGATGAACAATGGTCCGTAGTGGCCGAAATCGGCTGGCCACCAATCCTGTGAGTCGGTCATTAGCTTGTGAAGATCGTTTTTAATAGCCTTCAAATCCAGACTCTTGAATTCTTCAGCATAGTTGAAATCTTCATCCATCGGGTTCGATTTTGAAGAGTGTTGTCGCAGTACGTTTAATTTTAACTGATTAGGCCACCAGTCGCGGTTTTTTGTACCACCAGCGCCAACATTGTGCTTACTGGTTGCTCCGGTAACGGGGCATTTACCGCCATTGCTTGTGTTGTGTTCCATGTTTTGATGAGTTTAAGTTAAAATGATAATTTTATTTGGCAACATTTAAAAATTTACCGATTATTTGAAGTTTGATATCGCCAATTTCGAAATCAGGGATTCCATTTTTTCTGAAATATTCAGAAAGCAGTTCGTTGATTTCGTTGTTGTAATAATCGGCTATGCGATCAGATTCGGCGCAATACAAATGATGGTGATTTTCCAGAATAGCATCGTACCGCATCACATCCCGCTCAGTTTTTACCTTTTTTATCAATCCTTTTTCAACCAGCGAATCCAAAACTTTATATACTGTACCCGTAGCAACATTCGGATTGTCGTACTTAATAAATGCAGCGATGTCATCGGCAGTGGGATGGTTATAGAGTTTCAGAATGGCCTCAAATATTGCAAGTCGCTGAGGGGTAATCCGTAATCCCTTTTCTATCAATTTTTTTCTGGCTTCTGAGAGTTCCATTTGGTGAATATTTTAAATAAGAACAATTCTCTTATGAGAATGTTTTGAATTAAGACGTTTAATATTCAATTGCAAGTGATTATTTAATTTATTTTTCAGGATTAAGAGAACAAACACTTTTCAATTTTTCCCTGAAACGATTTCTATAAGCATATCACTTATTAAATAAATGCAGATAGGATGCGGAAATATATGGCTGGAATCTGATTTTAAATTGTAAGCAAAAATTGGGATATTGGACTGTAATAGAGACAAATGTGTTGTTATAGGTAAATGAGCATTTGTTTACAATTTCTTAACAATCAGAAAAAGAGCGAAATAAATACTACAATTGTTGCAAAACATATCACTTTCAATTCGTAAGCAAACCAACTTGTTTTTATAGTAAAAAGAAAGTTGCCTGCATAGTAGTTGCATTTTTATAATTTAAACCATGGCTTTATCTTCTGAATTTTATTTCAGGTTCTTTTCGCTTTCCGAAAGCTGATATTTTTTATGTTTTTGTGAACGAAAAGCCTGCTAGATTTGCATCGTTCAATGAAACGAAAATCAGATTTTAACAATTTAAAAAGAAATAAAATGAAAAAGAGAAATTTGTTTGCTTATGTGATGTTGGTAGTTTTTACGACGATTTCTATCAATGTTTGGGCCGGAAACGAAGAATCTTTCAATTCGAACTATAAGATTTCCCCCGATCTGAATTTTAGTCCGAATTCCAATTTCCAGAAGAGTTGGGAAATTGCTTATGGTGAATCAAAAACTCCTGTTCATGTTTTCATGAAAGAAACGAAAAAAGGACAGGAATACCTGGTTCGTACCAAGTACTTTGAAGTAAAATACATGAATGACTCTAAAGGGTTTGGTGTAAAAATGGTGAGTGGTTCGGAAAGCACAGTGAGCGAAAGCTTAAATGCTGCTGTTTTGAATCCGACCAGCTTAAACAACCAGAAATGTATTAGCAACGAGGCAATTGGCAGCGACAAGGTATTGGAAATGATTGCGAGCTATCTTCCCGACTTAATTAACGAACAATACAACAGCATCCTGAATTAATTCGATAAACTTAGAATTAACGAGCCGCTTCAAGCAATTGAAGCGGCTTTTTTTATGTTCTTTTTGAACCGATTCGTTGTGATTCGAAAAATCAGAAATCAAAAAGCGGAAAACAGGAGATCGGCAATTTTTAGTACTTTTAGCTACTTTTAATTATTTAGCGACATGAACCGGTTTCGGGAACTGATACTAATCTTTATATTGTGCTCTCTTCAACTTATCTGCCGGGCAAGTAACCTCTCATTCACAAGACTTTCGGTTGAAAACGGTTTGTCGAATAATCTGGTCAAAACCATTTTTAAGGATTCATACGGATTTATTTGGTTTGGAACTTTAGAGGGGCTCGATCGGTATGACGGGACTGAAATCCGTCCTTACTCTTCAAAATTCCCTGAAACGGTTGAAAATATTTACTGCATTACAGAAGATTACAGTAAACATCTTTGGGTAGGAACTGCAACCGGACTATTCTGTTACAACAGTGCATCCGACAAGTTCGAAAGGATTAAAATAGACAGCACAAATAGTACAGTTCAGACTTTGGCCATGATGCCCGACAGCAGCCTTTGCGTTGGAACAACTAACGGTTTGTACATTGTCAGCACAAAAACCAGAAAATCCGAACATTTCCTTTTTGATGATCTCAGGAATAATAAAACGAACAACATCACCGGAATATTCGTTGATAAGCATCAGAATTGCTGGTTGTCAACGCTTTCAGGTCTTATCAGGTATTCAGCGAGCGACAAAAAAAGCGATATCTTCCTTTTTAAAACGGCGGAGGAAGAGGCCTTTAACTCATTTACATCCATTTGTAACATTGGCAACAAACTTTATCTGGGTACAAGCAGCATAGGTATTGTTGAATTCAACCATTCAACAAAAGCATTCTCGGCTGGAATAAACATTGATAACACTATTATTTTAACCATTGGCGGCGATAACAAGGAACGGCTTTTTGTAGGCACTGATGGCGGTGGATTAAAAGTGATCAATACCAGGACAAAGATTGTTGAAAGCATCGAAACTCAGGAGAATAATCCGGCTTCCATCAGTTCAAATTCTATTTATTCATTTTATCTCGACGAAAATAACAGGTATTGGATAGGAACCTATTCCAATGGAGTTAATTTCAGCCAAAGTATTGCCGGAAATTTCAAACTTCATTCGGTTACTTCTGATTATCCGGAGGCCAATAAAAGTATTCGTTCGTTCTATTTTTCACCTGATGGCGCTCAGTTTTTCGGGACGAGAAACGGGTTTATACAGATCAGCAAAAATGGTGTCGCCAAATTCTTTCAGGCAAATCTGAACGATAAAAACGGACTGAGATCCAATATTATTCTTTCTGTCTATCCTTTTATGGGCGATATTTTGATCGGAACTTATGGAGGTGGAATCAGCCGGTTTTCGGTCGCAGAACAACGGATAAAACCTTTTTTGGATTCAGATATTTTTTCACAGGGAAATACTTATGCTTTTGATACCGATAAAAACGGGAGCCTATGGATTGCTACTTTTAATGGGATCTATAAATATTCACCTTCAGATAAAAGCATTGTCAATTTTAACAAGCAAAACAGCGGATTGAAATGTGATGAGATTTTTGAAATCTCTTTTGATTCAAAAGGAAGGATGTGGTTGGGTTCCATGTTGGGAACAACCGTTGTAAACATTAAAGATGGCCAACTTGAAAAAGTTGAACTGCCCGAAACTGCTGTAAATAACTTCAAAACCAATTTCGTTTACGAAGATCAGACCGGTAATAGTTGGATATGTACTGAACGGGGTGGTTTGATCATGGTCGATCCGGAACTTACTACAAGCAAAACTTATCACGATACCGACGGATTACCCGACAATTCAGTATGTGCAATCATTGAAAGCAGTGCAGGAGAATATTGGATCAGTACCCTGAAAGGATTCTGCAAATTTAATTCACAGTCGCAGAAATTCACAAAATTTTCACTGTCCGACGGTCTTCCGAGCCTCGCTTTTACACCTGCCGCTACCTATTTATCACCGGATGGAACACTTTTTTTCGGCAACGAAAAGGGGCTTGTCTATTTTATGCCTACCGAAGTTTCAGATGCCAGCCTGAATGCAAAAATAAGACTGACCGATTTTTATCTTTTCGGAAAAGCCGTTAAACCTGGACAGGAACAAGTTCTTAACCAGGCTATAGAAGCTACTGATGAAATCAGTCTGAATGACAGGTCTAACAGTATAGGTTTCAGGTTTGCAGCCCTTAATTATATCAATCCTGCTGATAATGATTATCAATACAAGTTGGAAGGATTTGACAAAGAATGGCGGAATAATGGCAGCAACAACACCGTTTTTTACGAGAAACTGAAGCCAGGCAGTTACCTCTTCAGGGTTAGAAATTCCAACGATCCTGATGAAAATTCGCCAAACAATGTTGAGTTACAAATTCTAATCCATCGATCTCTGTTTAAGTCTCCTGTTTTTTTCGGATTACTTATTCTATTGGCTTTCGCTGGTGCTTATCTTATGCTAAAATACATCAAAAAGCTTCAGAAAGAAGGAAAAAGAATTATTGAGATACCTCAGAAATTTGAAAAATATCGGGGCGCAAAAATTCCTGAAGTCCAGAGTTCATCCATCATCAATGATTTAAAACGATACATGGATGAAAAGAAACCGTATTTGAACGCCGAATTAAAACTGGCAGATCTTGCTAAGGAGATCAACTATCCCATTCACGAAATATCCCAGGTACTGAATCAGGACCTCAATCAGAGCTTTTCCGATTTTGTGAACAAATACCGTGTTGAAGAAGTAAAACGGCGCCTGGAGGACAAGGCGTTTCAAAAATTCACCCTCATGGCAATTGCTGAACAATGTGGTTTTAACTCAAAGACTTCCTTTTACCGCATTTTCAAAAATGAAACCGGCAAAACCCCTGCTGAATACCTGAACGACCTCAAACAAGCATAAACTATTCAATCCAATATTACGGTGCGCTGCACCTTTAACCCTCCGATTGCCAAATTCCTACAAATATTCTGGTGCTCCGCACCTTTTCGGACAAGGATAGCAGCAGAGCTGCAGAATCTTTGTTGAAATTAAGGTTAATACATTAACCGAAAGGTGCAGCGCACCGATATCTTAAAACGTGGAATCTTTGCTGGTATTCTGCCTAAGGCTTTTTCCCATGATCTTTATGATTTTTGGATTAAGGGTCACATCATTCGAAAACTTCCATCCAAATCCAATCCCAAAATATTCCGTCAAAAAAATGGGTTTTCAGGTGCCAAAAAAAAATGGAACTAACATTTTTTAACACTTCGGCTTTGGTCTCATCTAATCGTCTAATTATTAGAATTTTAATTTAAAAAGCTACTGAGTGCCAAATTATAAATTGGCACTTTTTTATCCGATGTTAACATTGAAGTCACGCTGATCTAACCTTAAATTTACATTCAAACAATGCCCCCTCCAAACCTTCCCGGCAAACCGGGAGAGGCTTAAAAAAAGCCCGTAGTATTATCTGCGAAGCTTTTTAAGTCCCCTCTTTCGGAGAGGATTTAGGGGAGGCTCAAACTGTATTTAATGTTAAACATTTACAAATTAAATCTATGAAAAGAAATCCGAATGAAAATTCCGATCGAAACAGCCAAAAGCTAAGGAAGCTGTTTTCAAGTGTCGGCATGATGGTTTTGATCATTATGCTATCGTTTTCTGCAGTTTTTGCCCAACAAGGCAAAACCATTAAGGGAACTGTCACCGACAACACCAATTTACCTCTTCCGGGGGTAACTATATCTGTAAAAGGTGCGCCTGTTGGAACCATTACCAGTTCCGACGGTACTTATTCTATAGTTGTTCCAGCAACGGGAAAAGTACTCGCTTTTTCGTTTGTAGGAATGAAGTCGATGGAAGTTACCATTGGTAACCAAACCCAAATTAATGTAACTATGACCGAAGAATCGATTGGTTTGGATGAAGTGGTTGCCGTTGGTTATGGTACTCAGAAGAAAGTTTCACTTACCGGATCTGTTGGAACGGTTAATTCACAAACCTTTCAGGACAGAGGTCCGGTTGCCAGTCCGCTGGCAGCTTTACAGGGACAAGTCGCCGGTGTTACGGTAACCCGCAGTTCAGGGCAGCCAGGACGCGAAAGCTGGAATTTCATGATTCGCGGTAACTCTTCAGTTAATGGCGCTGAACCGCTGGTTATTGTTGACGGACTGACCCTCCCAAATGCTTCAGCCTTGAACTCTTTTAACCCAAATGATATAGAAAACATTTCTTTCCTTAAAGATGCGGCTGCTACTTCAATTTACGGAGCAAGAGCTGCCGGAGGAGTTGTTATTATCACTACAAAACGGGCAAAATCAGGAGCAGCAGTTGTGGAATACAACGGTTCTGTTTCACGCAAACAGATTGGGTTACAACCTAACCTGGTTGATATAAATGGCTGGGGACCAATGATGGCTGAGGCCAGAATGGGTGACGGATTTGACAATACTGATATTTGGAACCGATATTTTCTGTTATCGCAACATGCTGTCAAGAACAATATACAATGGATGTCCTCTGCTGAAGCTGCTTCTAATTTAGCGACACTCGGACTGGTTACTACCGGTTTCTTCACCGATGTGAAAGACTTTGTATTCTTCCCCGGAACGATGCAGGATTATTTATGGAACAATTCTACTTCAACTGAACATCAGTTAAGTATTTCAAACAAAGGTGAAAAATCAGGATACCGCATTTCGTTTGGTTATCTTGATGATGGGAGCTTATTGGAAGTAGGTAATAATTCGAACAAGCGTTACAATGTAAGGTTGACCCACGACTATCAATTTACTCCAAAGTTAAAACTGGAAAGTAATGTTTCATTTGAACGTAATGACATTGTACAGCCTTCAAATATTGGTGCGGTTCTTAACAACGGAATACAGCCCGGTTTGCCGGCAAGTGGTCTCGGATTAACCGGAAAAGCCTATGTCTGGGGCTCCGGAATTGGTAATGCATCAACGGTAAGTATCGCTAATTTTGGAGGTGTTTCAAAGGAAGCCAATACCCGCCTGAATACGAACTTTAATCTGACCTATAATGTTACCAAAGATTTAAAAGCTGTTGCTTCGGCAGGATACTACCTCCATGATGCTGATTACAGAACCAAAGAGAATTCTATTCCCTGGTACGATTATTCAGGTACTGCCTTAATTTCATCTCTATCTCCTTCTGGTTCAGGCCGAAGCTTTTACCAAAGGGCAAACAGAAAAGAATCTTATTACAACTTTAATGCTTATCTTGAATACAGCAAGACGCTTAATACTGACCACGATGTAAAAGTAATGGTGGGTACGCAGTATGAACGGCAGGAATTCAACTCATTCTTTGCAAAAACTTTTGACATAGTTCCCGGAGTTTCTCCTTCACTCAGCTTAAGTTATGGCGATGCAGCATCAAAATCGGTTGCCGAATCTCAAAATCATTATGCACTTGCCGGTTATTTTGGTCGTTTGAATTACGCTTTCAAAAACAAGTACTTATTGGAGGTCAATAGCCGGTATGATGGTTCTTCTAAATTTGATATTGACAACCGATGGAAATATTTCTACGGATTTTCAGGTGGATGGCGTGTAACAGAAGAAAAATTCATGGAAAACTTCAAATTCCTCAGCGATTTAAAACTTAGGGCATCACTCGGAAATGTTGGTAACCAAAGTGGTATTGGTTTGTATGATTACATTACCTTACTAAATTTAAGTTACTCAACTGGTGCAACAAGTTCTGGATTCCCAATTTTAGGAACCAATCCGGCAGTAAGGGTTACTCCCGGTAACTTGGTTGCTTTGGACAGATCATGGGAACGAATACAGACGATTAATTATGGCGTTGATTTTGGCGTATTGGACAATCGTTTAAAAGGAAGTGCTGAATACTTCGTAAAGAACAACAACAACATGCTGATTGCCCGTACATATCCTGCTGTTTTAGGTGCGAATGCCCCTGCCGGAAACAATGGTGAACTCGAAACCAATGGCTGGGAATTCAGCTTAAACTGGTCGGATAAAATAAACAAATTTAGCTACCACTTTGGCGGAAACTTGTCAACTTACGAAACCAATCTGAAGAATTTTGGTGGACAGACAATCATCAATTCAACCAACCGCGGATTAAATAGTGCGGTTGAGGGCTATCCTATCAATACCTATTTCGGATTGGTTTATGCCGGACGTATTCAAACTCAGGCAGAATTGGATGAATACAGAAAATTTATCGTCGGTAATAATATTGGTATGCCTTCAGGTGCTGCAACAGCACAGGCAAATGCACGTCTTGCTCTTGGCGATAACATGTACAAGGATATTAGTG
Source organism: Bacteroidota bacterium (assembly GCA_030698405.1). Classification (GTDB taxonomy): domain Bacteria; phylum Bacteroidota; class Bacteroidia; order Bacteroidales; family Prolixibacteraceae; genus Aquipluma. The sequence continues at coordinate 52,539 of JAUYMU010000132.1, forward strand.
GTCCAAACGGAGTTCCTGATGGCAAAATTACTTTTCCTGAAGATGCAATAGACTTGGGTTCTTCTGATCCTAAGTTAACCTATTCAGTTAATGCAGGGTTTGAATGGAAAGGCTTTGACTTCAACATGATGTTGCAGGGAGTTGGCAAACGAACCATTATCCGCGATGGTAACTGGCGCGTTCCGGCTCAGGTAATCTATCAGGCGCAAAACGGTGCATTTGTCGATAAATGGTGGACTCCTTCAAGAACCGATGCAGAACTTCCACGAATTTCAACAACTGGTACCATCAACAATTACAACTATTTCCCATCTGATTGGGTCGCCGAGAATGGTGCATTTCTTCGCTTGAAAAATGTCGTTTTGGGTTATACTTTACCAAAATCGGTTTCCAGATTAGCGAAAATGGAAAAAGTTAGGGTGTATTTCTCAGGAAATGATTTGTGGGAAATATCTCATATCAAAGACGGTTGGGATCCGGAAGCAACTAACAACATCGCAAATACGGGCGATAGCAACAACAATAACCAAAGCACATTTAGTGGCCGTTATCCTTTCTATCGCTTATTGTCGTTTGGCGTAAATCTGACATTTTAATCCTAAAATTTATTAAAGATGAAAAAATTGAATTTTAAATATGTATTGATACTTGTCGGGAGCTTGTCATTTTCGCTCATTAGCTGCAACGAAATGCTGGATTTGAAACCGATTAATGAGATATCAGATGCCGATTATTGGAAATCTACGGAACAATTCCAACTTTCAGCAAACTCCTATTACAATTATCTTCGATCTTTTGGTGATATACTAAACGACAATCCGCATTCCGACAGAAGGAGCGACTTCCAATATGCCGGTGCTTCAAATACTTTTAGTGCTGGAGCAAATACTGCCGGTTCCACCGACGGAAACTGGAACACAGCTTATTCGAGGCTGCGGGAAGTGAATTATCTTTTAGCCAAAGCTGCCGAATATTCTAATCCTGCTGAAATTGCAACATTCGTTGCTGAAACCAAATTTTTCAGGGCGTACATTTATTTTGATTTGTTGCAACAATTTGGTGGTGTCCCAATCGTGCTTAAACCGATTGAAGTTGGCGCTTCTGAATTGCAGTCACCAAGGAATACCAGGGATGAAGTAGTTGATCAGATCATAAAAGACCTTGATGAAGCTATTGCCGTATTGCCTCTTGAATCAGCTATAGCCACTGCTAACAAAGGCCGGATTAGCAAAGGCGCTGCACAGTCGTTTTTAAGCAGGGTAGCTTTGTATGAAGGAACCTGGCAAAAATTCAGGAATAACGCTACACGTGCCAATGCTATGCTCGACAGAGCTATCAGCAGCAGTGATGCAGTTATTTCCAGTGCATTGTATTCGCTTTTTGCTCCTGCAGTATTAGGTGATTCTGCTCAAAAATACATGTTCATTTTGGAAGATGAAAAGTCGAATCCGGCAGGTCTTCAAAAATCTGCAAATAAAGAATACATTCTGGCAAGCAGGTATTCCTACTCTCTACGTCAGATTCGAATGAATATAACTCATTCTTGTTTGAGCAATATTTATTGGGTCACTAAAAAATATGCAGATACTTACCTTTGTCAGGATGGTTTACCCGTTTCAAAATCTCCATTATTTCAAGGTTATGCAACTACGACTTCGGAATTTTCAAACCGGGATAACCGAATGAAATACAACCTCATGATTGATGGCAGATACTATTGGGATAATGAAAATCCCGGCGCCAGATCAACATGGACAGGTGATGCAGCCGACAGGGCAACTTCAAGAGGAAAACACAATGGCGCTACAGGTTCGGGCTACAGCAATCAAAAGTGGGCAACAGAAAGAAGGTTAAACGATAATGAAGAGGGGTACGATTTTCCTGTAATTCGTTATGCTGAAGTACTCTTAAATTATGCAGAGGCTGTTTTCGAACGCAATGGAAGTATTTCTGATGCTGATCTGAATAAGTCGTTAAACCTTGTTCGTAACCGGGTGAATAAAACGATGCCTAAATTAAGCAGCAGTTTCGTTGCAGATAATGGTCTGGATATGCGCACCGAAATCAGAAGGGAACGGAACATTGAATTTTATTTCGAAGGTTTCCGTGTCGATGATTTGAAACGCTGGAAAACTGCAGAAACAGAAATGCCAATGGATTTACAGGGTATTACATGGACTGGCACTGCATGGGCTACAAAATGGGCCGGTATCAGCAGTAGAATTGTAAATGGCGTTTTCAGACTGGAGACTGGCAGAACGTGGGTTGATAAAAACTACCTGTTGCCAATTCCGACCCAACAAATTCAATTAAATCCAAACCTGGTGCAAAATACCGGTTGGTAGAAAAGCTATAAGTAATTAATAAAAGAGGTTATTGAATTGTTGAGTGCCCTTCGAAAAGTTTAAGTTCGCGCAAAGCTGCTAAGTTCGTAAAGAAATATAATACTCATTGTTAATACTTTGCGTTCTTTGCGACTTTGCGAGAAATCAATAATATTCTTTTTCGGAAACTCGATTATCTATATTAAGTAGTTCATTTTTTACAAAAAATCATTCAAGCAGCCGACAGTTAATTCGAAAATGTTGCTGTCGGCTGCTTTTCTTTTTTCACTTTCATATTCCAGAAAAAAGCATAAAACTATTCGAACCAAATAAACCCATCATGAACCGATTTATCCCAACAACCTTTTTCCTGAACCTGTTTTTCCTGATTTTCTTACAAGTCACAGCTTCAGAAAATCCTAATTCAATTTTAAGTCAGGAGGTCAAAGCCCCTGATGGGAGTTATTCCATTTCATTTTCTACCCTGAAAACAAACGGGAATTTACGACTGTTTTACAGTGTCAGTTATAAAAACAAACCTGTTGTCGAAAAGTCTGAACTCGATATTGTGCTCGATAACCATGTTTCCGAACTGGCCATGGCTATCAAACCCGATGCAGATTACCACTTTGTTGGCAATATGGATTTTGTATCGCAGAAAGACACTTCGGTAAACACCAGTTGGCACAATGCTTTTGGCGAACGAAGCACAGTTCCAGAAATCTATAATCAATCCTCATTTCTGTTCGAAAAACGCGACAAAAAAGGCTATCAGCTTCAGATCGAAATCCGTGCATACAACGAAGGCGTTGCTTTCCGCTACCATTTTCCACTGAATCCCAAAGGATTGTATTATCGCATAGTTCAGGAAAACAGCGAATTTGTGATGCCTCAGGGAACCAAAGCCTGGGTTCACCGCTGGGCACAAGCTCCTTACGATTTATTGCCGTTGGAAAACTGGATCGACGAATCGGAACGCCCCCTCACCTGCGAACTTCCGAATGGGCTGTATGTGGTACTGGCTGAAGCGCAGATGGTCGATTATAGCCGTGCCAAATTCAAGGTAAAACCCGGACAACCCGGAACTTTGGTGACTTCGCTCTGGACTCCCGTTGATGCGATTACTCCTTTCGATACACCGTGGCGGGTAATTATGGCCGCCGAAAAACCGGGACAGTTGCTCGAAAACAATTTCATTCTGCTAAACCTGAATGAACCTTGCAAAATTTTCAATACCGATTTTATTAAGCCGGGCAAAATCATGCGCGAAATTGCCCAGACCAACGAAAATACAAAAGCCTGCATCGACTTTGCTGCAGAGAATGGCTTGCAATACATCCTTTACGACTGGAAATGGTATGGCCCGGCCTTCGATTTTAATTCGGATGCGTCCAAAGTGGCCATCGACCTCGACCTTCAAAAATGGATTGCCTACGGAAAAGAGCGCGGCGTGGGCATCTGGCTCTATGTGAACCAACAGGCATTGCTGAAACAAATGCGTGAAATTTTCCCGATTTACAAAAAATGGGGAATTGCGGGAGTGAAATTCGGTTTTGTTCAGGTTGGTTCACATCGCTGGACTACCTGGCTGAATGAAGCCATCCAACTGGCAGCCGATAACGAGCTGATGGTAAATATTCACGATGATTTTCGTACCACCGGCGAAAATCGTACCTGGCCCAATATTGTCACAGTGGAAGGAATCCGCGGCAACGAAGAGTTTCCATCAGCCACACACAATGCCATTTTACCATTCACCCGCTACATTTCCGGACTCGGCGATTATACCATCTGTTACATTGATAAACGCCTGAAAACTACCCATGCGCATCAATTGGCGCTCGGCGTGGTTTGTTTCAGTCCGCTGCAAACGCTTTACTGGTACGATAAACCGGAAATGCTTTCAGGTATTCCTGAAACTGAATTTTTCAAGAACCTGCCAACTGTTTGGGATGAAACCCATGTGCTTTCCGGAGAAATCGGGAAGTCGGCTGTGGTAGCCCGTCGCAATGGAAAACAATGGTTTGTAGGAGCCATCACAAATAATGTCGCAAGAAAATTGCCAATTTCATTCGATTTTCTTCCGAAAGACAAAAAATACAAGGCACATATTTATTCGGATAATCCGACTTTGCAAACAAAAACTAAGGTAAAAATTGAGACGCAAACAGTTTCATCAAAAACAGTGCTTCAACCCGAACTTTTACCATCAGGCGGTTTGGCCATCTGGTTGGAACCAATGGAATAAAACAAAGCCCCCTTCCCGTTCTCCCAAGGGGGAAAGCTTTGTGTCACGTTTTTATTGGTTTTCGCACTGAAAGTGCAACATATTATAGCCCGGGGAAATGTAAAAAGAAACAAAATCGTCCGCGGTAAAATGTTGAGCAAAGAGTTCGCTTTTTATCGGACGGAATAGACAAAGGATAATGCTCTAATCAGCGAAACTGCTTATTCGTTGCGATATCCTTTGCCGTTTGCCTTTAGGCAACGGACAGAAGAGTGATAATGAAAATCGTCCGCACGAACGCTTTTTTCTGGGCAAAACCCTTCTTTCGGACGGAAGGAGACAATGTAAATAAGGTAATAAGGTTTTGGATAATACGTGTCAGTTTTTGTACTAAGGTTTGTTGAAATCGGATTTTATGAGATTATAAAAACCTTATTTTTAGATTTTTAACCTTAGTAGCAAAATGGAGAACCAGGAACAAACCGTCCGTGAGAAAGTGTTGAGCAAAGCGTACTCCTTCTTTCGGACGGAATAGAAACAACGTTATTTAGTTCGATTAATTAAATAGTTTGTGGTTTGAACGGATTCTGCTTGTAATCGGCGGAATCCTTCAGAAAAAAACAAAAAATGAAAAAGATATTTACAATACTCATGCTGCTTTTTGCAGGCTTCACCATGCTGAGGGCTCAAACAATTATCCCTTTGCCGCAAAATCTGCCGCAAGGACACCCTCGTTTGCTGGTAAAAGATTCAGAAAAGGAAAACCTGAAACAACAAATTAAAACCGAAGCCTGGGCCAAAGAGGTGATGCAGGGAATCAATAACCGTATCGATCACTATGTGAACCAACATGTGACCGACCCGACCTGGATGCCCTCGCGCCTGATGATGTACTGGAAAAGCAAAGCCACCAACGTTTACATCAAAGGTGGCGTGTATTCTCATGCCGACGGCGAAGCGCCTGTTCCGACCGTTCGTTTCGGCAGTTCGCGCGGGCTGGCAGCAGTTTACAGCCGACCAAAACTCGAAGATATTATTCCATATATGGACGACACCAAGGGCGTGTATTTTCACAATACGAAGAAAGAAGGAAAACCGCTGGAATGGGGTGAACAGGCCAATGCATCGGGCATCGAAAGCATCAACGAGCAAATTATGGGTTTGGGAAAGGATGCAGCATTTGTTTATTGGCTGACCGGAGACGAAAAATATGCCCGCTTCGCCTTCGATTTGTTCGATACCTACATGATGGGAATGTACTACCGCAACGAGCCGATCGACCTGAACAACAGCCACAACCAGACCTTGGTCGGCCTTTCCACTTTCGAGGTTATTCAGGAGCGGATATTGAACGAATTGGCTTACCTGTACGATTTTCTTCAACCGTATATTCTGAAAAATCATGCGGAGAAAACGGAAATCTATGCGAAAACTTTCAAAAAATGGATCGACATCACCATTAAAAACGGAGTACCACAAAACAACTGGAATCTCCATCAGGCAAAATTCATCCTGAAAGTGGCGATGGTGCTGGAAGACAACAAAACATACAGTGACGGGAAAGGACGTGAATATTACATCGATTATATACTGAATAAAAATTCAACCCGGCAGTGGTCGCTCACCAAATTTATGGAATACGGTTACGATCCAAAAACGGGGGTGTGGGCAGAATGTCCAGGTTATTCGCAAGGCGTAACCAGAGACCTGACCAACTTCATTCGCGATTACGACAACACGTTTAATCAGAACTTACTGCCTTATACGCCGGTGATGCAGAAAGCGGTAAAAATGTTACCGCAGTATCTTTTCCCCAATAATACCATTACAGCCTTTGGCGATACGCATTACGGCGGAATTTATACCGAAGCTTTCAGCGATATGATTCGTATGGCGCAGAAGCATGGAAATAAAGAAGACGAAACATTTTTCACACAGATGTACAAGCTGTTTGAGTCAAATCAGGAACAAAGCGAAGCCCCGCAAAAACTAACACCTCAAATAAGTTCTTTCTTTACAGGTAAGCCGCTCAAACTGGATAAAACGGTCGAAAAAGGAAAACTAAAAGATTATATCACCCAGACATTTTACGCGCCCAATGTTAGCTGGTTTGTTCAACGAAACGGCTATGACAGTAAGGAAAACGGCCTGATGATTTCGCAGGTGGCATCGCTCGGAAATCATGCCCATGCCAATGGTGTTTCCATTGAGCTTTATGGCAAAGGCTATGTGTTGGGTGCAGAATCAGGACTCGGTTCTACCTATTTTCAGGCTCCTTATTTGGAATACTACTCACAATTTCCGGCACACAATACCGTGATGGTCGATGGCATTTCAAAATATCCTGAAATGTTGAGTAACCATCCGTTCGATTTGCTAAGTTGTTACCCGCAATCAGGCCAAAAAGAAGGCTTTTACCCTGAGATCACTTTTTCAACTGTTTATTTTCTGGAACCTGAAAGCCAAAGCGACCAAAACCGTTTTCTGAGTATTGTCCGGACAGGCGAAAAAACCGGTTATTACGTCGATGTTTTCCGCTCGAAAAAGCAACGCAAAGGCGATAAATTCCACGATTATTTTTACCACAATCTGGGGCAGGAACTCTTTGTCCGCGATGCGAAAGGGCAATTGCTCGACCTGAAACCCAGTGATGAAATGGCATTTGCCGGTGGCCACCTTTTTGCACTGGATTATCTATGGGACAAAAAATCAGTAAAAACCGACAAGGATTATCAGGCCGTTTGGAAAATGGCCATGCCCGACGGAAACCACATTTATATGAATTTGTGGATGAAAGGTTATCCCGATCGGGAAGTTTTTTCGATTAAAGCTCCACCGACAGAAGCGTTTCGCGGCAATCACGGAATACCTTATAAAGTAGAGAAAGGACCTTTCCTGACAATAGCTGCCCGCCAGCACGGTGAAGCCTGGAACCGACCGTTTGTCTCGGTTTTTGAGCCAACAACCGAACAGGAAGGCCGGTCAATCCGCTCAATAGAGTCTTTTGAAGTAAATAATGTCTCTCCTGATTTTGTTGGCTTGATCGTCGAAAGTAAATCAGGCAGGAAAGACTATATTTTTTCTTCATCAAAAGAAGAGAAAGTTACATACAACTCTATTTCGGCCATCGCCACTTATGCTGTAATCAGCGAAACCGGCAAAGATTTTACCCTTTTTATGGGTAACGGAACATTGGTTTCCGCCAAAGGTTTCTCTGTTGAAAGCAAAACAAAGACTTCCGCAGCATTTTCAACAGAAGGCGACAAATTAAGCTTTACGTCCGAAGCTCCGGTCAAACTATCTGTACCAGACCAATATTCCACCGGAAAAATAATTCTGACAGCCGGAAATTTCAAAATATCAGGCAAAAGAGTAAAAGTTGGCGCACAAAAAATCGTTGAATTCAATTTGCCTGCAATCCCTTATCAACCAATAAAAATTAATAGCGAAAAATAAGAATCATGAAGATTATGAAATTGAGCGCGATAGCTCTGTCAATACTGATTGCTGTTGCTTCGTGCAGCACGGAGAAGAAAACGACCGAAGCGATTGACACAAAAAAGATGCTGGATTATTGCATCGCAAAGACAGTGGCCACGATGAACAGTTTGACCGCAGCAGACAGTTTGCCCCGAAATATTTACCCCGGACAAACCCGGTGGAACAAAGTTGGAATCCACTATTGGACCAGCGGTTTCTGGCCGGGCATTCTTTGGTATGCGTACGAAGTTTCGGGCGATACCACAATTTTAGCCAATGCCCAAAAATTTACTGAACCTTTGCAGGGTGTGCTGGACGTTCCGGTAGATAACCACGATTTGGGTTTTATATTCTATTGTAGTTTTGGCAACGGTAATCGCCTGAAACCTGATTCAGCGTATCACAATGTTTTGCTAACCGCGGCCGATTCGTTGGCAACTTTATATAATCCGAAAGTGGGCACCATCCTTTCATGGCCGGCCATGCGCGCTAAAATGAACTGGCCGCACAATACGATTATCGACAACATGATCAACCTCGAATTGTTGTTCTGGGCATCGAAAAACGGAGGCACACAAAACCATTACGACATTGCCGTAAAACACGCCGAAACCTGTATGAAAACACTCGTTCGTTCGGATTACACTACTTTTCATGTGGCTGTTTTCGATACCATTGACGGGCATTTCATCAAAGGAGTTACCCATCAGGGTTATGCCGACAGCTCGATGTGGGCACGCGGACAAGCCTGGGGAATTTATGGTTATTCGATGTGTTTTCGCGAAACCGGCAAGCCCGAATTTCTGGAAACCGCTCAAAAACTGGCCGATGTGTTTATCTCCCGATTGCCCGAAGATGGGATTCCTTACTGGGATTTTGACGATCCGGCCATTCCTAACACCACTAAAGATGCCTCGGCTGCGGCCATTGCAGCTTCAGGAATGCTGGAACTTTCAGGACTGGTAAAAGATGAGGTTGCCAAAGCCAAATATAAAAATGCAGCTGTCGCTTTACTTGCGAAACTTTCAACTCCCGAATATTTAAGCGGTGACAAAAATCAGGCGTTTTTGCTGCATTCAACCGGTCACCGGCCAAACGGAACGGAGATTGATGCCTCGATAAATTACGCTGATTATTATTATCTTGAGGCTTTGTTGCGATTGAAAAAGATGGAGAATTAAAAATGAAAACAAAAACAACTATAATCGTTTCAGTATTACTTTTCTTCTTTACTTCCGTTTATTCCAGCAATAAATTAGTCGTTTATCCGGCTCCCGAAGGGGTTGCACAAAACACCGATTTCTCAGTAAAAGTTAGGGTTCCAGGTGGTGAGTGGAAAGAATTAGCCGAATACCTTGTAAAAGTTGACGAAGTCCGCGGAACCGGCCATCATGTCGAAAATTCCTCAATGTGTTCCTTCGATTTCTCCGGTGAAGTGGAAATTGCAGTTACTTCAAATAAAGGAGCAATTCAGTCGGCACGGGTGCGGCCACTTTCGTATGGCATTGAACCCCAGATTTCAGGAAATACCTTAACCTTCAAATTAAATCAACCGTGCAACCTTTCGGTTGAGGTAAATGGCGATATTTTTCACAACCTACAATTGTTTGCCAACCCGATTGATGAATTCATTCCAGATAAGAAAGATTCCAATCTGATCTATTTCGGACCCGGTATTCACAAGTTGGAAACTGGAAAGCTCAATGTTCCTTCAGGAAAAACGGTTTATCTGGCAGGTGGGGCTGTTCTTATGGGACAGGTTCTGATTGAAGGTGTCAGGGATGTAAAGTTGCTTGGGCGCGGCATTATTGACCACTCGGTGAAAATGGGCGTTCATATTGCCAACTCCAGAAATGTGTATGTCGAGGGTATTTTTACCACTCAATGCGCCACCGGCGGTTCTGACAGTGTGACCATCCGCAATGTAAAAAGCATCAGTTATTACGGATGGGGCGATGGCATGAATGTTTTTGCCAGCAACAATGTACTTTTCGATGGTGTGTTTTGCCGCAACTCCGACGATTGCACTACGGTTTATGCCACGCGTAAGGGATTTGTGGGTGGGTGTAAAAACATCACAATGCAAAATTCGACACTTTGGGCCGACGTTGCTCATCCGATACAAATCGGAACACATGGAAATACGCCAAATCCCGATGTGATTGAAAATCTCCGATATTCCAACATCGACATCCTTGATCACAAAGAGGTACAAATCGACTATCAGGGTTGTCTGAGCATCAATGCCGGCGACAATAATCTGATTCGTAATGTGGTGTTTGAAGATATCCGTATCGAAGATTTCAGGCAGGGACAGTTGGTTAACCTTCGCGTTTTTTTCAACAGTAAATATTGCACATCGCCCGGACGCGGAATTGAAAATGTGTTGTTCAAAAACATTATCTACAATGGAAAAAATTCCGAGATCTCCATCATTTCGGGCTACAACGAAGATCGAAAAATAAAAGACATCGTTTTTGAAAATCTGGTAATCAACGGACAATTGATAACCGACGATATGCCGGGGAAACCCGGATGGTTTAGGACTGCCGACATGGCGCGCATTTCCGTTGGAGAACATGTCGAAGGAATTGTATTCAGAAAATAAATCTCGAATGAATAAACTACTATCGGTTTTGTTGATTGGTTTGCTAATGGCCTGGGTCTGTACTGAAAAGAAAAAAGAGGCAAAAACCAGCTACGATTTTTCTCTCATCGACCAAAAAATCCAATCCTGGATCGACAGTGGTTATTATTCAGGAGCCGGACTGATCATTGCCAAAGACAATCAGGTTATTCTCGATAAATTCTATGGAAATTATACTGCTGATTCGGTAATTTACATTGCTTCTGCCGGGAAATGGTTGGCTGCTGCAACCATTGCTGCCGTTGTTGATGATGGCAAACTCTCATGGGACGATACGGTGAACAAATGGCTGCCTGAATTTTCGGATGTAAAAGGAACCGCTACTTTGCGCCAATTGCTTTCCCATACTTCCGGTTATCCCGATTACCAGCCTGAAGGCGCTCACCGCGATGATTACCAGACATTGGAAGAATCGGTTACGCAAATTGTTGGTTTACCAGCAAAATCAGTTCCTGGAACTGATTTTCACTACGGAGGTTTGGCCATGCAGGTGGCCGGGCGAATGGCCGAACTGGCTTCGGGCAAAGACTGGGAACCACTTTTTCAGGAGAAAATAGCACAACCATTGGGTATGAAAAACACTCATTTTACACCGGTTCATCAGGGTGGAGGTCACAGTCCAATGCTGGGTGGTGGTGCACGAACGACTTTGCACGATTATGCCAACTTCTTGAATATGATTTTCAATAACGGGAAATTCTCCGGGGAATACTCATCCGATGACTCCAAGTCATCGGATGAGTATTCTCACAACGGGATGCGGGTTTTGTCGGAAGCTGCTATTAAAGAAATGCAGGCCGATCAGATTGGAGAAGCAAAGGTAGCTGAACACGAATTTGTAGAAAGGGTCCGGTCTGAAATGCACAACGGAATTTACGGATTGGGCGAATGGCGTGAGGAATTGGATTCAACGGGAAATGCTATGTTGATAAGCAGTCCGAGCTGGGCTGGCGCTTATCCGTGGATCGATAAAACAACTTATACGTATGGATTTTTCCTGACTCATGTGAATGTTGGAAAAGCCAATCATGATGGTTTCTCATCGTTTTACAGCAGTCCGGTTTTGCCAATAATGGCGCGCGAAGTATATAAAAAGTATAAAAACTAACCATGCAACGACGCACTTTTTTCAAAAATATCACCATCGGATCGGCCGGAATTATGCTGATTCCTTCCTTTGCAAAAGTGGTGTGTCAGAGCAACTCATCCGATGACTCGAAGTCATCGGATGAGTATTGGGATCAAATGGAAAACCTTTTCCTGAACCCGCCCGATTCCTCCAAACCCTGGGTTTTCTGGATGTGGATGAACGGCAATATCACCAAAGAAGGCATCACCCTGGATTTGGAGGCAATGGAGAGAATGGGAATTGGTGGCGCGATTTGTTTCAACAGCGCAGTTGGAATTCCGCGAGGACCAGTTGATTATGCCAGCGAAGTCTGGATGGACGCTACCGAACATGCTTTAAAAGAAGCCGACCGCCTCGGGCTGCAAATCAGCCTGCATAATTCTCCGGGTTACTCCGGAAGTGGCGGCCCATGGGTTACTCCTGAAATGAGTATGCAGCAACTGGTCTGGACCGAAACACAAATCAAAAATCAGAAATCGATCAATATAAAACTTCCGCAGCCGTTTGCCCGAATGGATTATTACCGCGATGCCTTTGTACTGGCTTATCCATCGCTTTCGGTTGAAAATGGATTGATGCAAGAAAAGGTGACTCGTATTTTGGCCAATGAAAAAGAAATAGACAAAGCTATTTTATTCGATGGAAATTCAGACTCGAAAATCAGGTTGGAAATTGTTTCAGGACAACCATCCACTTTACTAATGGAGTTTGCAGAACCGTTTGAAGCCCGTTCCATTACGCTCACCCGAAAACCTGAAATTCCCCGCGATTTGTTCGATGGCCCACGTGATCATCCGCCTCGTTTCGATCTGGAAACTTCGGATAACGGAAACGACTTTGTGAAAATTGCTTCTTTTAACTGTCCTGAACTGCGAGAAATGGCCACTCCAGCCATGCAAAATTTCAAGGTTGTAAAAGCAAAATATTACCGGTTGGTAACTGCCGATCCGACCTGGATTTCAGGTGTTGAACTGCATTCGGCACCGCGATTGGGTGGATGGCCGGGTAAAACAAGCTGCACACATGGAAGTTTCGCCGGAAATGAAGCCGATCTGACGGACGAATTACTGATCAAACCTGAATCGGTGAACGACTTGACTTCCTTCATGGACAAAAATGGAACACTAAAATGGGAAGCTCCCTCAGAAGGTAATTGGACAATCATACGCATCGGTCACACCACGACCGGCGAAGAGCCTGCCGCTCATCCCGATGCCGGGAAAGGTTTGGAAATAGACAAATTCAGGAAAGAAGCGCTTGATTTCTATTTTGAAAAGTTTTCGATGCCGGTTGTCAATCGGTTGCAGAAATACAAAGGCAAAAGTTTCATTGGTTTTACTACCGATAGTTGGGAAGCCGGAAAACAAAACTGGACGATCAATTTTCCTCAGGAATTTGAAACAAGAAGAAAATATAAACTGACACCTTGGTTGCTGGCCATGACCGGAAGAATTGTTGGAAGTGTGGATGAAACCGAGCGTTTCCTTTGGGATGCCCGAAAAACGCAGGCTGAATTGTTGTCGGCAAATTACTACGGGCATTGGCAGGAATGGTGCCACCAACAAGGATTGCAATACCATGCCGAACCTTATGGCGATGGCAATCTGGATAGTCTTGAAATCGGGCAGCATTTGGATGTTCCGATGGCCGAATTCTGGACACGATACATTTATGGCAGTGATACGTATTCAAAGCAAGCCGTTTCGCAGGCGCATGTTTACGGAAAACCTGTCGTTGCCGCCGAAGCTTTTACCGGAATGCCTGCCACTTCAAAATGGACCGATTATCCGTATTCGCTGAAAGCCGAAGGCGACTGGTTTTACACGCTTGGAATTAACCGGCTGGTATTTCATACCTTTGTACATCAGCCCTATACAACAGGTTTTCCCGGAATGACTATGGGGCCATTCGGTACCCATTTCGACCGAAATAATACCTGGACAGAACAGGCATCTGGTTGGACGGATTACCTGCGACGTGCTCAATATTTGTTGCAGCAAGGTTTGTCGGTGGCCGATATTTGTTATTTCAAAGGCGACGAACCCGAATCGGGTGTGCCAGATATTTACCCGTTAATGCCCAACGGAATTGTGGGTGATGTGATTGGCCGCGATGCGCTTTTCAGCCGCTTTTCTATTCAGGAAGGAAAAATAGTTTTGCCCGATGGTATGAGCTATCGTTTGTGCATACTCGCCAATGTTCAGGCTATTTTGCCCGAAACGCTGAAACGCCTGAAATATCTGGTTGATTTGGGAATGACTTTAGTGGTCAGCAATAAACCTGAAAAATCACTGGGACTTTCAGGAACCGATTCAGAAGTAAAAAAACTGTCGGACGAGCTTTATGGAAACCTCGACGGAACAAGCATCAAGCATGTTCAGGTTGGTAAAGGAAAAGTTGTTTGGGGAGTTCCGCTGGATGAAGTTTTAAAGCAAATTTCAGTAACTCCTGACTTTCTGTTTTCTTCGGAAAACCAGGATGCAACCATTCACTATACACACAAAGTTATAGGCGATACGCAGGTCTATTTTATTTCGAACCATCGTCGCCGGAAAGAAAAAATAGTTTGTTCCTTCCGTGTTGGCAATTTGCAACCTGAAATCTGGAACAGCGAAACCGGTGAAATCAGCACTGCTGTTAGTTTTGAAACCGTTGACGGTCGAGTTCAACTACCGCTGGAATTATCTCCCGCCGGATCGGTTTTTATCGTTTTCAGGAAGAAAGCCGAAAGTGGTATTTTGAGGCAAATTTCAAAAGATGGCATCGTTTTATTCGATAGCCGCAACTTTGGAAAACCGCTTGTGGCAAAGTTTGCTGATGTGCAAAACAACTTCAGCATTTCATTATGGGCCAAGCCTGACACTTTTGCACATGGCGGGCGAAGTATGTTGTTTCATCCTTCGGAAGGTGAGTCGATTTACGGTGCCGGACATGACGTTTGTGGTCTGAGTGCCGGACAAAATGGAGTGTTCGTTTACGAACGAACCCGTGGTCGAGCTCGCAATGTTTTGACTTTTGATGGTTCGCTTGAAGGCTGGACGCATCTGGCATTGGTTTATCAGCAGGGAATTCCAATGCTATTTGTCAATGGAAAGCAAGTCTCTCAGGGCAAATCTTCCGGAGTAATTGTTCATCCCGGATTGGAAACGTTGGTATCGAATGATCAGTTTAATACCTATTTCGAAGGGAATTTTACCAAGCCTGAGTTACATAGGCAAGTACTTACTTCGGCGGAGATTTCCGATTTATATAAAATGGGAATGCCTGAACTGGAACTATTGCCTCTGGCCAGTTTTAAAATCAATCAGGATGGAAAATTACGAGCCTTTTTTTTGCAAAATGGCAGCTACGAATTGCTGAAAACTTCCGGAGAAAGTGAGAAAATTCAGATTCGAAACTGTACCGAAAAAGTGCTGAATGATTCATGGACAGTAAGTTTTCCAACGAGAAGCGGCGCTCCTGATCGAATTGAACTGCCAGAATTGACTTCGTTGATAAAACATGAAAATTTCAATGTCCGGCACTTTTCAGGAACATGCACGTATCAGAAAAAAATAAATTTGGCTGCAACCGATTTTACGATGGGAAGAAAATTTCTGCTTGATTTAGGACGGGTGGATATGATTGCCAAAGTGATTGTTAATGGCAAAATAGCCGGTATTTACTGGAAAGAACCGTTTGTTGCCGATGTCACTAAACTTGTAAAACAGGGAGAGAACGACATTCAGGTGGAAGTGACCAACCTGTGGGCCAATCGCCTGATTGGCGACGAACATTTGCCAGTTGAAAACGAATACAGCAAAGACCGTTTTATTTTGAAGTTGCCTGAATGGTATGTTAATAATCAACCCAAACCGGGTGAAAGGAAAAGTTTTTCGGTTTGGCACAACCTTGAGAAAACGGATCCGTTGCTGGAATCCGGATTGTTGGGACCTGTGAAATTGATATTGGGAGAAGAAAAGTTATTGTGAAACCCTTTGCGTGCTTTGTGTCTTAGCGAGAGTATTTTTTTCGCGCAAAGTCGCAAAGAACGCAAAGAAAAAAAAGGAGTTCAAAAATAGTATTTTATAATAGCTCGAACTCCTTTGCGTACTTTGTGTCTTAGCGAGAAATATTTTTATCACGCAAAGCCGCAAAGAACGCAAAGAATTAAGGAAAAAAACTTGGCGTACTGGCGTAATAGAGAAAAATATTTGTCGCGCAAAGTCGCAAATAAAAGAATTGGAAAAAGAAAAGGTATGAAAAGAAAAGTATTGTCGATTGGATCAAAACTCAAGCTGGTCTGTATAGTATTAGTTCTTAACTCCCTCCCTTTCGGGGAGGGTTGGGGAGGGGCTTTTGCCCAGTCGCATTACCCGGGGCAACATCAGGATAAAATTAAACTGAAAGAAACGGCTCCAATGAAAGCATTCGCTTTTGATATGGCCGATGTAAAACTGCTTGATTCCCGTTTCAAAGAGAACATGGAACGAGAAAGTAAGTGGATTCTTTCGCTTGATGTAAAACGACTTCTACATAGTTTTCGCACCAATGCTGGTGTCTATTCCGGTTTGGAGGGCGGCTACGACTCGGTTGAAAAACTGGCTGGCTGGGAGTCGATGGACTGCGAATTGCGTGGGCACACCACTGGTCATATTCTTTCGGGTCTGGCAATGTTATACGGTTCTACTGGCAACGAAACCTATAAACTGAAAGCTGACAGCCTGGTGAAAGGTATGGCTGAAGTGCAGAAAGCGCTCAATCAGAATGGTTATTTAAGCGCATTTCCGCAAAACCTGATCGACCGGAACATTTCCGGACAAAGGGTTTGGGCGCCCTGGTACACGCTGCACAAATTGTACTCAGGTTTAACCGATCAATACTTGTACTGTGATAATAATCAGGCGCTTGAAGTGGTTGAAAAAATGGCAATATGGGCTTACGATAAATTATCGAAGATTACACCTGAACAACGCAAAGTGATGATCCGCAATGAATTTGGCGGCATGAACGATTCGTTTTATACACTTTACCAAATTACCGGAAAAGCTGAATACAAATGGCTGGCCGAATTCTTTTATCACGAAGAAACCCTTCAGCCACTTATAACACAAGAAGATAACCTTGATAAGAAACACGCCAATACATTTATTCCCAAACTGATTGGATTGGCTCGTGCTTACGAAATTGGTGAACCGGAACAAAATAAAACCATTGCTGATTTTTTCTGGAACACTGTGGTCGATCATCATTCTTTTTGTACAGGAAGCAACAGCGATAAGGAAAAGTTTTTTAAACCCGATCATCAGTCAGCCCATTTGTCAGGCTACACGGGCGAGTCGTGCAATGTTTACAACATGCTGAAACTGACCCGCCATTTGTTTTGTATGGATGCCGATGTAAAACTTGCTGATTATTACGAGAAAGCTTTGTACAATCATATTCTTGGGCAGCAGGATCCTGAAACCGGCATGGTCGCTTACTTTTTGCCCATGTTGCCCGGTGCGCATAAAGTGTACAGTACACCCGACAGTTCTTTCTGGTGCTGTGTAGGAACGGGTTTCGAGAATCAGGCCAAATATGGTGAAGCAATTTATTACCATAAGGAGAATGAATTGTTTGTCAACTTGTTTATCGCCTCCGAATTAAACTGGAAAGAAAAAGGAGTGACTGTTTTGCAGGAAACCAAATTCCCGAATGAATCAACAAGTTCGTTCACATTGAAAACCAATCAAGCTCAAAAGCTGACGATCAACATTCGTTATCCATCATGGGCAACATCGGGGGCTTCAGTAAAAATTAATGGCAAAACTGCTCGGGTGAAACAAAAGCCGGGAAGTTATATTGCCCTGGAGCGTACATGGAAAAATGGCGATAAAATCGAAATTAGCTATCCGATGGAGTTGCAGGTAAATCCATCAGATCAACCGGATATTGTATCCCTGTCGTACGGCCCGATTGTGCTGGCCGCTAAAATGGACACCGAAGGAATGCAAAAACCTGCACCGTATTCCAATCCCAACTTGCACAACGATTATTATACCTACGATTACAATGTTCCGTCGACTTTGTCCAATGTGTTGAACGTGAAAGGAAATGCTGTTGGAAATTGGCTGAAACCGGTTGAAGGACAGTCGTTGAGCTTCAAAACCGATTCTTCGGTCTGCGGAAAGGAATATAAGTTTATTCCACTTTACGATTTGCACCGTGAACGGTATATTGTGTATTGGAATGTGAAATAGAAAAAGATGGTCGCGCTAAGACGCAAAGTTCGCGAAGAAAAATAGAAACCCCTTTGCGTGTTTTGCGACTTTGCGAGAGAAAAAAAGTGTTGCGTAGATGCGCAAAGAAATGATAAACATTGAAAAATGAAAAGCTCTTATTTTAGGTACTTAAAATGGGTTTTGCTCATTTGCTTCATGATTGGTTCAACCGTTGGCAAGGCGGCAGTCTGGCAATGGTCTGTCGAAGTGGCCAGTGTGGTTTCCGGCGAAACCAATGCGCATCCGAGGGCATTTCTCTGGATTCCGGAGAATTGCAAACAGGTTCGGGCAGTGATTGTTGGTCAGCATAACATGTCGGAGGAGAATATTTTCGAGCATCCCAGGTTTCGCAAAACAATGGCTGAACAGGGTATTGCCGAAGTTTGGGTTACTCCCGCCATTGATATGGTGTTTGATTTTAATAACGGTGCTGGCGAAAAATTTGAAGGTATGCTGAAAGCGCTGGCCGCAGAATCAGGGTACAGCGAATTGGCTTTTGCTCCGGTCATCCCCATCGGTCATTCTGCCTGTGCCAGCTATCCGTGGAACTTTGCAGCCTGGAATCCGGAACGGACATTAGCCATCATTTCAGAGCATGGCGATGCGCCATTGACCAACCTCACCGGAAGTGGACGACCAAATCCCGATTGGGGAAACCGCAACATCGACGGTGTTCCCGGCGTGATGATTGAGGGCGAATACGAATGGTGGGAAGATCGGGTTCAACCAGCGCTCAATTTTAAGCAACGGTTTCCCAATGCAGCCATTTCATTTTTTTGTGATGCCGGTCGCGGTCATTTCGATGTATCCGATCAGTTGGTTGATTACCTGTCACTTTTCCTGAAAAAAGCTGTTCAATACCGATTGCCCAAGGTGAGTCCGCTTGATGGCCCGGTGAAACTAATTCCGGTTAATCCTGAAAATGGATGGTTGAAAGAAAGATGGAAAAAAGATCAAAAACCTCAATTTCCGGCAGCTTCCTATTCCGAATACAATGGCGATCGAAAAGATGCATTCTGGTATTTCGATCGGGAAATGGTCGAAGTTACTGAAAAACAGTATGCAAAGGTTCGGGGAAAAAAGGAACAGTATCTGGGCTTTAGTAAGAATGGGCAACTTCTGCCTTTTAATCAAAAACAACATGCGCGGATTATTGGCAAGTTTGAACCGGAAGCCGATGGACTGACTTTTCATCTTCGCGCTGAATTCACAGATACATTGCGCTCTGTCCTATCAACCAGTCATGGAAAAGGAAAACCGACTATCAGCCGGATTTGTGGTTCGGTTGAAAAGGTGAACGATACCACCTTAACTGTTCGTTTTTACCGGATGGGTATGAACAGCGAGCGTCGAACCGGCGACATTTGGTTATTGGCAAGCCATTCCGGGGATAAAAATTATAAAAGCTCCGTACAGCAATTCAATATGCGAATACCGCTCCGAAACATTGAAGGAATCGATCAGAAAATCACATTTGCGCCTCTTTCAAATATAAAAAATGGAACGAAATCGCTTACTTTAAGCGCCTCGTCCACCAGCGGAATGCCGGTTTATTTCTACGTTCAGGAAGGGCCTGCTGAAATTAAAGACGGGAAACTGGTTTTTACGAAAATTCCGCCACGAAGTAAATTTCCGGTGAAAGTAACCGTATTTGCCTGGCAATATGGACGGTCGGTTGAACCAAAAATTAAATCAGCCGAACCGGTAGTGCATAGTTTTTGGATAGAAAAGAATTAATTTTTTTACTTATCAAACTCGACCGTTTTCCCAGTTCTGGCAGACTCTCTGGCCGCATCTAAAATTTTGACGACCAACACATTGTTTTCCAATGAGTAGGGATCGTATTTTGTCATTTTTATTTTCCCGCCAATTACATCAAAAAAATAGGAGAACGGATCTTCATAAACCGCAATCTCTTTTGATGTAACCTGCATGGCCTTTTCGGTCTTCATTGTATTGTTTCTCAGGCGCATGTTTTTATTGTCAGCTGCAATAATATATCCTGAATCGCCGTACAATTCTATGTCTTTTCTTCCGAAAGGCCAGTTCCACGAAGCCTGAATAATGCATTGAGATTCAGGATAGTTGACAATTATGGTTGCTTCATCATCTACTTTGGGGTAAATTTCAGGTTTGAAATTCCGGGTAACGGCTGTTACTGAAACGGGCTCTTGTCCTTTATGAATGTAAGTCATCAGATTTGCTCCGTAACATCCAAAATCAACTAAAGCGCCACCGCCGTTTTGAACAGGGTCGGTCAGCCAATCCAAAAAAAACTCGTCGCAACCAATTTCCTTTGGTCCCTGATGTCCGTCGTGAATAACAGCTTTTTTGATATTGCCGATGAAATTACTGTCGTTGACCAACTGAAAGGATTTTGCGGTAGTCGGATACCAGGATGTTTCGTAATTGGTAAGTAAATGAATGTGGTATTTTTTTGCAAGTTCTACCATCCTTTGAGCATGTTCGACATTGGTGGCCAGCGGTTTTTCAACCATTACATGTATTCCCCTGGGAGCACAGGCTTCAACCACGGCCATGTGTTCGAAAATAGAACCGAATGCCACAACAGCTTCCGGCTTTACAATGTCCAGCATCTTTTCCAGATTGTTATGAATCAACTTGGTGTCGAAACCGAATTTTTTAGCCAGCGTTTTCGCCAGTTCGGTATTGGTTTCAAAAACTCCAACCAATTGAAAATCTGTCTTTTCTTTTCGTCCCAATATAAACGATGTATGTCCATGGGTTGCACCTGCAATTGCCAGTCGTATAGGTTTTTTTGCCGGAGTTTGTGCATTTATATTTGCCAAGGTAGTTATAATAAGTGCATAGAGTAGGATCGTTCGTTTCATAATTTTCAAATTTTGGTTCAGTAAGAATACAAATATAGCTTTATCCTTAAATAACTTATCTTTACCCGACTGAGTTTCTATATTTCGATTTTGCATGAAGAAGGTTTTAATTATTACCTATTATTGGCCGCCGTCGGGTGGGGCAGGAGTACAGCGGTGGCTGAAGTTTGCCAAATATTTGCCTGAATTTGGCTGGCAACCGGTTATTCTCACGGTCGATCCCGAATATGCCAGTTATCCGCAACGCGACGAAAGCCTGCTTTCCGAAGTGAATCCTGAATGTTTGGTTTTTACAACCAAAAGCTTCGAACTATATAACTTATATAAACTTATCTCCGGAAAAAAGGAAGTCCCATACGGCGGTTTTGCCAACGAATCTAAAGAAGGTTTGTTCCAGAAAGCTTCGAAATTCCTGCGCGGAAACTTTCTGTTGCCCGATCCGCGCAAAGGTTGGAACAGATATGCCCTGAAAAAAGCGGAAGAATTGATCCGGGAATTTGATATCGATACCGTGGTAACAACCAGTCCGCCGCATTCGACTCAACTCATCGGGCTCAAACTGAAAAAGAAATTCAACATCAGATGGATTGCCGATTTACGCGATCCCTGGACGGATATTTATTACTACAACCAGTTTATGCACACCGCGTTAGCGCGCTACATTGACAAGCAATATGAACGTAAAGTGGTTGAAAATTCCGACCTGCTTATTTCCGTAAGTGAAGATGTGAAACGCATTTTTGCCGAAAAGTCGAAATTGCCCATAGCTGCAAAAACAGTTGTGATTCCGAACGGATTTGATGAGGATGACTTCAGGATAAAAGTAGTGCCGACCGAAACCAAAAAAGTGATTACTTACACCGGAACCATTTCGGAAGCGTATGATGTTGACTGTTTTCTGGATGCTTTACAAGGCCTTGAAAGTGATTTGAAACAACAATTACGAATCAGGTTCGTTGGTAAAGTGCCGCCAGCGGTGGTTCAGAAATTCAGGGCAACCGGGCTTGAAATTGAATTGGTTGGATATGTCGATCATCCAAAATCCATCGAATATTTGTTGCGGTCTGATTTGCTTTTGCTGGTTATTCCGAAGGTGAAGAACAATCGGGGAATTCTGACGGGTAAGTTTTTTGAATACCTGGCGTCGCGAAAACCGGTTCTGGCCATTGGCCCAATTGACGGCGATCTGGCCAAAATCATTCAGGAAACCAAATGCGGTCAAATGTTTGACTATTCCGATTCAGAAGGAATGCGACATTTTATGCAGGAAAGTCTGGATCGTCCGGTTTCAGTGAATGACATTGCAATTGAATATTCAAGAAAAAAGTTAACCGGAAAGTTGGCCACGCTGCTAAAGGCTTAAAATACTGAAATATGAGCAAAACCATCATTATAAACCGGCCTCTCGACGATTCGGAAATTGAAGAAATCGAACTTTTAATTGAAGAAGGAGTCAAAGTTTTTGCTTTATCGGGAAGTAATTCGCCGGATTTTGCACAACCAATTATTCTGACTTCCGAAGAAAAGCGGCAGCTGAATTATCAAACAATGGAAGAGGTGCTTCAGTTTGGCGATTTGCCGGTTGGCGATCAAACAGTGGCCGATCTTTTCAGGATTGACAATGCGAGTATTTGGCATTACCATAAATTCAGGGTGTATTTTGCCGTGCGAAACCTGATGTATTTTCTGAAGCCGGTAAAACAGCAATTCAATACTTTTAATGATCATATTTGGTTTGTGACTCCCGATGTGTATATTTTGCGAAGAATATTTCCGGAGGTAGATTTCAGGTTTCCGGAGGAGGAATCCAAAAGCGAATTCAATTTCAAAATCCTGTTCAGTTATCTTTTTCTGATAAAAATTCGTTTCCTGAAAAATTTGTTCCAGAAAAAGAAAAAGCCGGAATACCTTCTTTATATGACAGAAAAGTATTCTGCAGTGATGGATAAAAACACGCTGAAAACCAGGTCAGGACATCATATTCTTGAATATTTGATCTCGGAACTCGACGGCCGTTTTGCCCTTTTAGCAGAGGTTTTAATGCCAAAACCGAAAGGTAAATCAGACTATTCATTCTCTAATAAGCAGTATCAAACCTCCCTGAACCATTGTCCGAAAATATTCCTGGAAGGTTTCCTGATTTCCGGAATGTTCAACAAAGAGGTTCGGCAATCAACACGTACAGCTCGAATAACACTGAGAACTGCCTATCCGAAAGTTCCCAAAGCCGATCTTTCGTTGATTCAAAGACTTACATTCGAAGTTTTTCAGTCGCTCGATTCATCTTCAGGATTCTTCCTTTTTAGGTATTTTGCTGCCCGAAAGTATTTTGCAGGTTCAGGAATAAAAGCCGTGATTGCAGGTGACGAAAATAGTCCGCTCACAAAGTCGATTCTGGATGCGGCCAAATTCTGCGGAATAAAAACCATCGGCTTACAGCATGGAACCATGCACGATTTGCATCCGGCATATCTTTTCACGCCAAATGACAGCCGTAATCAGGTAATGCCCGACCTGACACTTACCTGGGGAAAATACTGGGAAGACTTTCTGATTGAAAAGGGAAATTACCCAAAAGATTCGGTGATTTCAGTCGGACAAATCCGTACCGATATTATTCCGGTGTTGATGAAAGCTGAAAACCGGAAAAAGGCAAGTCCCACCGAGCAAATCCTTTTTGCCTCGCAGCCCCAACGCGATCCTGAGCTGAGGTATCAGGCAGCTTACGATGTTTTTAAGGCTGCCGGGAAATTGCCAAACACGCAACTGATTGTAAAGCTTCATCCGCGTGAATTTGCCGATTCGGGCTATTATTCGGCCATTGCCACCGAAGCCGGTTGTAAAAACTATACAATTGATAAAACCTCCGATTTGTATCAACTGATTGCTTCCTGCGATGTGCTGATTACCTGCTTTTCGACGGTTGGTACCGAAACCATTTATTTCTACAAGCCGCTGATAATTCTTGACCATTTGAAACAGGACATTCTGGGTTATATTGCCGAAGGGGTCGCTTTTCAGGCCACCGATGCTGATAGTTTAGCTACTATTCTTTCCGGTATTTTCAGGGGAGCATTAAGGGTTGACCGTGTGAAATACGATTCGTTTATTCAGAAATACGCTTACCGGATTGACGGAAAAGTTGCCGAAAGGTGCATTGAGGCGATTACCGGATAACTAAATATTTAAAAAGGGAAACAACAGCTTAGACTGAAGTTTCCCCTCCCGGATTTTAAAAAGGTGGCACCTATCGACACCACCTTCCTATCACTCAAAATTATTTTGCTTAACCCCGGTTGACTGAAGGTTTCAAATCTGTTA
Source organism: Bacteroidota bacterium (assembly GCA_030698405.1). Classification (GTDB taxonomy): domain Bacteria; phylum Bacteroidota; class Bacteroidia; order Bacteroidales; family Prolixibacteraceae; genus Aquipluma. The sequence goes on from JAUYMU010000132.1 coordinate 76,761, forward strand.
ACTCTTCAATCCTCACCGGACGGCCTTCTTCAATACTCTTACGGGCGGCAATCCCAATCAGGCTCGACATGACTCCGTCGCGGGTTCCGGCCGAATGTTTGTAAGGATCGGCCATATTCGGATCTTTGAATATTTTGTCGTGCAACCGTTCGTCGCCGCCTCCGTGTCCGGCACGAACACGCGGTACTTTTACGAGTTCCGTTTTACCGAAATTATCAGAGACCATTATTTCATCGTAGCCCTCTTCTTTTTCGCCAGTCTGGCTCATCTCCCTAGTATGCAAAGCGGCCTGATCAACCTGCTCTTTCATGCGCCACGGAATTCCTTCCCACGAATCAATGCGTCCGTCCATGCCGTTGAAAGCAATGGTGAAGCCTTCATAAGGCGAATAAGTAGTCAGCGAATAACTCACCTGAACCCCGTTGGCGTATTTAATCTGCACCGCCATTTTATCGTAAATGTCAATTTCCTCGCGCCACAAACAGTTGTCGCGGATGTAGCCATCGTATTTTTCATTACTTGTGTACAAATCCACCATTTGCTTGCTTTTGGTAATGTCCCAATAGAATTTGCACTTGTCGGTATAACCGCAATTACGACAGTTTGAACCTCTGAAGGCATTGTTTTTACCGTAGTGATCGAGCGAACCCATTGCTGTAACTTCAACCGGATCAGAGTCAATCCACCAGTTGAGCAAATCGAAATGGTGAGTGGCTTTGTGTACCAGCAAAGTTCCACCTTTGTCGCGTTCGCCATGCCAGCGACGGAAATAATCGGCGCCGTGTGAAGTATTCAGGTACCAGTGAAAATCGACCGAAGTAACTTTTCCCACACGCTGAGCGGCCAGGAGTTTTTTCAATTCAGTAAACTGTATTCCCCAACGGTAGTTGAAGCCCACAATTACTTTCCGGCCCCATTTCCGCTCGGCATCCAGGATGGCCTGACATTTCATTTCGTCAGTTGTCATCGGTTTTTCGGTAATCACATTACAGCCCATTTCGAGCGCCTTGATAATGAACAGGTGGTGAGTCGAATCCACTGTGGTTACAATCACTGTATCGGGTTTGGTCTTCAGGATCATTTCCTCGAAGTTCGTAAAAACCGGACATTTTACTCCCATAAAATTAAGGGCATATTGCAAACGACCGGGATTGACATCGCACAAACCTACAAACTCAATATCGTTTGGGTATCTGCTCAAAATACTTTTTCCCCAGAAGGAGGTTCCACGGCTACCGGTTCCGACCAGTGCCAGCTTCAGTTTTGCTTTTGCTCCTGAAACCATTGCTGACAGTGGATTCACGAACATTGCGCCGGCAGCAGCAGCGCCGGTTGTACCGATAAATTTACGGCGGCTAAAATTTTTCTGTTTCTCCATAGTTAGAAGATTGGCGGTTGTTTATATAACTTCAGGCAAAAGATATGGAGCCCGGTATTCGCGCGAAAGCATGTTGTTGGCGTCGTCAATATCACTGCCAATAAAGCGTTCTGCTATCGGATCAAAAGCAAGCTGTTTGCCCAAACGATAGGAAATATTGCCGAGGTGAGCCAGCGATGAAGACAAATGTCCCGATTGTACCGGCCCGTTCTGAATACTCATATCGCGGGCACGGATGGCATCGAACCAGTTCTGGAAATGCAAGGTTAATTCACCTTTTTCTGAGCGGCTTGGACCTTTTTCTCGTTTTTCACCAAGGTAGGTTTCATACGTGTCGTAACCTTTAATCACCATATATCCTTTGTCGCCATAAAAAATGTTGCCAACTCCGGCGCCATCTTCAAGGTTGGTGCACCAGTTGCGCACTTCAAACTGAATTATTTTCTTTTCTTTCGGATAATGGTAAATCGAAGTTTGTATTTCAGGAACTTCCTTGCAATCGTCCCACAGGAATTTGCCGCCCATAGAAGTGATTCTTTCAGGTAAACTATTCACGCCCAAACCCCACATACAAAGGTCGGTTTCGTGAATTCCCTGGTTTCCTACATCGCCATTGCCATAATTCCAGTGCCAGTGCCAGTTGTAATGCACAAGGTTTTTGCTGAACGGGCGCATTGGGGCAGGTCCGCACCACAAATCGTAATCCAGGCCGGCAGGAATCTGCGAAATACCCTTATCGCCAATATCCGGACGCCAGCGGTAAACCAGTCCGCGCGACATATAAACCCGTCCAATCAAACCATCTTCGAGATGTTTAACTGCTTCGCGTATGGCCACCGAGCTGCGTAACTGAACACCATGCTGTACAATCCGGTTGTATTTATAGGCAGCTTCAATCATTTTCTGGCCTTCGTAAATGTTGTGTGTCGCCGGTTTTTCAATGTAAACGTCTTTCCCGGCCTGACAAGCCCAGATCGATTGCAGTGCATGCCAGTGGTTTGGGGTTGCAAGGGTCACGGCATCAATGGTTTTATCGTCGTAGGTTCTGCGGAAATCCTGCTCAATGGCCACTTTTTTGCCATACTTTTTCTCGAATTCGCTGGCCCGTTCCCTTAGAAGGTTCATATCCGGGTCGCACAATACGGCCACTTCAACATTCGATTTTTCCTGAAGTCCCATGACTTCTTCAATGTGAGATTTACCCCTGCCGTTAATACCGAGTACTGCTACACGGATGCGGTCGTTGGCTCCTTTTACACTGGCCGGAATAATCTCAGGTTTTTTCACCTGGGCAGTAACTGCTGATGGCGCAACGGCTGCAATCAACGCTCCGGTTGCTGCTGTTCGTAGAAATGTTCTTCTTGAATTTTTTTCTTCCTTTTCCATTGGATATTTAGTTTATGTTGGTTATTTAAAATTCTTTGACAATTTGTTAATTTCTGAATTGCTTAAATCGCCGCCAATTACAATTTTGTGTTTAAAAACGATGCTTTCCCCTTCATTCAGGATAATTTTTACCGGTGCAGCATTTTTGTCGAAAGCGCGGCCGCCAAGGTTATTGGTGGCAAAAAGACCATATCCGCGGGCATGCGACCATGCCGGATAGTTTGGATTTTTAGCGTTGTCGATTATAACAACTGTAAGGATTTCACCTTCTTTATTGGCTCGTAATGCAACCCACGGACTTCTTTTCGACCATACATCTCCTCCTGAAATCCCTTCTGCATTTCGGTAAACGCCATTCACTCCTTCATTATTCATGATTGGAACTTCAGTCACAATGCCGTTTGCATCCAGAAATTTATCCGGCTTTGTGGCAGGTTCTTCAAAAGCACGATCCAACCTTAGTCCAATTAAACCTTCCTTATTTTCGGTAAAAGTAACTTTCTGTGTTGCCGTAAGTTTTGAAGTCCGCTCAATGGTACGAAGATTTCCTGTTCCTTCAAAAACAAAGGTAGTTTCCTCATTTAAAAGAACTTTGTCGTTTACATCCACCCATTCTGAAGAAGTTACCAGCGTTCCTTTTGCAGGATTTTCATTTACAACTTTCCTGAACTTAACAGTTCCGTATTTGGGTTTATCTGCCGGTTTGATGGCAAACGAGTTGTTCCAGAAATCGAGGCCGTTTACATCGCCAAAATTTAGCCACAAGCCAACGTGGTGCGGATGGTCGGTTCGTTCAAAAGGCCTTGGATCCAAGGGATAACCGCGGGTAATAAGTTTTCCTGAGGCACTTGCGATGGGGTAGAGCGATTGTTTCTCCATGTTATCGGGATAGATAAAAGCAGTGAAAAGGTTTCCTCCCACAAAAACCTCCACCTTTTTTTCGCTTTTAAAGTTCTTAAATTCAACCGTTTCCTTCTTCGCAGCCTGACCAATATTTGCTGCAAAAAGCAGGACAACAGCCGTAATACAAAATGTCTTCATTTATTGATTGTTTTTATGGTTTAAATAAATTCCTCTCAATATAAGCATGGAATTCGAATGTCGGAAAAAAAATGAACTTTATTGCGTAATATTGAGGTTAAAAATATATTTAACGGCACTCATTCAGAATGTTTTAATGACCGATCACCAGAAAATATCGCAAACCCTTGAAAAGCTACTGAATAGCAAAACTTTTTCGAAATCAGGAATTAACAAAGACCTGCTGAACTATTTGGTAAACTGTACGCTGAAAGGAGAAAATCCCAAGGAGTATCAGATTGCCAACGATGTGTTCGGGAAAAAGGCCGACAACCAGAAGGACATAAACATTCGGGTTTATATATTTAACCTGCGCAATAAACTGAAAGAATATTATAAAACTGAAGGAAAGGATGATACGGTAATCATTCAGATTCCCAAAGGGAAGTATAAGGTTGATTTCAGGTTCGACCGGATCAAATCGATAAGAAGTATTTTAAACAGGGTTGGTTTTCACCTGTTTGCAGCGGGGTTGGTACTTTTCATTGTAGCCCTGATTGTCATTGTACAGAGCCCAAAATCGCAGTTGCCTGAGAATTCACTTTGGAGAGAATTTTTCGAACCTGAACTTCCGATTTTGATTGTTATGGGCGACCATTATTTTTTCAACGATTCAATTGCCACCGGTAGGATTGGGATTTCAAGAGATACACGCATTAACTCCGACGAGGAACTGGACAATTACCTGAAAGCGCATCCGGAACTGATAGGTAAAATCACCAAAAACAGAATGACCTACATCAACAAACAGGCTCCGGTTGGCCTTTTCAGCATGATGCAAATGTTTGGCGGCAATCAGGCCGAAACTGAAATGAAATTTTCGTCGCAATTGAGCTGGGAAGATCTGCGGAATAAACACCTTATTTTTATTGGTTCCATTAAAACCATTGGTTTTCTGAATAATACCATCGAAAAACTGGGTCTGAAATACGATCTTGAAAATACTTCGTTCATTTACCAAACGGCCGACAGTTTGCTGAATTTTAATAACCGCTCGGAAAATTATCTTCAGAACGAACATGCCTGCCTCATTCATTTTAAAACTGCCAACGGACGCAAAATTCTGTTCCTGCTTTCTGATTCGGACATCGGCAACATTGCTGCAATTAAATATCTGACTGATGAAAAAAGCACCGCTCTTCTGATGGCAAAATCGAAAGTTGGCGGCCCCAACTTCAAGGCAATATTTCAGGTGAAAGGCTTGGAATTGACTGACTTTCAGATTGAATTATTAAGGGTTGATCCGATTGCTTTTTCGATTGCTGAAATTTGGCCGTAAAAAAAAGAGACCTGGTTTCCCAAATCCCTTCATTTAAAGCTTAAAATTGTTCCTGCTATATTATACCGGAATTTCAATTGCCAGTATTTTCGATTGTTTAATTGTTTTTATGGGCACATTGTTTTCAATGTCCTCAATGCACAAACCATCTCTTTGGTTAATGGTTTCAGTTCCAACATTCAATTCGCCTGAAATTACAAACAGGTACAATAGATTCCCGGGCTTTTTCATTTGATAACTGAATGTAGTTTCAGGAGAAAAAACTCCCAGAGAGAACCAAGCCTGTTGGTTGATCCACAGCGAATTGTCTTTTCCATCGGGAGAAACAATCGTTCGCCAGGTTTCATTCATTTCATTTTCCTGAAATTTAGCCTGACCGTAGCGTGGTTCAACATTTTTCTTATCAGGAAAAACCCAGATCTGAAGTAAATTTACATCAGACGTTTCAGAATGATTGAATTCAGAATGCTGGATACCGGTTCCTGCCGACATTACCTGCACTTCGCCTGAGGTTATTACCGACCCGTTGCCCATGCTGTCGCGGTGTTCGAGTTCACCATCAAGCACAATGGTAATGATTTCCATATTGTCGTGTGGGTGGGTACCAAAACCCATTCCTGCCTGAACGATGTCGTCATTCAGCACACGCAGGGCTCCAAAATGCATCCGGTCGGGGTTGTAATAACTGGCAAAACTAAAGGTATGCCATGTTTTAAGCCATCCGTGATCGAAGTGCCCTCTGCATCCTGAGCGGTGAATGGTGAGTTTCATGATTTCTGTTTTAAAAATTCGAAGTGCCTAAAGTTGAACGAAAGAAAATTTACAATTGGACGATTTACTATTTACACTACGGAATCATGATCCAACAAAAAATAGTAAATGGTCAATGAATAAATAGTAAATAATTAAACTTTAGGTTCAAATTACTCCACCACTACCAGCGAAAAGTCAAGGGTAAATTCATCATAGATGGCTTTGTCGCCTAAATTGTCGAAGAATGAATTTGATCCGTAACGAACATTGAATTTGCTGCGATCGATGGTAAGAGTTCCTTTATAAACGGTAGTTTTTCCGTCTTTTGCTGAAGTTGCAGTAAAAGAAGCCGGATTGGTAACTCCTTTGATGGTTAAATTTCCGGAGAAAGTATGACTGTTTCCCTGGCTTGCAACATTAGTTATTGCCAGTTCCGCCGTTGGGAATGTTTCAACACCAAAAAAATCGTCATTTTTCAGGTGACCAGCCAATTTTGCATTTGTTCCTGCATCTTTGATGTCCTCAACGGTCAGTGATTGCATGTCGATCACGACTTTTCCGCCGGTAACTTTACCATTGCTAACTTCCAGGCTGCCTTCCTTTACCGAGATGGCTCCGAAATGCTCGCCGGTAACTTTTTTACCAAGCCATTTTACACTACTTTTTGAAGTATCAACTTTCTGTGATCCTGCAAATACACTTGTTGTCAACGAAAGGGCAAGTACAAATACGCCCAATGATTTTAAATTAACTGATTTCATAACTGTTAAATTTTTAATTGTTTTTACAGTTACAAACATACATTGAAAGAAAAGGGTAGAAAATGGACTAAAAAAGGATTTAATGGTATTTTTTTCGGCTATGATCGCGAAAATCCTTTAAAGTGGTGCCCGTGTATTTCCTGAAAAAGCGGCTGAAATAGGCCGGATCGTCGAATCCGAGCTGAAATGCGATCTCTTTTCCAGACAAACTGCTCGAGTAAAGTAATTTCTTGGTTTCTTCAATAACCCGGTTCCTGATCAATTCACCTGCAGTAATTCCGGTTGTCTTTTTTGCAACTTCATTCAGGCACGAAGGGTTCATATTCAGCATTTCGGCATACGACGACACATTCTTTTGCAGTTGGTAATTTTTTTCGATCAGCTGTTTAAATTTAATGATCGTGACATCGGGCGTTGAATCCATTTCTTCCTTCGGCGCTTCATACTGCTGATCGAAAATGCGTCGCGACTCAAGTAAAAACAGGTGAAGTAAGTTCAGAATAATTTCCTGGCTGTAATCGTCAGAATGCTGGAATTCATCAAAAATAAATCCGGTAATATTTTTCAGTTTATCTTTTTTTTCAGGAACAACTTTGATCAGACTTTTAAATTCAGGATTGTTGAAAAGCCGGTATTCCTTCAAAGGCATATGGTTTTTCTGATTGTACTGAATAAATTCCTCGTTGAAAAGCATGTAAATTCCCGTTACAGACTGGTCTATGTACATTCGGTGCTTTAATCCCGGCGGAACAAAAAGTACCGTGTCGGCTTTAAGGCTGTATTCAACAAATTCGGTGGCATGAATGGCTTCGCCGGAGTCGATCCAGAAAATGGAATAAAAATCGTGAAGATGAGGCATGAGGTTGTGCTCAATTTCATCTTCAGCAAAATCGCTGATCTTTCGGATAGTGAAGATCTTTTCGCTTCCTTCGTCAATTAACGGCTGGGATTTCAAGGTTCTTCTAAATTTGGTTTATTCCACCACCCTGATTTCAATTGAAAGATCCATTGCCAAACGATAGGCAGCCGAAACACCGCAATATTTTTCCTCGGAAAGTTTTACTGCTTTTTCGAGCTTATCCAATGGCAGATCTTTGCCTTTAAACTGGTAAATTACTTTCATCTGGTGGTAGCGCATTGGGTGTTCTTCAGTTAAATCGCCTTCAACAATTACATTAAAAGCCTCCGGTTCAACCTTCATTTTTTTCAGAATCATTATCACATCAATGCCGGTGCAGCCAGCCAATGCGGTCAGCATCAGTTTTTTTGGTCGTGGCCCGAGATCATCGCCGCCACCTTCTTTCGATGCGTCAACCACCAAATGATGTCCGTCCATATCACATTCGAAAGCTAAATTTTGTTTCCAGGCCAAGTCAAGTACATGTTTCATATCAACTATTGAATAAATAAGTTATTTTTACGTTTAAAATCTGAGGAAAAGTATCACTTTGAAAATTAAGAAAACGTATTTCAACGTGACATCGAAGCCTTAGCATTGTTAAATCTATTAACAAAATAACTCAATGAGAAGTTCAATTAAGCGACCTACCGATGATGAATGCGATTTGGAGGGATTTCAATTGTTTAAAAAACTTACCGTACAGGAAATTGCCCAGCTCAATTACGACAAAACCTGTTCGTTGTATAAAAAAGGAAGTATTATTTACCGGGAGGGAAGTCGGTTAACAGGTTTTTACTGTGTTACACGCGGTATTCTAAACATATTTAAAACGGGAATCGATGGAAAAGAGCAAATCATCCGCTTTGCCAAAAAGGGCGATATTATTGCCTACCGTTCGCTTTTAAGTCAGGAATTGGCCTGTACCACAGCAAAAGTAATCGAGGAAAGCGTGTTAAGTCACATTCCATATCAAACGCTTTTGTTCCTGATACAGAACAACTGGCAATTTGCCCACCACATGCTGCAAATCGTTTGTAAAGAGTTACGCGAGGCAAATGATTACATCACCGATATTGCACAAAAATCGGTTCGCGAACGACTTGCCGAAGTGCTGTTACTGCTGAAAGATAACTTTGAACTTGACAATTCAAATACTTTGCAGATTTCGCTTACCCGCGAAGAATTGGCAAACATGGTCGGAACCGCTACCGAAAGTGTGATCAGGTTACTTTCTGAATTCAAACAGGATCAGCTGATTGACCTGCAAGGCAGGAAGATAAAGTTTATCAATGTTCCGGGATTAACCAAAGTGGCCAACCTGCTTTAGCCTGAACTATTGGGAGATTCCCGGTGATAAGATAAATTAACAGTGCTTTATAGAGTATATTTTCAGGAATTTGTAAGTTTGCACGGATTATACAACTATGGAGCACTCTGGTTTTGACAACAATGAAAATCCGCAGCGGATTTCTTCAGGCAATTTTATAGTAAGTTTTTTCAGGCTGAAAAGCATTGTACCACTTTTGATTGGTATTTCACTTTTTTACCTGATCTTTTATACTTCCTGTGCCAACCAGGGAATGCCAACCGGTGGCGAAAAAGATACGATTCCACCGTACATCGTAAAAACAGTTCCCACCTTACGTGGAACAAATTTTAAAGGTTCCGACCTCCGTTTTACTTTCGATGAATACATTGTTCCGGATGAAATAAGTGAAAAACTGGTCATTTCGCCTCCGATGAAAAAGAAGCCTGTCATTAAAATGAAGGGCAAAACTTTGATTATTGAATTTGCGGAGGATCTGAAAAAAGAAACGACATATTCTCTTGATTTTAAAGATGCAGTTGCCGACAACAATGAAAAAAACCCGATTGAAGATTTGCGGTTTTCTTTCAGTACCGGTGAAACATTTGATAGTTTGCGTGTTGCCGGATATGTAAAAAATGCCCTGAATCAGGAACCGGTTGAAAAAGTACTGGTCGTCTTGCACCGCCAATTGGACTATACCTTTTTTATCGACAGCATTCCTGATTATATTGCAAAAACAAATAAGGAAGGCTTTTTCATGATTGATAATGTTGCAGCTGGCAACTACCGCCTGTATGCAGTTACCGATGCTGACAATAGTCTGACTTACAATCAGAATGCAGAACTGATTGCTTTTGCCGATTCATTAATAGTTCCTTCAGCAATTTTTCATCCTGAAAACGACACCATTGTAGAAGGAATTGATACGATTGTTGTGTCGGGTCATGTTGACTATTCTCCCGGACCGCAGTACCTGATGATGTTTGAAGAAGAAAAATTTGATCAGTTCCTCGATTCGTACAAACGCAATCAGGCCAATAAATGCGATTTCTTTTTCGCTGAATCGCTGAGTGATTCCTTCAGGGTAAATCTTTTAAAACCCTTTGCTACAGGTGAATGGAATTTTATTGAATCGAACCTGAAACGCGATTCGATTACGGTTTGGCTGACCGACACGCTGATAAGTAACCGCGACACCGTATTGTTTGAACTTAGATACGAAGTGCTCGACTCGCTGAACCAGCTGGTAAACATGCTCGACACAATTGAGATGGTTTACACTGCGCCCAAAGCGCCTAAACAAAGAAGAAAAAAGGATGAAGTTGTGGAGGTTCCCACCATTATTTTGTCGAACAATATCAACTCTTCGGCGCACGATTTATACCAGAGGATAAATATTGAAGCCCCCGAACCGCTGCTTTCGTTCGAGACGAACATGGTCAGGCTTTATTCGATGATCGATACGGTGCAGACAGAAATTCCGATAGTGGTTGTAAAAGATACCAATTCGATCAGAAAGTATTACATAGAATACGACTGGGAGGAAAATTCAAACTACCTGTTTCAGATTGATTCGGCTGCTGCCCGCAATATCTATGGATTCCCAAACCGTCCGGTCAAACAGAAATTCAGAACACAAAAAGAAGATTACTACGGAAAAATAATTCTGACACTCTCAGAACTTACAGAACCTGCTATTGTTCAGCTTTTGGCGAACGACAAGGATGAGCGCGTTTTACAGAAAATTCAGATCCTTGAGGATGGGAAAATTGAATTCCCTTACCTGAAACCTGAAAAGTATAAAATCAAGGTTATCATTGACTCAAACTCAAACGGAATTTGGGATACCGGTTTTCTGGCCGGAAATATTCAACCAGAGAAGGTCATTTATTTTCCCAAAATCATCAAGGTGCGTTCGAACTTCGAATACAAGGAAAACCTGAAAATTGAATACGATCCGACCATCATAAAAGAATTGATTGACGAAGAACTTGAAAAAGAAAAGGCCCGCAAAAAGGAACAGGATAGAAAGGCAGGAGTGCAACCCGTTGGTTAAGTTATTCCTCGTATTTCTGCTGTTTTCGTCTTTTTTATCTCCTGAAGTGGCTTCAGGACAAAGCGTTGACTATCCATTTAAAAGCGGCGAATATGCCCGTTACGGAGCCTACTACAACTGGCATTTTATCTGGCTGCAAAGCGGCGAAGTGGAATTCAGAGCTGATACTATTCAGTATAAAAAGCAAAAAGCATGGCATTTAAAGGCAGTTGGAAAAACATTCAAAGCTTATGATTTGCTATACAGCGTGCGCGATACTTTCGAAGTTTTCAGTAATTACGATTCATTCAAACCATTGTATTCGCGAAGGGTGTTAAATCATGCAAAGATGAATTCGGTTCACGAGTATTCGTTCGATTACGTAACAGGAAAAATTGAAACACGCATCAGGCAGGAAGGTAAGCCTCTTTATTCAGGCAAAATTTCTGTTCAGGAAAACACCTACGATTTACTTGCAACGGCTTACCATTTCCGGAAATTCGATTTCAACAAACTCTTTGTTGGTCAAAAAGTTCCGTACCGGATGCTGATCGATCGGCAGGTGGCTGACCTTTATTTCCGGTATCTGGGAAAAGAGAATGTGAAAACCCGAAATGGAAATGAATACCAGTGTCACAAAGTTTCAGTATATTTACTGCAAGGTGATTTTTTCCCGGAAGGGGAGTACATGAAAGTTTGGTTTACCGACGATAAAAACCATTTGCCTGTTCAGGTTGAATCTGAAATTCAGGTAGGTTCGGTAAAAGCATTGTTACTCGATTCAAAATCACCGAAATATCCATTATCATCATTAAAAAAATAAAGCTATGACAACAAGACGGAGATTAAAAAAAGAGATTGATTATGTAGTGTCAGACCTGATTCTTGACAGTATCACTTACACCAATCTGTATCAAAAGCCAAATGATGAAGAGGCGCTTCAGATTGTTCAGGATACCATGTTACTGAGAAATAAATTGCGTGACCAGGCCAATCATCCGGAGCAAAGGGACAAAACGGAAACAAAAAAGGCCCATTACAACAACATCGCCAAAACGTTGATCGCAGGTGTTGAAGAGGGTTACGGAAAACTGGGAAAACTTGTCAATAAAGACGTTTAAGCTATAATTGCTATCTGTTCCGGAATTATTTTTCCGGATGGCTGGTCAATTGATCCGATGATTCACAAAATTATCGGATCGGTTAACCAGTTTTTTTTTGTGGGAATGCGAATCTTCTTTTTCCGGACATCCAAGCCAGCCTTTCTCAAAACCAAAAATGCCATTTTTGTTAAACTCAATAGTCCCAAAATTAACTCTATTGCTACCTTTACCTCGATGAAACCGAAGATTGACAACTTTGTTTTGGCAATTATTGCTGTAATTGCGGTTGCCTATTTTTTCCCTCATTGGGGAAGCAAAGAAAGTACTGTACCTATTGATTTAATTGGAAGCATTGGCATTTCGCTGATTTTCTTTTTCTACGGATTGAAATTAAGTCCTGAAAAGCTTAGGAATGGTTTGAAGAATTGGAAACTGCACTTTTTGGTTCAGCTCTCAACATTCATTATTTTTCCGATAATCTTGCTGGTGTTTTATCCATTTATAAAAACCGATGAAGGTCAAACTATTTGGTTATCCTTTTTCTTCCTGGCGGCCTTACCATCAACTGTTTCTTCCTCTGTAGTTATGGTATCATTGGCAAAAGGAAATATTCCCGCAGCTATTTTCAATGCAAGCATCTCGGGATTGATAGGCATTGTTATTACACCTCTTTGGATGGGGTTGTTTCTAACCCGGGAAACTGCCGACTTCAATTTGGGAGCGATATACATCAAGCTTCTCACTGAAATACTTATTCCTGTATTACTTGGATTGGCAATGCAAAAGTATTGGGGAAAATATGCGCTAAAATACCAAAAGCAGTTGTCCAGCTTCGACAAGTCAATCATCTTACTGATTATTTATAAAAGCTTTGCGGAATCGTTCGAAGAAAAAGTATTCAGTTCAGTACAAATAACAGATCTTTTGGCCATCGCATTGGCAGTTGTCCTCCTATTCTATTTTGTTTTCTACCTGATAGGATTTGTTACAAAAAAATTGCATTTCAGTCTGGAAGACAGCATCACAGCACAATTCTGTGGAACAAAAAAATCACTTGTGCACGGCACCGTTTTTTCTAAAATATTATTCCCCGGTTCTTATCCGGTTGGATTGGTATTATTGCCATTGATGCTCTTTCACGCTTTGCAAATCTTTATTATAAGTATTATTGCTTCTAAACTGGCAAAGCGAGACTGCCTAAAAGAAAACAAAGCGGATCGTAAGCAGTTGTAAAAGAATTATCCGGTAATGGGATCTTACAATTTGATCTTATAGTCTTCACCATGAGTAAATAAGATTTGAGCTCGGGATACCAAGATTTAAAATTCGAACGGTAAAAATCATGCATTTTCGATGCACCCTTAACCGCTAAATTGCAGCCTATTCGTTCGTTTTCGCAACAATACGCCCCGTTGTTGGTTTCATTCAGTATAGAAAATGAAAAGATCGCGCAGACATATCAACATACTGGCACTGCTCCTGATTCCGGTTTATTTGCTGGTACTGGCGAGCTGGGTGAAAAACAGGCACACGCACGTGTTGCCCAATGGAACAATCATTACCCATTCGCACCCGTTTACCGATGCCGAAACCGGCTTTCCGGTGAAGCACGGGCACACACAAAATCAAATCCTGTTTCTTCAACTTTTTTCTTTCGACTTTTTCGAGTCTTCTCCTGAAGTATTTATTGCAGAAGAATTCAGCAATTTCCGTAGTGAAACCAATACTGTTTATACCGCTCAAATTTCAATATCCTTCAGGACAACAGCCTTTCTCCGGGGTCCTCCTGAAGTGTAAAAGAATCCACCCATACCAAAATCAGCCTGGGAAACAAATTATTGTTGTATTCAATAATTAACTCACCCCCAAGTCCGCAAGCGGCCTTCCCCCTCTCTTTTAAAAAGAGAGGGGAAAAGCATCGCAGATGCGACGGGGTGAGTTAAAATATTTGAACAATTATAAATACAACATATACTCATTCCTGGTCCTTAGACCAAAAATTCAAATTAACAATTATAATATCATGAAGATACAATCCATTGCAGTACTAATTGTACTGCTGTTTAATTCCCTAATTTCAGGAGCCGCCGAGCCTGAAAAAAAGACCGATTCAAACATCTTTGGCGATGTTCAATCGAGCGGTGAGCACATTCCGTTTGTAAGTATATACCTCGAAGGCACTTCGATCGGAACCTCAACCGACAATACCGGCCATTATACCATGCTCAACCTTCCGGTAGGAAAACACAAGTTGATTGCCAAAACTCTGGGATACAAAACGGCGGAAAGAACAATCAATGTGGTATTGGGTCAATCTCAGGAAGTCAATTTTATTCTGGAAGAAGAGCACATGGCACTCAACCAGGTAGTGGTTACCGGCACAAAAACTTTTAAGCGGCAAACCGAATCGCCGGTAATTGTAAATGTGCTGGGGAGTCAGGCGCTCAACCTTGTTCAGGCGTGCAACATTTCAGAAGGACTTCGTTTTCAGCCAGGACTGCGCGTCGAAACCGATTGTCAGACTTGTAATTACACCCAGCTCCGTATGAATGGTCTGGGCGGTTCGTATTCCCAGATTCTGATCAACGGTCGTCCTATTTTTAGTCCGCTTACCGGTCTTTACGGAATGGAGCAAATACCTGCCAACATGGTCGAGCGCATCGAGGTGGTGCGTGGCGGCGGATCTGCCCTTTATGGTTCGAGCGCTATTGGCGGAACCGTCAACATCATTACCCAAATACCGAAGGAAAGCAGTTACGAATTCAGTACCCTGACTCAAAGCACCAATGGCGCCGCACAGGATAATATCGTGAACGGAAACCTCACGATGCTCACCAAAAAGCGGACCGCCGGAGCTGCCATCTTTGTAAACCGCCGTCACCGCGAAGCATACGATCACAACGGCGATAATTTTTCAGAACTTCCTGAATTGCGAAACAACTCGTTCGGGGCCAACCTGTTTTATAAACCAACTTACAACCAGAAGCTTGAAATGAATTTCAGCAGCCTGAACGAATACCGGTATGGCGGCGAAATAACTGATAAACCGGCCTATCTGGCGCAACAATCGGAAGAACGTACGCACAATGTTTTTATGGGCGGGGTCGATTATCAGTTAAACTTTAATGGAGATAACAGCGCTTTTATTGCCTATTTTGCCGGACAGCAAACCGACCGCGACCATTATACCGGTATTGTTCCTGATGACGAAGCAGGAAGGAACATTCATGTAAACAAACCTCCCTATGGAACGACCGAAAACGTTACGTTGCAGGGCGGATTGCAAATCAATCACCGTTTTCAGGAATTCCTCGGCGGAACAAATGTGTTAACTTTTGGGGGCGAATTTGTTTTCGACGATGTGCTCGATACCATTCCGGCCTATAATTACGCGATCAATCAGCAAACCAAAAACTTCGGCTTTTTTGCCCAAAGCGACTGGGAAGTCAGGCCAAAACTGACATTCCTTGCAGGCGTTCGCGCCGACAAACACAACCTGGTTGACAAGGTTATTGTCAGCCCGAGGTTTTCGCTGTTATCGCGTCATTTAACCAATACACAGTTTCGCCTCACCTGGGGAACCGGCTTCCGTGCACCCCAATCGTTCGACACCGATATGCACATTGCTTTTGCCGGAGGGGGCGTTTCGCGCATTACACTCGATCCTAATTTAAAAGAAGAGCGTTCGAACAGTTTCAGCGGATCGGTAAATTACGATCGGCCAACTGAAAAATTTATTCTTGGTTTTACCCTTGAAGGTTTTTATACCCATTTGAAAGACGTGTTTTATTTGCAGCCAATTGGATCCGATGAGTTTGGCGACCGATTCGAAAAACGCAACGGTTCGGGTGCAACTGTAAACGGCGGAACCCTCGAACTGCGCGGAAATTACAACCGTCAGGTTCAGCTGGAAGCCGGAATCACGGTTCAATCGAGTTTGTACGACGATCCGGTTGAAAACATCAAAGGATTGACGCCAACACGCCGTTTTCTGCGATCGCCCAACGAATATGGCTATTTCACCTTGTCGTTTACGCCAAATGCGAAGTTTAATGCTTCTGTAAGCAGCGTTTACACCGGCAAAATGCAGGTTGCCCATTTGGCGGGCGCACCCGAACAGCAAACCGACGAGTATATCACTGCTCCATCGTTTACCGAGCTGAATTCAAAGATTTCGTACACCTTCAATTTGCCATCGGTCGATTCGGGATTGGAAATATTTGGAGGGGTAAAAAACATCACCAATGCCTACCAGTCTGATTTCGATTCAGGAAAAAACCGCGACAGCAACTACGTGTATGGTCCCGGTTTACCGCGTTCAATTTATTTTGGCCTGAAGTTGAAATCGTTTTGAGGAACGATTGATAAATATTGATGAATTCATAGGTTTATGCAAAAAAATCACTTTTAAAAATAATAACCACAGAGTGGTTGAATTTGAATAGCCCCGGGTAAAACCCGGTTAAAAAGGCCAAATAGATAGAGGTAACCCTGTAAGGGTTGAATATTACATATAAACATATTCAACCCTTGCAGGGTTGCTGTTGGTCACCGCATTTTTACCCCGGATTACATCCGGAGCTATTCACATTAAATCCCTTCAGGATTCACCAAAAAGAACTCCCCCGAATTCCTTACCACTTGAAAGGCCGTAAAATAATGTTACTTTTGCCTGCGTTTTAAGAATTCTAAAACTCAGGGACAATGGATGAATTTGGGAAAAAGAAAGGCGGCTTTTCACTTGGTGAGACCGATAAGGAGAGAAGAAATAACCTGATCATTATTTTTCTGTCGGTTGTGTTGCTGGCAGTGGTGGTGGTTTTCTTTGTTCAGCACAGCGAAAACAAGAAGATATTAAATGCATTGAATCAGGAGAAAGTTTCGATTCAAACCGAACTGAACTCGATGATGACCAATTACGATTCGATTCATACCAACAACGAAACCCTTCAGACGGAATTATCGTTTGCGCAAACCAAAGTGAAAGATTTACTCCTCGAAGTTGGACAGGTGAAAAAGGTAAGCTACGATGAGATTGCCAGATACCGTCAGGAGGTAACTACATTGCGCACGATCATGAAAAATTACATCATTCAGGTCGATTCGCTCAATCGCCGAAATGAATTGCTGATGGCCGAAAACGTTCAGGTAAAGGAAGAATTTGCCCAGTCTGAATCAAAAAATCAGCAGCTGGTAGTTGAGAAGGATCGTCTTCAGGAGAAAATAAAAATGGCTGCCCAGCTTGAAGTTACCGATTTGATGGGCGTAGGTATAAACGACCGGGGCAAGGAAGCTGAAAGTGCAAGACGTGCCGTGCAAATCAGGGTGAGTTTTGTGATCAGCAAAAACGTTACTGCACCTCGTGGAAACAAAGTAATTTATGTGCGCATTCAAAAACCCAATCAGGTTTTGTTCCAGAAATCGGCCGGTGATGTGTTTGCATTCGAAGACCTGAAAATCCCATACTCAGCCAAGCGCGAGGTAACCTACGAAGGAAATTCGTTGCCCGTAAATATTTTCTGGGACAACGAAGGAGCCGAATTCCTGCCCGGCGAATACACCATCGACATTTTTGCCGATGGAAGCAACATCGGAACCACCAAGTTTATGATGAAAAGATAGGAAAGTATACAGTCGCAATGTTCAGTCGCAGTTTGCAACCCTGAACACTGAGACTGAACACTGAACACTTTTCATTAAACGAAACTCATCATTTTACTCAAATACTTCCCGATAATATCAAATTCAAGGTTAACTGTTGTGCCTACTTCAAAAGTGTGGAAATTGGTTTCGTGGTAGGTGTATGGAATAATGGCCACCTGAAATGAATTGTCTTTCGAGTTCACCACTGTCAGGCTGACACCGTTTACAGTCACCGAACCCTTTTCAACCGTCATGTAACCCTTTCTGGCCATTTCCTTGTCGAACAGATACTCGAAAGTGAAATACCAGCTTCCGTCAGCTTCTTCAACACTGGTGCAGGTTGCAGTCTGATCAACATGCCCTTGAACAATGTGACCGTCCAAACGGCCATTCATCATCATGCTGCGTTCCAGATTTACTTTGCTTCCTGAAACCAGTTTGCCCAGATTGGTTTTCAGCAAAGTTTCCTTGATGGCAGTTACGGTATAGGTTTTTGCCTCGCGGTCGATTTTTACAACTGTCAGGCAAACGCCGTTGTGCGAAAGGCTCTGATCAATTTTCAATTCATCAACAAATGAGCAGGTGAGGGTAAAATGTACATTTTCCTGATCTTTTTCAATGGCAATCACTTTGCCGGCTTCTTCTACTATTCCTGAAAACATAATGGGTTGGTTTTAAATTTTGCTACGAAGTTACAAGTTTTGGATGGAGTGGCAAATTGAAATAAAAAAAGTCAGGGCTTTGCTTAATATGAAACCCGATCCACAAAAAAGTCCGGGCTTCACTTGGAGTGAAACCCGGACCATCCTGACTCTTGAGATTAAAGCTTTGGAATAGAATCGTTCAATGCCAGTCCATTGGCAGTCATGATCCATTTTTTGCCGACCATATCGCCATCCCACATGTTATTTACATTCTCGATGTCGTAAATGATCGACTTCATCTTTTCATTCATGAAAATCGATTTTCCTTCCGGAACTTTCAGAATCATTGTTACTTCCTGCTGGCGCCATTTCGCATTTTCTTTCAGGAAATAATACGGATCGAGCAGTAGAGTTGAATCTTTTTGTGTGAAATTATAGTCGATCTGTTCAACATTCAGTTGGGCATCTTCGGTGTTACTTCCGCGTGCACGTTTCTTAATCTGAAGCAAAAACTCACCAGACGTGCTTTTTTCGATGGTAAAACGCGGATGTCCGAGCAGTTTTTCTTTACCGTTCACTTCTGCAATTTTCATACGGTCGAGCGAAATATGATCCTCAATCAGCGACTCATACAAATCATCGTTCATTTCCAGATACAAGGTTTTACATTGGTTGCATTCAACGTTTTGGGTAACTGTCTGGCTGGTTTGTTTCGAAAAATTTTCGGCCTGACTTACACCTACAACAATCAATGTTATCAAAGCCAGCAACCATACGGCAAAAGTTCCCAAACCGATCAGTTTATTATTGGTTTTGTACCTGAACAATAGTTTTGTACCGATAAAAAGTAAAATCAGAATCGGAATACCAATCAGGATCGAAATTGCGATCATTGAGGTTGTATAAGCGCCGGGACTTACAAAGTGGTTGATTATATTGGCCATATTGATGTTTGTATCCCATCCGAAGTTCCATGGGCCACCTTGCAGAAATGAATGTCCGACTGCCAGTGAAGTTACAAACATGATCAAAGTTACAATTCCACCGATGAGCAACGCGGCGCCAAACAGCAGCACAACAACACGAAGCACCACCCGAAGAACACTGCCCACCACATCGCCAAAACGATCCATGCGGGTAATACCTTTTTCGTACGATGCCGAATTCCTGAAACGGTTATAGCTTTCGCCAATCTCAGTTACCTCTTCCTTAATTGATTTTTCGATATTTGAAACCGTGGCTTCTTTTCCGCGCATTTCCAGCCGCTGAGCGGTAGTTTTAGCTTTCGGAACTACAATCCAGAGAATAATGTAAATGAGAAATGAAGCTCCTACTCCCAGGAAGAACAGTACCACAAAAATTACACGTAGTATAACCGGATCGATATTAAAATAGGCGCCCAGACCGGAGCAAACTCCGCCGATTACACGGTTATCGCCATCGCGGTACAGGCGTCGGCGTTTTTTCTGTTCGCTATCCTGAAACGCACTTTCTGCCTGAGTTTTTGCTGAAGTTTCTTCTTCCGAATCCATAAAATCTTCCGGTTTACCCATTCGGGCGATCACCTCGTCAACCATCTCGTTGGTAACTACTTCAACTTTGTTGCCGGTCTTTTCAATAAAGAGTTCTGCAATACGGGCTTCAATATCCTGAAGTATTTCCTGGCCTTCAATAGCAGTTCCAAAATGTCGGTTCAACAATTGTAAATATTTCTGGAGTTTTTCGAACGCATCATCGTCGATGTGAAAAACGCTCCCGCTTATGTTGATTGTAAATGTCTTTTTCATTTCGTTTATATTTTTCCGTTTTATTTATACTGAAAATGACCTATTTATGTTCCTTGATCATTCTGACTGCCTCTACCAGCTCGTCCCATGAAGCGCCCATTTCATTCAGAAAAAACCGACCTTCCTCTGTAAGTTCGTAATATTTACGCGGGGGGCCCTGGGTCGATTCTTCCCACTTGTACGACAGCAACCCGTCGTTCTTCAGCCGGGTAAGCAGCGGATAAAGTGTTCCTTCCACCACAATCATTTTAGAGCTTTTCAATTCCTCGATGATATCGCTTGCATACAAAGGTTTACCGTCGATTACCAGCAAAATGCAGTATTCGAGCACCCCTTTGCGCATTTGAGCTTTTGTATTGTTCAGATCCATTGTTTTTCCTCCTTAAAATTAATTGTTTTCATGGCTTTGAGTTTTGTTTCTGTTTTTCTGTTTTCTGTTTTTGTTTTCTGAACACGTTTGCTTGTTTTCTAATCTTTGTTTTCTTGTTTTTCTGTTGGTAAGACGAACGCTTTTTGGTTTCGTTACATTTGCAAGGAACTTTTTTAAAACCTTTACCTTCTCTTACCTTGTTATTGGCTTTACAAACATACAACATTTAAATGGTTCTATGTAACACAAAGTACTAAAATTTTTGATATTTTTTGAAAATATTTTTTAGTGCATTGATATATAGTGTGATAATGATATAGATATTTTTCGTCCTGAAGGAAAAGTTTTGAAAAATGTCTTTCGATATTGAGATATGGAACGATTAAGCCCTTGAAAAAAGATCCGGAGATAGTCAGGGCTTCACCCAAAGTGAAACCCTGACTGGTGAACCAAGATTAAATTGTTAAAATCAACTATCGGTCAAACCAGTTTCCCGTCTGTCAGTTTTTTATTTATCTACTTTTGCCACCGTTTGGGTTATTCAGCAAAAAATGCAAGGAGCAACCAAATAGTACACAGGAAAATATCATGACAGTATTTAAACATACAGCAACATCAGAAACAGCAGTTCCTCCTGAAAAAAGAAGGATGCGAATCGCTGTGGCGCTGTTCTATTTCAGTATGGGGCTTTGTTTTGCCTCATGGGCTAGTCGCATTCCGGATATCAAAACAGCGCTTCATTTGAGCGATGCTGCATTTGGAAGCATCCTGTTCGCCTTGCCGGTTGGTCAGTTTTTGATGATGCCCTTTTCAGGAAAACTGGTGACCCGCTATGGCAGCCACAAAGTGCTTTTGTATGCGCTACCGGTTTATACAATTTGTTTAAGCAACGTCGGTTTGGTTACCCAGGGCTGGCAATTGGCCATCGCCTTGTTTCTGTTCGGGGTTTCGGGCAACATGTGCAACATTGCAATTAACACTCAGGGAATCGCCGCCGAAAAACTTTATGAGCGCCCAATCATGGCGATGTTTCATGGAGGATGGAGCATTGCCGGTTTTACCGGGGCACTGATCGGACTGGCCATGATCAATCTGAAAATTGTTCCATACATGCATTTCTGGATCGTCATATTGGTTGTTTGGACAATCGTCTGGATCAACAAGCAGTTTTTGGTTCCATTTAAATCAAGTGTTGACAAGGAAGAGCCGCGCCGGAAATTCTTTTCCAAACCCGACAGCACTTTGCTTCAGCTTGGAATAATTGGCTTTTGCAGCATGGCAAGCGAAGGGGCGATGTTCGACTGGAGCGGTATCTATTTTAAGGATGTGGTAAAAGCGCCTTCATCGCTGGTAATTTTAGGCTATACTTCATTTATGATCATGATGGCTTCCGGACGTTTTGTGGCCGACCGCCTGATTGCGAAATTCGGGCGAAAACACCTGCTTCAGGTGAGCGGCGTGATGATCTCATCCGGCTTGTTTATTTCAGTCATATTTCCTTACCTGATTCCATCAACCATAGGGTTTATGCTGGTTGGACTGGGAGTTTCGAGCATAGTACCGACTGTGTACAGTACAGCTGGCAAGAACGGCAAAGTCGCACCGGGAATCGCACTTGCAACAGTTTCGAGTGTCAGTTTCCTGGGCTTCCTGATGGGACCACCGCTCATCGGCTACATTTCAGCAGCTGCCGGATTGCGATACTCCTTCGCTGTAATCGGAATCTTTGGCCTTTTCATCACTTTGCTGGTTTCGAAGCTGAAAGTGATTCATTAATGCAAAAACCTCCTGACCAAAGCGATCAGGAGGTTCAACCTAAAACATATCAACCAACTTTATTTTTTCAATTATTCATAAGCTTGTTCCACTTCCTTTTCAATATCAAGGAACAACTTCAAATCTTCGTCAACTGTTTGGATACCGGCGATTCCGAAGTTCTGAACCAATACGTTTACAACGTTGGGAGAAAGGAAAGCCGGCAATGTTGGTCCGAGGTGAATGTTTTTCACACCCAGTGAAAGCAGCGCAAGCAATACAATCACCGCTTTTTGTTCGTACCATGCAATGTTGTAGGCAATTGGCAACTCGTTGATGTCTTCCAGTTCAAAAATTTCTTTCAGTTTCAGGGCTACAACTGCAAGTGAATACGAGTCGTTGCACTGTCCGGCATCAATCACACGCGGAATGCCGTTGATATCGCCCAATGGCAACTTGTTGTAGCGGTATTTGGCACAACCTGCTGTCAGAATCACGGTGTCGGTCGGGAGTTTTTCAGCAAATTCGGTATAATAATCGCGTTCTTTCATGCGACCATCGCAACCGGCCATTACAAAGAATTTGCGGATGGCGCCCGATTTAACTGCTTCAACGATAGGCCCGGCCAGTTCGAAAATCTGGTTGTGTGCAAAACCGCCGATAATTTCACCGGTTTCGATTTCGGTTGGCGTACCGCAAATTTTGGCATGTTCGATAATTGCATGAAAATCTTTCCGCTGGCCGGGTTTGCGATCGGGGAAATGAACTGCACCGGGTAATCCGCTTGCTCCGGTGGTATAAATACGATCGCGGTAACCAGCTTTTTCCATTGGCGGAACGATGCAGTTGGTGGTGAAAAGAATCGGTCCGTTGAAACTTTCGAATTCTTCTTTCTGTTGCCACCATGCATTTCCGTAGTTGCCCACCAAATGTTTGTATTTTTTGAATGCCGGATAATAATTGGCCGGAAGCATTTCGCTGTGGGTGTAAACATCTACGCCGGTTCCTTCGGTCTGAACCAGCAAATCTTCTATATCGCGCAAATCGTGGCCTGAAATCAGGATCGCAGGATTTTTGCGAACGCCAATGTTTACTTTGGTCATTTCAGGATTTCCGTAGGTAGAAGTATTGGCTTTATCGAGCAGCGCCATTACCTCCACACCAAACTTGCCGGTTTCTAGTGTGAGTGCAACCAGTTCGTCAACCGACAAATCCTGGGTAGTTGCAGCCAAAGCACGTTCCAGAAATGCAAATACTTCCTGATTTTCGTGGTTCAGGTTAAAAGCATGTTCGGCATAAGCGGCCAAACCTTTCAGGCCATAAATAATCAGTTCTTTCAGCGAGCGGACATCTTCGTTTGTTTCGGTCAGAATACCAACTTCGGCAGCTTTGGCTTCAAATTCCTCACCGGTAACTGCAGTCCAGTCAGTTGAATCGTGTTTTGGCAACACAATTCCGGCTTCCAGTGCCTTTGCTTTTAACTCATCGCGCACTCTCAGCGTTTTTTTGATACGGATCACAAATGCAATCTCATCGAAATTGGCATTGGTAATGGTGCTGAACAAACCATCGAAAATCACTTTATCCACTTTTGGCTCGGCCAATCCTGCTTCGCGCAACTTGTTGTTAATAGTTGCAACGCCCTTTAAAACAAATAGTAAGGTATCCTGAAGGTTGGCTACTTCCGGTTCTTTACCGCACACACCTTTTACTGTACAGCCAATTCCTTTGGCTGCTTCCTGACATTGAAAACAAAACATGTTCATAGCTAATTTTTTGGAAATGAGAAGGACGGACTTGTAGCCTTTGTTTAGGGTACAAATCACATTCTCAATTAATTATTGAAATTTTAATTGATAAGATACAGAATGATTTTGGTGAATTGTTTGCCATTTCGTCCGCAACAAGGGAAACGCTTTTTAAAACAATTTCGCGCGGACGAGTAACATAGTTCCATCTTGTCCCGGGGTTGCACTCCTTCGTCGTTTACCCCGGGCTATTGATATTCTGCCCCTTCAGGGCAAAAACCTATTCCAGAAGCGCAAACTTGGAACTTGAAACCTTGAACTTGGAACTCGTTCTACACCCAGGCTTCGTCCAGAATTTCGCCTTTGATGCTGACGATGATTTCTTTTACCGGAACTTTGCGTGTTGACTGAGCAGTTGCCATTCTCACCAGTTGCGACAAACCTCCGCAGCACGGAACTTCCATCATCATAACGGTGATGGTATTTACGCGCGCTTCGTCGATTAACCGGCGGATTTTCTCTACATATATTTCTTTGCCCTGATCGAGCTTCGGACAGGCGATGACCAATGATTTTCCGGCCAAATGTTTGGAATGAAAATTACCCAAACTGAAAGCCACACAGTCGGCAGCCAATAGCAAGTCTGTCCCTTGAAAACTGGATGCGGCAGGATTGATCAGGTGCATTTGAACCGGCCATTGGCGTAAAGCAGATGGCGCTTCGGTTGTGGCTACTGCCGGAGCAAAACGCAGGTTTTGCGGTTCAAAACTAACCGCTTGCGAGCTGGGGCAACCTCCGCTGGCACAACCCGACGATTCAACTTTTGTAGAATGAACTTCCGCAATTATGGCATTCACATCGAAAGGAATTTCATTGGCATGTAATTTCAGGTAACCAACAGCCTGTTTAAGAAATGTGGTTTCGCCATGTTCTTTCAGGTGTTTCATGTGCGCAACCAGTGTATTTTTACCTTTGGGTATAATTTGTTGAACAACCAATACTTCATCGTACTCGTCGGCTTCGCGTTTTTCAATGGTAATGGCGCCTTCGGGGCAATGGCCAAGGCAGGCTCCCAATCCGTCACACATCAGTTCACTAATGAGCCTGGCTTTTCCATCTATAATTTGCAATGCACCTTCATGGCAGTTCGGAACACAAAGTCCGCATCCGTTGCATTTTTCATCGTCGATATTTACAATTTCGCGTATCATCCTGATTGATTATTTGTGATTGATGAATGATGATTCATCTTTTCAGTTACTAAATTTGTATTATTTCTGAAACAAAAGTACGACCGTTCGGTTGTTTGAAATGTATCAAATGTTACAAACAGTGAAAAAACAAAGTTTTGCCACGAAGGCCCTAAGACACAAAGTAACACAAAGATTAATTTTTAGTGCAACTTTGTGACTTTGCGCCTTTGTGGCAAGATAAAATTCTCAATATCTATTTATGATCCAGCCCGAAATACTTTGCCAGTCGCCCATTTTCAGGGGCATTTCTCCTGACGAACTTCAGGAATTGTTCCGCCAGATACATTATCAGGTTAAATCCTATCAGAAAAATGATTTGATCACAATAGCCGGTGAGGTTTGCGACCGCTTACTGATTATTCAGGAAGGTAGTGTGAAAGCTGAAATGAACGACTATTCAGGAAAAACAATTAAGATTGAAGACATGTCGGCGCCCTGGCCTTTGGCAACCGCTTTTTTGTTCGGTAAAGAGAACCGGTTTCCGGTAACTGTTTCGGCAACTTCTGATGTTGTAATGGTGTCGATTCCAAAACCTGAGTTTGTGAAACTTTTGCAACTGAATTCACTGATCCTGAACAATTACCTGAACACAATTTCAACACGCGCCCAATTCCTGTCGCAAAAGCTGAAATTTCTGTCGTTTAAAACCATCAGGCAAAAAATTGCACATTACCTGCTCGAAAAGGCTGGCGAACGGCTTCAGACAGTTGAAGTTCCTCAATCGCAGAAGCAGCTTGCCGAAATGTTCGGAGTTACCCGACCCTCGCTTGCCCGTACTTTGGGCGAAATGGTTCAGGAAGGTTTGATTGAAACCCAACGCAGAGCAATAAAAATACTGGATAAAGCAAAAATGAATCAGTTACTGAAGGGGTGAGTCAGTGTTCAATCGCAGTTGCAGAATTGGAATTGTCTTTCAATCAGTAAAATCACCCAAAATTTTAGGTTCATTTGCCCTTCGATCAATCAAAAGACCCAAACGATCAGGTGATTTGGCTAATCGTTTAGGTCTTTTGGTTAGGAGATTGACTGATTCAGTCAATCTATTAGGTTATTTGATAGATATTTTGACCAAACAACCGGATATTTTAGGTTCTTCAATCAATGCTTTGGCAAAACAACCTAAAACTTTTTATTTAATACTTTGGCAATAAGCAGTATGGGCTGCGCATTGCACGGCGTGGTCGCTGCATCAGCAAAAGTCCTTTCATCGGCAACTTCTTTACTGTATGCCTGTAATTCCGAACTGGATTGAATCAAATCTGACAAGAATGAAAGAAGGGGACGGGTACTTAAACAATCTGAATGATTAATTAATTGAAATAAAAGTAATAAGCCGTCCATGTCATGCGACTTACAGAAATTTAGCACTTCGTTGTACTCATTTGTTCCTTTACTGGCAAGACCGGCATAACTGCTTGCCATTTGAGTTCCTGGTTGCTTTTTGCAAAAGTTAATCCATGCGCTTACCTTATTGTCGAATTCGCTGACAACGGAATTTTGAATTTTTAGTACCAATGCTTCAAGTTTCAAGCTGTCAGTTCTTTCCAAATGCATCTGAACTGATTTCTCAGGAGCAGGTTCTTCCGTAGCAGGTTGCCCGGAAGTATTTTCCGAGGTATCAGCAGCAAAAGCTGACTTTAGCAAGGTAGCCAGTTCGTTTACCCTGTTGCTGTTCCGGTTGTTTGTTGAACTCGTGCTCTCATTGCTCTTCGAACAAGCCAAAGTTGCAACAAAAACTAACGTCAATAAGAAAATTTTTGTTTTCATAAGTATTATTTCTAAAATTCACTATTTAATACATTGTGCATAAACCGAAATAGAATTTCATTGTAATGATCTTTCCCAGCTTTATTTCCAGAAATCTCATAATCAGCCAAATAACTTTCGCGTGCCTGATTCATGTATTTTTGATACTCTGGCATTTTAGGAAGAATGTCAGCAACCAGAGGATATGATAAGAAATAAAAGTGCGTGCATTTATCTGTTCTTGACAATAATTCAAATATCAACGGAAAAATTGCTTTACCCTTTCCAACACAAAAAGTAATATATTCCTGATATTCTTTGGAGTCAACCAATAAAATGTGGGCAGGATCGCTATACCACGACGTTTTACCGTTATTCCAAAGGTTGATCCATTTTTTAATTTTATCGTCAAAAGTCTTAATGGTTACATTATCTACTTCTGAAACCAGTTTTTGTAATTTTTTAAGATCATCGTTATTCAGGGTTGCAACCTCACATTCAATAGTACCCGATGGTAGATTAACAGTATTGCCGTTTATCAAAGTATCCAAAACAATATTATATATGGAGCCATCAAGCTTAGCAATATTACTACTTTTAAGAAGATTTAAGATCGAGTCGACCCGATCTGCTTCAACTTTTTCTTTCGAGCAGGAGGTGAGAGAAAGAAAAATTAGACATAGTACGTAAATTGTTGATTTCATAGTGATTTATAATTTAGTGATTTATAATTTATTAAATTGACAAACAAAATTTTCGTTGTGGTTGGTTCGTAATTGAAGATAATATAGGCCACTTTTTAGACTTGAAACATCAAAATTAATACTTGAACTCCCGTTCAACAAATAGTATTTTGCAGATTTCAGGTTTATTGTACCATATTGCCCATAAATTATAACTTCTATTTCAGAATCAATAAGTAAAGAAATTTTTATTTCAATATTATTAATAGCAGGATTTGGGAAAACAATTACCTCATTGAATACTTTATTTTTGTTTTGTTCAGAATCTTTCTTCGTTGATTCTATGCTTTCCGATAGGTACCTTTTGAAGTACTTCTTAACATTAGTATATTGTGTATGAAAAATGAAAATCCCATTATCATCATACTCTTTATTTTGCTTACTTATAAGATAAATTTTATCAGTATATTTTCCATTGAATAAGTCAATAAGCAATTCACTGATCAATAATGCATTATCAGCAGATAAAATTTCGGATAAAAATGGAATTATATCAGACCCTTGAGTTTTGCAAAGTTTTAAAAGTTCTTTGTATTCGTTTGATTGAATAAACATTTTGGGATTACTATAAATTACAAGTTCTGGTTTTTTCCATGTTTCTTCCCAATTGCTATATTTATTAAAGAAATCATCCTTAAAAGAGTCTGAAGTATTATTTATAATTTTACTGAAAGCTTCTTTTTCTTCTTGTGTATACTCAACCTGTTCAAATTTTGTTAATCCTGCTTCAACGGACTTTGTCAAGGTCATTGAAGAAGCCATTGAGTTTGGTGAATAGTAATGTTGAATAGAACCATAAACCGATGGATTTCCAAAATAATCAGAGCCCAGGCTACCCTTTGAATGAAAAATACGCCAACCTTCATACCCAGTTTTGCTTTCCCAATCGTATCCATGAGTTTGATTATTTGCAGGCCTTCGACATTGAGCATGTGTAAAACCAGATGTTTGGTTAAAGCCCATTAAACCTATGCAACCATTTTCGTAATCATCTGTATGAGAATAGGTCATTGCACCAGGATATCTAACAGATGCATAATAATTATCAAAAGATTGAAGTTCAGAAGAACCTGATGGCCGATATTTTGGATCACTTGGGGGCCATCTATAGACTGTTTCGCCACCGCTAAATCCGATACAATTATAACTGTTCGACCACCAGGCAGAAGTCATCGCATCGTCAGGTAATAAACAAGGAAATGGATATGGATTTCCACTCCAATAGCTTGCATCTGCATTATAAACATAGCCATAAAGATCACAATGCGTAATTGGATTGTAGGAACCGTACGATGAAAGAAGAATTGCCCTAATTCCATTAGGAAATGCCCCGGTAACCCTTGATTGAGCACCCCAGTTAAAATAACCATATCCCATATAATCATCATTATATGCGACAATTCTACCAGGAATGCTTCCTTGAGCACTTTCTAGCCAAATTCTACTATCACCTGATGATAAATTGGCACTAAAGAAATTAAAATTATCATTGGTATAATTTGCAGATAATGCTAAAGCATTGCCAGCAATTTGCGCATTATTTATTATAGCTCCATTTACATTTAGAGTAGCACTTCCAATGGCAGCATTATTCCTCCAATTTCTCAGTCTGATATAATAATAACCTGTAGATGGAATATTGACGGACAATGAGCCCGTAGAACTACCGTACGTTGACCAAGAGTAACTTGCAGGGTTTGATTGACTAAACAATTCAATTACATGTTGGTAGCCAGAAGTTGCAGTGCTTATATTAGCTGTCTGGCCAGATGTGAAATAATATGTGGCGTAAAAGGCATAATAAGCATAAACACTTTCTTTAACTTGATATTCAGCTAAGGGAGCCGATTTTAAGTTTAATGTTGTGGTATCGCTGGGAGCAGATTTGTAGTTTTGCATGTCAACTGCAATCTTTGCATTATAGGCATCGTAGTTGGAGCTCGATATCGTTGCTTTATTGATATCTCTTACTAACCGAACAAATTCTACACGAGGGGTCTCAGGAGCAGAACAGCTAAATGCAATTGTGTTAATTCCCTCTAAAAGTTTAACAGTCTTATCATTACCTATGCCTGCACAATGCCAGTCATTCTTTTTAGGCAATATGTCTGCGATTGGCTGATTATTAACAGAGAAGCTATATTTCATTATTTCCCCTTTGGGCAATTGTACTGTTGATAACCAAGCAACAAAATAAAAATCACCGGAATAGCGTGATTCTACTTCAAAAGTTTTTGTTACGATACCGTTGTTGTAAGTTAAGTATGAGTTCTTAATGATTACATCTCCACCCAATTCTTTGTTTGTGTCAAAAAAAGTCTTCGATTGTGGTTCAACTAATTTTTGATCCTGGCTAAAAGATAAACTTAAATCTATCCAAATTAATAATAAAACGAGTAAAATTTTTTTCATGACATACCATTTTTTAATTAAGAAACTAAGAACAGATAGTATGTAAAGATTTATATTAATGACGGTTTGTCTCAGATAATGGTTGCGTGAATCAACAAATATTTATGAATTGATAAATTTATATTTCTAAGAGACAATAGTGGAAGGGAAATAGCTTCACACTTCAAAGAAGATCGAGTTATTTTTCTTCGGTTTGTGTTTTACCTGATCCGGTCCATGGAAAAAATTGTTTCATATCGTTATAAACTGTAACGGCATTGCCAATTTTTTCACTGGCGCTATAACGCACCGAGCGGTAAAAGGCAAGTTCATCCTGATAGTTATCGTAATCAAGCAGGATTTTCATGTCAATAAGCTTACGAAGGGCATCTTCAGCCAGCATAATCAGCTCCTCTGCTTCAACGCGCGTTTGGAAGTCCCTTTCAAATTCATTTAGGTCGATGAACGAAGGAACCACTTCGGGAAATTGCGTCATGTAAGTGCGGCTTTTGTTGATTTTTAACTTGTTTAGTTCTGCAACAGAGCCTATGCACGGCGGTCGTTGTTTGATAGCGCCGGAGCTTTAGGGGTTATAATTCCCAACAAGGTCGCTAATGCCTGTTTGGCATTCTCTTTTTCTTCGGCAGTAAAAACTACTTGAATTAAATCATCTTTGATCATGGTTTTTTTGTATTTGAGCGCTAAGAAATACTATAGTCATTAGTTAATTCTTGAAAAACATAAAAGGTAACCAGCAATTCGGCTCGAAAATAATATTCTTGTAAATTAGATCGTTAGAGTATGCTGAGAAAAATATCTTTCCGGCTATTTTTGTTCACGATAAGAGTCAGGGAGGCCTTAACCTCCACCTTACTGCTTTACAGTATAGTGT
>JAUYMU010000138.1 GCA_030698405.1 Bacteroidota bacterium
GGTTGATTTGCTTCGGTTGATACCCAACTATTCGGATAGGAATAGCTTCAGGAAGAAAAAGCAGATGATAAAGCGTAAAAGGAAAGGGCAAAGAAGGATGTAAAATTATTCACCACTCTAAAATCCCCCTTTAGGATTAAAAGCAAATAATTTATACTTTTGATACCTCTCTTAAATAACCAGTTAATGATGATCTTGAAATATGGGGTAGATTTAAAGCTGGTGACAATGATGCACTAAATCTTATCAGTTGGGACAATTGAATGAAATTTTATGCTGCAAAAGGATATAAGTGTTATGCGCCTGCATACCCATATCACGAAGGAAACCCAGCGGACTTACGAGCCAACATAAATTCAAACTTGGGTAAACTGACCTTTGGAGAAGTCATAAACAACTTGTCTGTATTCATTGACAAACTACTACGTTAAACAATATTATCAATCAACCACAGCCCTGCAAAACGTTGCAAAGGTGTTAAAAACATAGACTGTTCAACTTGTCTCATGTCGCTTAATCTTTTTCTCTATAAGGAGCCTCCGGAAACGGGGGCTTTCTTTATTAATTTGATTTGAGATAGGTAAAAATAAAACTGTTAAAATGATCAATAATGATATTAATATTCGTATCTTCGTGGCGTATTAATCAAGCGAAAAGAAATGAAGTATGCAGAATTAGAGAAGAAACTAAAAAAGGCCGGGTGTTACGAAGATGGTGTTATGGGCGGACATCCATCGTGGTACAGTCCAATAACGGACAAATATATTAAAATGAGCCACCATAAAAACCAAGAAGTCGCAACAGGAACATTAAAAAGCATTATTAAAGACTCAGGGGTTAAATTTTAATCCCCGAAAAAAATACAACAAATTATGGAAACAGTAAAAGCATTTATCGAAAGAGGAAACGACGGAACTTACGGTGTATACGTCGATTTGGAAAATAACACATTGAACTATGGAATTCATGGCAATGGAGATTCAGCAAAAGAAGCTGTTGAAGATTTCATATCAAGCTATGAGGAAATGAAAGAATTTTATAATCAAAAGGGAAAAGAATTTGTAGAAGCAAAATTTAATTATGTGTACGATACAGCCTCATTTCTTGCTTACTATTCGAAGGTTTTATCGCTTGCAGGATTACAGCGTATCACAGGCGTAAATCAAGGCCAGTTGAGCCATTACGTTACCGGGCATCGGAAACCAAGCCCAAAAACGGTAGAGAAGATTGAAAAATCTCTTCATGCCTTTGCAAAAGAAATAAGTCAGGTTCATTTCGTTTGATTAATACACTTATGAATGCCTGGTCAGCCTCACCCGAATACGGTGGGGCTTTAGCGAACTGACTTGTATGTAGGCGCTTGACGATACTTTATCTTTTGACAGCCATCCCTGACATGTGCCATCCATCGGGATTGTTTTTAAAGGCAGGGACGTATTCATATCGGATGTTGATAATTGCATTGGCCCCTTTATTCCTGGCATTTTCAACGGCCAGTCTCAAAGCCTCTTGGATAGTGGCATCTTTATACTTCAGCCTGCCGTTATTTGCAGAGTAATATACGTCATCACCCTTTCCCTTTTTATCTTCGATCACCGGCGCCTTTTTAACTTCGTTTGCAAACCCAGAATGTAAAAGTACATTGACTGAACCCACTGGTTCATACTTGAAACTTACCGAATTTGATTCTGTTAAGAATATTCCTTCATTGTTATAGGATGAATAATCTACAAAGCTAACAAGAGGGGAATATGTGGCACAGGACGCCAAAGTAAAGACGATGATGATCAATGCAAACTTTTTCATATGGTTGGTTTTTCCTTTAAAGGTAAGGAAAAATGGAATAAATTGTATAGATTTAAGATAGCTGGGAAAAATAGAGTTCGCAAAAATAAATTATAGATGTTGTGCAAATTTCGTGCAAATGAAGTAAATTTAAAAAGTCAATCACTGATTATCAAGCGATTGACTTTTAAAGTGACCCTACCGGGATTCGAACCCAGATCATAAGAACCGGAATCTTACATTCTATCCATTGAACTATAGGGCCGGCTTGTTTTAGCGAGCACAAAAATAATAAAACTTGAATCTTAACAGCCTGTTTTATACAAATTAATTGTGCTACTTTTGAGGCCATTAAATTAGCTATATGTCAACAGAAAAACTTTTGAAAAAGTGCCGCATTGAATTCGATGAATATTTCAAGTCGCTGACGATTGATTCGCCTGATAACCAACATAAATTGGAGGAAATTAGGGCACATTCAATTCGGGTGGCAGACAATTCGCTTTTGCTGGCAAACGTTGTTTTGCAACCAGAAGAGGAAAAAGGGATAGCAACGATTAATGCCCTTTTTCATGATATTGGCAAAGCTTCCATGGTTGCGAAGAACCTCGATCCATTGGTTATTCAGCGTGATCATGCAACGGTTTCATCGAAGATTATTCAACAAATGGAATTTTATCAGGACCTGACTGCCGATTTTCAGGTAATTATTTTGAAAGCGGTTGAAAGCCACAATAAACAGAAATTACCGAAGCTTGACAATGAGCAGCAAACCATTTTTGCACAGTTGCTTCGCGATGCCGATAAATTGGACATTTATGATTCCGCTTATCGTTTCTTTAAGGAAAAGTATGGTATTCAGCCGGTTATCACAATTGATCTGAATAAAAATTCAGAGGTTTCAGAAAAAATAGTTAAAAGCATTATGGCCGGCAAAGCGGCTTCCGTGGAGGATATGAAATCCATGAACGATTATAAATTATTGCTTTTATCCATGGCTTTCGACCTGAATTTCAAATACACATTCAGGATAATGAGCGAAAAACAATACATTCAGAAAATATACGAAACACTGCCCAAGCGTGATCAAATAATTGATGTTTACCGAAATATTAAATTATTTGTCGAGAATAAGTTCGTTTCCTGAAAGTAAAATCACCGGATTTTGTGATCAGCAGGACTTTGGTTTGTGTATGCAACATGGTTTCGGAAAAGAAAATTCTGACAGCCTTGAAAAAGGGAGCACGATCAACTTCTGATATTCAACGGGCAACCAAAGCCGGCACAAGTTGCGGCAGATGCCTGATGACGATCGACCGCATTGTGGAAGAGTATTTGGAACAATTACCTGCAGATCCACAGCAAAGAATAGAATTTGATCGCTGACTGCCAGACAACTGCGACTGACCTCTGCCCACTTTGTTTTTTTAGCTTACACGTTTAATTCCTGAGAAATTCACGCGATATTCGCCCGGAGTACACCCTTTTATTTTTCTGAAAATGCGGTTAAAATTCGAGATGTTATAAAATCCGCATCGAAATGCTATTTCGGCAATCGTCTGTTTGGTTTCAGTAAGCCAGCGTGCAGCAAACCCAATTCGGTAGTCGTTCAAAAAATCAACAAACGATTTTCCTGTGCGTTGTTTCATCAATCTTGAAAGGGTTGTTTCCGTCATGTTATGAAGCCGGGCAACCTCTTCAACCTTTATTTTTTCCTGATAATTTGCTGCGATATATTCATACACTTTTTTAATTCGGTCGCTATTGGCAAAATCATTCCGGTTAATTGTTGCCTGGCAAAGCATTTTCTGGTTTTCAGAAACAGAAAGGATGTGTAAAACAGAAATCAATTCGATAAATGCTTCCATTCCGTTTTTCTGAGAAAGTTCATGTAACTGAGACGCAATTTGCCGGATGGTGTTTTCATTGAATGAAATACCTCTCGATGCATTGGTTAGCAATTCTTTGATGGGTTTCATCATGTTTCGGTCCAGCAAACTTTCGTGAATCAGATCGCGGTGAAACTGAACCGTGATTTCATGTATTTGGTCGCTTTTACATTTGCCGTTGTTCCACCCGTGAAAAACATTTGGCCCCACCAACACCAATTCATATTCCTGAATGTTGCTTTTGTGATCGCCAACAATCCGCTCAGCATCAGTTGCATTAAAGATGAAATTTAATTCATATTCAGGGTGAAAATGTACCGGAAAATCGAACTGGCTTTTTACACGGTCGAACACCAAAAGACAATCGCCCTTTGACAATGGGGTAATTTCGCGTTGAATATTATTGACCGTATGATTCATTTTTTTTTGTAGCAAGTCCCTATTTGGCGAATATACGGGGTAATCTTTTCCGTTTGATAATCTTTTTCGTTTTATGTCTTATGAATATGATTTTTTTTGAAATTGAGCAAACCTTTTCAGTGCAAATACGTTCATCGTTTCAGATCAACCCATAAAAAGAAATCTATGAAAAAATTACACTTATTGACCGCTGTTTGTTTAGCAAGTTTACTAATAGCCGGATGTTCTCAAAAAGATGACCTTCAGGATCTTCAGGATGATTCGTCTAACCTGAAGAGTGCATCAGTGAAAACTAATTACGAAGTGGTTCCGAACGAGTTGATCGTTAAATTTAAAGACGATGTGAGCGCCGAAGCCCAAACTACAGCATTGCTGAAAATCAATGGCAAGGTGAAAGAGAAAATTCATACCAATGCCATGAAAGATAAAGGCGATAAATTGGGTGTTTTATTGGTAAGCACTCCTCTTCAGGCTTTTGATGCCATTTCCAAAGCCAAAGGATTGGCCGAAGTACTGTATGCCGAGCCCAATTACATTTATCAGCACACGGCTACTTCCAATGATACATACTATACCAACGGTTCATTGTGGGGGATGTATGGAAATGCAACTTCTCCCGCCAACCAATATGGCTGCCAGGCTGGCGAAGCATGGGCTGCAGAGAAAACCGGATCCAGTTCAGTTTATATTGGGATTATCGACGAAGGATACATGTACACCCATGAAGACTTAGCTGCCAACGCAGGGGTAAATCCTGGCGAATTTGGAAAAACAGCAGGCGTTGACGATGATGGAAACGGTTATGTTGATGATGTTTACGGTTGGGATTTCGATGGAAATAACAATACCGTTTTTGATGGAGTTGATGACGACCATGGAACACATGTTGCCGGAACAATCGGTGGAGTTGGCGGCAATGGTAAGGGAGTTGCTGGTGTTTGCTGGAATGTAAAACTGCTAAGCGCTAAATTTTTGGGTAGCAGAGGTGGAACTACTGCCAATGCGATTAAAGCAGTTGATTATTTTACAGGCTTAAAAACCAGGGTATCAAATCCGGTCAATATAATTGCAACAAATAATTCCTGGGGTGGTGGAGGTTTTTCGCAGGCACTAATGGATGCTATCACTAGAGCCAACACTGCCGGTATCCTTTTTATTGCTGCTGCCGGTAATAGTGGTACTAACAATGATGCAACTCCAAGTTATCCTTCCGGTTATGATGTGGCAAATGTTATTGCTGTTGCGTCAATAACCAATACAGGTGCATTGTCAAGTTTTTCTCAATATGGTGCAACAACTGTTGATTTAGGTGCTCCAGGGTCAGGAATTTATTCTACTGTACCAGCAAGTACCAGAGTTAAAAACAAAACTACAATTACATCAGGTTATGCAAATTATAGCGGTACCTCAATGGCAACCCCGCATGTAACAGGCGCGGCTGCTTTGTATGCTTCAACTCATCCAGGAGCAAGTGCTGCAACAATTAAAAATGCAATTCTTAGTTCTGCTGTTCAAACGGCTTCTCTATCTGGTAAATGTGTTACCGGCGGAAGATTAAATGTTAGTGGATTTTAGTTTTAAATAAATTTAACGCAAAAGAGGCTGCTCCAATCCGGAACAGCCTCTTTTTATATCTGTAACATTCTGCAAACTGAGACTGAGACTGACCACTGATCACTGATCACTTTCCTTTAATTTCTTTTCGCCGTCCAGTCAACCGCGCAACCGATGTGTTCTTTCACTTTTGGATCCTGGAAAGCTTCGTGGGTATGCCCAAAAACAGTATAGAATGAGCGTATATTGCCCATTTCCTGGTACCAGATCAGCGGGTGGTCGCCCATTTTCCATTTGTCATCCTTCAGCGTTTTTTCATCCAGCGATGTTTCGTCCAATCTGGCCAGAACCTTCACTTTTGCCCGTGGATTTTCCTTGAAAGTGTACCATTCGTCGAATGTGCGGTACGTTTTCATTCCCTTGAAAGGAGCCATTGTGGGGTGATCCGTATTTTCGAAAATCACAGTTCCTGTTTGTGCTTCAGGATGGGTTTTGAAAAATGCACCATTCAGGTTACCATACCATGCCCAATCGTATTCGCAGTCGGCGGCGCCATGTATGCCGACAAATCCTTTGCCTGTGTTCATAAAAGCTTCAAAATCTTTTTGCTGCTGATCGTTAAACACATCCAACGTAGGATTTAGAAATACCACCACATCAAAAGTTTTCAGAAATTCCGGTGTAAACAAATCTGCATTTTCAGTGGCAGTCAGCACCCATTTTCGTTCCTGAGCCAGATCGCTCATCATTTTTAATCCTGAAGAAATGGAGGTGTGACGAAAGCCGGAAGTTTTGGAAAATACAAGTACGTTGATTTTTTTCTCTTGTGCAATTCCTGAAAATACAATGATCAGGAGAAGACAAATTGCTGAAGTAATTTTTTTCATGTTTTGTCGTTTTAGTTAATTGGGTTATGACTGCAAATCTGATAAAAAATAATGGTTAAATTAGTTAACTTGCCTTCAAATTCAGAACAATAATTTTTCAAGCCCCATATTTCAAAAACCAAAAGTTGAATTAACGAATCACTAAGTTATGCGTTTTTACTTGATATTACAGTTAGCCATATTGCTGATCTCCCAAACAGTAAACGGCAATATTTCTCCTGAAAAAGGTGTTTACGATGGCAAAATTGGAGACGATCAGGTTATTTTGGTAGTTGAGGAAACCAATTCAGAAAAAGTAAAAGGCTTTTACGTGCTCAACCGTAACAGGGCCGTTGAAGAAAGGCATTCCTTTTCATTGGGAAAAACCGGTTCGCGGCTGATTTTTCAATCCGATTTATACCTCGGAATCATGAAATCACCCAATATTAATTCTGATAATTTTTCAGGAACACTTTCCCTCCTGAACAAGAAAAAACGGTTCTTTTTCTTTCGGCAAAAGGCTATCCTGAATTTTGTTCGTCGTCCGGAATTAGTTGTAAAACCCACTGAACGTTACAAGGAGGAAATATTTTCGGGAGTTGAAATTAAGAGCGATTTAATATACGGAAGAGCCAAAGGTTACTGGACACGGTCGCCATATTCAAACGATCCGTACATCACCACTTTAAGCAAAGGATTGGTCAAGGCGTTCAACGATCCTGAGATGCTTGATTTGAAACTTGATATCTATTATCCAAAAACCGACATTTTTAAAAACCGGCCATTGGTGATGCTCATTCATGGCGGCGCATTTTACATTGGCAGCAAGGAATCGGCTGCAGAACAAGCATTGGCAACTTCATTTGCGAAACGTGGCTATGTGGTGGCTTCTATTGATTACCGGTTGGGATTTAAACTTATCTCCAGTGATATTGAATTGAGCGCTTACCGGGCTGTTCAGGATGCACATGCTGCACTTCGGTATCTTTCGCACAACGCAAAAGGTTTGGGAATTGACCCAAATCAGGTGTATGTTGGCGGAACCAGCGCCGGTGGTGTGGCTTCACTCAATGTTGCATTTATGGACAATGACGAACGGCCTGAGCGCATTCGGCAAGCCACTAAGGAAGGGCGGTTGACAAAGATCGAAGAATCAGGAAATAAATACGCCGAAAAATTTACAATAAAGGCAGTTGTCAATTTGTGGGGGGCTGTTGCTGATCTGAATATTATCGACAAGGATGAGCGAATTTCAGTTTTGTCGATACACGGTACTGCCGATGAAATTGTGCCTTACGAGACTGATTATCCGTTCCGTAATGCAATGATGTTAAATAGGTTGATGGTTGATAAAATGTATGGTTCGAAATTGATTCACGACCGGCTGACAATTCTCGGGCACCGGAACAAATTGGTTACGCTCGACGGACTTGGGCATGAGCCGGAACTTGACAACTATAAAACCCTGAATCAATGGATGGATACAATTACCAGTCATGGTGCACGCTTTATATATGAAGAAACGGCTCCTGAAATTGTATTGCCGCCCAACCAGCTTACCATTTCTGAAAATGCTGCGCTGAAACCTTTCTATTATGAAGTCAAAAATGGTTCGCTTGTTCAGATTTCAGTAACTGGCGGGGTTAAAGTAAAAGCCGACCCAACTGATCCTTCGGTAATCTGGATAAAAACTGCGGAGAATAAACAACTCACTTTTCTTACAACCAATAAGTTTGAAGCCTGGAATGAAACGAAATTTCGGGTTATGGTTTCGAGATAATTTTGAACAATAATTTGTAGGGAACAGTTTATAAATGATCGGAGACCGAAGTTGGAAGATCGAAGGTAAAATCCCAAAACGATCATTTCCGATCAAGCGGAAAGTTTGTGGAGTGACTTTGATTTCGCAAATCTAAGCGGTTGGTATAAAAACAAAAAAAGGTAGAACCTCTGTCCTACCTTTTCTCTCTTAAACTAACTAACCTAACTAAACCTAAACTTATGAAAAAAAATGTACCACAAAGATAAGCCCCGAAGTTGATATTCAGGTAAATTAATTCTTAAATGATGTTAAAGAAATTGTGACCAGTTGTTAATGATTGGTAATGGAAACAAAAGAGGTTGCCGGAATTAACCGACAACCTCTTTATTATAAATATTCAAACCTTTTACATCAGGAAGCTGAGCAGAATACCGGCGGCAACTGCCGAACCGATTACACCAGCTACGTTTGGACCCATTGCATGCATGAGCAAGTGATTTGTTTTATCGTATTCCAAACCAACTACCTGCGAAACACGGGCACTATCGGGCACTGCCGAAACGCCAGAGTTACCGATGAGCGGGTTGATTTTTCTGCCCTCCTTCAGGAAAACATTAAGGAGTTTAACGAATAGTACACCACCAGTAGTTGCAATAATAAACGAACCTGCTCCCAGAGCGAAAATACCAACTGACTTTAAGGTCAGGAAAGTAGTTGCCTGTGTTGAGGCGCCTACGGTTAAACCGATCAGGATGGTTACGATGTCGATCATCGGACCCTTTGCTGTATCGGCCAAACGTTTGGTAACTCCACTTTCTTTCAGCAGGTTTCCGAAGAAAAGCATACCTAAAAGTGGCAAACCGCTGGGGACAATAAACGTAGTGAGTAACATACCAGCAATCGCGAAAATTATTTTCTCAACTTTCGAAACAGCGCGTGGAGGTTTCATACGGATTAAACGCTCTTTGCTGTTGGTAAGCAACCGCATAATAGGTGGCTGAATTACCGGAACAAGCGCCATGTAGGAGTATGCTGAAATTGCAATGGCTCCCATCAGATCAGGTGCAAGTTTTGACGAAAGGAAGATTGCTGTTGGACCATCGGCGCCACCGATAATGGCTATTGCACCTGCTTCGGTTGGACTAAATCCAAGGGCAAGGGCAATACAGTAAGCGCCAAAAATACCAAGCTGGGCTGCAGCTCCGATAAGGATCAGTTTTGGATTCGAAATCAAAGCCGAAAAGTCGGTCATTGCACCGATTCCAAGAAAGATCAGCGGTGGATAAATACCCTGAAGTACCCCGAAATAAAGATAATTCAGAACGCTACCGGTTTCGTAAACCCCGATTTTGAATCCCGGGGCGAATGCAACATTTCCTACTAAAATACCAAAGCCAATCGGTATCAGCAACATCGGCTCAAATTCTTTTGCGATGGCGAGGTAAATAAATACAAGGCCGATACAAATCATTATCACATGGCCAAAGGTCATGTTTGCGAAGGCTGTAAATTGCAGGAATTGCGAAATATGTTCTATAATAAAATCAAAAAATGTACCCATGTTTTAGTCTCCTATAATAATTAAAACATCGCCTTCCATTACGTTGTCTCCTTTTCCTTTTAAGATCGATGTAACTTTACCTGCTTTATCTGCTTCAATGTTGTTTTCCATT
Organism: Bacteroidota bacterium; assembly: GCA_030698405.1. Lineage (GTDB taxonomy): Bacteria > Bacteroidota > Bacteroidia > Bacteroidales > Prolixibacteraceae > Aquipluma. The sequence continues at coordinate 9,950 of JAUYMU010000138.1, forward strand.
TTCATGGCTTCCAGCATTAATAGTTTTTGTCCCATTTTTACAATATCACCTTCGCGCACAAACATTTCAAGAATAACTCCGGGAAGTGGAGATTTTATACTGCCTGCCCCTTTTGGACCTGCAGGACTGCTGGTCTTTGCAACTGAAGGGTGGCTATCGGTTGATGGAACAGCTGTCTGACGAATTAATCTAGGCGTTTTTACAGCTTTCATCGTTTTGTCAACTTCAACTTTATACAAAGTTCCGTTCACTTCAACTTCGGCAATATTGTCTTCAACGGTGAGAATCTCGGTCTCGTATTGATTTCCGTTTATGGTAAATTTGAATTTTTTCATTTCTGTGGTTTTTTAACGAGGTGATTTCCTAAGTGTATAAATTTTTGAACTCCACGGAGAATAGTTTCTTGATACTTTCCGAATGGTTAAAACAGTATTTTCCTCATCGTGCAACTCACTTTGGTACAAGTACAAAGCCATTGCAATCGCGGCATTCACTTCTCCTGACATTCCTTCCTCTTTGGTATGTTTTCCGGGAATTGTTGCTTGCAGATCTTTTTTTGCTGCTTTCGAAGCTTTTTGTACAAAGAAAAGGCCTATATTTTTATAAATGATGTAAAGAAGTGCCAGTGCTGAAAATACGACAAACATTGCTATCATGGTCATTCCAATTCCATAAGGATCCATTTGTACGAATTTTTCTCCAGCTGAAGCCTTCCTGCTGTGATCATTGTTTGCCCCTGGGGTGGAGAATTCCATAAAATCCCAGTTTTCACCGCCATCAGTTAATCTTCCGTAAGTAACATCAACTTTCTGCGGTTGTGTAATTTTTAGTTCATCAATCTTGGTACGTCCATTCGCATCAAATAAGGCGATCGTTTCCGTATTTTCCAGAGTGAAATTCAGGTGAAAAATACCCCGGGCAGGTCTTTGGTCTGCATAAAATACCACATAACCTCTTGGTGGAATAATAGTTGCCGGGTCTCCAATGGGAATCCAGTATTTGGTCGGGTTGGACAGATCGTCTGTCAGGTAGCATCCGCCTATGTTAATTGGACTATACGCTGAATTGAAAATTTCGATCCAACCATTGTGCATTCCAAAATCATCCACATAGTTGGATTCGTTCAGCACCAGAATTTCATTGATCCTCAGGTCTATTGCATTTTGTGCTTTCGCTAAATCAGTACCCGCAACGACCAAAAGAAGAACGGCAATTCCGTATAATAAATGTTTAATTTTTCTCTGCATGATCATTGATTATAATGGAATGTTGGTGTGTTTCTTTGCCGGCATTACGTCTTTTTTTGTTGCCAGTGCCTGAAGTGCGCGGATAATGCGGAAACGGGTATTGCGCGGCTCAATTACATCATCAATGTAACCATATTCTGCTGCTTTGTAAGGATTCGCGAACTTTTCCTTGTACTCTTCTTCAGCTTGTGCCACGTAAGCCAAACGTTCTGTTTCATCTTCAATTGCAGCAATTTTTTTGTTCCTGAGAACTTCGATGGCGCCTTTTGGTCCCATTACAGCAATTTCGCCACTTGGCCATGAATAGTTAATGTCGCCGCGCAGATGTTTCGAACTCATAACGCAATAAGCGCCACCATAAGATTTGCGGAGAATAACAGTTATTTTTGGAACAGTTGCTTCACCGTATGCGAACAACAATTTAGCACCGTGAATAATGATACCGCCGTATTCCTGAGCGGTTCCGGGAAGGAAGCCGGGAACATCGACCAAGGTTATAATCGGAATATTGAATGCATCGCAGAAACGAACAAAACGTGCTGCTTTACGTGATGCATTAATGTCGAGAACACCTGCAAGATAACATGGCTGGTTGGCCACAATACCTGTTGAAATGCCATTGAAACGGGCAAAACCAATCACAATATTCTGTGCGTAGTTGCGGTGAACTTCAAGAAATTCGCTGTGGTCAACTATCGAGTGGATTACATCTTTAACATCGTATGGTTTGTTCGGATTGTCAGGAATTACGGTGTTCAGTGAATCTTCCAAACGGTCAATCGGATCGTCGCAGGGAAGCAATGGTGCATCTTCCAGGTTGTTTTGCGGAAGATAACTTAACAGCTTGCGAATTAAAGAAATACCTTCCTGTTCGTCTTCTGCAACAAAGTGGGTTACTCCTGATTTTGAACCGTGAACCGATGCGCCACCAAGTTGTTCGTCGGTTACCACTTCGCCGGTAACTGTTTTTACCACTTTTGGTCCGGTTACAAACATGTAACTGGTATTTTTGCTCATGATGATAAAATCGGTCAATGCTGGTGAATAAACAGCGCCACCGGCACAAGGGCCGAAAATAGCCGAGATCTGCGGAACAACTCCCGAAGCCATGATATTGCGTTCGAAAATTTCAGCATAACCGGCCAAAGCTGTTACACCTTCCTGAATACGCGCGCCGCCCGAGTCGTTGATTCCAATAACAGGAGCGCCGACTTTCATGGCCATGTCCATTACTTTGCAGATTTTCAATGCATAAGTTTCTGACAATGAACCTCCAAAAACGGTAAAGTCCTGTGCATATAAATACACCACACGTCCGTCAATGGTTCCCTGACCTGTAACTACACCATCGCCCAGAAATTTTGTTTTTTCCATGCCGAAGTTGTCGCAGCGGTGCTTTACGAACATGTCGTATTCTTCGAAACTACCTTCATCGAGCAACAGTTCGATGCGTTCGCGGGCAGTTAATTTGCCCTTTTCGTGCTGAGCTTCAATTCTTTTTTCTCCACCTCCGAGTTTTGCTTCAATGCGCAGGTCAATGAGTTTTTTTATTTTGTCTTGATTGTTCATATTATATAAAGTAAGTTGTGTTTGATTATTTGTCAGAGCAAAGTTCTGTCAATACGCCGAGTGTCGATTTTGGGTGTAGGAAACCGATGGTAAGTCCTTCAGCGCCTTTTCGTCCGGTTTTGTCAATTACCTGAACGCCTTTTGCAGCAACATCATTCAACGCATCGTTTACGTTTTCAACAGCAAAGGCAAGGTGATGTACTCCAGGACCTTTTTTTTCAATGAATTTTCCAATTGGTCCTTCAGGATCGGTTGATTCCAGCAGTTCAATTTTGGTTTGTCCAACTTTAAAGAAAGCGGTTTTTACTTTCTGGTCGGCCACTTCTTCAACGGCATAACATTTAAGTCCCAATACATTTTCATAATAGGGAATGGCTTCTTCCAAATTGGTTACAGCTATTCCAATGTGTTCGATATGTGATATTTCCATCTTGTGTAAGTATTTAATTAATAAGGAATATTCTTGTTTTTAACAGGTGTTTTTTTTCGAGCTGCAAAAGTACGGATACATTCTATTTTTTTAAACAGATTGCTCAATTATTCGAAGATTGGAATGTGTGTTTTGCAGCAGTCTCTATTAGTTGTAAAGAAAAAAGGCAGATTTTGAGGCCTGCCTTTTCTGAATTTATTTTTATATTTTGCGACTATCTCTTACAAAATGGAAATGTGAGCCATAACGTTCGAAAGCTGCTTTTTCCAAAGACTCCCTGTGTGCCGGATGGGCAACTGAAATCAGTAAGCGTGCGCGTTCCTGTAATGTTTTTCCGTAAAGATTCACTGCACCATGTTCGGTAACTACCCAGTGGATATTGGCACGTGTACTTACCACGCCCGATCCTTCAATCAATGTCGGACTGATTTTAGATATGCCTTTTGCGGTTACAGATGGCAGTGCAATAATTGGTTTTCCACCTTTTGAATGTCCTGCACCACGAATAAAGTCGATCTGACCGCCAACACCTGAATAATGTTTGGTTCCGATAGAGTCGGCACAAACCTGTCCGGTGATGTCGATTGCAAGCGCTGAATTTATGGCAGTCACTTTGTCGAGTTTGCGAATTACGGCAACATTGTTGGTATGTTCAACGTCCATCATGGCAACACGTGGGTTGTCGTCAACAAAATCGTAAAGAGCTTTTGTTCCCATCAGGAAGCAAGCTACCATTTTACCTTTGTCGATGTTTTTATATTTTCCGGTAACAATTCCTTTTTCTACCAAAGGCAGAATTCCATCAGAAAACATTTCAGAGTGAACGCCAAGGTCTTTGTGGTTATGAAGTTGGGCGAGAACGGCATTCGGAATACCTCCGATACCCATTTGCAAACAGGCACGGTCTTCAACCAAAGCTGCTACATTTCTGCCAATAGCTTCTTCAATTTCAGTTAATGTTGCCAAGCCGTGAGCATACAATGGCAGATCATCTTCCACAAAAATGTCAATTTCGTCAACATGAATCATGGCATCACCCCAGCAACGCGGAACGTTTGGATTTACAGCAGCAATAACAGTATCGGCGCACTGTAAAGCGGCTAAAGTAGCATCAACCGATGTGCCTAAAGAAACAAAACCATGTTTGTCGGGAGGCGAAACCATAATCATGGCAACATTTACTTTCAGGTAGCCTTCGCGGATCAGTTTCTGTGTTTCGCTCAAAAATACCGGGATATAGTCGGCATAACCAGCCTGAGTTTGTTTGCGCATATTTCCGGCGACAAAAAACTGTTCGCCCTGAAATATTCCTTCGAATTCAGGATTGGCATAATCAACCTGGCCTTCGATGTGAATGTGCTGAATTTTAATATCAAACAGTTCGCCGTTTCTTCCACGTTCAACCAAAGGTCTGATCAAAGTGTGCGGAGTAACTGCAACAGAGCTTAAATGAATTCTATCACCTGATTGAACAACTTTTACTGCTTCCTGAGGAGATACATATTTAATTTGCTTCATAATTGTGTATTGAAAGATGGTCTAAAAATTTGTGCGCAAATATAAAGAGAAATATTTCAACCAACCCTGATGGTAATTCGATTTCAAACGGTTCCATACAAATGAGCAGGTTTTGTAAACTTAGTGTTAAGAAAGATTTATTGCTTGATATGCAGATATATATATAGAAATGTAGATGTGTTTCGGTTGGGAATTTTTAACCTCAAAATGGATGGATTGAGGGTGGAAACCTTGGAATTAGATATTTAGTAAAACAATCCTTAAGCACCTACCATGAATTATGCATTATTGATACCAGAACTTTTTTCTGGCATAAAGTGAACTTTTTGCTGATTGAATAATTTCCTGTTTTTGTGAGTCGTTGAGAGTATGATGCTTGTCGTTGAGAGTATGATGCTTATTGTACAAATGCTACTCTACACTTTTTAAAATATCTGGAAGTCCATTATCAAACCCTCGTAATAGCCCGTAAAATAAAATAGCGTTTTTATCTTGTTCCGAAAAATTGTTCCATTCTTTTGTAATAAAATGAACCTTTTTGATATCAAGTTTTAAATACATAGAGGCAACTTCTCCTTCGTTAAAGCTTAAGAATGAATAGAATAAAGGTTCTGCTTTCTGCTGATAAATCATTTTTTTTGAACTATTGAAATGAATGTAGTAGTTCTGGGCAAGTTTATAACCGATGAAAGTTTTTGTAAGATTATTTTTACACTCTACATATTTTCTCTCAATCCCTTCGGATATATCACTAAAATCAATTCCATCAATTTGATACCTTTTAACGCTGTCGTAAAGTTCTTTTTCTACACAATTATATATTGAATCAAAAATTTTTATCTGTAAGTCCAAATTTAAAGAATCGGATTGGGAAAGTGTTGCTGTTGCTGTTTTAGCTTTCAGGTTAGAAGAATGCTTTTGTGCAGTATTCGTGCAGTTTGTCATAAGACAAATTAGTAAAATGAATATTAACAATTTCATATTTTTAGATTTTAATTTATACATACTAATGATCTATTATTGTATAGCCCAAAAACCTATAAAACCTGATGCAATCCTATACATTTCATCTGGTTTAAGCCAGCCTGATCCTTCATTAGATGGAACAGAATCGCCATCGCCCCCTCTTGATCCGCTTACTGTTACAAAGGTTCCATCATACCCGACAACAAATTCCACATGTCCTATTTATCCTCAGAATGTTATTTTATTTCCATTTTATCGAATATTTAAACTCAGGGAAATGCTTCATCAACAGCAATTCGGCTCGAAAATAATATTCTTGTAAATTAGATCGTTAGAGTATGCTGAGAAAAATATCTTTCCGGCTATTTTTGTTCACGATAAGAGTCAGGGAGGCCTTAACCTCCACCTTACTGCTTTACAGTATAGTGT
>JAUYMU010000128.1 GCA_030698405.1 Bacteroidota bacterium
TGCCTATCTTTAACATTGCTTCATCATTATCTTTATCTGCTGCTTTCTTATACCAATTCATGGCTTCTGTATAATCTTTGGTTACACCTGATCCGCCATAATACATTTCCCCTATCAGAAATTTGGAACGGCTATTGTATCCTATTGCCGCTGATTTTTTAAGCCATTTCATTGCTTCCGTATAATTCTGGGCGTTATAATAGGTTGTACTTAATTCATCCATTGCAACTTCATAACCATTCTCCGCTGCCTTTATATACCAGTTCATCGCTTCTGTTATATCTTTAGTTATACCCAGGCCAAGCCTATATCTTGTTGCCAGCAAAAACATTGCACCAACATTACCTTTGTCGGCTCCTTTTCTGTGCCATTTCACCGCCTCCATTTGATCTTTGGTTATTCCACCCAAACCTCTCGAATACATTAGTCCCATTAAATTCATTGCATCAGCGTTGCCATGTTCTGCACCTTTTTTAAACCACGTCAGCGCTTCCTGATAATTTTGGGGAATATCTTTCCCATCAAAATACATAAAGCCAATACGATACATTGCATCCGCATTCCCTTTATCCGCAGCTTTTTTATACCAGGTAATAGCATCAGTATTACTTTGAAGATCTTCTATCTTAGCATAATAATGAATGTCACCGATTCTTTGCATTGCAAGTGTATTTCCTTTATCTGCACCTTTTTTATACAGGGTTATGGCCAATAAAAAATCCTTATCCTCATACGCTTTTTCTGCCGCTTTAAAATCCTGGTCATTTTTATTTTCTTCCAAAGAAACTACATAGCTCAATTTTTCTTCTATGGCATAAACTTCTTTAAATTTATCCATTACTACAGCATTTGCATGGTCATTCGAAAACTTCATATATAGTTGTACTTCTTTGGCAAGGCCTTGTGTATAACTGTTCTTAATATCGCTGTAATCACATAACTGGTCTAACGATTTTATCTTCAGGTAACTGATATTTGGTGCCCATTTACCAATCAGTTCTTCCGTCTTGTTGAGCCTGATATATGCTTCTTCAAATTTATTTTCGGAAAAAACTTTTTCCGCTTCTTCAAATTCTATCTGTGCCTTCAGATTGTTTTGTGCAAATAATAATTGATTAGATACGATTATTAAAATGGTGAGCAGGATTATTTTTTTCATAATTGCGAAATTTTAGAATGTAGTTTAAAACTTGTATTGATTTATTAGCTGCTTTACCAAAATTTTTGTTCAACTATTTCAAAGGCAACATTACTATCGGCATAAGTGTTTTTCTTCTTCATGGCATTGTTTAATGCATCTTGCTGGGTTTTGCCAAATGATATAGATAACACATAGTAACCACAGGCCTTGCTGCCGCCACGCCATTTTATTAAACACATATTAGTGGCCGAACTGCCATAATCAAACTTTGAAGAACCTACCGTGATTCTTTTGGCATTGGGGTGTTCTTTAGTCAGCTCCGTTTCCAGCTTTTTTGATTCTTCCACGTAGCTGGATTCATCAACAAGAAGCTCCGTGTGGTATTCAACTTCTTCTGAATTGCATTTTTGCATATACACAAACCCAAACAGCATTACCTTGGTGGTATTTGTTGGGTTTCCCCAAAAATCTGCATCTTCTTTGCTGTCTTTGGGTTCCTGCTTTTTTTCAGTGGAGGACTCTGGTTTTTTTTCAATCGTTGTTATAGGGTTACCCCAAAAATCCTGCCCCTCGGCAGCGTTTGCTGATGCCGGATTATTTGTTGAATTTGAATTTGATTTTGCATCTCCATCATTTGTTGCATTTCCCCAGAAATCGGATCCAGCTTCTGTTTTGCCGGAAGATTTGATACCGGAATAAGAAATATGCTGCACCGAAAAATCATAACTGCTTGCCGCCCTTACCAATAATTGCTGTTGTTCTTCTGCCTGGGTTTTACTCAGGTAATAATCTGATAATATCAGGTCAAGACCATTGTTGGTTTTGGCAATATTTGCTATCAGATTGCTTTTAAAAGGCCAGCTTCCGTCGCCGTATTTTGCAACAGTAAATACATTGGATATATAGATCAACGGTGTAGTCTCCTCTATACTGGCAGTCTGGAAACTATAAGTAAAAAAATAAATTTCAGTGGCTTCTTTGGCCTGGTAAGAAAGGGGTGGTTTTCCATTTGGTAATTTTGTAACAAAATCCGTTCTTGCTTCAATTAACCGGGCTTTTTGTGCTCTTAACTCCGCTGCTGCTTCTTCTCTGCGGGTTTGCCCCTCTAACCTTGCCAACTCTTCCTGTTCTCTTTCTTCACGTTTTGCCTGTGCCTGATTAGCCCACTGTTCCAGCAATGGCTCTACTGCATTAGCAAACTCCCCAACAGCCTGTACTGTCTTATTGTTACTATATGTTGGTTGGGGATTATTGAAATGAGCCAAAGGGTCATTGCCAGAAGTGTTTGCTGGCATACCTGTGTTTGTTGTACCAGTTTGAGTTGCAGGATTGTTAGATGTATTTGTTTGTGTGTTTGTAGATAATGGATTGTTGGGGTTATTAGATGAATTAGAACTACCGTTTTTTTTCGCGGCAATTAATATATCTAATTTGTTATCAGCACCCCCATTATAGTACATATACTCTACAGAAGCAACTTTAAATGAGGTTGGACCTGCACTTTTAAATTTGGAAGTACTTTCAATATAACTGTCTTCCTTAACATTAGCACCGGTTTTATGATGTGTGCCATCAGGATATATTAAAGTCAACTCAAGTCCCATATTATATGGTGTTGGATCAGAATCTGGCCAAGTTGAAAGTCCTAAATCCGTTTTAGAATAAAGCTTTCCTCCATTTGGAGTTCCATATAAGGATACAGGCGATACTGATATTCTTGGATTAGAAAGCCTAATATAAAAGGCATCCGCTTTTAGTATTATTTGATAATTTACTATCCAATTTACTATAGTGTAGCGACTTCCACCAAATTCACGTGGTTCAGAATATTCACGTGTTCCTTTCAATTGTTGTGCTTGTAAGGTAAAAGCAGCAATCATTATTAGGCTGAATGCAATTAATTTTTTCATAGCCGTATGTTATGTTGTTTTGAGAATTTAAATAGTTTTTTGTTTACACTTTTTAAGTGCTAATTATTTGTCTTTCTCTATTAATGTTTTTGAATAAGCCATCACAGATTTGTATTTTGGAAAAAAATGGCTATCTATTCTATCTTTGAGCTTAACATCTCTATCTTTTGTAATGTCATTGGTTAACTCATCATAGTAAAAAAGCATATCACTTCTAATTTCTCTTAATTCAACATGAATTAGCTTATAGGTATTTTTTTTAGTTTCTATCTGAAACAGGGTATCTATTGATGTAAGAGCCGTTATTACAGCCCCTAAAATTAAAGTTGTTGTTAGGGAACTTGTTTCAGCAATACCTTTTATACCAGATATAATAGTTATAGCCCCGGCAATTCCTATTAATGATACACGCATAAAATAAAATATATTTCTGTAGGCATCTGCCTTATCATCTGCCCTATCAATGTCATCTTGAACTTGTATAAAAAATGGGTGATCAATTGTTCTTTTCATGATTTTTTTAATTTTTAAATTGTTTATTGTTTTCTTCTTGGGCGATTTCTTTAAACTTATTTTTTTAAATGTGCATAGAATAAAGTTAAATTGTCATAACTTCCTCGTCAGGAAATTCAGGTTTTGAATGTTTATAACATATTAAACTCAACTCTTAATTCGCATGATTAAACTTCATCTTCCCAATTTATTTCACCAACCCCTCCTTCACTGCCCAGCCAACCAGTTGCTGTGTATTGTTAAAACCGGTTTTTCGCAACATGTTCCGGCGGTGTGTTTGCACGGTACTCTTTGTAATTTCCAGTTTTTGCCCTATCATTTCGCTGGTAAACCCTTTTGCCACCAGGTCCAATACCTTTAATTCCGATTTGCTTATAACTGTTGCCTTTATTGTAATCATCTCTATAAGGGAATAACAGATGTTTTAATCTTCAATAAAGTTAAGGCAGAATCACCCTTCAAAAAATACCTACTAATGAGTATTTTCATTGAGTGTACTGAGGCGCAATAAGGTGAGGATTGCTAATCGTCAGGAATATATTCTAAATGCAAAAGCGAAATCTCAGGATTGAAGTTTCTCTTTTTTTATTGCTGCACCTGATCTTCAGTTACATTGGGTTTTTGTTTTATCCCAAATGCCAGATTAATTCCAAAAGCCAGAGATGCCAGTTGTGCTTTTTCATAATTTATCAATTGGTTGAGATTATCGGTAACCACAAATAAATCCGATCCGGGTAGAATGCGTAATCTGATTCCTAGTCCTAGATTGTGATAGGAATAAGCATTGGTGTAACTTACAGATGTTGAAAGCTTTCGCCCCATATAACCATTCATTGAAAGGGTGACCGATGCCTTGTTGTCAATTTCGTACATTACATTCTTTACAAGTAATCCGGTATTCCATTTGGGTGAGAGTTTATAGTTTATTCCCAAATAGATTTTTGAAGGTATCTTTATTTTTACCGATTGATTTTTAATTATTTTATATGTTTCATTTATTAGTGAAGACCGATAGCCGTTCTCGCTCCATCTGGAAGTGCCAATATCCAACAAACTTGCTGACACAGAGAATCTTTTGCTCAATTCATAATTGACGCCTAAATCAAAGGCAAAACCAGCATTTTGGAATAGACTTGAGATTCCAAGATCATCCAGCCAATTTTCGGGCAGAATATCTTCATCCGGATTTAGTTCTCCATTCCCATCAATTGCCTGTGGATTTATGGGAACGGGTAAGCCAATTTGAGCTTCCCCGGAATATTCGGTTTCAAAATCGTATTGCCCGGTTTGCGACACTTTTAGACTTAGTTTGTCTGATCGAATTCCGCCCAGAGCACCAATCAGCTTTGGTGAAATCCCGATGGTAAGTTTTTTTTCGAATACCCTGCTGTAGGTAATTGCAACCTGCGAAAAACTATTAAATACAATGTTCGCTCCTTCAATATTTAAAGGTAATCTGTCAGCGATTTTTTCGTAATCGTCCAATAAATACACAAAATTGGAAGGAGCCTGCAATTCCAGAAAGCTCCGGACACTCGCCGAAATAGAAAAATACCCTTTGTCTTTCAACCTGAAACCCATTGCAAACAAGTTGGTTCTGGTTTCGAGGTTGGTTTGGTTGAAATCGCCGATTGATTTAATAAACTCATCTGGATTGTAGTTTTCTGTTCCAAGATTATCGGTAAAGTCCTTGAATTGATTGTAATTAAACCCTGAATTATAGATGTCAATTTGGTTACCTCCGATTCCCGGAAGATTCAGGAAGAATTTGACATTTGGGAACAACGCCGGATTGAAATTAAGCTGTTGCGGAAGACGATCCATAAAATACATTGTATTTTGTGAATACGTATAAATCGTTACTCCATTCAGTAAAAACGCCAGGATTAATAAGGATAATTTTTTCATATTGGTTGATTTTATTATTCCTTCACCAATTTTCCACTCTGCACCATACCATCCACATTCAGTTTGTACAAATACAAGCCGCTCTGGAATCCTTCCATATTTACTTTTTCATTGCTACCAATTGCTTTTGATATGAGTTTGCGGCCTTGCAGGTCGAATAACTCAAAAGTGAATTGGGAATAGGAATCTGGGAGATTGAATGAGACGAATTCAGAAACCGGATTTGGATACACTCTTGATAGTTCGGTATCCAATTGATTTACTGAGGTGACATTTATCGGTGAATAAACAATTGCCGCTTTAAAATTCAATATCCATTGCTTTGTATAAATATTCCATTCATACCCGCGCATTTCTGTGATCATGTGTCTGAAAAAATTATTAAAATACTCATCATCACCCCAGGGTAAAATAAGATCATTGAATGAATACCTGTTGTCGTAGGTATTCTCCGATTTATTAATATCCGTCCACTGGTTGGTCTGTCCATCCCGATTATAATAACTAATTTGTTGTGCGATGTTCCCAAAATCGTCATACAAATACGTATTTTTATCACCCTCAATCCACGATCCAGTCCACTTACTTGAATAGATTTGCTGTGTTAATTGTCCCTTGTCATCGTAAGTATATTCACTTTTTGAAGAATCATACCATTGATCTAATCCATTCAATGAAGTTCCCAGCACAATAGTGTTGTTCCCTTTTGAATCATAAGTATACTCCGTTTTATTGTTTTGAATCCATTGGTTGGTCGTTTGATTCCAATATGATGAAAAAGATTGACTCATTTTGCCGTTATCATTGTATTTATATTCATACTTATCTTTGCCGACCAATTTGTTGGTAGTTTCGTCTAAACTTGAGTTGATTTCCTGAATTAAATTCCCATTCGCATCATAGGCGTAATCATTTTTCGAATCTATAACAAACGTGTTGGTATTTCCGTTCCATCTATAATCCAAATGCTGTGTCAAATTCCCATTGGCATCATAGCTATAAATAGACTTTTCGTCTGCAAGAAATTGATTGATTTCGTTCAAGTTATATTCAATTTGCTGAGTCATATTTCCTTTGGCATCGTAGGTAGATTCATATTTAGAATCAAGAATCCATTGGCTGGAAGCTCCATTCCATTCAGAGTAACGTTCAAGAGTCACATTCCATTTATCATCGTATGTGAACTCTACTTTTTCATCAATCACCCACTGGTTGGTAAATTCATCCCATTCCTGGCTTGTATAGCTATCCAATCTTTGTTTAATCGCCTGGGCAGATTTCAGAGAATTTGCCTGTTTTTGAAAACTCATTTTTCGCTGGAACGGGCTGTGCTCTGTGCTCTTTTCAGTTCTTTCAAGCCTGTTTTTTAAAAAGCTACCAGTAAGCTTTCTACTTTTGTTGTGCGCTGGTTCCAGCGCATAAATACTTGTTGTTAACAAAAACAACGCTGCTAATAATGTAAATTTTGCTTTCATAATTTTATTGTTTTAAACGATTAATACTAATCTTTCCAATTTATTTCACCAACCTCTCCTTCACTGCCCAGCCAACCAGTTGCTGTGTATTGTTAAAACCGGTTTTTCGCAACATATTCCGGCGGTGTGTTTGCACGGTGCTCTTGGTAATTTCCAGTTTTAGACCAATACTTTCGCTGGTAAACCCTTTTGCCACCAGGTCCAATACCTTTAATTCCGATTTGCTAATTACAGTTGCCTTCTTTGCGATCATCTTCATAGGGGAATAACAGATGTTTTAATCTTCAATAAAGTTAAGGCAGAATCACCCTTCAAAAAATACCTACTAATGAGTATTTTTTGAAGGGTGATTTTAATGAATGTGAAATAAATAGGGGGTAATGTATTGTAGGATCAGTCAATCATCCCAAATACTGTTGCAAACTTATAAAGTCCTGAAAAGCTTGTGATCTCCAGCTTTTCGTTAATATTCCGGCGGTGGGTATTTACGGTTAGGTGAGTGATACCCAAAATGTCAGAAATCTCACTACTGTTTTTTCCGCCGACAAGCAAAACGATGATTTCTTTCTCCCTTCGGGTAAGTTGGCAGAATTTTTTAAAGTGCATTTTCATCCAATCGCTTTCATCCAGTACACTGTTTATTTTCTTCGCGATATAATTCAGTGAGTTAACCTCATTGACAATCAATAGAATTCTGTCGGCAACAACCTTTCCGGGTTCATATAATAATTTGGCCGAAGCAAAATACCATTTATACGAAGAGTCGCTCATGGTTTTTACACGGTGTGCAAAGTTATAGATGCGTGATGCATCCTGTGTTTTTTGCATGTTTAAGTAAGTGGGAATAACTATATCCATTTCTTCCGGCACAAAGAAACTTTGAAAATATTCCGTTCCCAGTTCGTGTAACTCTTCTGCGCTATGTTTGAGTATATTACACCCACTTTTGTTCATGTATATGGTAGAGAGTGTATTTAGGTCGATCACCAGAACATTTCCCGGCAAATAATTGCCAACAGATTCAATCGAAAATTCTCCCTTGTTTATTTTTCGTTCCAGAGTAAATACCTGCTGGCTGCTGATGTCTGTTATCTCCTGGTTTGTTAAATGTGCATGCATATTAACCTACTTTGGCGTTTAAATCAAAAATGTCAGCAATCCGGAGCAGACCGGCAAAATTGTGAACAGCAAGTTTGTCATTGATTCTCCTGCGGTGTGTGTTTACTGTGTGAATGGAAACAAATATCTTATTGGCGATCTCCTGGCTGCTCATTCCGGATGTTACCAACCCCACAATTTCCCTTTCTCTTTTAGTTAAAGAAGATACTTTCGTATGGTTCTCATTGAAAAATCCGTCGTTTTCCAATACCCGGTACAATCTTTTTTTTATATCGCCCAACAACTCCAGGTCGTATGAAAATATGACTATTTCTTTGGGTATTCCTTTGTCGGAGCGGTTAAGCCTGGCCGAAGAAATAACCCAACCGGATTGTGCTGAGGTCTGATTATCGGAGCGGTAGAAAAAACTATAGATAGTCTGCGGATCCTTGTTATTTAAAAACCCTGCTATTTCTTCGGCAAGCTTTTCGTATGTTTCATTGGAAAGGGGTTCCCTAAAGTGTTGATGAAGAAGGGAAGGTGTACCGTCAGGAACAACTTTTTTCAATTCAGGCAGCGGAAAGACCTTTATCTGATCGGGGAATAGGTTCAATATTCCCGATATAAGTTTGTCGTGAAGGTTATTCATATTGGGCAGGTCAAAGGTTAAAATTGATGTTATATTAGACTGCTATAAGTTTAATTTACAAATAACTCCTTCTGCCCCAAAAACTCATCCTTTTGCCATTTGTTTCTTTTTATCTTTATAAACCTAGTAATTAGACTGATAGATTCACGAGAATAATTAATAACATTGTTGATCGCCTAATGTTCAGATTTGATATAAAAATTTGTTGGTTCCAAATTAAAAAATTACCATATCTTGCCGAAGCGAAATCTCATTAAAAAGGTTTCGCTTTTTTTTATTCAGATATGGCAGAGATTAAGTCGGAAGAGTGGAAAGGGTATGTTTATGCATTGGTTGGTACCATTGCCTTTTCGAGTCTTTATGTTTTTAGCAAAGCGGGTTTAAATCAGGTTGAATTGGCCCAGTTCGGGTTCTATTATTTCGGGATGGGATTTCTGATCAACCTGGGATTTATTCTGGTTTCAGGAAAAATAAAACAACTGCCTGCAATTCCCCGAAAAGTATGGGGTTTGCTCATTTTGCTCGGTGCAATTGATATTCTCTCCAATGTCACATTTTTTATGTCAATACATGCAATTGCCGATCCTGCAGTTACTTCATTTCTGGGCAATCTGTTCCCGGTTTTCATGAGTATCCTTGGAATTACTTTTCTGAAGGAACGTTTTACCTGGACAGAGGCTCTTGGAGCTTTGATGGCCATTGCCGGTGCATTTATAATCAGTTACACCGGCGATCTCGATTGGCGCAAAATATTAATTCCCGGAACCGGTCTTGTAGTGATCAATACTTTTTTTGCAGCAACACTTTCAATAATCGTCAAGAAGAATGTAAAAAAGGCCAGTCCTGAAGTTTTTAACCTGAACTCAAATGGCTGGATATTCCTTTTCTTTCTGGGGTATTTTCTATGGAGCGGACTGCCGGTTTCCATTCCTGTCAAAGCTTTTCAGAACATCGCTTTGGGCGCATTCTTTGGTTCCTTTATTGGTATTTTATCGTTTTATTATTCCTATCGCTATATCGCGGCTTCCCGATCTTCGATCATCCAAAGTTTAAAAGGAATTTTTGTGTTGATTATTGCTTACTTTTTCTTCGGAAATTTTCCACTCCCCATTCAGTTATGGGGCGGAGCAATCACTGTTGCAGGAGTGATCATCATGACTTTGGCGCAAGCCGGGGTGTTTCGGGTCAGGCGGAGGAATGGATGAATGGTTATATGGTTGTATGGTTATTTTGTCCAACCATCCTAACGATTAAGCTATTCAACAAATTTATCGTTACTAATGAAACCCGAAAACATTCCGGTTGTGCGGAATGCCCATAAAATCGATGATTTGCTGTTTTGAAACAGGCGCGGTGGCTCCGGTGGTTGTAGCAATCATTGCACCGGCTGCATTCCCGAAACGGAGCGCTGCATCAATCGGATGTCCGTTCATGTAATAATGAACAAATCCGGCAGAGAATGCATCACCTGATCCAACTGTGTCTCCCAGACTGATTTGATATCCGGGATCGTAATAAAAAACATCATCTTTTGTCAGGCAGAAAGCTCCGTTTGAACCAAGCGTGCAAAGAATGATTTCAAGATCGAATGTTTCGAGTGCTTCCTTCGCCAGGTCTTTTAGGTTCACACTTTTCAGTCCAAGCAATTCTTTGGTGATCAACAATTCTTCATCGTTGGTTTTAAGAATGTTTGCCATTCGAAGGCTCTCCTCAACGGAAGCTGCGGTATAACATTTTTTCCGAAGATTGATATCCAGAAACTTCACAACATCCGGAGACTCATGAATCAGTTCGCGCAAAGTATTTTTTGAAATGCCATATCGTTGCACCAAAGTTCCGAAACAAACGCAATCAGCTTCACTGAAGGCATCAATCATTTCATAATTAATCTCAATGTGATCGTAAGCAACATCGGTGGTAATATTAAAATCGGGATTTCCATTTTCATCAATCTTTACTTTCACCGAACCTGTTGGAAATTCATAATCGGTCTGTATGTTTTCGTCGGAAAGGCCAAGACGCCGAATCGCTTCGCGGGCATCTTTTCCGGCTTTGTCGTTCCCAACCTTGCTTAGCAAAGTTCCGTGGTCGCCAAATGAATTGATACGGTAAATAAAATTGGCAGGCGCTCCTCCGAGCACCTTTCCTGTTGGAAGCAAATCCCACAACAACTCACCAAAAGCAGCAATCTTTTTCGGCATGATTTAAATTTATAATAGGTCGGCAAGATAAATAAAAAACAAAAAATGCCGTTTGTAATCCTGGGATTCTTTTGAACCAACAATTAACATCCATACCTGTTATACTAACATGAATTATCTGGCTCATTTATACCTTTCGGGCGATTCGGAAGAAATTAAACTCGGAAATTTCATAGGCGATTTTGTGAAGGGGAACCGACATCAGGAATTTCCGGAGCAGGTGGCTTATGGAATTATACTTCACCGGCGAATCGATTCGTTTACCGATCAACATGCTGATGTGAAGGAATGTATCAAACTTTTACGTCCGGGTTACGGCAGATATTCAGGGATCATTACAGATGTCTTTTTCGATCATTTTTTGGCTGCCAACTGGAGCGATTATTCAGTTCATACGCTGCGAAACTTTGCGAAAAATGCACATGGAGTGTTTTTATCCAATTTCGGATTGCTCCCATTTCGCGTCAAACAGTTTCTCCCATTTCTGATGCACCACAAGCGATTGGAATCCTACTCCAAACGTGAAAACCTCCTGAATGTATTTGAAATCATGTCGCGTCACACTTCCCTGCCTGCCAACAGCGACTGGGCGATGCAGATGCTAAATCAGGAATACGATCAGTTTGAAGCCCTGTTCAGGAGCTTTTTTCCTGAATTAATTGACTATGTGGAAACGGAGTTTGCAGTGGAAATTGTGAGGCCGCATGGATTGTGGGTTAAAACCTGATTGGGGATGCCATAAAAACTAATGAGATTCAATCCTTTTACTATCAATGAACTCAATGACTTTTAATACCTTATCAACTTGAAATTCACGTTATGACAGAACAATTCGAAATTACCCTTCCCGCTTTCAAGCGTGGTTATCACCTGATCACCGATTTGATTGAACGGAAACTGCCGCCACTTCCGGAGAAAGGCCTGGTGAATATATTGCTCCAGCATACTTCCGCAGGTATTAGTTTGAATGAAAATGCAGATCCATCGGTTCGGATTGATTTTGAATCGTTTATGAATAAACTTGTGCCTGAAAACAATCCATCATTTATTCATGTTCTGGAAGGCAGCGACGATATGCCTGCGCATCTTAAATCATCCCTTATTGGCGTCAGTCTGACGATTCCGGTTACCAATCATCGTTTAAACCTGGGCACCTGGCAAGGTATTTATTTGTGTGAATTCCGCAATTCAGGAGGAAACCGCCGTTTGGTAGTTACTATAATCGATTGAGGATTGGTCGAATTTAATGTTTTGATTTGTTTCGCTTTTATCTGATCGCTTGATAACCATTTGGAACACCTTTTTTTGAAAGCACAATTTGCCAAAGCTGGTTCTTTCGGGCGCGGAATGATCCGGCGCAGGAGAGCAGGTAATATTTCCACATCCGATAGAATCTTTCGTCGTAATCAGGTTTTAGTTCATCCCATGAGCGGTCGAAATTTTCAAACCATGCCATTAGTGTCTTGTCATAATCCTGCCCAAAGTTATGCAAGTCTTCCATCACAAATAATTGTTCGATGGAAGCGCCAATCTGTGTAATTGAAGGAAGCATCGAATTTGGGAAAATGTATTTGTTCGTCCACGGATCGGTTGTAATCATCGATTTATTTGAGCCTATCGTATGAAGCAAAAACAGCCCGTCCTCTTTCAATAACCGATGAATTGTCTGCATATAGATTCGGTAATTCTTGTATCCCACATGCTCAAACATGCCGATTGAAACGACCCGATCGAAAAAAATTCCCTTACCGAGCAAAGATTCTGCATTTAACTTTCTGTAATCCTGAAGCTTGATTTCCACTTTCAATCCTTTACAAATCTGGCTGGACAATTCAGCCTGTTCCTTCGAAATTGTAATTCCTGTCACCTCCACTCCATATTTTTCAGCTGCATATTTGCAAAAACTTCCCCAGCCAGAGCCAATATCCAATACTTTCATTTCAGGCTGTAAATAGAGCTTTCTGCATATTAAATCAAGTTTAGACTCTTGTGCTTCATCAAGATTTCGGGCATCTTTCCAATAGCCACAAGAATAGGCCATCCTTTTATCAAGCATTTTTTGAAACAGTAAATTCCCAATGTTATAGTGCTTTTCTCCAACCTCGAAAGCTTTTGATTGTTTTCCGGCATTAAAGACTTTTGCTTTAATAATTTGAGAAACAATTTTCCATGACTTAATTTTCTCATGAAGAGAGGCAGTAATAAGGCGGAAGATTAATTCATCCAGATTTTTTACTTCCCACCAGCCATCCATGTATGATTCTCCAAGCCCGAGTACTCCATCCCGAAGTACACGATTATAAAATGCTGGATTATTTACCTGAATATCAGAATCACCAGTGCCGTTTAATGTTACGTGCGCTTCAGAAAGAAGGGATTTGATTACTTCCTGGTTGTTCTGCATAGGAAATAGATTTAGAAGTCGATTTCATAAATAAAACAGCAGAAGCGTATAAAAAGTTGATGTGTTTTCGGATGTTTTCAGGTAAAAATAGTGCGTATTCAGTTTTGCAAGGGCTCGCATGGGTTGAACAAAAATTGATGGAAACAGTTTCAGTAGCATTGATGTTTCAAATTGAAGTGTTTCAAACGAATTTGGCGGATAAATACTTATACAAATTTTAATATTTATTGCAACGAATGTATCTTGACAAAGCAGAACTTGTGGAAACAAAAACGGAGCTGATAGCGAACGTATTACAAGATTATTACCTCGTCTATCTAAGTCGGCAGTTAAGTTTGTTGGGACGAAAAGAAGTTCACAACGGACGGGCGCATTTTGGGGTTTTTGGGGATGGAAAGGAATTGGCACAAATTGCATTGGCCAAAACATTCCGGAAAGGCGACTGGCGCTCGGGCTACTATCGTGACCAAACATTTATGCTGGCGTTGGATTTACTGAAAACGGAAGAATTTTTTTCCATGATGTACGGTGATACCGATGTGAATTTCAACCCTTCAACCGGAGGGCGAAATTTCAACAATCATTTCAGCACAGCAAATATTAATCCTGAAGGGAAAATTCACAACCTGATGGGGCAGTTCAATTCAGCTGCCGATCTTTCGCCAACTGCAGGCCAAATGCCGCGGTTGCTGGGCCTTGCACAGGCTTCAAAAATGGTCAGGCAAAATCCGGAATTGAAAAAACACCTCCATAATAATGTTGACGGAAATGAAGTGGCTTTTGGTTCTATTGGCGACGCAAGTACTTCAGAAGGAATGTTTTTCGAAACAATCAATGCAGCAGGAGTCATGCAGGTTCCGTTAGCCATAACTGTATATGACGATGGTTTCGGAATTAGTGTTCCAATTGAGCTTCAAACGACCAAATCGAGTATTTCAGAAGCATTGAAAGGTTTTGAAAACGATGACGATAACAACGGAATTTCAATTTTTACCTGCAAAGGATGGGATTATCCCAGGTTGGTACAAACCTTTTCAGAAGGAATTGAGCATTGCCGGAAAACACAAAATCCGGTTTTGTTTCACATTCAGGAATTAACACAACCCCTTGGTCATTCAACTTCCGGTTCGCACGAGCATTACAAAACCAAAGAACGGCTTGCATGGGAAAACGAGTTCGATTGTCTGGTACAATTCCGGAAATGGTTGCTTGAAACCGGCAAGGCTGATCACGACACACTTTCAGAAATTGAAAACAGAGCAGCAAGAACTGCACAGGCCGCGCGCAATAAGGCCTGGAAACATTATGCGAATAGTTTTTCGGTTGAAACAAAGGCACTGACTCAGATTACCGATCAGATTAAATTAAAATCATCCCAAAAGATAAATCATACAGAAGAACTTGAAGCCCTGAAAGACAAGACATTCCCGACAAGGCGATCTTTTTACAGTTTTGCCAAACGGATACTTTTTGAATTACATGGCAAGATTGATCTTACTAATGAGCGGGAAAAACTGAACGAATGGATCAAAGGATTTGAGGAGCAAAACAGGAAATTTTATAACACGAACCTTTACAGGGAAGGAAAAGATTCGGCATTGCTGGTAAAGGGTATTTCTGTTGTCTATCCTGAAAACCCATTGCAGGTCAATGGTTCACAAATCATTAATCAGAACTTCGATGCACTGTTTGAAAAACACCCGAATTTAGTCACTTTTGGCGAAGACACCGGTATGCTGGGCGATGTAAATCAGGGGATGAAAGGCATGCAGGCCAAATACGGCGACGACAGGGTTTTTGATACCGGCATCAGGGAAACAACCATTATCGGACAGGGAATCGGGTTGGCGCTTAGAGGGTTTCGTCCGATTGCTGAAATTCAGTATCTTGATTATCTGATTTACGCGCAATCGACGCTGAGCGATGATTTGGCATGTATGCAATACCGCTCCATTGGAAAACAGGCGGCTCCACTCATTATCCGAACCCGCGGGCATCAATTGCAGGGAATCTGGCACGCAGGTTCACCTATGCAACTAATATTGGGTTCATTGCGCGGAATTTACCTCTGTGTTCCGCGAAACATGACCCAGGCTGCCGGCTTTTACAACACCCTGCTCGAAGCGAATGATCCTGCACTGGTGATTGAACCACTGAAAGGATACAATGTCAAAGAACCATTGCCGTCGAACATGGGAGAATTTAAAGTTCCGCTGGGTATTCCTGAAATTGTTTCAGAAGGAACAGATGTAACCCTGGTAACTTACGGATGGAATGTGCATCATGCAGAAAAAGCAGCCCATTTATTGATGGAAATAAAAAACATCTCGGTGGAAGTGATTGATGTGCAGACATTGATGCCGTTTGATGTGACGCACATCATCGGCAAATCAATTCAGAAAACGAACAAGGTGATTTTTATCGACGAAGATGTTCCGGGAGGAGCCACAGCATACATGATGCAAAAAGTAATGCAGGAACAACAGGTTTTTAATTATCTGGATACTGCCCCACGTACCTTGTCGGCCATGGAACACCGACCGGCATACGGAATCGACGGGGAATACTTCACGAAACCAAACGTTGAATTGATCTTTGAAAATATTTATCAAATGATGCACGAAGTGGATGTAATGAAATATCCGTCACTATAAATTTCAATAAAACAATCAATTATGCAAGAGCTATTTAGCAAAGGAAAAGTACTGAATCTGGAAGAAATGGTAGAATATTCATCCGGAGGCGTTATAAGCAAGCAGGTTTTGAAAAATCCTTCAGGAAATATCACCATGTTTTCTTTCGACAAAGGACAAGGCCTGACGGAACACACCGCACCGTTTGATGCCGTTGTTCAGGTACTGGACGGCGAAGCACAAATCACGATCGGAGGTAATCCTAATCTGGTAAAAAAGGGTGAGACCATCATTATGCCCGCAAATGTTTCACATGCTTTGCAGGCAGTGGAGCAGTTCAAAACGTTGCTGACAATGATAAAAGGATAAATGAATTTTTGTTTGAAGGGAAAAAACTTTTTTCCTTTTTTCTACTAAACCGGAATTTTGTCGTACACCCCCATAAAACCTACCTGCTTTCCGACCGTATGTCGTGCAGCAGCTTCCTTGCCAACCAATTCCGGTTGTTCATGCACTCGGCAGCATTCGTGAAAAATCACTGTGGATATTTCAGGAACTACGGATCTAACCTCAAGCCAAACATCCAGTCGTTCTTTAATATGCTGAAAATCAAAATACTGAAAATCAACAGTTTTTAAACAAAGACTGAAATGGGAACTTATGCCCTATACATATCAAAATTATACTGGGAAACCGCTTTTATCAATGGGAAATTCAACATTGTATGCGTATTGAAAAATATTATCGATAGATAAACTATTTTTGAACCAACTTTTAAGGTTTATGAATTAATCAGGTTAGATGGAATGGAACGCATTGGATTGCAACCACGCCATTTAAAACGGGGCTTGCAAATACTTCATGGGGTAGGATCACAATATTTTATATTGGCGCTGATTTATATTTAATCAACGGAAACAATAATGGAACATTCGCTGGATATAAATGGAATGGGACACAATGGGATAGTTATCCAGCAATATTAACGGGAATAACCGCAGACGTCGGAGATTATTCAAGTCCTTCCGCTTTTTATTCTGGTTCCGAACTATGTATTGGAATGGCAGCTTATCCTTTTCTTACCGGAAGCCTGATTGTTTTGATGGTCGGTTTGTTTTGATGGTATTTCCTACGCGATTTTGTTTCAGGAATTATACCGAAGGCTGAAAATGCTTTCGAAACGGGGCAGCAAATCCGAACCGCAGAAGTTTCGGGAACTATAAAAAAACTCGGTTACCGTTCAATTGGAATTGTTACCAGCGAAGGTGAGTTGGTTAAAATCCCGTACAGTATTCTTACCAGTCAGAAAATTGTAAAACCTGCCGATACCGGCAATTGGGTCGGGCAGCTTATAAGGCTCAAAATATCGTCGGCTTATCCTCCTGAAAAAATTCAAAACATGCTGGAAATCCGTATCCTCGAAATGCCCTGGATTGTATCTGACGACAGCCTTCAATTGAAAATTACCAGGGACGAGGCAGGCAACTATATTGCTGAAATACATGTACACCTTCTTAACCCCGAAATGGCCATTAAAACAGAGGAGAACCTACGTGTTTTTGTCAGGGAAGTATTTGCGTAATATGGAAACTATTTTTTTTGTAACTGGTGTATGGGTTGTGACAAAACACAAATCCACAAACCGCAGTATATTAGGTATATACAAGCCATAATTGTAAAATGGGGAGTAGAAACCACAAATAAAAATACAAAATGGGGAATAAATACATCAATAAAATGTATATTTGTGGTATATAATGAACAGATCATAAAATGGATTTACTTATTGAATTATCGAACAAGCGCTTGCTGAATACATCTGATTTATTTAAGCGCTATATGATTGATGAAATTGATTGGAGCGATCGGTTGATTTCGATTGTTGGAGGCCGCGGTGCAGGTAAAACCACCATGATGTTGCAAAACCTGAAAGCAACTTATGGATTGGGTGCCAGGGCTCTTTATGTTAGTCTCGATAATATCTATTTCTCCAAGAACCTGTTGTCGGAATTGGCCGACAGGTTTGTGAAATTGGGTGGTGTGGCGCTTTATATTGACGAAGTGCATAAATACCCCAATTGGTCGATTGAGTTGAAAAACGTATACGATAACTATCCTGAATTGAAAGTTATTTTCAGTGGATCGTCCATGTTGGAGTTGTACAAAGGACAAGGCGACCTGAGCCGACGTTTATCGTCGTACAGTTTGCCGCCCCTTTCGTTCCGCGAGTTTATTGAACTTGAGCATGATATACATTTCCCGAAAGTTACCTTAAATGAGTTGTTGACCAACCACATTGAAGTAGCCCATTCAGTAACAGCGAAGATAAAACCGCTGGCATTTTTTAATGAATACCTCAATTTTGGAGCCTTCCCGTTTTTCAAAGAGAGCCGTTCAAAATACCACGAGCGAATGTTAAATGTGGTAAATATGATTTTGGACTACGATTTACCATCGATTACACCTATTGACTACGCTCATGTATTGAAAATGAAAATGTTGCTGAAAATTATCAGCGAACTGGTGCCCTATACTCCCAATATAAGCAAATTGGCTTCGCTGACCGAAATCGACCGTAAAACGGTTTTAAAATACCTCGATTTGCTACATCGGGGAGGTTTAATCTATATGTTGAACACTCCTGAAACCAGTGATTCCGTTTTCACCAAGCCACAGAAAATCTATCTGGGCAATCCCAATTTAATGTTCTCTCTTTGCGATGAAAATCCGAACGTTGGAACTTTGAGGGAGACATTTTTCTGCCAGCAAATGTCGGTAAAGCATAAGGTTAATATAAGTATTAAATCCGATTTTCTGATCGACAATCGCTATACTTTTGAAGTTGGTGGAAAGAATAAAAATACTAAACAAATTGCCGGAATACCTGACAGTTACATTGCAACCGACGGGATAGAGTATGGATATGCCAACCACATTCCGCTATGGCTATTCGGTTTTTTGTATTGACAACGGTTTTTGTTGTTAATGGCATCCATGCGCGAAATGAGTCCAATTGCATCGTCGGGAGTAACTGATCCGGATGAAAAATTTGATTATAATTTAATTGAAAATGAGTTTAAAAATGAAACCATCCTTCCTATTTTCCACCTAAAATCAAGGTGCAGAATTAGCTGATTTCAGTCTGTTTCTTTAGAGTTTTTAATTTTTGTTTTTTTTGCTACTTTTGTGTCCTCATGCGAAACACAATTTTTCTAATTTTTGCGGTATTACTCCTCCATGATTTACCCTTCCGGGTGGCTCTTTCAGTTGGCCATTAATCGATTGCGTTACTGCTTTTCCCTTATCATGACTTCGAATTGGGTGAAGCAAACCTCGAAACTTTAGAATCAAAAATTGAAAGCAATGTTTACCTGCTTTATTAAAAAAATGAAGGCTTGAAATCAATCGATATTTTTGTAGGAAAAAGCTTGTTCCGGCTTGGTTTATCCTTGAATCTTTTCGAAAACACAGCCGTAAACCAATCTTTAACCGTTTCAACAAAGTAGTTAGCGAGATTATAACAAATGTATTTCAGTATAGATACGAAGTGATGGGAAAAGAGCGAAAGGCATTGCACACGACCATCCGCAAGATTTCCATCGGCAAACCTCCGGGACGCTTTATAATGGCTTTTACGAGTAGCTGGAAAGACCAGGCTTGCTCAAAATCAAGGTAGTATCAACAGAAAATAATTCAAACAAAATAAATTGTAAAAAGGATGACAATATGCCCGTTGTGTTTAAATAAGGGTTCGTTTTCACAAATGAACGGACCCGACAAGAGAATGTATCTTTGCTGTGACGTATGCAAATTGGTATTTACCACGACTAGTTTTCTGCCTACGAGAAAAGAAGAAGAAAAACGTTACAAACAGCACAATAACGGAATAGAATTCCCCGGATATGTGAAGTTTTTAAATCAGGCCATTGAGCCGGCTTTGCCGTTATTGTCGAAGGAAATGAGAGGACTGGATTATGGTTGCGGGCCAACACCAACCCTCAGCGTACTGCTTGAACAACAGGAAATTAAATGTGAAAATTACGACCCGATATTTTTTCCTGAATTGCCCGAAGGATTGTTCGACTTTGTTTTTGCTACTGAATGTTTCGAGCATTTCTTTTTACCTGCCCGTGAAATGCAAAAAATAAAAAACCTTCTAAAACCAGGTGGAATTCTAATAATAATGACCGAAAAATGGACCAAGCCTGAAGTATTTTCCCGTTGGACTTATGCAAAAGACCAGACCCATGTTACCTTTTATCATGCTGATACTTTCAGGTATATTTCAGTAAAATACAAATTCAATACACTTGAAAGCAGTAATCCAAGAGTAATAATGATGCAAAAGGAAGAGGTTGAAGCAGCAGTTAGTGAATTAATAACCTTATAGAAAAATAAACGAACTCGATTGGAAAATCAGGAAACCGTAAATAATGAACCGAATTATGCGGCTAATACTATACAAGGAAAACTTACGGTAGTCGTATCCTACCGTACCCATTACCAGTGAAATGGTAGCCCAGGGCAGTGGGGTAAATGCAGCAATTATAATTAGCAAACCCCCAAATTTTTTGACAACTGGTAAATATTTGGAAATGAATTTTTGATTGTGGATACGCTTTCCAAAAACTTTTGCCAAATACCAGCCTCCCCAATAAGCAAGGTGTCCGGCTCCCATCGAAACCGCTGTAAAGAAAATAATGTTAATTACATAGCTTGTTGTATTGCCGGCTTTTAGTGCCCAAAGCATGAAAAGTTCAGGAGGAAAAAGTCCGAAAAACAACTCGGAGCCTACATATATGAGGTGAATCATTAAGCTATTGCCGTAGAATTTTTCGATCCAATACTCAGGATCGTGATCGAAAACAAAGTGTTTAAAAAGCAGTAAGCCCAAAATGATAAGTCCAAACGAAAGCAATGTGCGCAAAGCATATTTTATTACAAATCGTTTCCTTTCGCTTAAAAATTTCATAAATCTTCCAGTTTGGTTGAATAAACCCTGTAATCCGGAGTGAAAGGTGTTGGATTAACAACACCACAATCATCCAGGGAAAATGCACCACAAAATTAACTATTTGAGGGATATTCAGCCATTGTTATGCCATAAAGGTTCAGGATTTTCGATTCTTTAAAAGATTAGGGTTTTATTTTCCCAAACAATCCCATCAGTTTTTCCTGATAAATGGTTTTGATTTGTGCTTCATTTTCGCCAATCGGCTTTACCGGAATCAGATCCATTACTTCGGCAGACTTCATTCCGGAGTGGTACATGGTATTCAATGCGGCGCTCATGGTTTCGAAAACGCTTTCGCGGCTTTCGGTTTCTGTCAGTCCCATTTGTGTTCCAAGCGCTTCCAGTTCGTTCCATTGAAACCAGAAATAGCTGGGCAACATGGCCGAAATCAAGGCATAGCCTTCCAGTTTTTCTTCGGCAGTTTCAAATGTGTGCCCCAGTAAATTCAGCATTTCCAAAATATACGATTTCTGGATTTCCGACATTCCGGAAGCAAAACTTACAGGATTGTAGCCGTGGTTGATTACCGAAGTTGCATTTGGGATCAATCGTACAATCTGATGGATTGGCAATATGGAAGCTATTTTTGCGATGGTAATTTTGGGCGCCAGCGAAATGAAAATAGTATGATCTGTCACATCAGCCATGATTTTCCCCAGCGTTTCCATGATCACCGGCGGATGAAGTGCCAGAAAAACAATGTCTTTTCGTGCGGTTTCCTGGGCTGAATCCGATACCTGGATAAAAGGAAACTTAAGTTTCAATGACTGAACAATTTCAGGATTGGTGTCGAAAACACTGATCGATTCAAAAATGGCTTTCTTATTTGCAAAGGCTTGCAGAAAAATTCTGGTAATTCTGCCACCACCGATAAAACCGAGTGATTTTGTTTTCATTGGTTGTTGATTTTTAAAAGGTTAATAGATTATTTAAGCTTTTTGTATATCAAATTTACAACTTCTTCGGTTACCTATTTTTATTATTTCTAATAATCAGGGTCAGTTGGCCAGATCATAGCAGATTGAAATTTCAAATCATTTTCAAGTTTTTCAAGTCCTCAATCTTGAAACTATTTTTTATTGGTGCCGTTGCCGATGGTTTATCTTCTTTTGTTTGTTTTACTGAATTGCACCCGCATCCACCAGAGGAAAGATTGCTATCCATAGGCAATCCTTTTGCTTTCCACAGCATAAAACCGCCATCGAGACTGGCGACATTGGGGTAGCCTTGCAGGTTAAGCATATTGGCAACCTTTACACTCCGAACACCGCCCGGACAGGCAACAATAATATTCTGGTCTTTGGAAATATAAGGCAGGCGATCCATAATTACCGACATCGGATGATTAAGCACATGGTCGAGCGGCACACTTTCCTGCAAAACTTCGTTTAATTCGCGTACATCAAGCATTACAGCTTCACCACTATTGATAGCTTCAAAAGCATCAGAAACACTGATGTGTTTTACACCTTCAATCTGAAAGTTCTGTATGATCGGTTGGTCTGTAGTCTTCATTATAAAATCAAATTATTTATTTCCTCCAACAATGGAAAAATATTTTTTTCGAATCATTTCAATATAAAATATATAAAGCTCAACCCAGTGAATGAACTGGTTGAGCTTTATTTCAAACTTTAAACCTTTAACTCTAAACTGATGTCTTAGTTGACTTTGATGAATTTTCGGTTGTCAATCAAAAGTTGGTTATTGGTTATCCGAAGAAAATAAATGCCTGACTTAAGGTGTTGAATATTTATTTTTGTCTGGCTAAGTCCATCAACATTCAACAACTGAGAATAAACTTTTTGTCCGGCCATGTTCATAATTTCGATATTAAAATTTCCTTTAACAGGATTCCCGAGATTTATTTTCAGCATGTCTGTCACCGGATTCGGAGCGATCCTGAGTTCCGACTTATTAATAATGGTGTTTCCAGTAATGCTTTTCAGAACAACCACCTGCTGTGAATACTCAGAAAAATCACTGCCACTTGAAGCTTTTAATTTCACCTCATATACTCCTTCTTTTTCAAAATTATAGTTTACATCTACTCCGGTTAAAGCTTTTCCATTGCCAAAATTCCACTCGTATTGAACTCCTTCTTTGGGCGAAATAACGGTGAAATTGCTCTGTCCGTTAATCGTTGTTGCCCGCCAAATTGGTTTGGATAGCAGGGTAAATGAGGTGTTTTTTTGACAAGTGCCGTCTATAATTGCCTGAACTGTATAAGGTTTATCAGGACAAAGGTTTTCGGCAGTACTTGCAGTCTGTCCATTTGACCAGAGATATTTTACATTACTTACTTCTGCTCCGTTTTCATCCAGTAGTTTAGCAATTGCTTTTCCGTTGCACTTGTTATCTGTTGGATCATAAAGTGTCAGGTTAATTGCACCTGCGCAGGTCTTTAACGGAGCGGCCAAAACAGTATGCCTGATGCTCCTTTTTTCGGTACAGCCATCATGGGTAGTTACAGTACATGATACCTCGTAAGTACCTGTTTTTTCGTAGGCATGTTCCGGATTTTTCGAATCACTTGTATGGCCATCACCAAAATTCCAGCTCCATGTTTTTATTTCAGCCGGACTGATTGCGTAAAACAGAAATGAATTGGGTGTTTCGGGTTTAGGTTTCACAACCAGATCGAATTTACAACCGGTAACCACTGGTATTCCTTCAACTTTTATTGTTGCGCAATAATCACTTTTGCAGCCAGATGCAGTTGTAATAACAAGGCAAACTTTGTATTCGCCAAATGCTGCATATTCGTGGGTTGGCCTTAATTCGGTGCTGGTGGTATTATCTCCGAAATTCCATAGGCATTCTTTGATATCGCCGGTTGATTGATTGGCGAATACCATTTTTTTCATCATCGCCGGATCAGACCATAATTTGTTGGTGGCTGTAAAATATGCCCTGCATTCAGATTGAACAATTTCTGCAATCTTGTGAATTTTGGCTGAGACTCCTGCTGAACAACCTGAAGGTTTGTCTCTAAACACTTCGTATGCCAATTCGAGGTATTGTCCTTCCTTTAAAACAAAGTTAGGCACCATTTCAACGGGCACCAGAATATTCCCGTTTTCAAGAGCAATAACCAGTCCGCAGCCAGTTGTCGGGGCCATGTTTTTTACTTTCCCTTTTCCTGAAATTATGGTTGAAGGTGGCGTGGTTACTGTTTCTCCTTCAAATTTCTCCTTTAATTCGCCGTAACAAACTTTTCCGTCGGTGCCGATTATTTTTACCATAACAGCATACGCATCAGTATTTTTAAAGCTGTGGGTGGGCGAAGGCGAATCGGAATATGTCTTATCGCCAAACGACCATGAGTATTTTACTCCTTCCGGCTGAGGATCCGTTTTAAAGGTGTAGCTCGGTGGCAAACTCTTGTTCATTGAATAAAGGATTTTTACCTTGCAATCAGTCTGTCCGAATAAACCGGAAAAGGTAAAAAGAACCAGCAGAAAGGTAAACGTATTTTTCATATCGGTTAGTTTTAAGTGCTTGGTTTGGCGTATTGAATACGCATTTGAATTCAATAAAGATACAAAGTTTTTGATGTGTGCAAACAGAAAGGTCAATTTTGATCATGTCAATCATTTTAGGTTGTTTAAGTCTGCCTTAGTTTTCTTGTTTGTTGTTATATTGCCGATCTGAATCAATAGCCGACCAGTCATGCCTGAAATTAAAATACTTCAAAAAAAACAAGTTGTAACCATTGTCCCCGGAGAAGGAAATACGCTTTTGAAAGTTCTTCAGGAGAATGGTTTTGACATTTATTCCCTTTGCGGAGGAAATGGAACTTGCGGAAAATGCATGGTTTACGTGAAAGGGGTTGGGGAAGTCACTTCCTGCATTTATCAGGTTACCGGCGATATCGAAATTGTTCTTCCTGAAAAACGGGAAGCAAATATTCTGGTCGGGCAGCATGAGCATACTGTACTTGTGCCTTTTAATCCGGGCGCATCAACCGATTTGTCCTATTTCCCACACGGAGTTGCCGTCGACATCGGAACCACGACCCTTGTTTTTTATCTGGTCAACCTGATTACCGGAGCCATCATCGAAACACGGGCTGCTGTAAATCCGCAGACCAAATACGGCGCTGATGTAATTTCGAGAATCAACTATGCAGCAACGACTTCCGGCGGATTAAAAGCACTTCAGAAAGAAATACTTGACGCGATAAATTACCAACTTGATCATTTTGTTGAAGTTGCAGAAATAACCGCCAACGAAGTGGTGAAAATAAGCATTGCCGGAAATACCACCATGTTGCACCTTTTGCTTGGTATCGATCCTTTGCCAATTGCACTTGCACCCTTTACACCTGCTTTTGTCGATCAACAAATCCTGAAAGGCCGCGAGTTGAATTTGTATTGCCATCCTGAAGCTGAAATTAAAATACTTCCTTCAATTGCTGCGTATGTTGGGGCCGATATTGTGGCCGGAATTGCATCGATAAAACCTTTGGCCGAATACCAGCGGTTTTTGTTTATGGATATTGGTACCAATGGCGAGTTGGCGTTGGTTACTCCTGAAAAAATCTGGTGCTGCGCCACTGCTGCCGGGCCCGCTTTCGAGGGTGCAAATATCAGTTGCGGAATGAGTGCCGTTGAAGGCGCTATCAGCGTTTTTAATGCCGACGGGTACAGTGTGATTGGAAGTGCAGCTCCTGTCGGATTGTGCGGTTCTGGACTGATTGATGTGGTTGCTCATCTGGTTGAAAACAAACTGGTGCAAAGCGATGGTTTGCTTTCCGAAGATTTTGTAATTGTTCCGGGGACTTCAGGAAAAAATAGTATTGTATTGACACAGCAGGACATCCGCGAAGTTCAACTGGCCAAGTCGGCCATTATGGCCGGAGTGAAGGTTTTGCTTAAAAAAGCTTCGCTCACGTTTGATGATTTGGATGCACTCTTTTTGGCCGGTGGATTTGGAAACTACATTGATTTGGCGAGTGCAATTAAAATTGGCATGTTGCCAAAAGAGATGGAACACAAAACCATTTCGCTGGGAAATACATCGGGTACAGGGGCTTTGCTTGCCTTGAAATCGGTGCAGTTCGATCAGATTATTCAGGATATCCGCAACCGGTCGTGCTATGTAGAACTTTCGGACAACGAAGACTTTGTGCTGGATTACGTGATGAACATGGATTTTTGAGGTGTAAAATAATCAATAACCAATAATCAATAACCAATACTCAATGGAAAATTACAAAACACTTGCATTTCTGTTATGCCTGACTGCATTTGCTTTTACGCAGCAAAGCCAAACCATTTCGCAATGGCGCGGAATCAATCGCGATGGAATTTATCAGGAAAAAAACCTACTGAAGGTCTGGCCTGATGCCGGTCCGAAATTGCTTTGGCTGAACGAAGAAATTGGCCATGGGTACAGTTCTCCTGTAGTTACAAGCAAACAACTGTTTATCAATGGCGAAATTGACAGTGTCAGTCATCTCTTCGCGTTCGACTTGAAAGGAAAACTGATATGGAAATCACCCAATGGGGCGGAGTTTTTTGGAACAGGTTATTCTGCCAATTTCCCCGGTTCTCGGTCAGCTCCCACTGTTTACAACGATTTGGTATATGTGTGTTCAGGAATGGGACGAATTGCCTGTTTCGAAGCAGCTTCGGGAAAAGAAGTCTGGGCGCTCGATATGGTTGGTAATTTGGGTGGAAAACTAAATATGTTCGGTTATTCGGAATCGCTGCTGGTTGACGAAAAGAACGTTTATTGCTATCCCGGCGGCGCTGAATCGAATGTTGTTGCGCTCGATAAATTTACAGGCAAAGTTATCTGGACTTCAAAAGCTTTGAGCGATCCTGTTTCGTTCTGCTCGCCGCTCATGGTCAGGCTTCCGGAGCGAAACGTACTTGTAACCTTGTCGCGTGAATATATGCTTGGGTTGGATGCCGGCAACGGCGAGTTGTTGTGGTCGCACAAGGAAGATTCTGTAAAACTGGAAGGTGAGCATTGCAATACACCCATTTACGCTGATGGTTTTATTTATAGCGTGTCGGCTGATAACAATGGGAATGGGGCTTATAAACTTGAATTAGCGCCTGATGGAAAGATGGTTAAAGAACTCTGGCGAAATGTGAACGTGAAAAATGCAATGGGTGGAATCATGAAGATTGAAGGGAAACTTTATTGTACTTCAGACGATAAAAAACTTAAATGTCTCGATCCGGAAACCGGTTTAGTAGTCGATTCACTCAATAATATGCGGGGAAGTATCATTTTTGCCGACGGCCATTTGTATTGTTATACCGATAACGGCTACGTAAACCTGATTAAACTTTCAGGAAGCAAAATGGAAGTAGTCAGTAAATTCAAGATTGAAAAGGGAACAAAAGAACATTTTGCACATCCGGTAATTGCAAACGGTATATTGTATATCAGGCACGGAAACGCACTGATGGCTTATGAAATAAGGTAGTTTAAAGGATTCCATCTCTGAAAAAGGGATGGAATCTTTAGATATCATCTCAATTTACTAAATTTGCCAAAAATTAAAATGGTTTAAAAATGACGAGCGATCATACACATAACGAACACAACAATATTTTAAAGGCAATACAATCGGCTGATTCAATTGTAGTTATTGAGGCGCTCGATGAATTGCGCGTTTCAGGAAAAACTTCTGATATTCCGATCCTGGTGGAGATGTTGCACCAAAGTCAAAACCCTGAAATTAAAGCCAAAATAGCTGGCATATTTGCAAATTTAAAGGATAAAGATTCTGTTCCTTTAATGATTGAAGCCATTCATAATCAGAAGTATGCACCCGAATTGAAACAATTGGTTTCCAGTTGCTGGGAAAACGGGCTCAATAACACCAATTATCTGTCGCTATTCGTTGATTTGCTCATCAGTCACGACTTTCTGGTTGCTTTCGAAGCATATACAGTGATCACAAACATGGAAACAACCATTGATCAGGCCAAAATCGATACAGAGATCGAAAAGCTTGATCAGGCCATACATACCACTACTGATGAAAAGAAAGCGCTGATGCTTGATGTGATTGATTTTTTGCCATCAATAGGATCTTAAAATACCGGTTATTTTCCTGAAAAATACTTCATGAATTGTGCTCTTTCGTATTGCATTGGATCAGGAATGTTTTTGTACGACAAACGTCCGCGGAAATCTTCAATCTTTTTGAAATTTTGTTTCTTCATAAAAGCATTTAAATCGGTTAGCATTCCGGCAATAAGTTGCGAACCGTTGATGTAAATACCTGAACAAACCTGCACTGCCTGCGCACCGGCCAGCAATTGTTTAATAACAGCTTCGCCATCGTGAATACCTGTGCTTGCAGCAATTTCAACTTTTGGCAACTGCGACGAAATCAGTCCTATCCAGCGCAACGAACGGCGTATGTCAGCCGGCGAACTGAATACATCAGAGGATGTGATCTGCATCTTTTCAATATCGATATCCGGCTCATAAAACCGGTTAAACAATACCAACGCGTTGGCGCCATGAGCAACCAGCCGGTCGGCCATCGAAACCAAATTGGTATAATAATAGCCGATTTTAACCGAAACCGGAATTGTCACCTGTTTTTTTACTTCAGAAACAATTTTAAGGTAAAGTTGCTCTATTTCTTCCGAACTTCTTTGCCGCGCGGTTGGTACAAAAAATAAGTTGAGTTCAAGGGCGTCGGCGCCGGCATTCTCAAAATCTTTTGCAAAAACGGTCCATTCGGAAGCCGACATACAGTTGATGCTTGCGATGATTGGTATTTCCGTTTCTTTTTTCGCCTCGCTCAACAAGTTGAGGTGCCTGGTAATCGAATTGTTGCGGGTGTAATTCCAGATATAATCTTCGGCCTCGGGGTATAAATTCTGCGGATCGCGGTTTATCAGGTCACTTACCTCGTTGTTGATTTGTTCCTCGAAAATGGATTTTAGTACAACTGCTCCTGCTCCTGCATTTTCAAGGTCTTTGATTTTTTCAATCGAGTTTGTGAGTCCTGAACTTGCTACAATAATGGGATTTTTTAGTTTTAATCCCATGTATTTAGTTTCTAAATTTATCATATCGTTTGGTTTTTAAGGTAATTTTAAATCATAGAAACCACTTTTATGGTTTCAAACTGTAATTTCGTTCGCCAAATATAGTACTTCCAATTCGCACCATCGTACTTCCTTCTGCAATTGCAATCAAATAATCGCCCGACATGCCCATCGAAATCTCTTTGAAATCAAAATTAGCAGTAAAAAACTCTGATTTTAGCTTTTCGAAATTTTTTTTCAGGTTGGCAAACTCTTTCCTGATCTGGTTTTCATCATCAGTGTAGGTTGCCATTCCCATTACTCCTGAAATTTTCACGTTCCCCAACACTTTAAATTCGGCCGAATTCAGCATTTCTGTGGCTTCCTGCATCGATAGGCCAAATTTGGTTTCCTCTTCGGCGATGTGAAATTGCAACAGACAAGGAATGATCCGCCCCACTTTTTTTGCTTCTGCATCAATAGATTTGAGCAATTTAAAAGAATCGACACCGTGGATGAGATGAACGAATGGTGCGATGTATTTTATTTTGTTCGTTTGCAGATGACCGATAAAATGCCATTCAATGTCTTTCGGCAGTTCGTCGAATTTCCAAACCATTTCCTGAACCTTGTTTTCGCCGAAAGACCGCTGTCCGCAATCGTAGGCTTCCAGAAGCAGTTCGGCTGGCTTGGTTTTCGAAACAGCTACCAATCGAACATTTTCAGGCAAATTTGCTTTTACTTTTTCAATATTTTCAGCTATGCTCATAACGTTCAAAAATAATATACAAAAAATAAAAAACCTGCCATATTTCGGATTTTTATTTGCTACGGCTGAATACTGAACGCTTTTACTTTTCCCTATCTTTGACGCCCGCTATGAACGAGAGAAAACAACATACGATAAATCGGATGAATGAATTGGGTGCAAAGGGCAGTCCTTTTGTTTTTATCATTGATTTTGACTTTGAAAAACCATTGATTTTTGATTACCGCGAATCAACAGAATTGCTTTGGAAAACGCCCGGACAAAGCAATTTTATTCCTGAAAACTTCGCCTGTGACGAAATTCGATGGAATATTCATCCGGTTGAATTGCAGGAGTTTGAAAAAGCATTTGCCAAAGTTCAGTATCATATTCACAATGGCGACACTTATTTGCTAAACCTGACAATGCCCACCAAAGTTGAGACGAACCTGAGTATGCAGGAGATGTTTCATTTAAGTGATGCACCATACAAAATCTGGCTCAGAAATCAGTTTGTATGCTTTTCTCCTGAAATTTTTGTACGGATAAATGATGGAATTATTTCGTCGTTTCCGATGAAGGGAACCATTGATGCCAATATCGAAAATGCAGAACAACAGCTTCTTAATGATGAAAAGGAAGTTGCAGAACATCATACCATTGTCGATCTGATCCGTAACGACCTGAGCATGGTTGCCACCGATGTAAAAGTGGATCGTTTCAGGTATGTCGATCGGATTTCAACCAACCAGAGCGATTTGCTGCAAATGAGTTCCGAAATTTCAGGTAAACTTCCGGAGAATTACCAGCAATCAATCGGCACAATATTGGCTAAATTATTACCAGCCGGTTCGATCTGCGGAGCGCCAAAAACCAAAACAGTTGAAATTATAAGGGATGCTGAAACCTACAAGCGTGGTTATTACACCGGCATTTTCGGCGTTTTCGATGGCCGAAACCTTGACAGTTGCGTCTTGATCAGGTATATGGAACAAGATGGCGATCAATTGACCTTCAAGAGTGGGGGAGGAATTACCTTTTTAAGTGACTGCCATGCAGAATACAACGAACTAATTCAGAAAGTATATGTCCCCATTGCTTGAATCACTCAAACTGAAAGACGGGATCGTTCAGAACCTGAACTACCATCAGGACAGGCTGAACCGTTCGATGGAAGAGTTGTTTCCAACAGTCCAAAATATTGATTTGGCGAAGGAAATCTCAATTCCGGAGAATTACAAATCAGGAATATTTAAGATCAGGGTTTTGTATGGCCAAACCATCGAGAAAATTGAAATTGAGCCGTATGATTTTCGTTCCATCCAAAGTCTGAAAGTGGTTCACCACGAAAGCATCGACTACCATTTGAAATTTACAGATCGGCAAATACTTCAGGAATTATTTGCCCGGCGGGGCGATTGCGATGATATTATCATTGTTAAAAACGGTTTGGTAACCGATTCGTTTGCCGCCAATTTGCTTTTTTTCGATGGAGAAAAATGGTTCACACCGAAAACACCTCTTTTAAAAGGTACGAAACGGCAACTTTTGATTGACAGCGGTATTGTTTCTGAAAAGGAAATCAGGGAAGCAGATATTCGAAGCTATCAGAAAGTTGGGCTGATCAATGCCATGATTGATTTTGAAGAAATGACGTTGATCTCTGTTGAGCAAATATTTTAGTGTTTAATTTTACGTCAACTTCGAAGTTGATAATTCTTGATGGAAATTATATTCGTTGAAGATATTGTTCTGCAGTCAGTACCGGTATCTTCGATTTCAGAAAATCTTTCAAGTTTCGTGTAATAATCATATCGTCTCCGTTTTCAAGAGCCGAATAATATTGTAAGGCATCTTCATAGTCTTTAAAATCACTATCATTTAATGATAATCCAATAATTTTATCATCCAGGCTAATCACTTTGACAAGCAATTTCAATCTACGAAGTATCAACTTGGATTCTTCGGGTTTTCTTTCTTTCAAAAGAATATAGTTTGTATTGGCAAATGTTAGCGCAGAAACGCACAATTGAAGTTTCAACTTATCGGCCAAAGAAAAAAGTTGAGCTGCCGATCTGTAAAATGGTTCTCGTTTCGCAAGCAAATCTATTACGATATTTGTATCCAGAAATAAGCTTTTCATTTGTACTTGTCTGTAAGGTAGTTTGAATAGTCATTCTTAAAATCAAAGTCTTCATCCAAATGAATGACACCACTTAAACTTTCGACCAATGGAGTAATCTCAAAATTGTCTTTTTTTTGTTCAGTAATAGATTCAAGATAGGATTCGACCATTTTGGAAAGACTGATTTTGTGATTCTGTGCGTAATCTTTCGCTCTTTCAATCACCTTCTTTTTTAACCTGATTGTAAGTTTTGTTTCCATTGAAATTAATTTTAGACGTACAAATATATATATCTGATACGCCACCAACAAATTACGCCACCAAGTTTTTATTAAAAAGTAATTTTTCATTTTAAATCCGATCATGTCAAAATCTATTGATGACAATTATTGAAGTAAATAAAATAATTACAAAGGACAAATAATAACGGTTCTAAAAGATTTTCAAACAACCACTTGCAATCCGTCATACGACAAAAATACGTCCTCCGGAAGTTCCGATTGTACTTCCCCGTGAAATCCCATCTGATGTGAAAGGTGTGTCAGATAAGCTTTTCCGGGTTTAACCTCAGCAATAATTTCAAGTGCCTGATCAAGATTGTAATGCGAAATATGGTATTCTTTCCGCAGAGCATTCAGTACCAAAACATCCAGGCCACGCAGTTTGTCAATTTCTGGCTTTTCCAATCGGTTAACATCGGTCACGTAGGCAATTTTTCCAAACCTGAACCCAAAAACCGGTAATTTATAATGAAATCCACGGATTGGCAACACTTCCAGGTCTCCAATCATGAATGGTTTGTTTTCAAGCAGGTGCAGGTGCATTTGCGGGATTCCGGGATATTTATAGTTGGCAAACACGTAATCGAAAATACGGCGGATAGCAATCTGCACACGCTCCTCAGCATAAATATCGGTAGGTTGTTTTTGTGCCCAGTTGAAAGCACGGATATCGTCGAGGCCAAATATATGATCGGTATGTTCGTGGGTTAGCAGGATCCCGTTTAAGTGTCGAACCTTGTGTGTCAGCATCTGTTGCCGGAAATCGGGACCGGCATCAATTACCAGACATTGAGTTTCGGTTTCAATCATCACCGAAGCGCGCAACCGCTGATCTTTTGGATTATTCGACAAACACACCGGGCATTGACACGCAACCACCGGAACTCCCTGCGAGGTACCTGTTCCTAAAAAAGTAAGTTTCACTTATCTGAAAAATTGATTTATGCAAAAATAAGGATTGCAATGTCGCTACCGAGGGTTTTTATCTATTTTTGAGAAAAATTTAAACATGGCCAAACTTTACATGATTCCGACCACTTTGGGCGATACCAGCATCGAACGGGTTTTGCCACCCGATCTTAAACAGTTGATCTCGGCCATTCCGGTATTCATTGTCGAAAATATTCGCACTGCCCGCCGTTTCCTGAAAAAAATGAATCCGGCCATTGTGATCGATGACCTCACTTTTTTCGAACTCAACCAGCACACCGACAAGAAAGAAATCAGCCGGTTTTTGGAATCCAACCGGCAGGGACTCGATATTGGTATTATTTCGGAAGCTGGTTGTCCGGGAATTGCCGATCCGGGTGCCGAAGTGGTTCGGATTGCACATACCCGAAACATTCAGGTGGTACCGCTTGTCGGGCCATCGTCGATTTTGCTGGCATTGATGGCTTCAGGAATGAGCGGCCAGAATTTTGCTTTTAACGGTTATCTTCCAATTAAAAATCCGGAGAAATCGAATCAAATTAAACTATTGGAAAAACGGATGCAAACCGAAGGGCAGACTCAGATTTTCATCGAAACACCATACCGGAATGCACAATTGTTCGACGAACTAATTAGAAACTGCGAACCGCAAACCATGCTTTGCATTGCTGCCGACATCACACTCGACACCGAATTTATACTTTCCAAACCCATATCATTCTGGAAAACCAACATTCCGGATATTCAGAAACGGCCGGCAATTTTTATGATCGGGAAGGTTTAGTGAAAAAATTCAATAGCGCTCAGTTTTCGAAAAGAAAAAGTCACTTTCTATGATGGCATTTTCGTCGCTGTCGGAACCATGAACCGCATTGCGTGACATTGATTCAGCAAACAATTTCCGGATAGTGCCTTCGGCAGCTTTTACCGGATCAGTTGATCCGATCAGTTCCCTGAAATCGGCTACCGCGTTTTCTTTTTCAAGAATGGCTGCTACGATAGGGCCGGAACTCATAAAAGATGTTAAATCTTCAAAAAATGATTTGTCAGCATGGACGGCATAAAATTCACCAGCCTGTTTCTTGTTTAAGTGCGTGAATTTCATCGCTTTTATCCTGAATCCCGCTTCATTGATCATCTTCAAAACCGGACCAATATTGTTTTTGCTCACAGTTTCCGGTTTAATCATTGTAAAAGTCTGGTTACCTGACATATTGATTGCATTTTGTATGTTTGTTTTGTGAACCCAAGTTAGTGAAATATAGTTTTAATGAACCGTCACCATCGGCATTATTTTTATCTTTGTCCTTTATTTTTAAATTGAATAATTGGAAAGAGTTGATATAAAGTTAATTAAGCAATTTGAGGGGTTGATCAAGTCAAGTTCTAAATCCATTGTTTTGGTTCCTCACATGCATGCCGATGGCGATGCGATGGGTTCCGTTCTTGGATTGTGGCGTATATTGAAAAATGCCGGCTTAAAGG
Organism: Bacteroidota bacterium; assembly: GCA_030698405.1. Classification (GTDB taxonomy): domain Bacteria; phylum Bacteroidota; class Bacteroidia; order Bacteroidales; family Prolixibacteraceae; genus Aquipluma. The sequence continues at coordinate 34,525 of JAUYMU010000128.1, forward strand.
TGAAAGTCATAAGCCCAACCAAATATCCCGAATTTTACCACTGGATGGACGGTCACGAAGAGGTCATCATTTACAGCCATCATCCGAAACAGTCGGCAAGGGCTTTGGAAGAATCTGATTTGTTGATTTGTATGGATTTCAACCAGCTTTCGAGATTGGGCGATATGAAAGCGCTTGTAGAAAGTTATCCGGGGAAAAAAGTTTTGGTCGATCATCATCCTTATCCCGGAACTTTTACCGATCTGGTCATTTCGGATATCAGTTACAGTTCAACTTCCGAATTAATATTCTCAATACTTCAATCCACCGAATTTGCACCATACATCGACAAGAATGCCGCCACTTCATTTTTTACCGGTATCATGACTGATACAGGCTCTTTCGATTATAGCGTTTCGAATCCGAACACCTTTGAAGTTGTTGCCCAGCTTACCCGGATGGGAATAGATCAGCAGAATATTCATTCGAAAGTTTATGACAATTTTTCAGCCGAACGAATGAAGCTAATGGGTTTTTGCCTGAGCAACCGGATGACTGTTTATCCGGAATATCATGCAGCTGCCATGTACATCACTCTTGAAGACCAAAAAGCTTTCAACTTCAAAACAGGCGACAACGAGGGTTTTGTAAATATGCCGCTTTCAATAAAAGGTGTAGTTTTTAGCGCGCTCTTTACTGAAAAAGAAAAATACATAAAAGTGTCGTTTCGATCGAAGGGCGAATTCGCTGTGAATGAGGTTTGTGAAAAATATTTTAACGGAGGCGGCCACCGCAACGCATCCGGAGGGGAGTTGTATGCATCTATGCAGGAAACACTATTGAAATTTGAAAGCATATTGCCCGAATTTGAAGATAAAATTAAACAATCAGTAAAATAATTTGCAATGAAGAAGTTAACGAATATTTTAAAAATTGGTGTACTCATCTTGTTTGTCGGGATATTGGCAGCATGTAATAAAGAAAAAGAAGAGGAAGAAGATCCTTATGCATATCTTCAAACATCAATCGAGAATTATACAGTAAAAAATATTTATAATAATGAAGTGAAATTTACCAAAGAAGGGGAGGCGGCATTGATTAAAATATGGTTGGACTCGATGACAGTGAATAACGCCGTAATTGATACAACCTCAACTGGATTAAGATTTATTGTAGAGAAAGTTGGTGTCGGAGATAATGTAAAAACGGGTAATTCAGTTACTGTAAAATACATTGGGTTTTTTATGAATGGAACTATTTTCGATGCTTCAGCATACCATGGAGTCGGAACGATGACTTATGGTCATAAAGTTGATAATCTGATAAAGGGATGGGAAGAAGGTATCGAAGTTCTAAAAAAAGGAGGCCGTGCTGCTTTTCTTATTCCTTCAGCCAAAGGATACGGTTCTGCGGGCAGTGGTTCTATTCCGCCATACACACCGTTAATTTTTGTTATCGAAGTAGTTGATATAAAGTAGAAGCTCATTAAAATTCGTACTTTCGCAAAAAAAATAAAGTTTATGAAGCAAATATTGTACATTCTCGGATTGGTTGTTCTGCTCTCCGGAATTTTCACCTCGTGTAAACCGGATCCTTTGGACGCAATGCGTGAAAACGAGATTGTTGCACTTGATGAGTATGTAAAGAATAATAATTTGGCTGGTGCAAAAGATGATGCCACAGGAATTTATTTTAAAGTTTTAGAACGCAGTAGTGACACTACACTGGTTCGGTCAGGTTTTAAACTTTTGCTGGAGTTTACCATCACATTCATTGATGGAAAAGAGATCCCTGTTGGATATTATTTTACAACTGATGATGGCTTGGGCCACCATTACGAACCACGAATTTTTTATGTTGATGTAAACAACGAAGTAGTGAACCAGGAGTATATACAGCAAATTGCAGGTTTACACCGTGGATTAAAGAAAATGCATGTTGGCGACAAGGCTTTTATGGTTATTCCTTCGGAACTGGCATTTAAAGCCGTTGATAATTCTTCAACCATTGGTATTCCACGCTTTTCGACTTTGCTGGTAACTGTTTTCGTTTATAAAGGATATTCGCCTGCGCAACAACAATAACGATTATTCATTCAATAAATATTTCCCGCGTTAACCAACTACTGGCTTTTCGCGGGATTTTTTAATATGAGCAAATCTGAATTAATTAAAAAACTTCTGCCGGGATTTATCCCACTCTTCGTTTTTATCGCCGTTGACGGGATTTGGGGAACCCGTGCCGGTTTGGTTGCAGCCCTTGTTATCGGGGTTGCCGAAATGGTATGGATCTGGGCCAAAGAAAAACGCTTCGACCGTTTTGTATTGGTTGATACCGGTTTGCTTATGGCGCTCGGTTCAGTATCTATTTTGCTCGACAACGACCTCTTTTTTAAACTGAAACCGGGTCTTATTGAATTGATTCTTTGCGCAGTGCTTGGTGTATCCGCCTTCTCAAAATTAAATATCATCGGGCTGATGACGAAGCGATACATGAAAGACATGGAAATGAACGAACAGCAGGTTGCACAGTTCCGAAAAACCATGCAACTGATGTTTTTTGTTTTTCTGTTTCATACCGCACTCGTATTTTATGCTGCATTTTATCTTTCCAACGAAGCCTGGGCATTTATCAGCGGAGGTTTGTTTTATATCTTGTTTGCAGTGGTTTTCGGATACGAATTCGTCAAACAGAAACTGAAATTACGCAAACAAATGGTAATTCCTGAAGAGGAAGAATGGCTTCCACTGGTGAACGAACAAGGGGGAATCATCGGCAAAGCGCCCCGTTCGGCTTGTCACCGGGGCGAAAAACTGCTGCATCCTGTCGTTCATCTACACGTTTTTAACAACCAAAAACATGTTTATTTGCAGAAACGACCGCTGAGCAAACTGGTTCAGCCCGGCAAATGGGACACTGCTGTTGGCGGACATATCTCGGTTGGCGAAACGCTTGAAACAGCACTGAAACGCGAAGCTTTCGAAGAAATCGGATTAAAACAGTTCTCTGCCAAACTTGTAAAAACTTACCGTTGGGAAAGCGAGCTGGAATCGGAACTGGTTTATGTATTTACCACCCACGATTTTAAATCGATTCATTTACACTCCGAAGAAGTGGTGGAAGGGAGGTTCTGGACGATCAAACAAATTGATTCAAACATTGGCAAAGGCATTTTTACTCCCAATTTCGAACATGAATATCAGTTGCTGAAGAAGGAAATATTTTAAATACTGTGAGGGTTGACGTATTTAAGTCCTTTTATTCCTTTAAAGTCCTTATCGTTGTTAGAAACAAGTGTGTAACCATGGGCCAGTGCAGTTGCGGCAATATCGATTAAATACCGTTCCATTCGCTGCGTATTTGTTTGATATGGTCGTTTAATTGTTGCCCATCTTCCTTGCTGATAGAGCCTTTGTATTTATCGGACAATTTGGTTTTGTCAGGTTCAAAGTTTTCCTTTAAAACCTTAATCAGATGCAGTTCCTCCAATTCGCGCAAAAGCCCGGCGGCTTTCTGGTTGGTCAGTTGTATTATCATAGTATGTTTCATTTCAGCGTGATACGATTCTGCTTATTTCTAATTGGCACGTATTTTTTCTTTTGGTTTCTGGCGAATAGCATTTGAGAGCATTTGGAGGAAACCATATCCTTGTTGGGAAAGGCCCGAAACCAACTTTTTTACTTTAGTTGCAGCCTGATTTTTTGAGTCGATTTTTGACGCGTGGGTTAATAATTCGGTGAAATTTGGCGTAGAAATTATAACGTCAGCCTGATGTTTCAGTAATTCATCTTCGGGACAAAAAGCGACGCCAATTCCGGCCTCATTAATCATGCAAAGATCATTCAAACTGTCGCCGATGGCGATGCAGTTCTCCTTTTTTATTTTGTATTTGTTTAAAATGTCCGTCATTGCATTTGTCTTGCACAACGGGTGTTTGCATATACTGTCGCGACTGCTAAAGAAAAACGATGGAATTTTCACTTCACCGGTACAAACACTTTTAGAGAATTCCAGTTCATTTGAGAGCGAGAAATCCATCTCCAATTTGGTTTTTATGTGTTCGGTGATACAATCGTAACTGTCGGAAATAATCCCAACAACATAGCCCCGTTTTTTAAGCTCCGTAACGACCTGCTGCGTGTTCTCTACGATGGGTATGTTATCCGCAACTGAAATCAGATCTGCCAACGATTTTCCTTTCAGAAGTTTGGCTACCTGTTTGGTCATGCAAATCCCGTTTGTTTCCGATGAGCGGATGTCCGTCAGTTTATCCATGAATCCAAATGAATTTGCGCAGGCATCAATAAACCTTCCCCGAAGAAGCGTATTGTCCATGTCGAAGATTACCAGTTTGTTATACTTCAGGAGGTGGTTTTTTAATGCGTATTCTATTTGCGACGGGATATTTTTACTCGTACCAGGGTCGTCTAAAAGGTATGACGGTTTTTTAGTTGAAGTTCCCCTCGAAATAATGGCTTGAGATACCTCTTTGCTCATTTTGCCGAGCTCTTGCCACGGTTTGCTATTGTTTTCGATGTAGCCGATTTCAACATCCACAATCCGTACTTTCATCAAGTGCATATCTATCAGGATGCCAACGTCAACGCCATAGTCATCCCGGAAATCCAGTCGTTTCAAAAGTGATTTTTTTCCGGCAATCATTCCGCTTAGCGGTTGGCTGTATCGCAGTAGTTCAGGGTAGAAAATACTCAGGAGCGGTTTTGCAACCAATTCGGTAACCCTGCCGGCATTTCGGCTGAATGATGATTTTACAAAATCGGCTTCTCCGCAGATGATCGGATCAGAAAGTGATTTTATGGTATTGGGAGGATACGGATCAATGTCTCCATCAAGAAAGACAACAATTTCGTTGGCGGCATAAAGTAACCCGTCTTTCATCGAAGTGCCTTTCCCAAGTTTTGTGCTGGTGATCACTTTTGCACCGTTTTCACGTGCGATAGGGACAGTTTGGTCGATTGATTTGTCATCAACAACAATTACTTCGCTCACATTTGGCTGACTTTTGGCAAAGTTTACTACCGCCGCGATATGAGCTTCTTCGTTCAATGTAGGTATGATGATAGAGATCATGGCATTGGATTTTGTTTGTTAACATTAACTAGGTTTGTTATTCCCGCAGTATCAGTATTGATGATGCCACGCTGAGCCAACTGCTGCGTGATTCAACGAGCATTTTCCACCCATCGGCAGATACAATCATTAACTGAAATTTTTGGATAAATGTTTCATCAATCACGTTTACCTGATCAAGGGTAATATGGTTGGGCGCTTGATGTTCAATTGCCCTGATGGCTTCTTTTATTTCAGAGAGGTTTTTGGTTAGCCCTTTCGGATCGGCCACTGTAATTTGTGCTTCTGAATTTTTAATTAAACGTTGGAGGTATTTAATCAGAAAACCATCGTTCCCGGAATATATAGGAGCAATAATTTGGTCCCAGTCTCTGGAATTTTTGTCTATCAAAATTCCGACCGGGACTTTGCTGCCTGAAAGTATGTTTTGTGTGCGGTCGTCGAAGGGAGAGTTGCTAAACAGTTTTTCTTTTCCTGAAACTTTATGGATAAGGCGGTCAGGGTTAATGATGCTGGTGGTATATCCCAGTATTCTGCCCAAAAGAGTTCCCTCAAAAATCGAATGCCCGATACCAATTAACAGAAGGTCAAAATCACCTTTGTTGGTTATTTCTGCAATGTCAGCGTCAATGTCATCGGTGGCTTTAAAAAGGGTCGTAATTTTCTGGTTCAGTATTTTTGATTCCTGAATGACAGGCGAAAAACTCTCGTTTTCATATTCTTCCAGGTTATAATGGTGCAGCACGCTGTTCGGGCATAAGTGCAGCGCAGTAACCGTAGCATTTTCAGTTTGCTTTTTTACTAAACGATTGGCCAGATGTAGCAAAGATTTACCCATTTCAGGATTACCAAAAGATAAAATAATCTTATATTTTATGAGTTGGTTCACCTGTTCGGAGATCGCGTGTGGCTTTTTCCTGAATATTCGATTAATTAAGTCCAGAGCCGGAGCTGTCATGAACGTAGTGACCAAAGCCATAATGACCATCATCGAAAAAATTTCAGGAGAGAGGATACCAAGGTCATACCCAATGTTAAGTACCACCAGTTCCATCAGTCCCCGGGTATTCATCAGCGCACCGATGGTAAGGCTGTCGCGCCAGTTTTGCCCCACAAATTTGGCTGCAAGAGCGCTTCCGATGAATTTACCGGTTATTGCGACCAGGATGATCAGTCCGGTTATTTTCCAGAGATAAGGGTCGTTGAGCAATCCAATTTCAGTGCGCAGCCCCGTGAAGACAAAAAACAATGGGAGTAGGAGCACAAGAGCTACATCTTCAACCTTTTCAATAAATATATTTCTGAACTTGGTGCTTTCGGGCATTATGACGCCAGCCATAAATGCGCCAAACAACGCATGGATGCCGATAACTTCGGTTGTGTAAGATGAAACGATCAGTGTCAGGAAGAAGATAGCGACAATTTGCTTGCTCATCGTTTCGCGCGAGGGATATAAATCGCCAACCCGTTTCAAAAATGGTTTGACCAATTTGAGCATCAGGAAAACATAGCCAATAGCAATGGCAATGGTGTACAGTGAACTCACAAACGAACCTGCTTTTGATATGGCGATTACTGCGGCAAGCAAACACCAGGCGCTGATGTCGTCGGCTGCGGCACAGGTAATAACAATGGCTCCCAACCGTGTTTTATGAATTCCTCTTTCATGCACGATGCGAGCCAGTACAGGGAAAGCTGTTATGCTCATTGCAATGCCGAGGAATAAGCCAAACGATAGAAATTGTACGCCTGAAGGGGCAAAAGTTTGATAGATAAAATACGCCAAACCCATGCCAAGCGCAAATGGGAAAATAATGCTTGCATGACTGATGACGACTGCGTCATGAGCTTTGTTTTTTAGTGTCTTCAAATCGAGTTCCATCCCAACCATAAACATAAACAGTATTAGCCCAATCTGGCTTAAAAACTGGAGGTTGCCCATTGAGTGGTCAGGAAATAATGTGTTGAAAAATTCGGGGAAATACATGCCAAGGAGCGAGGGCCCCAGCACAATGCCTGCAATAATCTCACCTATTACGGTGGGTTGGCCTATTTTTTTACATGCCCATCCAAGTATGCGGGCGGTAATTATTATAGTTATTATTTGAGCCAGGAGTATGGCCAACGGGTGTGTCAGGTTATGTAAAAAAGAGTTTACAAACTCCAGCCACTGACTTTCACCTACTTCGGGCATGTGTACGTGCCTTCCAAATTCCAGCGCTTTTCCTTTTTGTGCAATCCAATGGATAAGCCACGAAAAACTGCCAATTACGCAGATGTAGAAAAAGACGTTTCTAAATTTCTTCATGTTGGGTGCAAATTGTTTTAATTATATCCGGTTGTTATCAGGTTGATTAAGGCCAAACTTCCAATAGATTTTAGTAATTTATACTTTTTTGTTTTGTTTCGCATGATTTGCCCGAAGAATTTTTCTTCTTCGACACAATTCGTGCAGCGACCATCATCAAACAATAAAATGATTACCCATTGATATCGTATTTCAATTCAAATATGAGTTTAAAATCCTGAAGAACCTTGGCTTTATGTGAAGCGGAGACCGGAAATGTAATAAGAAGGTCAAATCTTGTAATAAACCTACCTGCTTGTTTTAATTATGAATTCGTCGCGGTAAGTTTCGCCCAGGGTAAGTACCAAAGGCTTTTCTGACTGGAAAAAAATGTTGGTGGTAATCTGATTGTTTGAAAAATAGAGTACTTTTCCCAGTGAAATGAGCTCTTTTTTGTTGATACGGCAAAACTGGTCGGGTGGCAAAACCGAAATGAGTTTCTCAAATGTAATGTTCTTCAATTGAAGGAATGCGCCATTTTCCAGCAGGGCAGTTTTGTCGCGGCTGTCGATTTCGGAGGTGTGTATGTAAACCAACTGGTCGAAAAATAACATGACATTTCCTTTGTCGGTATTTAAACGGATGTGTTTCCTTATTTTGCTATCGGAACTTATCCGGTTTATGGCTTTGTTTACCGCTTGCTGAAGTCGTTCGGGTTTTACCGGTTTTATTACATAGTCGATGGCATCCAGATCGAAAGCGTTGGTCGCATAGTCTTTGTAGGCAGTGGTGAAAATTATCGGTTTATCTTTGAGTATTTCAGCTATCTGTATGCCACTGATTCCAGGCATTTCAATGTCAAGTATGCACAGATCAAATTCCAGCCCGGGGAATTCTCTCAAAAATATATCCGGATCGTTAAAAGCCCTAATCACTTCCAGTTCGGGTATCTGTTCACAAAGCAATTTCAGGTACGAAAGCCCCGGCAATTCATCGTCTAGCAGCAAGCATTTTAGCTTTGTATTCAAGCAGTTCAATTTTTAAGTGAGCGATATATACGTTGTCTTCAATAAAATGGTCGAACTTGAAATGATCGTTGTAAATGATCTTCAGGCGTTGTTCGAGCGTTTCGATTCCAAAACCACTTTTTTCTTTCCTGATGGGCGATTTAGCTGATACTTTGTTGGCAACGGTAAGTTTAAAATTGCTATCGTTAAATTCGAAGATGACAGAAATAAAAGCACCTCCGCTTTGCAGATCGGCATGTTTGAAGGCATTTTCAATTAAATCAGTAGAAATAAAAGGCGCCAGCAAACGTTGGTGATACAGCGGCTCATTTTCATTGATCTTTAATTTCACTTTTAAATCGAATAGCGGGCTGAGTTTAATTTTATTGATTTCAATCAAATTGAGGGCAAATTCAACTTCCTGCTTTGGAGTGACGAATTTACTGCGGCTGTCGTAAAGTATATAATCCAGCACATTGGATAATTTATCCAGCGCAAAATAGGTTTGGTAGGCATGTGACTGTACGGAGTTAAGTATGTTCTTGAAAAGGTGTGGATTTAGCCTGGAATCCAGATTTTCGAGTTCTATTTGGTTGTATTTGCTTTCCATTTCCTGATATTTAAATTCCAGAACTTGATTTTCTTTTGCCGAATTATTTAGCTTGAAGATCAAATAAATGATTGCAGTCAAACATAGAAGAAGTACGAAAATGCTTCCCAAAACAAGAAAAGAAGATAGATCAGGTTGAGTTTCCATTGTATTCGTTTTCAACAAAGTTAGATATTACAAGTCAAAAAAGAGTTGGATTTTGAAACATTTCTGTACAAAAAAACAAAAGATCCGATCTTCTAGTGATCGGATCCTTTTCTCAGTAATGGTGTATGCGTGATGACTGTTTAAAGCGCTTTATGCGTTCCGTCGCAAAACGGTGGATTTTTTGTGTTCTTGCACTGGCAAAGCCATACCTCCTGCTTTTGTGCAATTTTAAATAGTACCGGTGTAAATTTTGTTCCAAGGTGCGATCCATCGCAAAATGGCTGATTGGAACTTCTTCCACAGGCACACCAGAAAAACTGGCCGGGTTCAAGCGTTACTTGTGCAGGCATTTTTGCGGCAATTAAAGGTTTGTCCATATTGGTTTTTATGGGTTAAGTTTATATGCTTCAACGCTGTTTCCTAAAAAAGTTGGAACCAATACCAATTTTTTACCGGGCACATAATCAATGTCGGCAGTATTTTTTTTGTCAACAGTATCCAATAATTTAATTGACTCAGTTCCTTTGGTTACAAAAATGCGACCGGGCCAGTTTGAATAAATAAATTCCCCGTTCTCCATCTTTTCTATTCCGTCGATACCTCCACAATTGTCAACCAAAACTTTCAGCGCTTTTGTTTTAATGTCAGCTTCAATGATCTGTCCGGTCCCGATGTAGAGTTTCCCTTTTTCTGCCCATAAACCATTAGGATTGGTGATTAGCTTGTCTTCGAGCCAAAGGACTAATTTTCCATTTTCAAGTACATAAATTTTATTGTCGCGCATGTCGGTGACAAATACAGTTCCGTCTTCTGAAGCTGTAACATCGTTCAGGAACTTTGCGTTTTCAAGCTTGATTTTGCTGGTTATTTTGGCGTCTTTAATACTTATGACCACCAGTTCATCAATGTCGGAAACATAAAGGTTTCCTTTGTGAATAGCCTGACCTTTTGGGGCATTCAAGCCGGTAACCCATTTTAAATTTTTTATTTTTCCGTCTAAATCAAGTATTGAAATAAAGCCATTCCCATCTTTTGTCGATGCATCGCCATCAATATTGGTCACATAAACATTGTTTGTTTTTTCATCAAACAAAGCAGATTCAGGAGTTTTGAGACCTCCGGAAGTCGTCCAGATTTTGGTGAGGGTTTGGGAGTTAACTGATAATCCAATTAATACCATCATGAAGAGAAAAATGTTTCGTAATTTCATAGCTATAATTTTATAAATTTGAATTCGTTTAAAGTAAAACAATGCAATTTCAAATTTGTTAATCAGGAGCACAAAAAAAATTATACTATGAAACTAATTCTGCTGTTTGTATTCGGCATTTCCATTTTTGGGATGCCTGCCCAGGCAAAAAGGCACATCATGTATGTTGGAACCTACACCAAAGGCCAGGCCGATGGTATTTTTGTGTATTCGTTCGATGACCGTACAGGAAAACTTGTTGATCTGAAAATACCGGTTGTCAGTAATAATCCTTCATTTCTTACTATCTCGCCCGATAAAAAGTATTTGTACTCGGTGGGCGAGGTCGATAATCTCGATGAGAAACACAGCGGAGGCGTTTCTGCTTTCAGGATTGAAAAAACCGGCCATTTAAGTTTGCTCAACCGTGTGCATACCTTTGGTGCAAATCCATGTCACGTAACTATTTCACCTGATGGGAAAAAAGTAGTTACCTCGAATTATTCCGGCGGAAATCTTTCCTACTTCAATGTGCTTCCTGATGGAAGTTTGTCGGAAATTGTACAAACAGTTCAACATTCCGGAAGCGGGCCGTTTCCGGGTCGCCAAACCGAACCACATGCCCATTCTGCCCGGTTTGATCCTTCAGGAAAACTTTTGTACGCAGCCGATTTGGGTATCGACCAGTTGAAAATTTATCAGGTTGGATCAGGCAACAAACCTCTTTCGCCCAATGCCCAACCATTTGTGAAACTGGCGCCGGGTTCCGGCCCGCGTCATTTCGATTTTTCTCCTGACGGTCAGTTTATATATGTCATCAACGAGTTAAACTCCACAATTACAGTTCTGATGAAATATGGTGGAGTATGGAAAGAAGTTCAGACAATTAAAACCCTGCCGAAAGATTTTTCAGGAGAAAGCTGGTGTGCTGATATTCATCTGTCGGCTGATGGTCGTTTTGTTTACGGTTCGAACCGCGGACACAACAGCATTGCCGTTTTCAAACGCGACCAGATGAATGGAAGACTTGAAATGATTCAAACCATTTCAGTTGAGGGAAACTGGCCGCGTAACTTTACCCTTGATCCAACCGGTAGTTTTTTAATTGTTGCCAACCAGCGAAGCAACGATATCACCGTTTTTAAAGTCGATGAAATTACAGGAAAACTTAATTATACAGGCATAAAAGTTCGAAATGAATCACCTGTTTGTTTGCAGTTTTTGAGGTAGATTATATTTAAAATAAGAGGCTGCCTTTTCAGACAGCCTCAAAATTTACTAACTAATTAATTAATCGAACAGGTCTGATAACCAGCTCTTTTGTTTGTGCGGTTTGTAATACCCACCTTGGCTGTGACGATGATCATCATAGTCGTTGTTGTGATTGTTGAATGGTTGATTTGAGCCATAAAACCGATTTTGGCCTTCAGGAGTTGATCGTTCAATAATCTTGTCGATTTCTCCGCGATCGAGCCAAATTCCGCGGCATTTGGGACAATAATCAATTTCGATGCCCTGTTTTTCTGAAATGACAAGGGCTACACGGCAAATAGGACAGTCCATATTCTACTTTTTAATGTTTGTAATTAATAATTCATGTTCCTTTCGTATTATTTATTGTCTATAAATGAATGAATTAGCTTCTCTATCCAAATGATTGGGAAAATTAAGAAACCAGCACCAACCGCCAATAAAATATCTTTTGATCCGAGTGCTGTTGTACCAAAAACTTGCTGGAAAAAAGGTGTATAAATAAATAGTGCTTGTAATGCCAAAATTGAAGCTATTCCAATAAAAACAATATGATTGCTGAAGAACCCGATTTTAAATACAGAATCTTTGAGTGAACGGCAGTTGATCATGTAAAATATTTGAAACATGATGACAAAGGTTACAGCAATTGTTTGGGCTTTTGGTAGTGCTTCAATTGATGAAACACCATTTGATAAAGCACTGTTATACTCCCAGTTAAATAATAAAATTGTGCCAATTGTCATTAAAACCGAGACAAAGAAAACCCGAAATATTATAAACCAGCTGAATAGAGGTTCTTCAGGTTTTCTTGGTGGCCTGTTCATCACATTGGGCTCTTTAACTTCGAAGGCCAACGGTATGGCCAGAGCAATTGCAGCTACCAGGTTGATCCACAACAATTGCGTTGGAAGCATTGGTAACAGCAACTCTTTTGTGATCGGGTTAAAAGGGAAAAACATGATCCCGTAAATAAGAATAAATGCTAATCCTAAGTTTGTTGGGAGTAAGAATGCCAACGATTTCAGTAAGTTGTCATACACTCTTCTACCTTCTTCTACTGCAGCGCTAATGCTTGAAAAGTTATCGTCGGCAAGCACAATGTCAGCCGACTCTTTTGAAACAGATGTACCAGTAATGCCCATTGCCACGCCAATATTTGATTGTTTGAGCGAAGGGGCGTCATTCACACCATCGCCGGTCATGGCCACAATCTGATTATTTTTCTGTAATGCTTTAACCAACCTGAGTTTATGCTCCGGAGCAACCCGTGCAAAAATATTGGTGCTGTTTACTGTTATGGCCAATGTTTCATCGTCCATTGTTGCCAATTCAACTCCCGTAACCACATCGCCTTTGTCCGATAAACCTATGTCTATTCCAATGGCACGGGCTGTTGCTTTGTGGTCACCTGTGATCATTTTAACCACAATTCCTGCTTCATGGCATCTTTTGATGGCTTCAATCGCTTCTGTGCGCGGTGGATCAATCATGCCAATTAAGCCTACAAATTGAAAACCGGTTTGCGTTTGTTCTTCGGTTAATTCCAACTCATCGCCACCCGCCCACTCTTTTTGAGCAACAGCCAATACGCGCATTCCCTTGCCTCCCAAATGCTCAATCTGCATCTGAATTTGTGAAGTTTCAAGTGGAAATCCACCAAGGTGTATCGAGCACCGCTTTATAATCACTTCGGGTGCTCCCTTAATAATGATAAGCGGGTTTGTATTGCCGACCAGTGCAGCCATGTATTGCATCTCAGAATCGAAAGGAATCACGTCTTTTCTAGGATACAACAGATGTAAATTGTCGGTATCGAATTTGGCTTTTGCAGCAGCCACAATTAAGGCAACCTCTGTTGGATCACCCGTAATGCTGAAGTTAGCTCCTTCAGTTTTAATGGTGGCATCGCTGCACAATACCGCATTTATCAGAAGTGTTTGAATTTCATTAGGAATCTCGTCCATTTTTAATCCGTTCAACATGAACACCCCATTAGGGTTGTATCCTACACCTGTCAATTGAACCTGACCCTGTGCTGTCCACAGTTCGTTAACAGTCATTTCGTTTCGTGTCAGAGTTCCTGTTTTATCAGAACAAATAACAGTTGTACTTCCCAAGGTTTCTACTGCAGGAAGTTTGCGTATGATTGCTTTCCGTTTGGCCATGCGTTGCACTCCAATAGCCAGGGCAATGGTTACAACCGCCGGAAGCCCTTCGGGGATTGCCCCAACAGCCAAAGCGATGGCAAAAATCAAACTGTCTTTCAATGCCAGCGTCAACGCAATTCCATGTCCGGTTGCCCGAATGGTTCCAACAACCATAATAACAAGGGTTATGGCAATAATCCCAATGGTTAAATATTTACCAATGACGGCAAGTTTTTGTGTTAATGGTGTTTCCAAATCGGTAGTTTCACTTAGCATATCCGATATCTTACCAAGTTCTGTGTTCATTCCCGTTGTGACCACTACGGCAATAGCCGTTCCCGATGTAATTAAAGTGCCACTATAAACCATACATTTCCGATCTCCAAGAACGGCATCTGGTTCTACAAAATTGGTTGACTTCTGCGCAGGTAGTGATTCTCCGGTCAGTGCAGCTTCTTCAACTGTCAGGTTCTTTTGTTGGATTAACCGCATATCTGCAGGCACACGGTCGCCGGCTGCCATTTGCACAATATCGCCCGGCACAATTTCTGAAACGGGCATCATAATATACTTGCCATCGCGCAATACAGTCGCATTTTCCGGCACCATATCACTTAAGGCTTCAATCGCTTTTCCTGCTTTGTATTCCTGAATAAAGCCAATAATAGTATTGACAACCACAACAGATAGAACCACCAATCCGTCGGTAATTTTGCCCAGCAAAGTCGCCAAAGTACTTGAGCCCAAAAGCACCCATATTAATGGGTTATTGATTTGCCTCCACAGTAGTTTAAGTACACCATCGCCTTTTTTCTTGATGATTTGGTTCATTCCAAATTTTGAAAGACGCTTTTTTGCTTCAGCTGATGTTAATCCATTTTGAGAACTTTCAATTATCTCAAGCACATGTCCGTATTCTGCCGCGTGCCAATGGACCATTTCTTCCCCACTATATTTCATTTTATATTTCATTTTTAACTATTTATATTGCTGTATATAAATGTATTAGGTATTTTACCAATCGTTGTAATCTGGAACCAAAATAAACTATAATACTTTAATTGCCATAACAATCATAGCAATACATGCAGTTATTGCTATGGCAACATATTTCTTATTAAACTCAAACAGTTTCTTTACTTCCGGACCTATTTTTTTTATCAGGAATGAGAAAAAATAAAAATATTAATATCAAATGCTCCGGAAGAAATCGAAAATATCTTGTAAGGAACCGGAATAAATGGGGCTAAAAATAAAATGCCCAAGCCCCATTTGTTGAATTGAATATGAATTGATTGGTAAACAGCCTCGGTAAATCCCGGGATATTTTCAAACACGAATCTGGCAAGACCTGTAAATTCTCCGCTCGCATCAATCCATACAAAATGACCAATTGAATATCCTGCCAAACCGCCGGTTAATGTTCCCAGAGTTGCATTGTCAGCCGGTAATAGTATTACAAAGGTAATAAACCCGGCCCAAACATATCCATCAATAACCATAATCCAACTTTTTAAGTATCTAATTAATTTGTGAGAAACTTCCTGTTAACTGAATATATATCTCAAATTCAGAGTTCAATAATTTCTTTAGGACGCTGATCCCCTCCATAATTTGTCCAAAAATTCGGTTATGAATTTTAAAATACCCTGTACACCGTTTTGGTTGATGTAATCAAATAGTTTTATTAATAGTGGCAACAAAATCAGGATCAGTGCTATAATAATTAGCAACAGTATAATGGCAGCAGTGATTAAAAATATTTTCAGTTTTTTATTATTCCGTATTTTTTCAAGAATAAAGCTGATTTTATCATTGCTGTCGTACCCGCGATTGGTATTTCCAGAGTATATTGGGCCCCTGTATTCATCCTGAAAGCTGCGATTTTTGTAATTGTCTGAATTTCTGCGGTTATAATTAATAAAGTCGTCGAATTTCATTTTGTTGTAATAGTAGAGATTTTAAATTCATTGCTGTGTCCGATGTTGATTTTCCGGCTGAAACAGAACTGTTTTTGTATAGAAAATCATACTGTAAGATCTGTGGAGTTTCAAGATTGGTATAGTACTGCCACGTATGAAGAGCAACGCCATTCAATAAATATAGCCCGATGCATATCAAGGCTAACCGTTTATTCCGTATGATTCAAGGTTTTAAGTCCTGAAGAAGGACTTTTGCGGCGGTTGCCAGTTTGAAAAGGAAAATATATGTCCAAGAAACGGATTGTTCGGAATAGGCAAGCAATAAAGTCGTTCGGCTATCCAAAATGTTTGACAAGTTTGACTCATGTGGTCATCGTCAAAAGCATCAGAATCTAAACTTACAAAATGGTCAGTACAATTCATATTTCCAGAAAGTTCTACACTATAGGCTGGAGAATCGCATTCAGAATATACTTCAGGCCCAGGGCAAAAAAGTACTGTTATCAGAAATAGAAGCCGGAATAATATATTTTTTGTCTCTTTCATTCGTGTCAAAAGTAAAAATATGCTGAGAATAAAAAAAATCAGGGTGTTAAGTTTAGTTAATACCTATATTAAATTTCATGCAATTTTAGTTTCTGATCAGCCGGATAAATTCTTCCCTCGTAGCAACCCGTTCGAAAGCGCCGGTAAAGTCGGAAGTCGTGGTGGTTGAATTCTGTTTCTGAACGCCGCGCATTTGCATGCATAAATGTTGCGCTTCAATAACAACTGCAACTCCCAGCGGATTTAGCGTATTCTGAATGCATTCTTTTATTTGAGTGGTCAATCGTTCCTGAACCTGAAGCCGGCGGGCATAAGCATCAACCACACGGGCAATTTTGCTGAGCCCGGTGATGTAACCATTGGGAATGTATCCGATATGCGCCTTGCCAATAAAAGGTAACATGTGATGTTCGCACATCGAATAAATTTCGATATCCTTTACGATTACCATTTGCCGGTAATCTTCCTTAAACATGGCCGATCTCAAAATTTCTTCCGGATCCTGATCGTAGCCCTGAAGCAGGAATTGCATGGATTTGGCAACGCGCAAGGGTGTGCGTTGTAAGCCCTCACGGTCTGCGTTTTCGCCCAATAGTTCGAGGATATTCCTGTAATGTTCGCTTAGTTTTTCAGTCGTCTCCGGATCATATTTTTCTACCTTCCGGTAGCTTCCGTCTTTTCCGTTCAGTGTAAATTCCATTTTAAAATCCTTTCTATAAATAAACTGTACAGCTCACGCAACCACAAAGGTAACATGTTCAGTCTTACATGTAGCCTTGATGAAATATTTTGTGAATATCCTTAAATTTACCTCATGTCATTCAGTAAGTTAAAATGAATTGATTGAAATTGTAAATAAAAGTTAATTTTTTCATGTATTAAATACAATATTATACCAAAAATGAAGTTTGTAAATATGAAAACAATGTCGCAGAAACTGACCCACCTTAATGGAATGTGCTTATGATTGTAGTTACAGGAGCAGCTGGTTTTATAGGAAGTTATGTTGTTGGGAAGCTCAACAGGGAAGGTTTTAAAGACATTGTTATGGTCGATAAATACGACGATCCCCTGAAGATATCCAATTACCAGTCGAAGACATACACAGAAATGGTTGACCGTGATCAGTTTTTTGACTGGTTAGCCACTCACGAAAAATTCGTTCAGATTATTATCCATCTGGGAGCTCGAACCGACACCATTGGTCAGGAACCTCAAATATACCAGCAACTTAATCTCGAATATTCCCAAAAGATATGGAACGCCTGCATTCAATATGGTTTGCCCTTGGTATATGCTTCTTCTGCATCAACTTATGGTGACGGACAACTGGGTTTCGACGACGATCATTCGCTTATTGCTGAATTGCAACCACTTAACTTATACGCACAATCGAAACATGATTTTGATTGCTGGGCACTTCAACAGAAAAAGCAGCCTTCCTTTTGGTCGGGATTGAAATTTTTCAATGTATTTGGCCCGAATGAATACCACAAAGACCGCATGGCATCTGTCATACTTCAGGCTTACAATACAATTTCAGAAACAGGTAGAATGGATCTCTTCCGTTCGCATCATCCTGAATTTAAAGATGGTGAACAAGCCCGTGATTTTATTTATGTAGAAGATGTGGCCAAAGTGATCCTATATTTCATGCACCAGCGGAAAAATTCAGGAATTTACAATGTGGGTACAGGTGAAGCACGCACTTACCTGAGCCTGACGAAAGCTGTTTTTAAGTCGATGCAGCAGGACGAAAAGATTGGTTTTGTTGTTACTCCGGAAGATTTACGGGGCAAATATCAGTACTATACCTGCGCAAACATTCAGAAACTAAAAAGCATCGGCTACAGCGAACCATTTTTCAGCCTTGAAGAGGGAATTGACGATTATGTGAGCAACTATCTGAAAAAGGGAAGCTGCTATTAGTAACTGAATATCATTGGTTTGACGACATTAATTGTCATTGTTGGTCATTTACTTCGTGTCATTAATTGTATTTGCCATCGATATTGTGAATGAATTCTAAATGACAATTAAATGACAATTAAATGACTACAAATGACTACTGACATTTTTGCTATCCACAGTCAGAGACTCCATTCTACCTCGTAAACACCCAATTATCCTCCTTCGAAAGCTGGTTGTTGAAGTAATACCCTTCCATATCAAAGGCTTTCATTTCCTCCGGATCGGAGATGTTGTTCCGGATGATAAAACGGCTCATCAATCCGCGGGCTCTTTTGGCAAAAAACGAAACCATCTGATATTTTCCGTCTTTATTCTCCTTAAACGCGGGTGTTATGATCCGGGCTTTTAGCTTTTTTGTGTCGATCGCGC
The DNA here is from genome assembly GCA_030698405.1 of Bacteroidota bacterium. Classification (GTDB taxonomy): domain Bacteria; phylum Bacteroidota; class Bacteroidia; order Bacteroidales; family Prolixibacteraceae; genus Aquipluma. The sequence goes on from JAUYMU010000128.1 coordinate 53,044, forward strand.
TGAAATATTCATTGGAGGCCAGGTTTACCAAAACTGCCGGTTTTTCTTCTGACAATTCCTGATTCAATTTGGCAGTGATCTTTGTTTTCCAGAAATCATAAAGGTTCTTCTTTCTGGCAACAGAAATATTTGTTCCCATTTCCAGACGATATGGCTGAATCAGGTCCAGCGGTTTCAGCAGTCCGTAGGCTCCCGAAAGTATCCGAAGTTTTTGCTGAGCTGTTTCGAATTCGGTGGCCGAAAATGTTTCAGCTTTCAGTCCCTGATAAACATCTCCGTTGAACATCAACACTGCCTGCCACGAATTTTCATGAGTAAAAGGCAATGCCCATTCCTGAAAGCGCTGAAAGTTTAATTCAGCAAGTTTGGGAGAAATGCCCATCAATTCAGCCAATTGTGCCGGTTTTTTCTTTTTCAGGACTGAAACAACTTTTTCGGCTTCAGGCAAAAAATCAGCTGCCGTGTATTTTTCAAACTGAATAGGCGAGTGATCGTAAAGCGACTTGGCCGGTGAAACAACGATGATCATGACTGGGTTTTTAAATTTAGTTCAGGAATGAAACAAAGAAAAGGAATAATGTGCAAGAAATCATCCTTCCCAGCATTTAGAGTCCAACTTTTGCTTGCTCAGGTTAGCAATAAACATTTGCACATGAAGCCACTGATAGCCGCTCAGTCAGGCACATTCGAATCAAGTGATGATCCCTGACCGACCCTGGTCTGGCGAACTTAGACGCGTAAGCAAGAATATAATAGGCCGGATTGCGTGTTACCGCATTGCCGTTGATGGTAATGGTGCCCAAAACCAGACTAATTATTCGCATAGTTTTTAATACTTTTGGATTCATCTGCATTAGAATTGGTTAATAAGTTAAGTAAATATCCTTGAGCCAGTTTATTGAATGTTTCCAGTTGTTCCTTTTCCCATTGTTTATCCTTGCCGTTATGTAGAGCAAGCAATGATACTGTCAATGGTGCAGCTTCCATTGCAGCCCTGGCATCCAGAAATAATAACCGTATCCTTCTTGCTAAAATATCTTCAACTGTCAAAACCATTTCATTCTCAATAATCCATAAGATTTCAGCTTTTGTATAAGGATACGATGCATGGATTTTTTCCGATAAAGAAGCATTTTCTTTCATCATTTGTGTTATGGCCGATGCATCAGTACCATAAACCGATAATTGAGTGTCATTTTGATTCTCTGACCATCCATGAATTTTTAAGTGTTTTGTTTCGCAGGGCATAAATTCCAATCCAGATGCTTGTATGGCTTTGTTGATGATAAGTTTGGCCTTGCTTCTGTAGTTGACCCATTCTCCGCAGGTTACATGCACCAGGCCTGAAGGCAAAACTTTTACCATATAATCCTTTGGCAAATGTTTGTCTTCCACCAAATGAATTCCCTGTGACTGGGCAATTGTTTTTTCAGAATGACCTTCGGCCAATTGCAGCAATTCATCTTCAAATACACCGGTGGCATTAATGACTACTTTTGCCTTGATTTCAATTTCTTTTCCGCCAATCTCATCTTTTGCTATTACACCTTTAATGGCTGCTCCTTTTTTTAGAAACCCGGTTACTCCACAATAATTAACAACTGTGGCGCCCTGCTCAATAGCCGTTTGAGCCAGGTTGACGGCTAACCTGTTGTAGTCAAACTCTCCGTTGAAGTATAAAACACCTCCATTAATATTGTTGACAATCAGATCAGGCAAATAACGTAAGGTTTGCTTTCTTGTAAGCATTTTCGTTTTTCCCGAACTTAATTCTCCTGAAAGAAATTCATACACCCATAAGCCAAATCCATAGAACCATTTATGCCACCATTTATAGCAGGGCATTACAAACGACAATTTTTGACATAGATGAGGGGCATTTTGTAAAAGTCTGTTTCTTTCGGGTAATCCATCTTTCATCAAACGGATATTTCCCTGAGCCAAATAGCTGACACCATCATGTACCAATTTGGCAGAGCGGCTTGATGTTCCTTTAGCAAAATCAGATTTTTCGAGCAGAAGTGTTTTAAATCCTCTGTTGGCTGCATCAACTGCACATCCCAGACCAGTTGTCCCGCCGCCGATGATGATGATATCATACTCTCTTTCATAACTGAGAATATACAACTGCTCTTCTCTGTTCATTTGCTTTTCCATATTTTAACCGAAGTTCCGATAGTGAGCGCTCCCATGGATGTAGAACATCCGCCGGAGTGTGGGGAAAATAGTTGGGATCCGAGGCCAGGTTCCATTCAATAAAAATAATGAATACTTGAAGTTGTAATTTATGATAAAAAAGGCTGTGCGATTGTCGTACAGCCTTTTTTGTCAGCTTCAAGTGTCTATTGTACCGCAACTTTTTTGGTAGCTCCATCCACACGTACAATGTATATACCAGCTTTAAGCGATTTTGAAGTAAAAGTACCAACCAATTTGTTGGACTGAAGGATACGACCGCTTAAATCAAATACATCCACCCGTGAAGTAACGCCCTCAACAACGATACTTGAATTACGTGTGTAAATTAAGTTAGATGCCGTTTTTATGATAGAAATTGCTGTTGTAAGTTTCCATTTCACTACTGTGATGCTAATATTTGCATCAGCTGGAAATGCAGCTAAACGATTTGCACGTTCTACACCTGCAGCATCTGCTTCCGGATGACTCCAATCTGGAAAGTTGTACAATCTATATTCAATAGACATTACCATAGGAACAGTAAACGAAAAAGTACCATCTTCATTTTTCGTTCCTTTAACAGCTTTTGTCATATCCCATCCTAAGTAACTTCCTTGAATCCAGCAGTCTGTTGTGCCGGCAGGAACAGTAGCAGTGATATGGATATCGCCTGTTTTTGCAGGATCGAAAATTGCTTTGAATTCAGTTACAATAACAGTTCCGCCGCTTGTAGCATACTTGAAATTCGCAGATGGGTTTTTTTGTTGATAATCCCACGCAGGACCAGCAGCGAACTTGAATTCCAATGTGGTAATATCCAAGGTGTGAATGGTTTTAGTCCAAACGATTCCATCAACGGTAGTTGCACCTTTAGTCATTTTAAAGTCAGCTGCAGGACTAGCCCAACCATTAAAATTTCCAATAATGTAACATTCAATGGTTGTCGCCGGAGTCAATACTTCAATCGTGACATCTTTTTCATTGGCAGTATCATACACTACCAACCAATTCGCAACAACATCAGCAGCTTCATATTTACGGTTTGCAGCTAACTTAACTCCGGCAGCATCGCATTCTTCATATTTCCAGTCCGGACCACTGCAATACTTGTATTCATCTGTGGCCACTGCATTCGGATAGTTAATTGTGTAATGCGTAGCATCTACTTTTGTCATAGGTTTTTGACTCCAGCCATTCATATTGCCGGCAATGAAACATGCGTTGGTTCCTGCAGGAACAGTGACGTTATAAATCATTCCCAATACTGGTGTTTTCCATTTTACTACTGTGATGCTAATATTTGCATCAGCCGGAAATGCGGCTAAACGATTTGCACGTTCTACACCTGCATCATCTGCTTCTGGATGACTCCAATCTGGTAAGTTGTACAATCTATATTCAATAGACATTGCCATAGGAACAGTAAACGAAAAAGTACCATCTGCATTTTTCGTTCCTCTAACAGCTTTTGTCATATCCCATCCTAAGTAACTTCCTTGAATCCAGCAGACTGTTGTGCCGGCAGGAACGGTAGCCGTAATGTGGATATCGCCTGTTTTTGCAGGATCGAAAATTGCTTTGAATTCAGTTACAACAACAATTCCACCGTCTGTAGCGTATTTAAAATTCGCAGATGGGGTTTTTTGTTGATAATCCCATGCAGGACCAGCAGCGAACTTGAATTCCAATGTAGTAACATCCAATGTGTGGATGGTTTTAGTCCAAACGATTCCATCAACGGTAGTTGCACCTTTAGTCATTTTAAAGGCAGCTGCAGGACTAGCCCAACCATTAAAATTACCAACGATGTAACATTCAATTGTTGTCGCTGGAGTCAAAACTTCAATTGTGACATCTTTTTCATTGGCAGTATCATACACTACCAACCAATTTGCAACAACATCAGCAGCTGCATATTTGCGGTTTGCAGCTAACTTAACTCCGGCTGCATCGCATTCTTCATATTTCCAGTCCGGGCCACTGCAATACTTGTATTCATCAGTGGCTACTGAATTGGGATAGTCAATAGTATAATGCGTAGCATCTACTTTTGTCATAGGTTTTTGACTCCAGCCATTCATATTACCAGCAATAAAACACGCGTTGGTTCCGGCAGGAACAGTGACGCTGTATGTCAGTGCCAAAGCTGATTGCATAACGGCAAACATGCTCAAAAGAGCAATCATAAAAGTAAAGATTCTTTTCATAATAATAGTTTTTAATTGTTTAAACTTATTTGAAATTCACTCATAAAAAAACAAATTGGTTATTTTAAACACCAATAATTCAATTATTTGTACTATTTTTTCCATTTGCAGGAAGCAATACTCTTTGAAGGCACGGTATAAATAAACGAATGGTTATCATCCGCTAATGTTATTTTTATTGATTTATCGGTATCGTTTTGAAGTACTACACCATAAGTACCATCAATGTTTTTAACAGCAGTATAGTATAATCCACTTGCTTGAAATCCGCTGGTACCGATTCGGGTAGCGCCTGGTGAAATTACTTTCGAAAGATGACCAATAACATAAAAATGTGATTTTCGGTCTAAAGTAGCGTAGTCTTTTGTATTTACATCTACTGCGCCATAGCAGGTTGTACAACCACCCGGACGATTAGGAGCTCCTTTTTCGTCGAGCATAAAATTCCAAACAATGACAGATTTACTGAAATTATTGAGAGTGCCAATGCCTAATTCACGCATACTCCACATCAAATCACCTTCGAAAGAGTAATTCCAGCTTCCGATAGACATCTCGGTGAAATAAAGATTTTTGCTGGGGTATGCATTATGAACATTCATCAGTTCACTCTTGTCACCCCCATATGCATGATAAGCTGCACCATCAACATATTTGGCTGTCTCCGGATCTGCATAAATTTTCACGGGATAGTTTAATTGATCGAAAATATTGTCGTAGTTGTAGTTATGATCAAATACAACGATCTTGGTGGTTAAAGCCGCATCCGAAAATTTAGGTCCCAAGGCCGTCCTGACAAACGAAGCTTGTTCTTGCCACGACATATACAGCGATGCCGAATTACCACGATTCAGCGGTTCATTTTGAATGGTAATGGCATCAATATTAAAACCTTCCTTCTTCATTTCCTGAATAAATCTGACAAAATAGGTTGCATAATCCTGATAATAAATTGGGTTAAGCTGTCCACTTGTCCATGAATTGTAAGGTTGCAAATCGACCAGATTATTCACCTTCATCCAGCGAGGACATGTCCAGGGAGAAGCGAGTATTTTCACTTTGGGATTGATCGCCAAAATCTCTTTCAGAATTGGAAAAAGGTCGCGCTTGTCAAGTTCATGAATAGCAAAATTCCCGATACCGGGAGCATCGCAACAGGTATATTCATCCATAGAGAAATCGGAACAACCGATAGAAATACGAATATAGCTGTAACCCATGCCAGATACAGGATCGAATGTTTCTTTCAGTAACTTTAAACGGTTTGATGGTGTCATTTTCAGCAAATTGTAACAGGTAGATCCAGTGATTGCTGCGCCAAATCCATCAATTTCCTGAAATGTTTCTGAAGGTTTCATCGTAATGGTGGTTTCAACAGCCATGTTTGGCTTTGTGCTGAAACTAAGAGGAATACTGGTAAAAAGCATAGATTTATTTGCTGTTGTTACATATACTTCAACATCACTCTTTCCAGGCGGAATAGTCGGCGTATTTTTCTCTTCTGCTTTACAAGATGAAAGAAACATACTCATGAAAAATGTCACAGCAATTAAAAACTTTAATTTGCTCATAGATTTGATTTGCTAAAATTTTTGTTCGGAGACAAACTGTCACCGAACAAAGTTTATTTAAGGAATTTTTACAGCATTAATAGTCATATTGTTCTGATTGAGTGTGATACGATATACTCCTTCAACCACATCAGCGCTCAATACATTCACATTTCCATTTGTTTCTGCAGGACCAAGGAAAGGAGGAGAGACTGTATATTTCGAAGCCCATTCTTCGTGTCCATCCCACCAACCACGTTTGTGAAAAAATTTGAAATCAAGTCCACCATATTTGCCTGTGCCTGTGTTTGGTGTGTTTTTGCAGTACATAGTTGCCTGATAAATACCCGGTGAAACCAATCGACAAGCGATATAATCCAACGGACTATTCCAGTTCCAGCTTGAAGTAGTCAAGTAAGGAGCAGAAGGTCGTCCAAAACCTGTTCCACATATCCACAGCGCTTCAGGATAGAGTGCTTCAGGTTGTTGCTCAATGTACATATAGTTAGCTTCAATCAGAAAATAGGCTTTGTAAAGTCCTGTTTTTCCTAAGAATTTAGCGGTGTTTGTTCCGGTTTTCTGGAAATAATCTGGTGATAAACTGTTTGCGAGATCAGTAGTGATACCTGAAAAGGTTACTTCAACATTCTCTCCAAAATAGACATTTCCACCCCTGAAATTTCTGGCAGACATCACCAGTGCCGGCAAGTCCAGATTAATATCAAGCGTAGTTGCAGGTTCCAGCAATTTTCCACCTACTTTAGCTGTAAACTTAAGGGCATCGAAGGTGAATTCTGAAATACCAACCAATGTACCATCTGTAGCATTTATAGAGCTTCCAGTCTGATCAATTAAGCCAATTTTTCCTGTTGCAACATCCACCAACCCAAATACCATTCCTGTCCAGTCAATTCTTTGGAATTTATCCAGCTTTGTAGCTAACTTGTAGTTAAAGGAAGTACTAAAATCCAAACCGGTAACTTTATAAATATAATTTGCAGCATCCGTTAAAATAAGTTTAGCCGATACTCCTTGTCCAAAATCGGGAACAATATACAAATCGGTAATGGGTGGCCGTTTTGCAATCGTTGTACTTACAATCAAATCTTTCTCGATTCCACTTACGTTGGTGGAAGTTAAATAAATTTTTACCGGTTCGTTATCAGGACGATTGGCAACAAAGGGTATTCCATAAGTCCTTTTAATACTGGCCTGATTTCCTTTTGTTCTAATCAGCTCGGAAGTTACCACTTCGTTATTAACAACTACTTTAACCGCTAAAGTGGATAAAGGGGCTACCTTATCAGAAACATCCACATGCAAGTGAATTGAATCACCATAAGTGATTACACTCTCAGATACTGTTGCTATTTCTATTGTTGGGGTTGAACTTGGATACCTTACAACAATATCTTCGTTGCTGCAAGCCCAAAAGCCAAAGGATATGCAAATCAGTAATATGTATTTTATTGTATTTTTCATGACTTCCTAATTTTTGTCGATTAAAAATTATTGAATGAATCAATAACCAGTGTTTTGAAGCATAGATGGATTTTTGTCAATCTGAGGTTGTGGTATTGGCAACAGGGTTTTTTCTTCTGTCAACACATTCATTGGCAAACGTCCAACATCCCTGCTGTTCAAAGTATTCATCACCGTAAAAACTTTTCCGGTTCGAACTAAATCGAACCAGCGCTGTCCTTCAAATGCTAATTCCAACCTTCTTTCGTTTAAAACATCATCGGCTGTAACTGCAGTCAAACTGGCAAGTTTTGCCCGTGTACGAATACGATTAACCAATGTAGTGGCATCAGCAGTATTCCCTTGGCCAACATAAGCTTCAGCTTTCAGCAATAAAATATCTGCCAGTCGTATTTTGATAACACTATGAAATTTAGAGCGATATTTATACATGAATGGATAACCCTTTGAAGGATAATGATTACTCCAGATTACGTCGGCATTGACGATGGTTTGTTTTTTTCGTTCCGTGTCACCAGCTTTATCAAATGCTGCTGTCAAATCACGCGAAGGAGTAAACCACTTTGCCCAATCGTATTTGCTGGTAGCGCTTGAGAGATCTATACCACACATCCATGTTACCCAATTTCCACCTCCGGAAAAGGTAATTTCAAAAATAGATTCTGACGTATTTCTGTTTTTAACATCTGTATTGGCCGCATTCATATCAAACAAATCGCCGTAATTAGCTACCAGTGAAACATCTTTTTCGACTTCAGAGCAATACTGAACTACTTTGGCATAATCTCTAACAGGCGCCTCAGCATATATTTTTGCCAGCAATGCATTTCCCACTGTTTTTGAAAATTTGAATTTATTTGTGTTATCAATTGCGGGTGTCCCACCTGGTTCTAATGCAGTATTCAAATCCTTGATAATTTGTGCATAAATTTCAGCAGTTGTATTTTTCTTAGGATAATACAATGGATATACTTCCTCAATATTGGCCGACGTTATTGCTGGAGGTTCCACCAATATTAACGGCACATCCCCCCACAGACGTACTAAATCAAAATAAATCATCGATCGTAATACCAGGGCTTCCGATTTCCATTGTTTGCGTTCGGCCAGGGTGAGAGCGACATCGGGAACAGAATCAATATTGCATATCACGCTGTTGGCGGCTCCTACGATTCCAAAATAATTATCCCAATCGCGGTTAATATTTTTGTTATTGCCGTCTTGTCTTTGTTGCTCTAACTGTGTTAATTCAAGATCGGTTGCACCACGGTAGGAATTATCAGCATGGGTATCGGAGTATATTAAATAATCCAGTATCCATGATTCAACTTTGTTTGTCGATAATTGATTATACATATTATCGTATTGGGTTTTCATTTCAGCTTTGGTCTTGAACTTTACAGTTCCACCAGAGCTGTCGCTTCCACCCACATTGAGTTCACTAAAATCTGAAACAGGATCAAGATTGAGTGAACAAGCACTTAACAAAAGGGAAATAGCTATTAAATAGCCCAGTTTTATTATTTTTTTCATTTTTGTAATTGTTAAAATTCAACATTAAAGCCAATTACATAACTCTTCGATTGAGGATAGGTGCCATAATCAATACCTTGAACAGTGGCACTTCCCCCATATTGACTAACTTCCGGATCAAATCCTTTATATTTAGTCAAAGTCAATAGATTCGTTGTAGTAAAATAGGGTTGCAAACGAGTTATGTTCATTTTTCTCAACCACTTACTTGCCAAATTGTAAGACAGAGTGAGTGTTTTTAACCGTAAATAACTACCATCTTCCACGAAGCGGGTAGATGTCAGTAAATTTTCTTTTGTAGCTACTGCTCTTGGCATATAGGTGACCATTCCCGGGCGCTCCCACCTATCGAGCACTGCAACAGATTGATTTTTGGCATCATACATTCCTTCGGTTTCCATGCGCGAGATATTGTAAATGTCATTTCCATAAGAACCTTGAAGGAATAAATTCAGCGTAAATCCCTGATAAGAAAAATTATTTGTTAAGCCATATGTAAATTTAGGGTTGGGATCTCCAATAATTGTACGCTCGCTCAATGATGGAGTGCCATCTGCATTCATAGTTTCATAAATCAAATTTCCAGTTTCAGGATCTACTCCTTTGGAAATATATCCATAGAAAACGCCTAGCGGCTGACCCGGTGTCAAGAGTACAACTTTTTCACCTGTTGATGATTCCGCTAAATAATATTTCTGTTGAAGGGTCAGTTTTTCAACCTTATTCCTGTTAAAAGAAATATTGAAGTCAGTTTCCCATTTGAATTTTTCGGTATAGTTTTTAGTGTTTAAGGCGATTTCAATCCCCTTGTTACTCATTTCTCCCTCGTTACGTGTCAAACTTCCAACGGGAGCAGTTGAGGGTAGAGGCACATCCATCAATAAATTTGTGGTGTATTTGTAGTAAGCATCAAGAGTAAGATTTACGCGACTTTCGAGAATGGATAAATCTATTCCAATGTTGGATTGAGTGGTTGTTTCCCAGGTCAAATCTGAGTTTTTCATATTCGCTATTGCCAAGCCAGGCACGGCATCGGTGTATAAACCACTTTTATCCCACCATGGCAGGCGTCTGATGTTATAGCGTTGTAAATAAGCATAATCACTAATTCCTGATTGATTACCCGTTTGTCCCCAACCACCTCTGAGTTTCAAATCACTAACCAATTTTATATCTTTCATAAAGTCTTCAGATGAAATTCTCCATGCAGCAGATGCAGAAGGGAAATAACCCCATTTATGACCTGGAGCCAATTTGGAAGAACCATCCGCACGGAAGTTGACAGTCAGCAGATATTTGCTGTCATAATTGTAAGCGATCCTTCCCAGAAAAGACATAATGGCCCAATCGGAAGCAGATGTTCCGCTTCCCTGTTCAATTTTATTGCCGGCATTTAAAGTAATAATGTCAGATGTACTAAAGTGAGAAGCCGACATATAGCTTTGATTCCATGCAGAGGAAGTGAATGATGTTCCGCCCATTGCACTCAGGTTGTGTTTTTTAAACCCTTTATCGTAAGTCATAATATTATCAAAAACCATAATTGAACTCAATGATCTGTTATCGGAAGCCTGGCCATAATTGGTTCGTCCCCATGAAGTTTTGATTGGGTCTAAAAAACTGGTAGAATTATAATAAACGCGATCCAGCGATAATGACGTTTTGAATTTTAATGCCGGAGAAAACGTTATTTCACCACTTGTGCTGCCTACAAATCGATTGCTATTACTTTTGTTGTTTTCCGATCGTGACATATTTTCCACAGGATGGGTCACTTGTGCGCCATAATAATTATCGTAATATTGTGTTGGGATTGCAGGATTCCAAATAGGAGCATAAGTTGGAGTATTAATAACCGATAAGATTACACCTGCCCGATTGGCTCCTGTTCCTGATATTATTCCGTTGTTGGTGTAGTCAGAATATGCCAGATTGGTATTCAATTTAAACCAGGTTCGAATCTGATTTTCCAGGTTTGCCCGTAAATTATATCGTTTATAGTAAGCTACTGGAATAACACCTGATTCGTTCGTCATCCCTCCTGAAACAAAGTATTTCATTTTGTCGGATGAATTAGAAATAGCCAATTGATAGTCTTGTGTAACACCGGTTCTGAACGTTTCTTTAAACCAATCGGTTTGATCGGTCAATCCATCAGGTAAGGTAACCGCGCCAATTTCATCCATCAATGTTTTATATTGAGCAGTATTCAGCGATTGTAAATGTTTAACAACCTGAGTAGTACCGGCATGTGCATTGAATGATATTTTTGCTTCCCCTTTTGAACCCATTTTAGTGGTAATCAACACTACCCCATTGGAGGCTCTCGAACCATATATGGCGGCAGAAGAAGCATCTTTTAAAATTTGCATACTTTCGATATCGTTTGGCGACAGGAAGTTGATTTCGTTCATCGGAACACCATCGACGACATATAATGGATCATTACTTGCACTTATTGAGCTATTTCCGCGAACGCGAACGACCATACCTGCTCCGGGCTCACCACTCGGCTGCACTACTGTAACACCTGCAGCTTTACCTTGAATGGCAGAAGCGGCTGATATTATGGGTCTTTCGCTAATATCCTTGGTAGAAACAGTAGCTACTGAAGTGGTAAGATCTCTTTTTTTAACAGATCCATAGCCTACAACCACAACCTCATCAATTGCAACCAGTTCTTCTGCCAGTATCACATTAATTGGTGCAGTGCCACTTACAATTATCTCCTGAGTATGGAATCCTATCATTGATAATGACAAAGTGTTTCCTGCCACAACGGACAGTGTGAACATTCCCTCAATGTTGGTAATAGTTCCAATAGTTGTACCTTTTACTGCTACAGTAACACCGAACAAAGGATCACCGTTTTTATCTGTTACTTTACCGGAAACGGTTAGCTGTTGCCCTAAATCTTGCAACAAGGAAGTTCTGTTTAGTTTTTCCGACTGTGCATAACTTTCGCTGGCAAAGCCTACCACTACCGAGATACTCACTAATAAAACTGCTAGTTTCATCTTTCTGAAATTTTCATTTACCCATGGCACTGAACCATGAATGAACCACCATTTTTTCATAAATAAAGTTTTAGAAATGGATTCTAAACAAAAAATAATTTAAACATTAATTGGCTGTTAATTTTCGTTAAGCAAAGTTAAACCAATGTAAACAGTTTCAATAAATAATGGTACAGCAATATTACATCTAACGCAAAATCGCATTACATCAATTATACATCAAGAAAAATGGTATGTATTTGTAATAGAGGAATATATGTATTGTCAGTAAATAACAGGTAATACAACAGAAGTAGAATTTAGATACACAAGTCTTTTTTTATTACAAATCCAGTATCATGCTGGTCAGGTTTTGATCACGATCAATGTTCAATTTTTTCCGAACCCGGTACCTACAGATTTCAACTCCGCGAATCGAAATATTCATCAGTGGAGCTATTTCTTTAGTTGAGATATTCATTCTCAGATAGGCGCATAATCTTAATTCTTTTGGGGTGAGGTTAGGGTGAAGTATTTTTAGCCTGTTTAAAAAGTCCTCGTGAACTTCGTCGAAAGCGGTCTCAAATACCTCCCATTGTTTTTTATGGTCAATATCTTTGTCGATCTTGTTAATCAATGACGAAATTTTATCTTTCAGGAATTCATCGGAGGTTGACTTTTTTAATTTTTCCAATTCCTCTTTAATTTTTACAAGAAATTTGTTTTTTACAATCAGATCCATGGTTTGATTGGCCAGCTCCTTGTCGCGATGAATCATTTCAATCCTGAGTTTTTCGTTCTTCAGGCTTATGATTTTCTTCTCCGAAACCAGTGCCTGCCTCATATATTCATGTTCTTTCAGGCGGTATGTGCTTAGGTTTTTTAACCGTTCCTTCCTTTTCGATATTTCAATACGTTTTAGTACAATCCAGATAATAAAAAAAACGATCCCAATAAATGCAAGGGAATAACCAATATAGGCATATACCGATTGATACCAGGGGGGCCTGATTTCGAATTTCAGACTATCAGTAGAACTTTCAATACCCATCTGATTGCGGGCTTTTACCGTAAAAATATAATCACCTGCAGGCAGGTTGGCGAATTCGTTGAATGGGGTATTGCTCCATTCAGACCACTTGTTGTTGTATCCTAAGAGATTATAACTATATTCAATATCACCCAGGTTTTCAAATGATGGAGAAGTATATGAAAATCTGAATGCATTATCTTTAAAGGGAAAATTAAACATAAGAAGCTCATTTTCAACCTGACTGCTGAAATAATTGCCGTAAAAAAAAGTACTGTCAAGATAAAGTGCGGAAGCCTTGTTAATATAAGCAGAAAACTCAGGACTATGATTAAAATTGGTAACAGGCGAATAATGAGCAAATCCTTCTTCGATACCAAGGAAAATATGATTGTCAGAATACGAGTAGATCGATTCGAATCCGCTGATAAGCCTTCCAGTAAGCAAAGCAAAAGGAGCGCTCACCTGTTTGTAACTCATATCTTCCTGAATACGAAAAATTCCCGCTGCGTTTTTTCCCAGATTCCATGCTATATACCAGATATTTCCACTTTGGTCTTCTTTCAGCAAGGAGATATCTTTTAACGGACTTAATAATTGATTAAAATAAGTTGAACGCTCGAACCGGTCATTCTTTTGGTTGTATTCGTAAATGCCCACATTTGTGGTAACCACCACTTTCCCTTTGATTTTAAATACATTCAGATTGTAGTTGGTGGGCAATCCATCTTTGGAAGTATAAAACCGAAATGACGGAATGCTGTCCAGAGTGTTTCCAATAGTGATCTTGAAGATACCTTTAAAACCATGACTCATCCATAAATCGCCATTTTCATCTTCCTCAAATACGCGGCATGACTCACTAAAACCTTTGATTTTGCCGGAATATACCCAGCTTTTATTCTCTTTTTTGTAAAGAATAAGGCCACTGTATGTTCCGCCAATCAAATAACCGGGGAAACGTTTGAGCGTGTGAAATTTCCATGCCCCCGGTATCTTGCTGATTTGGCGGGCTTCTTCGTTGGATATGATAAACGTGCCATTGTTGTGACCGCAAAGCAACACATCATCATGGATGCCTAAATACCATACTTGTCCGTTCGTACCGGAAATTAGTTTGAATTCGTTATTTTGATTGTAGTTGCTCCAGTCTTTTACGAATAGTCCCTGATTGGTTCCAAGATAAATTTTCCCCTGATAAATAATAGAAGTGTATCCTGCCCCGATACCATCCGATTGCTGAAGAAATGTGATGGGAGAATTGATGTTCACGTAATCGATTCCGTTATCGAGTCCGAGCCAGAGGTTTCCGGCCCTATCGGTAAAAGTTTTTAAAATGGTATTGTTTTGAAGGCCTTTTTGCCGGTTTACATGCTGAATGATATTTCCGGATTCGTCGATAATAATGACTCCATCCTGAATGGTTCCTATAGCGTAATATTTATCCTGAATGATGGTCGCGCTGAAAATCTGGCTCTGCTTAAAAAGGGCATTGACAGAAATAGACCACTCTTTCAGTTCCTTACCGTTGTATATGAAAATACCTTTATTCAGCGTACAAATCATTAAATCATTGCTATTATTAAAAGGTAAGATCGACCAGATTTCCTCGCCTCTGATTTTTTCGCAATTATTCAACGTGTTTAAAGTATTACCGGCAAATTCCATCAATCCTTTTTCGATATCGTTTAAATATAAATGTCCGTTTACCTGAAAAGAATTTTGAAACCTTACGGGAGCTTTAATGATGGTGACTGTTGAATCATTTCTGAACAGGAAAGCACAATTGTACGATTGGTAAACGATCTGATCTTCGAAAGTGGTGATATTCCAGATGTCGTCGAAATTTTGAAAATCAGCCGGAAGATATTTCTTTAATGACCGGAATTTCATTTTCCCGGAACTGTCAGTAACCATTTTCCCGAGATCATTATAGGCGCCAATATAAATATGTCCGTTTTCAGCTATGTATAACGATCGTACAATCGATGAATTGGGCATCCGGTGCAGTTGCCAGCTTTCTCCATCAAAAACCAGGAGCCCTTCGTTATTGCCAAAATACATAAAACCCTTTTTGTCTTGCGAAATCGACCAGTTCTGAGTGCCCGCTTTGTATTCTTTTTTCGGATAATTGCGTATATGCGGAACTCCTATATTGATTATTTCAGCTGAAGAAACAACTGTTGCAAGCAATAAAATGAATGCGAAGAAATAGGACAGTCGTTTGTATATATATGTTGATATTCCTTGCATAATCGCTAATTAATAAACGTTCGGTGGGCTTTCAGCCGTCGGGATTGGTTTTAAATATACAATTAATTGGAATGAATTTCAATTGTCGCCTGAATTGAAGGAAAATCAGGGGTTAAATGTTCTGCCACATCCAGATAATATAGGTCGGATTGTTCTGTTTGATTTTCAGTGATGGTTTGTGTACCTAACTGAATGAGCATAAATACACAAATAAAAAGCATGATGGATTTGATTGGTTTGGTGTCCTATATGTTAATGTTTAATATGGTTTATTTTTAAAAGCGGGAAACTCCTTCCGGAATCTCCCGCTTTTAGAGTATGCGGTACTCAAACGAAAAACTTATCCGAAGCATTTATTGTCGAAGAATTTTACCGGTTCGCTGCAGTTTTCGCCTTCAACGATCCAGGTATTTCCTGATTGAAGAAGTTCGTCCATGCAGGTTATTCTGCGTTTCTGTTGAACTGTTTCGATCTGTTTTTTCATTTCCTGATCGTAAACCGGTGCTTCAACACTTCGGATGACGCCCATCGCGACCGGAAATTCAGGAAGTGTCATGTTGATCAGTGCAACCTGCAATCCGAGGTTGTCATCCGATGGTTCGTGAACCAAAATGTCCTCCCGGGTAATACCGTTTTCGCCGATTTTAACCACTTTCAGTTTTCCTTTTTCCAGGATCAGACCTTTGTCTTCCTGCTCTCCGAAAATCATTGGCTGACCTTTTCTCAGGAAGATTTGCCGTTCGGAACGGAATTTTGGGTCCGAAATATAATCATGAATTCCATCGTTGAAAATCACACAGTTCTGCAGTATTTCAACAATTGAAGTTCCCTGATGAAGCGCGGCTTCAGTCAATACTTCCTGGGTGTGCTTCATGTTGTTGTCGAGCGCACGGGCAAAGAACGTACCGCGTGAACCCAGCACCAATTGTCCGGGAACAAACGAGTCTTCGATAGTTCCAAACGGAGAGGTTTTGGTAATCTTGCCACGGTCGGAAGTAGGTGAATACTGGCCTTTTGTCAATCCGTATATTTTGTTGTTGAAAAGTACCAGATTCAGGTTAATGTTGCGGCGAACAAGGTGGATAAAATGGTTTCCACCAATGGCCAGTGAATCGCCATCGCCGGTCATTACCCAAACTGTAAGATCAGGATTTGCAGATTTTACGCCTGAAGCAATGGCTGCCGCACGGCCGTGAATGGTATGAAAACCATAGGTGCTCATGTAATACGGAAACCTTGAAGAACAGCCGATTCCGGAGATAACGGCAAAATCTTTGTGATCGATGTCCATGTCGGCCATTGTTTTTTGAACCGCATTCATGATGGCAAAGTCGCCACAACCAGGGCACCATCGAACTTCAGCAGCGCTTTTAAAATCTTTGGCAGTATAATTAAATTTTGTCATGATTAAGCCTCCAGTAATTTATCAAAGTTTTCAACTAATTCGTGCACAGAGAAAGGCAATCCTTTCATCTTGTTTACCTGGTGATAGGTAAATTGCGGTAATTTATCGCGCAGGTAACTGGCAAATTGTCCCATGTTCAATTCACAGACAACTATTTTTTTAAACTTGCTGAATATTTCGCCGGTATTTGCAGGCAAGGGTTTAATATAGTTGAAATGGGCCAGGCTAACTTTTTTTCCGGCTTTATGCATGGCTTGTACCGAACTTATCATGTGTCCGTAGGTTCCGCCCCAGCCAACTACCAGTAAATCACCTTCAGGTTCACCTTCAACTGCAAGGTCAGGAATCATCGTAACTACTTTTTCCACTTTGGCAGCTCTTATTTCGCTGTTTCGCTGGTGAGTATCCGGATCGTGGCTTACAGCGCCGGCTACATTTTTCTCCAATCCACCTATACGGTGCTCGAAGCCTTCCATTCCGGGGATGGCCCAATCTCTTGCAAGCGTTTCCGGATCGCGGTTATATGGTCGAAATGATTCGGGGTTCTTTGCTTTTCGGGGAGTGATTGACGGAAGTTCATCCATTGTAGGAACGCGCCAGGGTTCGCTGCCGTTGCCCAAAAATCCATCGGTCAAAAGTACAACCGGCACCATGCGTTCTAAAGCTATTTTAGCTGAAAGAAATGCAAAATAAAAACAGTCGGATGGCGTACTGGCAGCCAATACAACTACCGGACTTTCGCCGTTTCGTCCGTATAAAGTTTGCAATAAGTCAGATTGTTCGGTTTTTGTTGGTAAACCGGTAGATGGTCCGCCCCGCTGAACATTGACAACGACAATTGGCAACTCTGCCATTACCGAAAGTCCAAGCGCTTCCGATTTCAGTGCAAAACCCGGTCCTGAAGTGGATGTAACAGCCAGATCGCCTGCAAATGCGGCTCCAATGGTGGTGCAGATTCCGGCAATTTCATCTTCAGCCTGAAATGATTTTACGCCCAGGTCTTTTCGTTCGGCCAAAGCCTGTAAAATATCGGTAGCCGGTGTAATCGGGTAGGAGCCAATAAAAAGGTCGAGCCCGGATTTTTCAGCAGCGGCAATAAATCCCCATGCTGTCGCATTGTTCCCGTTAATATTGCGGTAAGTACCTTTTTCGATTGGGGCAGGATGCACAATATATTGTGGCGTCATGTGCTGAAGGTTCATCCCGTAATTGTATCCCGTATGAAGAACGATCAGGTTTGCTTCAGCAATTAAAGGACTTTTCTTTCCGAATTTAGATTGAATAAACTTTTCGATGTAATCCAGCGGACGATCGAACATCCAGCAGATTAAACCCAGGGCAAACATGTTTTTGCAACGTAAAATACTCTTGTTGTCGAGTTCCAGTTCCTTCAGACTTTCTTTGGTCATGCTGGTGATCGGAACCGGAATCAACGAATAATCGTTGAGTTTTAACTCAGTAAACGGATCGTCGGTTTTAAACTGAGCTTTTTCAAGATTTTTTCCGCTGAAGGAATCAACGTCAAAAATAATTGATGCGGCCGGGTTTAAAAATAAGGCATTTGCCTTCAGGGCTGCCGGATTCATTGCGACAAGTACATGGGCCAGATCACCCGGGGTTGTTACTTTTTTTGTACCCAATTGCACCTGAAATCCTGAAACTCCTCCCACTGTTCCCTGCGGAGCCCTGATTTCAGATGGATAATCAGGGAAAGTCGAAATGTCGTTTCCCAATAGCGCAGAAGTGTCCGAAAACAAGGTGCCTGTCAACTGCATTCCATCGCCCGAATCACCTGAAAACCGAATGGCTACTTCTTCGAGTTCTATTACTTTTGTGTTTTTCATTCGAATATATTTTGTTTTAATATCGGTCAGTTTTCTCTTTGTTTTTTTATTTTTGGGATGTCACAAGAAATAAATTATAAATCTCAATCCATTATTTTACGCCTTGTTTTTTTTTAGAAGGTTCAAAAATAACCATTATTTTACACGGCTGACCAGATATAGCCAAATATTTATAACCACTTTAACACATATGTACATTCATTCATTCTCCTTGTTTTGTACCTTTGCAGCTCAATTTAAAACTGATTCAGAAAAATGGCACTTATTAAACCACTTTTAGGGAAAACACCGGTTTTTGGAGAAAATTGTTTTCTTGCCGAAACAGCTGTCATTATTGGTGATGTGGAAATTGGAAATGATTGCAGTATCTGGTTCGGAGCTGTTCTTCGCGGAGATGTTCATTACATCCGTATCGGAAACAATTCCAATGTTCAGGACAATGCTGTAATCCACGCCACCTATCAAAAGTCGCCCACCAACATTGGCAACAACGTGACGATCGCTCATGGGGCGATAGTTCACGGATGCACTATTCATGACAATGTGATGATTGGGATGAATGCTGTGGTTTTGGATGATGCCGTGATTGAAAGCAATAGTATTATAGCCGCCGGATCGGTTGTCAGCAAAGGTACACACGTTGAAAGTGGTACTGTTTACGCAGGTATTCCCGCAAAAAAAATAAAAGACATCAGTCCTGAATTGCTTGAAGGTCAGATTCAGCGCATTGCAAAAGCCTACGGTATGTATTCAGGATGGTATAAGGAATAAACGTAGAGACGCACGATCGTGCGTCTAAATGGTGTGTCTAAATGGTGCGTCTAAAATAAAATCGTTGAAAGTGGCAAACTCTGATGCGGAGTTTGCCACTTTTTTTTTGTCGAAATTAGTCGAACCACATAGGCACAATAGGTCACATAGATGATTGAAGTTTGGGTTTATATCTTTGAAAATCCGAGGTTTAATTTGGGGTGTTCTATTGTTTTCTATGTGCCTATGTGGTTTATAAAGCAAAAAAACGGGAAACAAAAAAAGCGGGAAACTCCCTGAGGAATTTCCCGCTTTTTAATAAGGCAGCCTAAAACTTTATACGTTGGACTTTAAACTTTAAACGGTTTTACTGGTAGCTCACCTTCGCTTTTTCAACCGGTTTTTCTCCCGGCCTCAATGGGCTAATCCGGAAACTATAATTATACGCTTTTTCTTTCAAACGATATTGGTCGTGTGTCCATGCTCCCCAACTGTCGTCGCCACCAACACCCATTTGTTTGTAGTCGATGTTGATTGAGGTCAGGTCGCGTGGCACCACATCGGTGGTATGACGGCGTACCATTTTTTCCCCTTCTTTTACGCGGCCGTCAGTGCGGGCAGGCGATTCAAAATCTTCCATAATCTGGTGGTGGGCGCTAACCGAAAGCAATGGCAGGCCGATAAACTGAAGTCCCAGACCATCTTTGTTGGCAATGCTCATCCAGCGTACATCGGTTTTGTTCCCGTTTTCCTGTGGGCGGATGTAGGCGAAATACTGATCGGCTACCGAACCTGAATACAAACCAACCAATGCACTGGTGTAACGGTCGATGTAGGATTCGTGAGGACCGCGTCC
Organism: Bacteroidota bacterium; assembly: GCA_030698405.1. Classification (GTDB taxonomy): domain Bacteria; phylum Bacteroidota; class Bacteroidia; order Bacteroidales; family Prolixibacteraceae; genus Aquipluma. The sequence goes on from JAUYMU010000128.1 coordinate 73,128, forward strand.
CAGCCAGCTCATCTGATCGAATTCACGCGGCATTACCAGATTTACTCCAAAACGAACGATTTCAGGAAGTGAATCTTTCATCATTTTAAAGCTGTTGTTTACAATCACTTCGCCATTTCCAAGTACGGTGTAAATCGAATTGTAATTGGCAATCACCTGGTTTTTATCGTTGTTCAGGTCAAAGTTGAAATTAACGACGACTTCGTTTCCCACTTGCTTCACGGTGGCCGATTTTACAGTTTTCTGCTCACCTGCTTTTCTCCAGACGCGGCTACGCCTGTCAAGGCCATTTCCGAAGTCATTGTCGATTGGTGCACGCCAGAAATTTGGCACAGGTCCGGCGAGCAGCATTTCTTTGCCATCCACCTCGTAACTTTTCAGTGTAGCATCGTCTTTGCTAAAGTTGATTTTGAAACCTGTTCCTTCAACAACGAATATATTTCCTTCCTCTTTTGAAGTTAAAGCCGGAAGTTCTTTCTTTGAAACAGCCATTGCTTTTTTCAGGAAAGGCAACTGGAATTGTTCGTAGGCCAGTTTTGTTCCGACTGGTAAAATACCTTTGGCTGTTTTTAGTTTTGCTGAAATATTCAGGAAATATTCAGTTGCCGGCTGTGCTTCCACTTTTATATCCAACTGAACCTTTTTGCTTGTATTCGGAGCTAAATCCAAATCCGAAATTTCTCCCGATTTGATTATCTGACCATCGGCAACAACTTCCCAAATAAAGGTAAATTCAGAAAGGTTGGTAAATGAATATTTATTCAGGATCTCGATTTCTCCATTGTTCAGGTTCACCGCTTTAAATCCGATGTGCTGATAAACTTTCCCAACTTCAAGCAAAGTTGGTTTAATTGTACGGTCAGGATTAATAATTCCGTTGTTGCAGAAATTACCATCGGTTGCCAGTGTGTCGCCACCCAAATCGCCACCGTAAGCCCAAAATTTATTTCCGGCTGAATCTTTTGTCAGGATTCCCTGATCGACCCAGTCCCAGATGAAACCGCCCTGTAACGAAGGATATTTCTCAATCAAATCCCAGTAATCCTGAAGGTTTCCAACACTGTTTCCCATTGCGTGGGCATATTCGCACTGAATGTATGGTTTGGTGGGTTTGCCTTTGGCGTAATCTTCCATGTTTTTCATGCGGGCATACATCGGACAAACAATATCGGTATTCGCGCCTCCGTGTGCCTGTTCGTACTGAACCGGACGTGAAGAATCTACAGATTTCAGGTAAGCATAAGTGGCATCGAAATTTACACCGTTGCCGGCTTCATTTCCAAGCGACCAGATAATAACTGAAGGTTGGTTTTTATCGCGTTCGAACATGTTGCGGGTGCGGAACAGGTGTGCATCTTTCCAAACCGGATCTTTGGCAAGCGATTTTTCACCGTATCCCATCCCGTGCGATTCAACATTGGCTTCGTCAACCAGGAACAAACCGTATTGGTTGCACAATTCGTACCAGCGTTCGGGTTGTGGATAATGCGAAGTTCGCACTGCATTGAAATTGTACGATTTCATCAGCAGGATATCCTTTAGCATTGTTGCTTCGTCCTGATAGTGACCGGTAATGTCGTTGTGCTCGTGAAGGTTTACACCTTTCAAATAAATAGCAACGCCATTCACCAGCAACTGCGCATCTTTAATTTCAATTGTTCTGAAACCTACATCCTGGCGGATAACTTCGATTACTTTACCTGATTCGTCTTTCAGGGTTAATAAAAGTTGGTATAAATTGGGATTTTCAGCAGTCCATGGTTTTGCAGCAGGAACCATGATGCTATTTGTCACAGATACCGGTTGAGCTGCCGTCTGTATCACTTGGTTTATTTCTGCTACTTTATTTTCACCATCCATCAAAATAGCTTCGAGCGTTACTGATGGCGAAGTTTCGGCAGAGTTAGCCACTTCAATATCCAATTTAAAATCGCCATCCTGATAATTATTAACCAGCGGAGATGAAACACGGTAATCGCGAATGTGCTGTGGATTGCGTGCCATAAGGAACACGTCGCGGGTCATACCGCTCATCCGCCAGAAATCCTGATCTTCCAGATAACTTCCGTCGCTCCAGCGATAAACTTCAACTGCCAGCGAATTGATTCCTTTTTTTAGGTATTTGGTAATGTTGAATTCTGCCGGAGTTTTGCTGTCTTCGCTGTATCCAACCATTTGTTCGTTAACCCAAACATACATGGCCGAACTTACCGCACCAAAATGAAGGATGATTTCCTGTCCTTTCCAGTTTTCAGGAATGGTGAAACCGCGTTTGTATGAACCAACCGGATTGTAATGTTTTTGTATGGTTGGCGGTGTAGGTTCGTGCGGATATTGTACGTTAACGTAGATTGGCACATCGAAACCCTGCATTTCCCAGTTTCCCGGAACCTGAATGGTATTCCAGTCTTCTGTATCGTAGTCGTCCTTGAAAAAGTAGAACGGGCGAACATACGGCGTGTGCGACAGGTTAAATTCCCATGTTCCGTTCAGCGATTGAATGAAGGGTGATTTCCAGATGTCGGTTTGCATTGCTTGCTCTGCTGTTGCGTAGGGAATGAAATAAGCACGCGGTTCTTCCCTGTTTATTTCAGAAATGGCCGGGTTTTCCCAGTCGTGCGGGGACTTTTCGTCGAAGGGTACATTTTCGTATTTGCTTTTACACGAACTTGTTGCAATAATCGTGGCAAAAACTATTAATAATAAGTACTTCATAAAAAATTGATTTAAGTTAGAAAAATGGCAATGTTTTAATGCCCACCGGTAGGAACTGGTAGGCATACAAAAATGAGAATAATTATCTGTTTAGACAAGTGAATCTTTCAGATTTGTCGGCAGGTATAAAAGTTTGTTAATTTTGCCGCCTAAAATTATTCTGAATGATACTTGAAATATATCCAAGTGCAAAAGCGCTGATTTTTGATCTGGACGGAACTTTGTCGGACTCGCTTCCGGTACACATTGCCAGTTGGCATTCGGTGTGTGAAAAGCTGAACTGTACATTTGACGAACGCATTCTGGTTGAAATGACTGGTGCGCCAACCATCAGCTTTGCAGAGCGAATCAAACGGGAGCAAAACCTGGAAATTGATGCAGAGGAACTAGTTGCGATGAAACAACAGGAGTTCAGGAAAAATATCAACCAAATAAAACCGCACGACGCGGTGATTGATTTAATGAAAAACGCTCATGGTAAAATCCCAATGGCCGTTGGAACTGGTGCAAGCCGGCAAAGTGCAATGCTTCAGATGCAGGAATTGGAAATTGATCAACTGTTCGATTTTATCGTGACTGCCGATGATGTTGAAAGGCACAAACCTGAACCTGATACTTTTCTTAAATGTGCGGAATTGATGAATGTTGAACCTCGGTATTGCCAGGTTTTTGAAGATGGCGAACTTGGAATGCAGGCTGCACAAACCGCGGGAATGTTGCTAACCGATGTCCGCCCGTTTGTAACCGATCCGTTTGCAGCGAATGAACGCATTTAGTCATTCAATAGTCAATATCAATTTTAAACCGCGACTATGGCACAGTTCTTCTCCGCTTTTCAATCCATCGGCCCGTTGTTTCTGGTCATTTTTGTCGGGATGGTTGTTAGCCGCAACAAATCGGTTGACGATAGGTGGCTCGAAATACTGAACAATTATGCGCTTTGGATTGGTTTCCCAGCCTTGATTCTGGTTGCTTTGTCGCGACTGGAGTGGAACATGAATTTGTATGGCAGCCTGATTGGCTGGAATTCTGCAAGGATTGTTTTTTCTATGCTGATGGTTTTTCCGGTATCGGCGCTTCTGAAATTAAAGAACCGTACGCGCCGCACCTTATTTCTGGCCGTTTCGTATGGGAATGTTGCCTATCTGGGAATTCCGGTTTTGCGGAGTGCTTTCGGCGATCAAATTCTGCCCGAAGCCACCATGATTTCGTCGGTTTACGTTTTTTGGATGTTTACACTGGGAATTTTTCTGGTCGAATATTTTGGCGATCACAAAGTTCATATCCGTGAGTTACTTGTACGGCTGGTAACAAATCCATTGCTGATCGCTGTTTTTATTGGACTTTTTATTGCCATCAATCATTTACAGCTACCAAAGATTGTGATGGGCGGACTTGATATTTTTGCCAATTCAGTTACAGCTGTCGTGCTTTTTTCACTTGGATTGTTCATGGGCAAACAGCCTTTTGGCAAATTTCGAGAATGGTTGCCGGTATTGGCTTTCAGCATGGTAATCCTTTTTGTTTTACCGCTATTGTTTTACCTGATATTGAAGCCTTTTATGGATTTGCAGTTAAGCCGCGCCTGGGTTCTGGAAGCCGCAATGCCAATGGGATTGACCGCTTACGCACTTTGTATGAAGTATGAATTAAATACAGAATTTGCATCGAGAGCAGTGGTATTAAGCACTTTGCTGGCTTTGTTAAGCTTGCCTTTTTGGTTGGTCTTTCTGAATTAAAAACTCCAGGATTTCTTTTTCAATCTGGTATTTGCTGATGTCTTTACCTATAAAAACCAATACGTTTTCAAGCGGTGCGTAAGGATTGTGTACTGATCCTTCCGAAACCGATATCATCCCACCAACCGATTGCACAATCCCGATCAGCGGATTGTTTTCGAAATTGATCATTCCTTTAATTCTGAAAACGTCTTTTCGGTGCAGTGATGCAAAATATTTAAACCAATCACGGAAACGGGTTTCGTTTATAAAACCGTCAAACCGAATGGTGAAACTGTGAAATCCGCCATTTTCGGGCTCGCTGAAAAACGGTTTCCGTAATTTGCGGACAAACTCGTCCTGCAAATCAGGCTGCAACTGATATAAATGTAAAGGTTCAACCCGTGAATAATCAGTTTCGATTACCATGGCAGTTTTATTGAGTGCTGCCAATTTATTCCGGATGTTGGTGAGCGTTTTTAAATTAACATCACTCACTTTGTTTAGTACGACCATATCGCTCAGAATGATCTGCTTTTGCTGTTCAATACCGGCAATGTGCTCCGAAAAGTTAACGGAATCAACCAAACAAATCGTTCCGCTCAGCTCAAACAAGCGGTTAAGTTCAGCGTCCTCATAAAATGGTGCGATGATTGGCGCGGGGTCGGCAATTCCGGTGGTCTCAATGATTAATTGTTCCAGATGATCGTGTTTTCTTATCAATTCCTGAAGAGTCATTGCAAATTCATTGAAAATTGTACAACAAATGCAGCCATTGTTTAATTCAATGATGCTTTCAGGCTTATAGTCGGCAATTAGCATCGAATCGATGGATGTATCACCAAACTCGTTTTCAATCAGGCCAATTTTAACCCCTTCGTTTTGTAATAAAAGGTTATTAATAAAGGTTGTTTTACCGGCTCCCAGGAAGCCGGTGACGATCATAACAGGTATTTTAGGTTTTTCTGACAAAATGAAAAGAAATTAGTATTTGAACTTATTGTAGGCACTTCAGTTTATTCATTAAAATTAAACCAATTTTCTCAAACTATTATACTCATTTAAAGGGTTTTTATCTTTTCAGATGTTTTATTAAACAGCTAATAAGCCGAAATTAATATTTATAAAACGATGTAATTATGAACAGAATTACTTATCTTATAAGGCATTGAAAATTATTAATCCGCACGGAGGGCCATGGGCACGCGATTACTGGGGTTTCAATCCTGAAGTACAGTTTCTGGCAAACAATGGTTATGCTGTTTTACAGATGAATTTCAGAGGATCGACTGGTTTTGGCAGAAAATTCTGGGAAGCATCGTTTAAGCAATGGGGCCGCACCATGCAGGACGATATTTCGGATGGGGTAAAATGGCTGGTTGATCAGGAAATTGCCGATCCGAAACGGGTTGCCATTTATGGCGGAAGTTATGGCGGTTATGCAACTTTGGCCGGACATACTCTTACTCCTGAATTGTATGCTGCGGGAGTTGACTATGTAGGCGTTTCGAATATGTTTACATTTATGAACACCATTCCACCATATTGGGAACCGTTGCGCGACATGTTTTATGAAATGGTTGGAAACCCGAAAGCCGACAGTTTAATGTTAGCAGAAGTTTCACCGGTTTTTCTGGTCGATAAAATTAAAGCCCCGCTATTTGTTGCTCAGGGTGCAAACGATCCGCGTGTGAATATTGCTGAGTCAGATCAAATTGTGGCAGCTTTGAAGAGCCGTGGAATTGATGTTGAATACCTTGTGAAAGACAACGAAGGACACGGCTTCCGTAACGAAGAAAACCGTTTCGAATTTTACCGTGCGATGCTGGCATTTCTCGACAAACACCTGAAAACACAGGAAAAATAAGTCTGAAATTATATTTAGCGTTATAATTTTGATAGCCAGGGTTTCACTCGCAGTGAGACCCTGACTTGTTTAGTGCCAATTTCTGATTTTCAAAAACAGAAAAGCTGATTTTATTGTTATTGAAGTCTTTTAAATGAATAGGATAGTTTTAAAAATTAATTTGAATGAAGATAATGACAATAATAGTTTCTGTAATAATAGCATTTGTGTTGGCTGTCTCTTTGTTTATGCAGCATCCAAAATTCGGAAAAGCTGCCACTGGCGAGCGTTTGAAACGCATTCACCAATCACCGAACTTCCGTGACGGACAGTTTCAGAACCTGAGTTTTACTCCCACTTTTGCTGAAGATGTGTCAAAATGGGAAATGATCAGAGATGGTATTTTCAAGATAAATAAACGGAAGAAACCGGTTGGCAGTTTTCCATCAACAAAGACCAATCTTTTAACGCTCGATCCTGAAAAAGATGTGCTGGTTTGGTTCGGGCATTCGTCGTATTTTATGCAAATTGACGGGAAAAAGATTCTGGTCGATCCTGTTTTTAGCGGTCATGCTTCGCCATTTTCGTTTATGGTGAAAAGTTTTGAGGGAAGCGATATTTATACTCCCGAAGATTTTCCGGAAATTGATTACCTGTTCATTACCCACGATCACTGGGATCATCTGGATTACAAAACGGTGCTGAAACTGAAGCCAAAACTTGGAAAGATCATTACCAGTTTGGGCACAGGCGCTCATTTCGAACATTGGGGATTTTCGCCGGAACAAATCATCGAAAAAGACTGGAATGAATCGGCAATGCTGGATTCCGGCTTTGTAATAACCGCCACGCCAGGTCGGCATTTCTCCGGAAGGGGCTTCAAACGCAACCAGGCCATTTGGGTTTCGTTTGTATTGCAAACACCTTCGAAAAAGATTTTCATCGGTGGCGATTCCGGTTACGATACTCATTTTGCCAAAATTGGTCAAGAGCACGGTCCTTTCGATCTGGCTTTGCTCGAATGTGGTCAGTACAATAAATCGTGGAAATACATTCACATGATGCCGGAAGAATTGGTTCAGGCGGCCACCGACTTAAAAGCAAAAACCTTCATGCCGGTTCATTGGGGCAAATTCGCACTTGCACTGCACGCCTGGGACGAGCCGATTGAAAGGGTTACAACCGAAGCACACCGTATGAATGTTCCCATTCTTCACCCAATGATTGGGGAGGAAGTGAATTTGGATGTATTCGGTGTTCAATCTGAATGGTGGAAAAGTATAAACTGATAAATATTTTTCAGGGTTCAAATACAATTCAGGTTATCTACTATTTCCCTCGTATCTTCATTATTTTCGTACATTTGCTTTGGTACAATTAAAGAAATTTTGTCTATGGAAACAGTTCTCGTGCAAATAACCAACGATAAGGCTTACAAACTTCTTGCGGATCTGGAGGATCTTAACATTATAAAGGTGCTAAAGAAAAACATACAGCCCAAAGAAAAGCTTTCAGAAAAATATGCAGGGAAGCTACCTTCAGATGTTGCTGATGAACTTCAAAATTTTGTAAATGAAAGCCGTAACGAATGGAACAGTCGCAATGTTTAATTGA
>JAUYMU010000131.1 GCA_030698405.1 Bacteroidota bacterium
GTTTTATAAAAGCACAGAAAAAGAGGGACGGGTTATTTTAAAAGAGATATTTACCAGCGATGCAGATATGATACCCGATAATAAAAATCACACACTTACCATCAAGTTACATTCACTCTCAACACCCAGGGCAAATCAGGCAGTGAAAGAATTATGCAACTTTTTAAACCAAACAGAAACCCATTTCCCACTCACAAATTTAAAGCTCGTTTACGAAACAGTCGCGCTTTAATCTGCGATAGTATTGGATGTCTGAGGATATTGCTTTTATCAGCAGTAATGCATATTCAGAGCAGTGATACCCTTTGCCCCCGATTTTCATCGGGGCAGGCTGTTCGCCTTTAGGCAACGGAATGAATTAGCATATTTTTTTACCGGCCGCGCCCAAATCTTGTTCAAGGCTAAAGTCTTCTTTCGGCCGGAAGGGAATTTGCGCTGATGGTGCTTTATTCCAAACAACCATCTGCTGAGCTTGATTATTTATTTTCTACTTTTGGGTATGACCGACGTGCACCCTACCGAAATACGGAGTTACAACATGAGCCGGATAAAAGGCAAAAACACCAAACCTGAAATGCTGTTAATAAATTTTATTTCTTTTTGATTGTTGGCTTTAACCTTTTTTGCAAGACTTTTGGATTCCTGCTGAAATGAAAAACAGCAAAGATATTGATGATATCGGCTTTAATGTAGAAGTAAATTCCATAAGGAAATCGTTTTACAATGGACATCCTGATTTGCTTTTTTACAACTGCAAATTGTCGCGGATTATCTTGTATTCGCTGGATAGCTTTGTCAATTTCGTCAATAAATTCGTGATCTAATCCTTCTTTCCGGGAAGAATACCAATTAGAAGCAACCTCTAAATCAGCTTCGGCAAAGGCATTGATTATCAAACTATATCTCTTCACACAGGTAAAATTTATCGGCTTAGAAGGTCTTTTTTTACTTCTTCCCAACTCTTCCCATCCTGTGGATTTTTGATCACCTGCTCGTATCGTCTGTCTAATTCCTGCACCATATCGTCTGAAAGTCCGGTTTCCTCTTCATAAATACTAACAAAAGGATTGTCACCTACCAGTTCTTTGATCTGCATAATTAGTTTTTCACCATCCTTATTATTATCTGCAATCTTTATCGTATAGTTCATGGAATAAATATTTGTTTGATAGTAGCTTCTTATTTTCTGATTTCAAAGATAACGATTCAAATTTGTATTGGTTTCCATGCTTATTTCAACCGAGAAGTATACCAGTAGTTCAGTCCAAAAGTATACCATTTTAATTAAATAAAAAGGGTAGTACTCTTCTCGCGTTGCGCCATAAGAAAACCGATTAATGAAAGTTCTTGATTTTTATATCCGGCTTGCTGAAAAATATGGATTTTGAATGCATATATCATACTTCAGTTTCCGGGACTTCTTCTTCAAATTCTTCTCCCAGATAATCTTCATTCGGATTGATAAATTTTTCGAAAAGGTTGGAGACGAAAATACGGATGGTTTCTATGTTTTTCAGAACAATGTTATTAACTCCAAATTGCATTAATACTCCTAATAATTTCTTGAAAATATTGCTCTTTGAACTAACAATCATTCTTTGTGCAAAATAGCCCGAAACAATTGTAAAAATGGTTTCGAAAAGACCATTTTTCATTTCGAATGAATCAGCCAGATCTTTTATTGAATTCTTAATCAGGTTGATGGGTTTTATACTTTCATAGGTAATTCTCAACTGCGCGTTAAATTGTTGTCCCTCTTCGGCCTGTCTGATCTCGAGTATCCTGATGGATTCTTTCAGCTTAGCGACTGCATTTTGTTTTTCCATGATTTTATTCGAGTACTTGTGTAACAATAGAATTATTGACAGGATTTTTAATCAATTGTTTCCTGAAAATCGCAAATACAATTACCAGAAGTGCGTAAAAACCCGAAACTACAAAAAAACCATAATAGGATTTGCCCAATAGTTCGCCAAGCCATAAGGCTACCCCAATGTTCAGAATAAGAAAGAACAATACGGCCAAAATGATCACAATTGACCAGGAAACTATGTTTGAAACCACATCGGCAGATTTGTCGAGTGTTTTTAGTTTTAACAGTTCAATGGTTGTTTTACCGTATTGTTCTCCTTTTTCGATAAGGGATTCAATTAAACCTTGCTGGTCTTCCATATCTTAATTTTAGTGTGCAATAAAACAGGTTTAATTGGTTGAAGTTTTCATGTCTTCCACCTTCGACTTTGCGTCATCGGTCATCTTTTTTGCCTTAGCCTGAACCCCGTCCATTTTTTTGCCCAGATCATCGATTAGATCGTTGAATTTACCTTTTACCTCATCGACATAATCTTCACCTTTTTCTACAATTTTGCGGCGTGTTACTTTCCCTTTGTCGGGAGCAAACAAAATGCCGAACAATGCACCGGCGGCTGCGCCTGCCAATACACCCAATAACAGTTTTCCTGAACTCATGATGTTAAATTTTAATTGTTAATGACTATTGAAGTAATTTATCGCTCGATTTCCCGAACGTTTACTGCGAATGCAATATAATAAAAATCTGCCTGAAATCCAAAGAAAAAGGGATTTACTTCGTCTCAGAAATCTTTTTATCCCGCTTCAGGAGCCTTTTTACAAGTTTATCCTGAATGTGTTCCTGTTCCCTGTAATTAACCTCCTCACCAATCAAAAAACCATACGGTTTCAATGATTCAACATTGTCGCAAACGACCTTGGCCATGCCGGTTAATGGCATACAAAGTATCATACCCGGAATGCCCCAGATAAGCGAACTGCCGATTAGGGCTAATGTCGCAGTTAACGGATTGATACTAACACTACTTCCTACCACATAAGGAGTGATGAAATTATTGTCGAGAAACTGAACAAAGAAACAGATACCCAATACTGCCAGTGGGTAAGTCATCGAATCTTTGGTCAGGAACGCCATGAGTATGGGCAAAATACTACCAATCAGCACACCAATGTATGGTATAACATTAAGCAAAGCAGCAAGCACACCAAAAAGTATGGCATGTGGCAGCCCAAGTATTAAAAATCCGGTTGAATTCAACACTGAAAGTATGAGAACATCGAGAAAAATCCCCCGCAGGTATTTTTGAGAAACGACAGAAACTTTTTTCACTACCATCAACGCATGGTCGTTTTTATCTTCTTTGGTAATCAGAAGTACAAACTCCCTGAACTTATCTTTATACAAAGTCAGGAAGAAAATATAGATCGGGATAAGTGCAAAACTGGCCAGAAATGTAGTGGTAGCCGAAAAAATTCCAAGAACAAGCACTCCACCGGTAGCGGCACTTTCCTGGATTTTTGTTTTTAACCAAACTTGTTGCTCAATTTTACTTACGTTAAACGTTTCGCTGATAAATTCCTGGAAGCTTACCCACTTTGCTGTTAATGCTTCCTGCATTGCCGGCCAGTCTTTAACAAAACTCAATACCTGTGAATAGAAAAAGTAAATCATAGCCACAAAACAAGCCAAAGCAAGTATTATACTTATTAAAATAGCCAGCACCTTCGGGATTCTCCATTGTTCCAGTCTTCTTGACACCGGCAACAGTAAAAAAGTAAATACTACCGCAATAGTAAAGGGAATCAGTATATTTTGAGCCAGTATAAGAAAAGACACCATTAAACCGGCCAGCAAAAGGAATATAGTTGCCCGAAAATAAAAAGGTTGTTCTGAAATATTCATGTCTTTAGATTTTATTTGCAATGTTTCAGACTATAAAATTACTTGTTTTATTTTGCAGTCAATGAGCTTGATAAAAATAAATTATTACGAAAAAAACAGCAAAATATATAGTTTACAAAAATTTTTATTCGTTTCTGAATAATAAAACGGCTCTTACAAAGTTTTATTCCTGATTGAGTTTTAGTAATTCATAAAAAAATCTATCGGTGTTCCGAACTAATCAATCAATTCCCGGTAGAACCTTTCAAGGGCAGGATTTCCTGCCCTTGTTTATTTTGTATAACAGCGCCTCCCGTTCTGAAAATATCTTTTTTCGATTTAGGCCTGACATCCTGCTGCCAATTGAAGCCCGGCAGCATCTTATCTCCTTCGTCGATATCGGCCATTGGCTTTAGCTCACCCTCAGGCGATTTGATAAAGACAATCCTTGCAACCTTGCCTTGATTCATGTGAATGGTAATATTGCTGCTTTCAGCCTTGTTTAGTCCGATAATACCGGTTTTGTCGCGGGCATAGTAGTTGGATTGCCCGTTTCCGTTCACATCAATTTTGTAAAGTTCATTTTTGCGAACATAACCTGTCATATTTTTCCCCTTAATCTGGTTAAACCTGATACTGTCATCTTCCATCGAAATGATAAAAGCATCATCTTTCATGATCACTTCATCGGGATCTTTACTCCGGTTAATCATTTCGATGTAATTGGCTGTTATCTGGTTTTTGCCGGACCATACAACTGGCGCTGTAAACATCTGAATGGTAGAGTCTTTCGACCAGTAAACCAAAGAGTCGCATTTGCCTTGCATATCTTCGCGGAAAAACCTGACTTTATGATAGGCCAATACCAGGCGTGCGTCTTTTGGCGGCTTTATACCCAGCGTATCGGCACTCAATGTATCACCGACTAATTTTACCGAATCCAATATCTTCGCGCTTAAAGTATCACCTGGTAATTGTCCGGCAGTTAACGTATCAGTTCTCAACTCATTTTTCGTCAATATTTCAGAGGCTTGAACAACCGAATTTAATGTGTCGGGAACAACAGGGTTGGATGTTATTTTTGCCGGAAGCTTCTTTACAGGGGTTGTTTTTTTTGAAACAGCAGTATCGGGCAATGTTCTAATAATTTCGGCATGTAAAAACAACGAATCCGTTTCTGAATACTGAATGAGCATCGCAGAATCTGTTGCCAGGGCAATTTTAGTGATGTCATTGTATTCAATCCGGTTCCCTTCAACTATAATTTTGTTTTCGATATCCTCCAAACGCGCTTTTCCCTGAGCAAGCCCGTCACCCTTTATTTTGTCATAAAAAATTGAATCTGCCTTTATGTTCTGTTTTTCATTCCAGATTCGTGGCTTTTTTGTCAGGTTTGCCAGATTTTTTTTGCTGTCGTACCACCCATATTCGGCATAAAGTGTATCCTTTTCATTAAAAATATAGGTCGGCCCTTCGATAAAAACTTTCTGGGTATTGGTAAAATAAATGAGGGTATCCGATTTGATCTTGTAATCCTTGGTAACAGCATCCACGTTAGTCCTGAAATAAGCTTTTCTTTCGTTTACGTAATACAGTCCGATCAGTGAATTCAGCACGTTGGTCGAGTCTGTTACCGTACCTGAATAATTATAGGAAGCAAGATCGTTTGTCATGGAATAATCCAGTGAATCGGTGGTTAAGGTAACCTGTTTATCTATCAGTCTTACATTCCGGCGGGCTTTGGCAAGTTTTGTATTTCCGCTGTAATTGATAAAGTCGGCATACATGTTAAGTGTATCACCACGAATAATGTGCACATGTCCGAAAGCATCGATTGTATTGTTGGTGTAGTTATATAAACTATCGCACCACATCAGCGCCCCGTCAACTTTAATGTTCACATTTCCCAAAAGGCGCTGGGCGTTGGCAACAATGCGGTCGTTGTAGTTCATCTCATCACAACTCAGAATCTCCACCTTTTTTTTAGTCTGAGCCAGGGTAATTCCTGAAAATACCAGCAATCCGATGAAAGTGACAAGAATAAGGCGACTGCCCTTTAGTATCATTGAACCCGATTTTGTCATTCAGTTTATTGCATCAATTCCGAAATAATGTCTTCAACCGAAACATTCTCAGCTTCAGCCTTGTAGTTCTTAATAATACGGTGACGCAAAATGCTCACAGCCACTTTTTTAATGTCGTCGATATCAGGTGAATATTTTCCCTGAAGTGCGGCATGGGTTTTCGCGCCCAAAACCAAATATTGAGAGGCACGCGGCCCGGCTCCCCATTTCAGGTATTTGCTGGCTACCGGAGCTGCCAGTTCAGTATTCGGGCGCGTTTTAGACGACAGATTAACGGCATATTTCAGCACATTCTCGTTCACCGGAACTTTCAGAATTAAATCCTGAAAATAGCGGATCTCCTCTTTCGAAATAATCTCGTTCAGATGGGCGGCGAAGTTGGAAGTTGTATTTTGCACAATGGTCAGTTCATCCTCAAATTTGGGATAATCGAGCCAGATTGAGAACATGAATCGGTCGAGCTGTGCTTCAGGAAGCGGATAAGTACCTTCCTGTTCAATCGGGTTTTGGGTTGCCAGCACAAAAAACGGATTGTCGAGCTGGTACTTCTGACCGGCAGCAGTTACCGAATGTTCCTGCATGGCTTCGAGTAACGCTGCCTGTGTCTTTGGCGGTGTACGGTTAATTTCGTCGGCCAGGATAATGTTCGCAAAGATGGGACCGCGTATGAATTTAAATTCACGGTCTTTGTCCAGAATTTCAGTGCCGATGATATCAGACGGCATCAGGTCGGGTGTAAACTGAATTCGTTTGTACTGAAGACCAAGTACTTCGGAAATGGTATTAACGAGCAGGGTTTTTGCAAGTCCCGGAACGCCGATCAGCAAACAATGCCCCCGACTGAACATGGCAACCAATACCTGGTTGATAATTTCATCCTGTCCGTATATTCTTTTTTTTATCTCGGAACGCAGCTCAGCAAATTTACTGCTCAGTGCGTTAACAGCTTCAACTTCATTTTTATACCCCATCTTCTGAATTATTTTCCTTGTCTATTCCCTCATTTTTTTCAGCCAATTTTCCCATAACGAATGACCACTTCGTTTTTCCTTTGCACAGGACATTGCCCTGCGATGATATATGCCGCCCATTCAAGGCTCTAACTTGAAACTTGAAACCAGGAACTTGAAACTCTATTTAACCCAACCTGCGTATTTGAAATTGCAATTCATATAAGTTGGATCAATGCGTACATATGTTCCCATCTGTTTTTCGCGGATCCACTCATCCATCCTTTTTTCTTTCTTCGAAGCCATATACATATCGCTTAACTCAACGTAATCGTCGCGCAGGTTGGCAGTATGTGCATTGGTTTTGTTCAGGAGTTTCACAATTTTATATACTGGTCGTTGTTTGTCATCAAGGGTTTTAAAAGGTGCCGAAATCTCGTTTATTTTCAAGCCGGTAATTATTTTACTGACATCGGGATCAAGTTCGCTCAGTTTCCACTTCGACTCACCGGTTTCAGGATTAATTACAATTCCACCATTGTTCCGCGAGTTTTTGTCGTACGAATATCGCAAAGCAGCATCTTCAAATTTGAATGTTTCTTTGCGGATAAAATCGGCAATACTATCGATTTGCCCGAATGCTTTTTCCATGGCTTCAGGAGAAACTTTTGGTTTCATAATGATGTGCCGGGTTTTAAGTTGTTCGCCTTTGCGGTCCATCACCTGAATAAGGTGGTATCCGAAATCACTTTTTACGACATTCGAAATTTTATCGCCTTTGAGGTTAAAAGCCGCCGCAGCATAAGCAGGATCAAGGTTTCCGCGTCCCATGTAATCGAGTTCGCCGCCAGTACGGGCAGCTCCATCTTCCGAATAAATAACTGCCATTGGGCCAAAACTACTTTCGCCACTTTCAATCCGTCGTTTCAATTCACGAAGAGTTGATTTTATGCGTTCTTCTTCGTCCAGACTGATTACGGGAAGTACTGTAATCTGGGCATATTCAAGTTTGGCATCAATTTGCGGGATTTCGGCTTCCGGCAAATTTCTGAAATGAAGGCGTACTTCGGCAGGGGTTACAGTAACTTTATCAAGAATTTTCCCCTGCATCTGCTGCGTCATCTGTTGGTTTTTGATGACGTCCTGCATATCAGCTTTCAGTTCCATGATCGACTTTTTAAAGTAGGCTTCTACCTCTTTTTCTGAACCAAGATGCGAAATAAAATACTGGATACGTTGTTCCAGGTTTTGATTGATCTGATTGTCGCTAACTATAATGGTTGTATCCATTTCAGCTTCCGCAAGCAATAGTTTTTCGACCAGAAAATTTTCCAGTATCTCACATTTCATATCGCCTTCGGTGGTGATTCCCTGCGCCTGTTGCTGCTGAAACATACTTTCAATGTCCGATTTCAGGATAATATTTTTACCAACTACTGACACGATCTGGTCAACAACTTTATCCTGTGCAATGGTTTGATTGCTTAAGGCCACAAATCCGGCGAGGATAAATAAACCAATTATTTTTCTGATCATAAACGATTATTTTTTGTTTTAAATATTTTTACTCTTTTATTGTCAATTCCTTCTTTGTAAACATCCTTTTCTATTTGTTTCAGAAACTGCATTTTCTGTTTGCTTAAAATCAAATTTCTGATGTCGTTATATACGTAATCAAGGGGAGAAACCTTACCGGAAAGTCGATAATCGCGAATGCAGACAAGATAGTAATAATTCATATCGCTGCTTTCAACGAATCGGTTTCTTTCCAGAAAGTGCTGCTGATTGGTTATTTCTACCGGTGTATTTTTCAACACCACATCAGCTGCAACCCACTGATCATTAAAGCGATCATAAATTTTTGCATAACTTATACAATACTCATTCAGTTTGGCCAGTTGCTCCGGATCATCGCTTATACAAAGATCCTTAAGGTTTTCAGGGCTCGAAACCGCCACCGGAACATTGATATAAATGGCTTTCACAATATTCCGGTTCAGAATAAAATTCTCACGGTTTTCATTGAAATATTTCAGTATATCTGCCTCATTGACAGCGGTATCCATTTTTTGTTTTACCAACTCGTTTTTGTATCGGTAAACAATCAGCGAGTTTCGGTATTCATCGAGTTCCTTGCTTACATCTTTCATGTCAGCTTTCAGGTTTTCTTCCGCTTTCAGCAATAATAGTTCGCTCTGAATCCATCGCTTAATGTAATCGTCGGCCCACAGCGAACTGTCGGTTTCATCGAGGTAATCAGGTATATTCTTTCCAAGCTCCTCCATGGTCAATACATGTTTTCCAACTTGCGCAATTGGCTCACCAGTTTCAACAAACAGATGACATGATGCAAGAAGCAAAGCGAAAATAATGCTGAAGAACCCTGTTTTTATCATTGAACCGTCTGAATTTTATTGAGCACTTTCTTGTTAATTTTAACCGGATATTTCTTTTTCAACGAATCAATCCATTCTTTTTCAACTTGTTCCTGAAAGTCGGACGAATACAATCCCCACGCGTCTTTCAGCATTTTTTGTTCGTTACTGGTAATTTTTCCGTGCACAAAGGTAGTCGTTTCATCAAAACCTTCAGGTTTTGGTCCGCTCCAAATGTAATAATCAACCACCGGATTGTCGCCCTTCTCAACAGCAACGTCTGTAAGCTGAATATTATTTTCTGTTGGAGTGTTAAAAACATCTGTTAATTCCTGTCTGTCAACTTCCTTTTGATCCAACAAAGATTCAACTTTGGTCCGGGTTTCGCCGTCTTTTACCTGAATTAGCCAACCTTTAAAGCGTTCACCATAGTAATATTTTTTACTGGTGGTATCATAGAATTTCTGCAGGCGGACACTATCGGTCGAAGCCACATCCCAGATTTTGTCTTTTGAAATATTGAAAAGCAGAATGCCATCGTGGTATTCCTTTATTATCCGACCAAATTCAGGATGTTTTTTATCGAGTTGTGTATCTTCGAAATCGAGCAACTGCTGATTAATGAATTTTTGCAGCAACGTTTTTAATTCCATATCAGGATTGGTAACATCTGCCGAAAAATTCTGATTCTGAAGGTACTTGATAAAATCACCTGTGGTAACAGACTTTTTTGCGAACTGAAACAGCACATCACTTTTCAGTGAATTGGCTGAGTTTGGCCAGTCTTTTCGCTGAATGGTATCAGCTGCGATGGCTATCAACTTATTCAGATTTCCATCATTTGTTTTCAGTTGATATTCGGCCCTCAGTTTGCGGTCGAACGATTCGTCGCTGTATTTACTGATTGCCGGGTTTTGTTTGATTTTTGTTTCCAGTTCTGCACGTAATTTTTCAAGTGGTTGTGTCGTCCGCAATTCGAGGCGTTTGATGATGTGCCAGCCATACGGCGTGCGGATTACAGGAGAAATATCTCCATCGTCTTTCAGGAAAAACGCTGCTTCGGCAAACGCCGGAACCATGTTGGTTGGAGTAAAAAAGGGCATTACACCACCCTCAACAGCCGACTGCTTATCGTCGGAATAAGTTTTGGCCAGTTCAGCAAAATCGGCACCTGAAGTAACCTTTGATAAAATGCTATCAGCCGACAGTTTCAGGCTGGCAATGGTTTCTTCGGAAGCTTGCTGCGGAAACATTTTCATGATATGGGCAACTTTTATTTCTCCGGGAGTTAAACGCTCATCGTGAACTTTAAGAATGTGATACCCAAAACGTGTCCTGATAATTTCAGAAACCTGCCCGACCGGTGTGCGGTAAGCAGCGTCTTCAAACGGATAAACCATCTGGAAAGCGCTGAAATAGCCAAGCAATCCCTTGTTTTCTTTTGCTGAAGGATCTTCAGAATGCAGCATAGCGATTCCGTTAAAATCGGCGCCGGCAACGATCTGGTTTCGAAGGTCGTTAATTTTGTTCCAGGCTGCAAGTGTATCGGCAGGCGAAGCTTCAGGAGTAACCATAACAAGCAGATGACTTGCTTTGCGTTCGTATTTCGTTCTTTGATAGGCTGTTTGCACCATTTCCTCGTTGAATGAAACATCGGTAAGATAAGGGCGCGCCAGCTCTTTGCGATATCCTTTTAATTCATCGATGAACGACTGAACGGTATCATAACCAAGACTTTGAGCTTCAAGTACTTTAAGTTTGAAATTTACATACAAATCAAGGTATTCGGCAGGTGTTTTTTTATCCTTTTCGTCCAGAATATTGGTGTTGTTTTTCTGGTAATTCAAAGTAAACTCTTCTTTTGAAACAGCAAGTTTACCAATGGTCATCACCGTTTGATCTTTTTTCTGTGCCGAAAGTGTGATGGTAAATAAAGTAAGAACTGCGAAGTAAAATAGTCTGATCATTGTTTTAAAATTACTTGAAAAGTAGTTGCTAAATTATTGCTAAATGAGGTTATTTAATACAGCTGAGAAACAGCGCTTAATTATTGCCATTCGCGCGAACTGTAATTGGGTGATTCACTGGTAATACTTACATCGTGGGGGTGGCTTTCCTGAATTCCTGAATTGGTGATCCGGGTAAATTTAGCATGTTGAAGCATTTCTATATTTTTGGCGCCGCAATAACCCATTCCCGAGCGAATTCCGCCTGTAAGCTGGTGGAGCACTTCGTAAAGCGAACCTTTGTATGGAACTCTGGCAACGATTCCTTCGGGAACCAGTTTTTTAATGTCATCTTCCATATCCTGAAAATAGCGGTCTTTTGAACCTGTCTGCATCGCTTCAACAGAACCCATTCCCCTGTAAGTTTTAAATTTTCGTCCCTGAAAAATAATGGTATCGCCGGGAGATTCATCAACGCCGGCAAACAGCGAACCTGCCATTATTGAATGGGCACCTGCTGCGATGGCTTTCACAATATCGCCTGAATAGCGGATTCCGCCATCGGCAATTACCGGAACTCCGGTTTTTTTGATGGCTTTGCTCACATTGTAAATGGCAGAAAGTTGCGGAATTCCTACCCCGGCAATTACCCGTGTTGTGCAGATAGAACCCGGTCCGATTCCAACTTTAACCGCATCGGCACCGGCCAGGACCAGATCAGTGGCGGCTTCGGCAGTTGCTATGTTTCCGGCAACAAAATCAATTTCAGGATATTTATTTTTGGCTTTTTTGAGCATTTCCAAAACATACATCGAATGGCCGTGGGCAGTGTCGATTACAATGGCATCAACCTGGGCTTTTACCAGTTCGTCAACGCGATCCATCGTGTCGCCGGCAATTCCAACAGCAGCAGCAACCCTCAGCCGTCCCTTTTGATCTTTGGAAGCCAGTGGTTTATCTTTTGCCTTGGTAATATCTTTATAAGTTACCAATGCAATCAACTTGTTGTTTTTATCAACTACAGGCAACTTTTCAATTTTATATTTCTGAAGTATTTCTGAGGCCATTTCGAGCGAAGTGGAAACATTGGTCGTTACCAGATTGTCTTTGGTCATCACCTCCGAAACCAGTTTGTTCATGTCGTATTCGAACCGGAGGTCGCGGTTGGTAACAATTCCAACCAAACATCCCTGTTCGTCGATGACAGGAATTCCTCCAATTTTAAAAGTTTTCATCAGACCGATTGCATCACGCACAGTTTTCTCTTTCGAGATGGTAACCGGATCATAAATCATCCCGTTTTCTGCACGTTTCACACTGGTAACCTGTTTGCCCTGCTGGGCAATGCTCATATTTTTGTGGATCACACCAATACCACCTTCTCGTGCAATGGCAATTGCCATCAGCGAATCTGTTACCGTATCCATGGCAGCAGTAACAACAGGTGTATTCAACCTGATATTACGGGTGAACCACGAAGATAAATCAACCTCGCGCGGTAAAACTTCTGAATAAGAGGGTATTAACAACACATCATCAAAAGTTAAACCTTCGGATACAATTTTATCGGCAAAAAACGACATTTATGTGTATTTTTAGATTCTGGTTGAAAGGCAAAACTACGAAAAAATCAGGTACAAATGTCCTGATTTTTTTAGTGGCTTCATCCCTATAAACTTTAATGTTCATTAATAATTGTTAACCAACCTTTGAGCGAATTCACACAAATACTGACCAAATACTGGGGCTATGCGGCGTTTCGGCCTTTGCAGGAGGAGATCATCGAGTCGGTAGCAAGCGGCAAGGATACCCTTGGACTGATGCCGACCGGTGGAGGCAAGTCGGTGACTTATCAGGTATATTCGCTTTCAAAACCGGGTATTTGTCTGGTTATTACTCCGTTGATTGCCCTGATGAAAGATCAGGTTGAAAATTTGAACGAGCGTGGAATCAAAGCTTTGGCCATTTATTCAGGAATGAGCGCACAGGAAATAAAAATTGCAATGGACCATGCAGCCTGGGGAAACTACAAATTTTTGTACCTTTCTCCTGAACGAATTTCAACCGAACGTTTCCGCGAACGCCTCAATCAACTGGATGTGAACCTGATTGCCGTTGACGAAGCGCATTGTATTTCGCAATGGGGTTATGATTTCAGGCCATCGTACATAAAAATTTCCGAACTGCGCGACTTATTGCCCGATGTTCCGGTTTTGGCAGTTACAGCAACCGCAACCGCCCGGGTGATCGACGATATTCAGGAGCAATTAAAATTCAGGACACAAAATGTTCTCCGCACAAGCTATTACCGAAGTAACCTGATTTACCTTGTCAGAAACGAAGAAGACAAAGTGAATTACCTTTTGAAGGCGGTTCAAAAAGCCAAAGGAACCGGAATCGTGTATGTCAGAAGCCGTAAACAAACCCGCGAAATCAGCGAGCTTTTCATAAAAAATAAAATTTCAGCAGATTATTACCATGCCGGATTGCCTTCCAAAATCCGTTCAGCCAAACAGGAAAACTGGAAAAGCGGACGGTGTCGGGTCATTGTTTCGACCAATGCTTTTGGAATGGGCATCGACAAGGCTGATGTGCGGTTTGTGATTCATCTGGAATCACCTGATTCAGTTGAAGCTTATTTTCAGGAAGCAGGAAGAGGCGGACGCGATGGTAAAACGGCCTATTCGGTGCTGCTTTTCAATAACAGCGACAAACTGAAATTGCAGAAAAATGTAGCCAAATCATTTCCTGAACCAGATGTAATCAGGCGGATTTATGAAGCAATCTGTAATTTTTTCCAACTGGCAGTTGGCTTCGGAAAAGATCAGATTTTTGAATTCAGTATGGGAATGTTTGCGTCCAAATTTTCGTTTCAAATTACTGAAGTTTATAACAGCCTGAAAATATTGCAGCGCGAAGGCTATCTCGAATTGACCGATGAACTTGACAATCCGTCGAAAGTGTATTTTCAGGTTAACCGCGACGATTTGTACAAATTTCAGGTGGCCAACTCCGATTTCGATGGTTTTGTAAAACTGCTTTTGCGATCGTACACCGGTTTGTTTACCAATTATGTTTCCATTGATGAACAATTGCTTGCCAAAAGAGCCAATATTTCTCCTGAATTGGTTTATCAATTTTTAACCCGACTGAGAACCCAAAAAGTTATAGATTACATTCCGCAGAAAAAAACGCCATTCATCATTTTTGCCAAGGAACGAATTGATCCTGAGCGCATAAGAATAAGCAAAGAAAACTACGAAGACCGCAAACGCGATTACCTGAACCGGATTGAGGCCATGATCCATTATGCATCCTCAGGACACAAATGCCGCAGCCAGTTATTGCTTCAGTATTTTGGCGAAACAGAGTCGGTCAGATGCGGCAAATGCGATGTTTGCATGGCAAGGAACGAATTGAATGTGAGCAAATACGAATTTGATAACATCAGCGAACAGATCAAAAAAGTGATGGTTCAGCCGTGCTTTTATGAAGAACTTTTAACCAAAATTGAAGGAAATGCGGACAATGTGGTAAAGATCGTTCGCTGGCTGCTCGAAAACGAAAAGTTGGTTTACCGGGTTGATAACCGGATGGAATGGAGGAAATGATGAATGAATTAAAAATCTTTTTACTTTTGTAGCAAATTTTTACTGAATACTTTTCATGAGAGAAGAAGAAGAATTGAACAGCATTGCCTATTCAAAAAATGTAATTGAATTTATTACCGTAGCCAACGAATTCTGCAGCTTTCTGGAACGATCGGAAAGCCTCGAAACTCCTGATTTTCTGGGACGTTTACAAAAGATACTTCCACTTTTATATTTGAAAGCCAGCTTATTGCCTGAATTTGAATTCGAGGCTGATGACGATTTGGAAAAATTTGTATCTGAAATGGATTACAACCTGATTCAGCAAAAAATACTTCGTCATACGGGGGCTAACGATGATTACCAGGAAGTCTTTTTATCGGAAATGCAGTTCAGCGAATCGGCACTTACCGCCAGTATTTCCGAAAATGTGACCGATATCTATCAGGAAATGAAAGATTTGGTGATGTCGTTTCGTATGATGAACGATGAAGTGATGGAACAGGCAATTTGGGAATGCAAAAATAACTTTTCGCAACTGTGGGGTCAATCGCTGGTGAATAGTTTGCGCGCAATACACAACCTCATTTATGCTGAAAACACACAGGATGAGCCGGATACAGCAAAAAGTCAAAAACCAGAATCAAAAAATACAAATCGAAAACCTGATTGGTTGAACGACCGGTTTTCGTATCAGGGAGATTAGCAATGATTTACAAAGAGAGTATTGATAAGGAAGAATTGGCCGAATTGCCACTGATTCAGTTTGAAGGTGAAATAATGTTGGTGGAGACCAAAGAAGCCTATTTGATTTCAATTGAATATCTGGCACAACAAAAAGTGCTGGGTTTTGATACCGAAACCAAACCAGCTTTTAAAAAAGGAGTTGTTTACGAAGTTGCCTTGCTGCAACTGGCTACCAAAGACCGCGCGTTTTTATTCAGGTTAAACAAAATTGGTTTGCCAAACGGACTCAAAAACATACTTTCAAATCCTGAAATTGAAAAAATTGGTGTCGCTATCCGCGATGATATTAAAGGATTACAGAAGATGAACCATTTTAAACCCGGTGGGTTTATCGAATTACAGGACAGGGTTAAAGACTACGGCATTCAGGATTTTAGCCTGAAAAAAATATCAGCCATCGTTTTGGGGTGTCGTATATCCAAAGCTCAGCGGGTTACCAACTGGGAAGCGCTGGAACTTTCGGAAGCTCAGCAGATTTACGCTGCCACCGATGCATGGGTTTCACACCGCATTTACGAATCACTCAATCAATAATAAATGTCAGAAAAATATAGTCAGGTTGTACTGAAATCAGGTAAAGAACAATCGCTGCAACGCTTTCATCCGTGGATATTTTCAGGAGCAATTAATGAAATAATTGGAAAAGTTGAAGAAGGCGATGTGGTAGAAGTTGTTTCAAACAAGAAAGAATTTCTTGCAATGGGTCATGTTCAGATTGGCTCGATTGCAGTCCGCATTTTTTCGTTCGAGAAAGTTGAACCCGATTTTGATTTCTGGAAAGGCAAGCTTGACCGCGCTTTGGATGTTCGGAAAAAGCTTGGTTTGGTTGATAACGATCAGACAAACGTATATCGTTTGGTACATGGCGAAGGCGATGGAATGCCCGGACTGATCGTGGATTTTTACAACGGAACTGCCGTGATTCAGGCACATTCAGCCGGAATGTTTGTGATTCGGGAAACACTGGCAAAAGCTTTAAAAGAAGTGATGGGCGACCGTCTGGTTGCCGTTTACGATAAGAGCGAAAAGACGGTGCCTTTTAAAGCCGATCTGGAACCAAAAGATGGCTATTTGTTGGGAGAATCTAAAGTTTTTGAAGTTCAGGAATACGGAAATCGCTTTAATGTGGACTGGGTGGAAGGCCAGAAGACAGGATTTTTCGTCGATCAACGCGAAAACCGACGTTTGGTTCAGGAATATTCGAAAGACCGTAAAGTGCTGAATATGTTCTGTTATTCAGGGGGATTCTCGTTTTATGCCATGCGCGGTGGCGCAAAAATTGTTCATTCCGTTGATTCGTCGGCCAAAGCCATTGAGCTAACCAATGAAAATGTGAAACTGAATTTCCCCGAAGATACGCGCCACGAAGCTTTTGTGGCTGATTGTTTCGATTATATGGACAAGAATCAGGGAAAATACGACCTGATTATTCTCGACCCTCCCGCTTTTGCCAAACACCGCGGAGCATTGCCACAGGCATTAAAAGGGTACAAACGCCTTAACCTGAAAGCTTTTCAGCAAATTGCACCGGGCGGAATCGTGTTTACCTTTAGTTGCTCGCAAGTGGTGAGCAAAGACAAATTCCGGGAAGCAGTATTTTCTGCGGCTGCTATTTCAGGAAGAAAAGTCCGCATTCTGAATCAACTCGTTCAGCCTGCGGACCATCCTGTGGATATTTATCATCCTGAAGGAGAATATTTGAAAGGATTGGTACTCTATGTGGAATAGCGTACCAATCCTTTTGATTTATTGTTTTGCCGTTACAATTCCTTTTATCAGCAATATAACAGGTGTGTTTTTTGCATTTGAATTAACTGTGACTGTTTTATTAAATGCACCCGCAATATTGGTATTGTAGGCTACTTTAATGGTGCCGGTTTCGCCCGGAGCAACCGGGGTTCTGGTCCAATCAGGACTAGTGCAACCACACGAAGCTTTTACTTCATTAAGAATTATAGGCGCTTTTCCCTTGTTGACAAACTTAAATTCGCAATTGCCATCACTGCCTTGAACAATGGTGCCATAGTCATGTGCCATTTTATCAAAAACAATAGAATCCTGTGAACTTGTAGGATTTACCTGTGCCTGCATACTTAAAGCAGCAAAAAGCACCATAACCATAACTAACAATGAATTTTTCATTTTGTAAAATTTATTTATTTTGTTGTTTTTACAATTTTCGAGCCATCAATTTTCGGGCGAAAAGTATAAATAATATTTATTGCTTGTTCTCTTACCTGAAAACAATTGTTTTAATCAATTCTTCGCCTACCACTTCATTCAGGCGAATACGTATATCTTCCCTCATCATCAGTAATTCGTTCCGCACAATGGGCGACGTTGTTTCAACAAACAGTGTACTGTTCTGTATGTATAGATTTCCGGTATAACGGGCCACCGTTTTGCCCATCACCGTCTCCCACGATTTAATAAGATCCAGTTCGTTGAGTTTACGATCCAGCTTATTTTCACGGGTATAACTTCTCAGAACATCGCTGATACTTTGGGTATTGTTTTTTCTCATTTTAGTTTAGTTTTTTACCTGACCATCGCTAATTGTAAAAATACGTGATTCGGTATCCAAACGTGAAATCATTACATCGAGGTGCTCGCGGTTTGTATCGGTTATAAAAATCTGGCCGAAATGATCGTCGGCCACCAGTTTTACTATTTGTTCCACACGGTTTTTATCCAGCTTGTCGAAAATATCATCGAGTAACAAGATGGGAGTTAATCCTGAAATTTCTTTCATAAAGTCGAACTGTGCCAGCTTCAATGCTACCAAATATGTTTTTTTCTGCCCCTGAGAGCCAAATTTTTTGATTGGATAACCGGCTAGCTCAAAATCAAAATCATCTTTATGAATTCCGGTTGAGGTGTATTGCAGCATCCGGTCGCGGCCAATGGTATTTTTTAAAAGCTGGTCAAAATCATTGGTAAGTAAATCTGACTGCAATTTTAAACCAACCAATTCCTTGCCTCCTGAAATTAGCTGATAATATTGCTGAAATACCGGTTGAAGTTTGTCGATGAAAATCATTCGTTCGGCATGTATCTGTTGTCCGTATTTGACAAGCTGATCGTCCCATATTTCAATCGCTTCCGACTGGAAAGCATTTCTTCCGGCGAATTGTTTGAGCAGATTGTTACGCTGAAGCAACGCACGGTTGTATCTAATCAGGTTTTCAAGATAAACAGCATCATATTGAGAAATCACAGTGTCAACAAACCTTCGGCGTTCGTCGCTCCCTCCCGAAATAAGGTTGGTATCCAAAGGAGTTACAATAATCAAAGGAATCAGCCCGATGTGTTCCGATAATTTCCGGTAGTCTTTCTGGTTCCGTTTAAAGATTTTCTTTTGGGTTCGTTTGAAGCCGCAATAAATGGTTTCTTCCGAATCGAGCCGGGAGTATTTTCCCTGAATCATAAAAAAATCCTGATCAAAACGTATATTCTGGGCATCGATTGAATTCAGAAAACTTTTGCAAAACGACAAATAATAAATTGCATCCATCAGGTTGGTTTTCCCTGCGCCATTATTGCCAATGAAACAATTTAAGCCATCAGTAAACTTGAATTCAGAATGTTCAAAGTTTTTAAAATTTACAATCGATAATTCTTGAATAAACATATTTTCAGGACCATTTTGACGGAACAAAACTACAAATTTCTGCAACGGAACCGATGAAAATATTCGATTAAGAAGCGATTAACATCAAAGTGTTCATTAATATTCAATTTAAAATCTGAAAACTGCCATTTATTTTTGAAAATAATATATTTTTGCCTCACGATTTTTGAAAATAGACTTTACGAAATGACAAAAGACAAAAAAAACAACCAGGCTGATAATTTAACCGAAGTAGAAAGTGCGTTAACCAAAACCGAGCAATTTCTCGAATCAAACCAAAAACTGATTTCAATAGTGATTGGTTCAATAGTAATTGTAGTAGTTGGGTATCTTGCTTTAAACAAGTTTTACCTCGAACCACGCGATCAGGAAGCCAAAGATCAAATGTACGTGGCCCAGAATTACTTTGAAAAAGATTCATTCAATCTTGCGCTCAACGGAGACGGTGGAAACCTTGGATTTCTTGATATCATTGACGATTTCGGTTCGACTGATGCCGGCAACCTTGCAAAATATTATGCAGGAATTTCCTATTTGCAAATGGGTCAATTCGAAGATGCAATTGAGTACCTGCAAAAATTTAAGACCAAAGATATACTGTTAAAACCTATTTCAATTGGCGCTCAGGGCGATGCTCAGCTTGAACTTGGTAAAACAGACAAAGCACTAGACTTATACACCAAAGCATACAAGGTGAATGAAAACGAGCTGACAACTCCGATTTATATGCTCAAAGCTGCCGAGTTGCTCGAAAGCACAGGTAAAAGTGCAGAAGCGCTGAAAATATATGAAACCATCAAACAAAAATTTCCGGAGAGCAACGAAGGAAGAAACATTGATAAATACATTGCCCGCGCAAAAGTTAAAGCGAACAGCTAAGAACGTTTTTAAACTGACAATATAAAAAAGTCCCCTCATTGCAGGGGATTTTTTATTTTTACACAAATTTTAAATTTACAAAATGGCTACAAAAAATTTATCAGAATACGACCTGTCCTCAGTTCCTTCTGCTTCAGAAATGAAGTTCGGGATTGTGGTGGCAGAATGGAACTATGAGGTAACCGGCGCATTGGCACAGGGCGCTGTTGATACATTGCTGAAACATGGTGCAAAGGAAGAAAATATTGTATTAAAGCATGTTCCCGGAAGTTTTGAGCTGACTTTGGGTGCTCAATACCTGGCAGAATTTACCAAGTCAGATGCAATCATCATTCTGGGCTGTGTAATTCAGGGCGAAACCCGCCATTTTGATTTTATCTGCGAAGGAGTGACCCAGGGAATTACCAACCTGAATATTAAATACAACAAGCCATTTATATTCGGTTTACTTACCACCGACAATCAGCAACAGGCACTCGATCGTGCAGGAGGAAAGTTAGGGAACAAAGGTGACGAAGCTGCTGTTACTGCCATTAAAATGCTGGCATTGAGAGATGATCTGACCAAATAAAAAAAGGGGCTTTCGCCCCTTTCTCTCTTAAAATCAAACTAATTACTCACTATTGGCCCTGGCCGCCCTGGCCCCCCATGCGACCCTGACCATTCCTTCTGTTTTCTTCACGCTTTTTCAACATTTCATCGTACAATTTGATCTGGTCAGCCTTCAAAATGGCTTTGATCTCCTTGTCTTTTTCTGCCTGAACCTTTGTCATTTCGGCACGCATTTTTGTACGTTCAGCATCACTGGCATCGCGCATTTTCGACCAATCGACTGACGATTGTTTTTCCTGATACTTTTTGTTGATCGCAGTCACTTTGGCTTCCTGATCCTTGGTCAATTTCAGTTCTTCCACCAATTGTTGAGTTTGGCGCTGTAACCTTTGTTCCGGAGTCATTTGCTGCCGGTCGCCCATTCCTCCGGGCCTGCCCGACTGCTGAGTTCTTGATGGACGTTCGCCACCACCACGTTCCTGTGCGAAGGTAATTCCTGATAAAACCAGAAACATTACCATTAATATGCTTATTTTTTTCATTTGATTGATTTTTAAATACCGATTTGTTTATTTACTGTTGCATTGACTGTTTCATACCAAAAAAGTTTAATCCTGAAATTCATAAAATTCACACAATTAGTGGAAATCGGCATTCAAAAAAAAATCATCTGAAAACCTAATTGAATGGGCAATATGTCTATTTTTGAAAAAATTCAAAACCAGCAATATTGAAAGCACTCATTTTTGCAGCGGGATTGGGAATCCGCCTGAAAGAACATACCAGCGATAAGCCAAAAGCATTGGTTCAACTTGCCGGAAAACCATTGCTGCAACATGCCATTGAAAAACTGATCTCACATCAAATCACCGATATTACCATCAATGTATTTCATTTTGCCGATCAGGTTATAACTTTTCTGGAAAATCATCGCTTTTCCGGGGTGCAGATTCACATTTCTGACGAACGCGAAGAGTTGCTAGATACCGGTGGCGGGTTAAAAAAAGCGGAAACATTTTTGACAGGCAGCGAGCCAATCCTGATATACAATGTAGATGTGATCAGCAATCTCGATTTGAATTTGCTTGAAAGACATCATTTAACTTCGGGTTCGCTGGCAACTTTGGTGGTAAGACAAAGGGATACTTCACGATATTTAATGTTCGACCAGCAACTTCAACTTGCCGGATGGAAAAACTTCAGCAACGGCGAAACAAAAATAAGCCGTGTGGATAAATTTGCCAATTCGATTCCCTATGCATTTAGCGGAATTCAGATCGTTCAACCCGAAATATTCAGACTGATTACAGAAACTGGTAGATTCCCCATCATTGATCTTTATTTGAGACTTGCCCAAACCGAAGCTGTTCATGGATTTGTGGATACCTCAACCATCTGGATGGATCTGGGCAAACCCGATCAGTTGCAAATAGCTGAAACGCTATTCAGTTAAATTGCCGAAATGATATGAATAGTGAATTTTGCCACAATGTCAAAACAGTCTTGGAACAAAAGAATGTAGAATAACCAATATTGAATATCCAAAACCTTCGAGCCCCCGGACTTGGAACTTTGAACTTTGAACTACAAGTGCGCCCCAACCGCCAGGGCAAAAGCGCTTTCCTCATTCGACCGGGCAGGCAAAAACAGTCCTTTTAATTCCTGAGGTCCGTTTTCAACGATGTACGAAAAGTTGGTGAATTCGAGCAAATCCATATCGTTGAAATCATTTCCGATGCCAAGTGTATACTCATGTTCAATTTTCAGCCAATCGCACAAATATTTCACGCCATTCCCCTTCGAAACCGAATGGTGAAAAATTTCCATCCAAATGTAATCAGTCTCAAGCGGCGAACTGGTTCTGACCACTTTCACTTCCGGAAAATTCTTCTGAATCTCGTCTTTCAACGAATGGAAACGATCAGGATCATTTGGAAAAACAACTAAAAACTGACATGCTTCCGAATCAATATTTTGATTGGTTATAAGTGCTTCAGAGTATGACTGATGATAGTCGAAATATCTTTCAAATTCGGAACAGGGAACGCTTCCACGGAAGTACCAGCATTTAAAATTCTCTGGAACAGGTTTAAAAAGGTGAAAATTCAGGTCGCGGGCAACCAGATAATCCGACAATTGCCGAACAACCGACTTGTTTAGATTCTGATAAAAGAGAAGCTTCTTGTTTTTCCAATCGTAAACACCGGCTCCCGATGAGAAAACTACGTAATCGAAAGGAACATTGCTTGCAATCACGTCCTGTGTCTTTTGCAAATTTCTGCCAGTGGCCACCACCCTCAGAATACCCTTCTCTCCCAACGAATCCAGAGCATCCAGATTCTCTTTTGAAATCGACTTGTCGTTCTTCAAAAATGTACCATCCAGATCGGTTGCGACAAGTTTTAACTTTTTTTCACTCCCCATTTTGTTTCAATTTTAGAAAATAACAGACGTATAGCTTGATTTGTTGGAAAAGCCAACGTTTACGCTACAAATTTACTGATAAAAGTTCATGCCCAATGGCTCGCTGAATAGAAACATCTAAAGCCTTGGATTTCATTTTTATTGTCGAATAAGGTGTGTTGGCTGAAATAGTAGAGATTACTTCAGCAGGTATCTCTATATTAGGGTTGATTTTATATCTTTGCTGACCAAAATTTAATAACATTAAATAATGAAGATTGCAATCATCGGTTATGGAAAAATGGGCAAAGAGATTGAAAAAATCGCTTTTGACCGCGGACACGAAATAGTATTGAAAATTGACATCACCAACCCGGAAGACCTTTCCATACAAAACCTTCAGAAAGCAGACGTTGCCATCGAATTTACCATTCCCTCATTGGCAGTAAATAACTACAAGATTTGTTTCGAAGCCGGAATCCCTGTAATTTCAGGAACAACAGGCTGGCTCGACCGAAAACCAGAAGTTCTTGAAAATTGCAAAAAGCTGAACGGAACATTTTTCTATGCCTCAAATTTCAGTTTGGGAGTAAATATTTTCTTTTCGCTGAACAAAAAACTGGCTACTTTGATGGCCAACTTCGATGGATATAAAATTGAAATGACCGAAATACATCATACCCAGAAACTGGATGCGCCAAGTGGTACAGCTATTACTTTGGCCGAAGGAATCATTGAAAACATTCCATCGAAAACCAAATGGGTAAATCAGGAAACTGAAAATGCAGCTGAAATCGGAATTATTTCGGAACGTGTCGGTGAAGTTCCGGGAACCCATACCATTAAATACGATTCGGAAGTTGACTTTATTGAAATTACACACTGCGTAAAAAAGCGGAAAGGCCTGGCCTATGGAGCCGTTTTAGCTGCCGAATTTTCAAACGGGAAAAAGGGAGTTTTGACCATGAATGATTTGCTAAACATTTAAAATCCACGATAAAAATGAAAGAATTATTGACCAATAAATGGTTCAAATTTGGCATTGCCGGACTGATTTACTTCTTATGGGTACTGTGGCTGCAAAATTTCTGGTGGCTGATTGGCCTTGGAGTTATTTTCGACATGTATATTACCAAGAAAGTTCACTGGTCGTTCTGGAAAAAGAAAAACACGCCTGATGGCAAGCAAACCAAAGTGGTTGAATGGGTCGATGCAATTATTTTTGCTGTGATTGCAGCAACCTTCATCCGCATGTTTTTTATCGAAGCTTACACGATTCCAACTTCTTCGATGGAAAAATCGATGCTCATCGGCGATTACCTGTTTGTAAGCAAAACTTCTTATGGACCGAAGCTGCCAAATACTCCTTTGTCGTTTCCATTTGTGCATCACACCATGCCATTGTCGAAAACGCAAAAATCGTATGTTGAGTGGATCAAAAAACCTTACAAACGTATTGCTGGCTTTGGAAAAGTAAAAAACAACGATGTGGTAGTTTTTAACTTTCCTGAAGGAGATACCGTCGCAGTGAATGTTCAGAACCAAAGCTATTACCAGTTGGTGCGAAGTTACGGGCGCGATCGCGTATGGCAGGAAAAGGAAACTTTCGGTGAAATTATTGCCCGTCCGGTTGACAAGCGCGAAAACTACATTAAACGCTGCGTGGGCATTGCCGGCGATGTGCTGGAATACAAGAACGGACAACTTTTCGTTAATGGAAAAGAGCAGCAAAATTTCCCCGGAATGCAGTACGACAATGTTGTAACCACCGATGGAACAGGGATCAACAAACGCACGCTCGATCAGATGAAAATTGCGGAAGACGACCGCCACATGGCTTCCAACACGCAATATTTCTTCCCTTTGACTCAGGAGAATGAAGAAAAACTGAAGGCCATGAAAAATGTAACTTCAGTACAAAGAACTTTGATTCCTGCTTCAAACTGGGATCAGAATATTTTCCCTTACAGCAGCAATTACCCATGGAATGTTGACAATTTTGGGCCACTTGAAATTCCGAAGAAAGGACAGACTGTAAAGCTCACAGTGGAAAACCTGCCTATTTATGAGCGAATTATTGACCTGTATGAAGCCAACGACCTGAAAGTAACTGACGGCACAATTTACATTAACGGTGCAGTTGCCGACAGCTATACCTTCAAAATGGACTATTACTGGATGATGGGCGACAACCGCCACAACTCAGCCGATTCGCGCTACTGGGGATTTGTTCCTGAAGACCATGTTGTTGGTAAAGCCGTGTTTATCTGGCTTTCGATGGACAAGGATCAACCTTTTTATAACAAAATTCGTTGGAGCCGACTGTTTTCATTTGTGCATTAAAAAACAATCATGTCAGGTAAAGTAATTGTATTCTTTATTCTTTCGGCGCTTCTGATCATTTTCACCATTCAGAACCACCTGCTGATCAACATCCGTTTTTTCCATTGGGAAATAATTGATGTTCCATTGGTGCTGGTTCTGATTGTTGGATTGATTTTCGGATTTTTACTGGCCATGATGATGCAACTTCCGCGAATCATGAAACTAAAGAGAGAATTGAAAAAAGTAATCAATGAACTTGAAAATGACCATGCTGTTGCTGATAAAGATGACGATATCACTTCAGAAGGAAT
This sequence comes from Bacteroidota bacterium, assembly GCA_030698405.1. GTDB lineage: Bacteria > Bacteroidota > Bacteroidia > Bacteroidales > Prolixibacteraceae > Aquipluma. Next base: position 25,488 of record JAUYMU010000131.1, read on the forward strand.
AAAAATGGGAAGTGACTACAAAGGCGGATTTTTTAACGAATAAACATGACACAAGAAAATGGAATACTGCTGAGCACCGCCTATTTTGCACCTGTCAGGTATTTTTCGAAACTGGCAGCTTATCCGGAAATTCACATTGAGCAGCACGAACATTTCATCAAACAAACTTACCGAAACAGAACAGTCATTCTGGGAGCAAACGGTCCAATTCCCCTCATCGTACCAGTCGAAAAAGGTAGGGAACAAAAAATAAAAATTAAAGATTTACGCATCGCTTACGACGAAGAATGGCAGCGAAACCATTGGCGAACCATTTTTTCAGCCTACAACTCCTCCCCTTTTTTTGAATATTATGCCGATGATCTGGAACCTTTTTTCCAAAAAAAATCAGTATTCCTGTTCGATTTCAATCAGCAAATTACCGGGACTATTCTCGAAATTCTTGAAATACCAACCCAATTAATCCTTACGGAATCATTCGAACAAATACCTGATAATTGTGCAAATTTCAGGGAAAAGATCAGTCCGAAAGCACATCGAAACGGTGATGATCCAAATTTTACAGCCCAACCTTACACACAGGTTTTTTCTGAAAAATTTGGGTTCGTTCCTGATTTAAGCATTCTGGATTTACTCTTTAACGAAGGGCCATCGGCACATACTGTACTGATGGATTGCTTTCAGAAATAGATATGGGGAGAATAAAAATATAAAAGCCAGTACAAATTATATGATTTGTGTTTACCTGTTTGTATTGAGCATATATTTTTAGGATTTATTCTTTGATGATGTTGAGATGATCGAACAACACAAATCCTTCAGGTGAAACATGGATGGTGTTGGCGCCTTTCTTTAACTGAACGCTGATACGGTCCCACACCCACGATCCGGTTGCCCCATTCATCCAGAAAGTTATTTCTCCTGAAGTTTTTCCGTTCACCAGAACAGGCGACACAAAATCTTCCTGACGTTTCATCCCGTAGCGAAATTCAAGGGTGTAAGTTCCTTCCTCCGGAGTGTCAAAAGTCCATTCAACCGATTGCAGGGCATCACCGGCATTGTATTCCAGGTATCCGCCTCCGGTAAAACCGGGCAAGGTAGATTTGGGCTTCGACGTGCCTGATTTAGCATCTTCAGCCTCTAAAATGACTCCGTCCGGTGTTGGCTCCATTGCCGGAAGAGACAGTTTTCCACCATTGGAGGTAATGTCGTAAAGCACATAAGCGTAAGTTTTTTTCCAGTCGACATGCCCAACCCGGTTGGTCCATAACGGATTGTGGTAATTGGACAACGACAGTGACGAATAATACCGCCAGTACACCGCCGACTGGTTTAACTGCGCAAAGGCGTTCTCCCTGTTTTTAGGATCCAGCGTTTCGCGGAACAACGCCAATTCGTTGGCTGCCAGAATCTTGTGGGCATAGTATTTCCCCAGATAAGCCATCGACTGAATGTCTTCCAGCGTTGCCAGCAATTCTTTGTTTCCTTCAGCATGAACTTGTGCAGCTCCTGACAAAGCCTTGTCGGTGCAATCAATAATTTGGTTGGCCAGTTCAACCGGAGTGGTTCCTTTTACTGAAGTTTTGGTTGCCACTGCTTTCACGTAATCTGGAATAGAAACATTGTCGGTGCCTTTGTGCGGCGGCAGCGAGATAAACCGGTTCACATCGTGGTAGCCGGAAGGCGTTTGTGCCGGATCGGGTCGCGACTGGCCGGATTCGATGTACCACTGAAAATCGAGCGCTCCCCAATGAAAACCGGTAACCAGCGGATAAATCATCGAAGCATTTTGCCAGGTTTCGAGCAACTTAGCTCCATCGGTTCCGGGAAAACGAGTCGAGATGATTCGGGAGAACCGATCGTTATTTATTTCAGGATTGTAACCGAGCCTTCCCCAAAGCATCCACTGAAACCAATGTTTGGCGACTTCAATTTGCCGGGGCGTTTCAGAAGTTGTGCTTAAAAACTCGCGGCCCCAAACATACTGGTCCGATCCGTAATAATATCCTTCAGAAACATGGTGTGGGATATTTTTAATGAATTCGCGCACAAAATCGGGCGCTCCCCACCGGAAGTGAAAAACATCATCGTTCCGGAGTGTCCAAATCGTTTTTAGTTTTTTTCTTTCTGAATTTCATCGACAAAACCCTGATGGAAAGGCTGTGTAGTCGAGCTGTACACGTGCGCCTGTACATATTTAAAGCTGAAAATGAAATTTACGTTCGGATGATCGACCAGCGGTGCAAACTGGCGGGCAATTTCGAGCGCCCCTGTCTGGTGCTGCCTGTGGATAAAGGTGATTTTCCGGTCGGGCTGCTCTTTCAGCACGTCCAGCACTCCCTGCCCATAGGTTTCAAAAGCCCAGTCTTCTTTTTCCTGAGTGGAATACTGGTACATGTTTTCGCCCGTCGTCAATCCAATTCCGGCCAGATCGGGATAAGTCAGGAACATTTGCCTGACGCTTTTACGGAAATAATCGCGTGTTACCGGGTTTTCCAACTTGTCGGTAATGCCGTATTTTCCAAAAGTTCCATTGGTAAAAATATTCCAGGTCACCACGTAGAAATCAACATTCCGTTCTTTTCCGTAGCGCATCACTTTTCTCCAGAATTCCATCTTTTCATCGATGGTTATCTTTTTTATCACTTCGTAATTTGACACGATTTCAGGAGCATCAAGTCCCCAGCCGTTGAGGTTGTAATTCTCCTTCCAATCGGTGGTCGAGCGGTGTACGTCATTCAGGGCAACTTCAGGATATTCAGGTACCCGAACCATTGAAGGAAACGGGTGCAGGCTCCACAGCGAAACATAGTTGTAGCGAAATTTGGCCAGGCTGTCGATGTACTCTTTACAGAAACCGAAGTTCCACATTTCGGGCATGTTTTTCTGCGCGGCATCCGAAGCATCGGTATAAGTGGGTGTGCGAACGTCGAGTGGAATGTTGAACTTTACGCCGCGCATGGCCATGTATGGCGATTGAGACAGGTTGGTAACCGATTCAATTCCTGAAGCAGAAATGATTTCGGCCAGTTCGAAACCGCCGTACATCAGTCCGGCAGCGTCTTTCCCAACCACCCATATCTCTGAATTTCTGCCTTTTCGGATACAAAATCCCTCTTCCTTAATTGACAGATCGAGGCTCAAACCAGATTTTCTCATTTTACCCATCATCGGTTTATTATCGAGCGTTGCCAGAACGATGGATGAAACTGCGGACTTGCTCTGCCGAAAATCAGTAAGCGAAAGAATTTCAACCTCATTGCCTTTCGATTGCAAAGCTTTGGCGATTTCCTGACTTGCAAAAACCGATTGAGGGTTGGTTTTATCGAAAAATACCTCGTAAACACCAGCTGTGGAGTTCAAATTCAGGCACAGAACAAGGAGAAAAAAAACAATGGCCGTCCTGAAAAAAGACTTTGAATGGTTGAATAGATTCATTGGGACAAGTTCTATTTCAGGTTTAAATATTTCAGCACGGCTTCGTTGCCCTGGAGTGCGTTGGAAGGCATCGGATGGTCTTTGTCGAAATTTTTCAGATCGTCCTCAGGAAGAACGGTTACAAAACTTTCGTTGAAGCCATATTGATAGGTTACTTTATCGACCGATAATTTTAAATGGTGCGCAAAAAAATTGTAGGCAGCAAATCGTTTGGTTGGTCCGTAATCATGTCGTTCCAACGGAAGATGAACGTTTTCGACTTTGTGGTCGGCATTGTATAACTTATAAACTTTCTGAATGTAAGGATATTCAATTCGCGGAACGTTGCTGGTCCAATCGCCGCCATCTGAAATAAGAAGCATTGGGCGCGGTGCACAGAGCGCGGCAATTTCAACATTATTGGTCTGATGGTGAAGACTGCGGTGAACTGGCATCCCACTTTCGCAAACGCATCCTCCAAAGAAATGGGCGGAAACCTGAACCGCAGGCACCGAAACTGTGATACGTTCGTCGATTGCAGCCAGCATAAATGTTTGGGTGGCGCCACCCGATCCGCCGGTCATTCCAATCCTGGAAGGGTCAACGTCCTGTCGTGTCAACAAATAATCCAAAACCCGTTTACTGTTCCATGTCTGCAAAAGCAAAGCAATCGGAATATCGTGGGTAACCTGTTTCGAATCGCCGTGCCCCAGCATGTCGTAGGCGAACACAATGGCGCCCATTCGTGCCAAAACAGCACATCGGGTCTGCACATCAACCTTCAGGCGTTTATCGGTTAAATGCCCGTGCGGACTGAGGATCGCCGGATTTTTTGCTTTGGGTTTAATCGGCCGGTAAAGGTTACCGGTAACGTAAAAACCGGGAAAACTTTCGAATGCCAGATTTTCGACCGTATAACCGTCCATTTCCCTAAGATTTCGCGAAATCACCTTAAAGTTATTATCCACCTTAGGCATCTGGTCCAGCTTCATTCCTTTAATCATGCCCTCCCTGATTATTTTTGCCCTTTTTTCCCACGATGGCAAATCATTCCATTCCTGACTAAATTTCTGCATCATCAGGTTGGCTTCATCTTCGGTCCAATAAGGTCCCTGGCACAAAAAATTATCCTGAGCACGACTTTCCGGAGCCAAACAAAAACAACACAGGATAATGCAAAATGAGGTAATTACGTTTTTATTCATGGCAACATTTGTTTAGGTTAACAGTTTCATTAACAGATGCCATAAAGTTGCGCTAAAATGATGAATGATCAAAACTTTAAATTCTTACGGTTCCATTTTGTTGAAGTTCAACAAATCTGTTATACGAAACTGTTCTTGAATTTTGGTGGTGGTGTTGAGCTGAGTATAAAAGGATTCTTCGAAGGAGTATTTCGGCTACGGTAAAAAATGGCTTTACCTTCTTTTCCTTTCCGCTCATTGTAAAAAGGCATTCGCAATGCTTGATGTCGGGAAACAATGAGATAGATTAATATCTTAAATCCATGTAATCAGACTTTATAATACAAATAATGACCATTTAGTTTGTCTACATAAATAGTTGTAATTTTGAATATCAGCAAACCTGAAAATAGAGTAAAATACAGGAAACGATGAAAAATCTGCCAAATATTTTAATTGTTGATGACAATGAGGTAAATCTTGAATTACTTGAAGCCATTGTAAGTAAAACTAAAATCAACTGGATTAAGGCACTTTCAGGAGAGGTGGCACTGGAGAAAGTGCGTGGAATTGAACTTGCATTGGCAATTATTGACGTTAGGATGCCAATAATGGATGGATTTAAACTGGCAAAGAAATTAAATCAGAAAAGATTTGCGGATAAAGTTCCAATTATTTTTTTAACTGCTGCCAGGAGTAATGAAAACGATGAATTTGAAGGTTATGATTCCGGAGCAGTTGATTACCTTTACAAACCAATTAATATACGTGTGTTAATGAGTAAAATCAATGTGTTTATCGACCTTTACAATCAAAAACAAACTATTATCCGGGAAGCGGCAAAACTTCAAAAAACTACCGATGAATTAAGTTGGACAAATGATGCTCTTAAAAAAAGTGAAGCTAAATACAGGAGTTATATTGAAAGCGCTCCTGATGGAGTTTTTGTTACCGATGAAAAGGGAAAATATATAGAGGTGAACGAAGCTGCATGCAGGATAACAGGCTATTCGAAAGAGATGCTTTTAACAATGTCGATATCAGATTTGCTTCCTGATGATGTTAAAGAATCGGGTATAGCAGATTTCAGAAAGTTGGTTGAAACAGGAATATTAATAAAAGCAGATTTACCGTTCTGTCATAAAACCGGAATCAGGCGGTGGTGGAACCTGGAAGCGGTTAAGCTTGCTGAAACCCGTTATTTAGGTTTTGTAAAAGACATCACAACCAGAATAGAGCAGGAGAATTCTCTAAAAGCATACCAACTTGAATTGGAAATGCAGAACGATGAAATCACGAAGGCAAAAAATCAGGCAGATATTGTTTCTACCAAGTATTCCCATTTGTACGATTTTGCGCCATCGGGTTATTTTACGCTTTCAACCGAAAAAACAATAAAAGAGCTAAATTATAGTGGGGCCAGCATACTTGGAAAAGATCGTTCGTTATTAATAGACAATCTTTTTGAATCTTTTATTTCTTCTAACTCACTGCCTAAGTTCAACGATTTTTTCCTGAACATCCAGAAGTTAAAAACCAGGCAAACATGCGATCTGGTTTTGCTGACAGTTGATAATCAATTAAAAAATGTTCATATTGAAGGCTTTGTTGATGCAAATAATGAACAGATTTTATTAAATGTTAGCGATATCTCCGAACTCAAGAAAATTGAAAAGGTGTTAAAGGAAAGCGAAGAAAAATACAGAACAATGTTAAATGCTTCTCCTGATGGTATTTTATTAATCGATTTGAACGGTGTAATCAGTGAAATTTCAGAAATAGGAATCGAATTATTAAGCGCCAATAACAAAGACGAAATAATTGGTAATAATTTTTCACTCTTTGTTCCACCGCATGAAAAAAAAATGCTCAAAAAGATTTATGAAACCACAATGAGCGAAGGGATTTGCCAGAATATTGAAATGCAAATCAAAAAGAAAAATAAAGCCTTATTTCTAGGCGATATCAGTGCTACTTTAATACAAGATGTTGATGGGAAACCGGTTTTATTCATGATTATCATTCGCGATATTTCATTTCAGAAAGAAATTGAGACAAAGCAGATTCATGCCGACCGAATGGCAAATCTGGGACAAATGGCCTCTGGAATTGCACATGAGATCAACCAGCCATTAAATAACATATCAATGGTGATGGACAAAATTTTATTCGATGCAGCCAAATCAGGAAATGTTGAATTTGAATTCCTTAAGAATAGATCGGAGAAAATATTCGAGAATATAACGAGAATCAGTAACATTATCGATCATGTCCGGATTTTTTCAAGAAGCCACGACAATTATATCTCAACAGCTTTCGACATCAATACTACCATCGAAAATGCATGTTCAATGCTTACCGAACAATTCAAACATCTTCAAATAAATTTGGCACTTGAACTTGACAGACAAATTCCCAGGTTAATCGGAAATTCGCATAAATTTGAGCAGGTAATTATCAACTTGCTTGTGAATGCCAAAGATGCTGTAATTGAAAGAGCAGGCCAGCAGAAAGATTATTCTGATTTAAGAATTGGAATCAGAACCAGTCAGGAAGATCAGTTTTTAGTTGCCGAAATTATTGATAATGGAATTGGTATCGACAATGAAATCATACAAAAAGTTATGCTTCCATTTTTTACCACGAAAGAGGAAGGAAAAGGTACTGGCCTTGGATTATCAATCTGTTACCAGATAGTAAAGGAAATGAATGGTACTATTGTTGTATCAAGTGAAAGGTATATTGGCACTAAAATAAAACTTATATTCGATACCAAAGGAAATATCAGAAAATGACAACACAAAACAAAATAAAGATTCTAATTCTCGATGATGAAAAACAATTCACAGAAGAATTGAGCGGCTTTTTTACGGATTCCAACTTTGAACCCTTCGAAGCCAATACGGTTGAAGATGGAAGAAGAATTCTGGAAAAATTTGAAATTGATCTCCTGATACTTGACGTGCGGCTGCCAGGAGCAAATGGTTTGGATATATTAAAGGAGGTGAAAAAACAATTTCCCTTCATGGAAGTTGTAATTGTTTCGGCACATGGCGATATGGATACGGTCATAAAAGCCATGCGTCTTGGCGCATTCGATTATTTGAGGAAACCTTTTCGTTTTATTGACATTCAGATTGTAATAGAACGCACCCAAAGATACCTTCAGTTGCAGCGGAAACTGAAGCAGATGGAAGAAACGAATTCGCTGATTTCAAAAGCCCTTGAGGATAAAATTGAGCGACAGTTTATAGGAGTCAGCCCACAAATACTTGAAGTATTCGAACAAGCCGTTCTTGCTGCCAATTACCCCGATACCAATGTGTTGATTACCGGCGAAAGCGGAACCGGAAAAGAAAATATAGCCCGTATTATACATTATTCAAGTAATCGTAAAGAACATCTGCTTTGTGCCGTTAACAGCAATGCCATTACAGAGTCTCTTTTGGAGAGCGAGTTTTTCGGCCACAAAAAAGGATCATTTACCGGCGCCATCAGCGACAAAATCGGTTTTTTTGAAGTTTGTAACCAGGGAACTTTATTTTTAGATGAAATTGCTGACATGCCCTTAAATCTTCAGGCAAAAATTTTAAGGGCAACAGAGGAAAAAGTAATTACCAGAGTGGGAGATACTCTTCCAGTCCGTACAGATTTCCGGATCATTTCGGCCACAAATAAGGATATTGAAAAACGGGTTGAGAAGAAAAAATTCAGGCTCGACCTACTTCACCGGCTGAATACCATTCACATACATATACCGGCGCTTCGTGAAAGGCCCGAAGATATAAAACCACTTTTAATCCATTATGTAAGTGTTTATTCAACAAAATTTAATAAACCAAATCTCAGTATTTCACCCGATATTTTTGATGCACTTATTAAATACGACTTCCCCGGAAATGTAAGGGAATTAAGAAATATGACCGAACGGGCCATTATGCTTTGTAAAGGCAGCAGGCTCGTATTGGCCGACTTTCAGCTTAAACCGCAAAAAGCGGAGGTAATTGCAACAAATAACGAGATTGTCGATCTGAAATCTCTTGAGGCAAATATGATCAGGAAAGCGCTCCAAAACTACAATTACAATCAACAGGCAACAGCCGATGTGCTGGGAATTCATCGCGATGCACTGAGCCGAAAACTGAAAAAGTACAATATCAATATCAATATCAATAAGAGCGATGGTTAAGCTCTTTCAAAGCCGAAAAATACCAAAAATTTCTGGCTCCCTCTTTGTGCCTGTTTTATACATAAATTAATCATTTTCTCTACGCATTTTCGAGTACTTAAGCGATTTTTATGGAGTCAACTTCAATTAATTAGATGAAATCCATCCTTCAAGGATTATTTCTTTACCCTAATAAATGTCATTAATACTTCATAATTTGATGATTAAGTCAGCGTGCTTAATCAATTCTCCGGTCATGAAATATATATGGCACTTGCTTTGCAAATTCAGGGCGCAGGAAATAAATACCACCCTATTGTTGGCCGCTATTTTTCTACTAACTTATATAAAAATAACACATGAAACTTGAAGAAAGAGTTTTGGATTATATCAATCAACATCAACAAGGTGTCCGGATTTCGGAGATGGAAATACCTTTGTGCGAAACCCGCATGAAGCTTGGATTTATTGCAAAAAATTTACTCGAAGAGGGAAAAATATTGAAAATTGACAATCAATATTTTTCCAAAAATACCAGAAATAAAACTGTAGATGAACGTTCACTTAGTCCGTAACCCATAAGATAGAGGAGTAGAGATTTAACACGGGAAAGTTGCATAGTAACCCGGTTTGCAATTCGTTACCAGGTAATGGAAAACAAATCTCATTATGCAAAACAAATCTTATATTTTTAAATTTTTAAATACAAAACAATGAAGAAAATCGTTTTAATCTTTTTAGTCATCGTAATGGTGGCAGGTTTTTCAAACAAGGTTGTGGCGCAAACAACTGCGATAGCCTCTGCAACAGCTACTGCTACTATCATTGCACCTATTGCAATTAGCAAAACTGGCACGGATTTAAGTTTTGGCAATGTGATTAAAGGTGCAGGAACAATAGTAGTTGCTCCAGCAGGAACTCGTTCAGGAACGGCGGCACTGTTGCCTGGTGCCCAGGCAGGTACTGTAACAGCGGCTGTGTTTACAGTTACCGGAGAAGGTAGCAATACTTACGCAATTACTTTGCCAAGCACCGATTACACTATTACAAATACAACTGGTAGCGGTGGTGAGACAATGATTGTAAATGTGTTTACCAGTACTCCTTCCGCAACAGGGACTCTAACTTCAGGTACACAAGAATTAAGAGTTGGTGCGACATTGAACGTTACGGCTGGACAAGTTTCTGGTGTTTATACAAATGCGACAGGCTTTGACGTAACTGTTAATTACAATTAGGGTTATTCAATAATAAGTGCTGCATTTTGCAGCACTTATTATTCACATTTTTCAAAAAGCAAAGCATTAAAAATCAAGCAAAATGGATGGAATAAAGGAAACTCGTTTTTTTAGCTTCAATGCTGTTCGATTTGCATTTTTTATCACTCTTTTTCTGTCTATTGATAGCAGTGCTTTGGCACAAGGCGATTTGCTTATTTTTCCAAAACGTATTGTATTTGAAGGACGAAACAGGATAGAGCAAGTTATTTTGTCGAATACAGGTAAAGAGCCTGCAACTTACAATATTTCCTTTTTAGATTACAAAATGACTGAATCGGGTGAGTTTGTTGCGATAACCGAACCCGAATTGGGGCAACATTTTGCCACGCCGTTTTTAAGGGTTTATCCGCGTAGTGTTGATCTGGCTCCGGGCGAATCGCAAACCGTTAAAGTACAGGTTATCAATGCTGAAAAAATGGAAGAAGGAGAATGTCGTTCACATTTGTATTTCAGGGCCGAAAAAAACAATAACCCGCTAGGCCAGGATAATGAAGTAAAAGATTCAAATACCATAACAGTCAAACTTGAAGCCGTATTTGGTATTTCCATTGCAACTATTGTTCGAAAAGGCAAATCCAACACTTCTGCATCAATTTCAGGCCTGGAATATACCTATGACGCAGATGCAAACCATTTCCTGAAATTTGATATTAACCGTGAAGGAAATATGTCAACATACGGGGCAATAACAATATACTTTATATCACGGGATAATAAAAAGTTTGAAGTTGGGAAAGCAGGAGGATTGGCAGTATATACACCCGGCAAGGTAAGAAAGGTTAAAATGCAAGTACAAAAACCGGATGGAACATACTTTAGGGCCGGGAAATTTGAAGTGGTTTATACGGCAGATGAGAGTAAAACAATAATTGCACAAGCCAGGTTAGAACTTTAATTTCCATCTATTTGCCGGATATCAGTGTCACAGTTTAAATTATGAAAACAGTTAATCTGTATAGAGCTTTCCTGAAATTGATGCTTTTAGCATCGATATTCTTTTGCTGTTTAAATACTTTGCATGCCCAACCCGAATTACCGCAACGGTCAATCACCATACAACCCACGCAAACGCTCGATTTTGGTATTTTTTATGTGATTTCGGCAGGAACTATTTCAGTAGATTGGCATGGAATTGTTATAACTACGGGTGGCGTTGTGTCGTTATCAGCCGCAAGCGCACGGCCTGCTATTTTTGATATAAAATTATGTCAGGGAAGAAATGTGACCATAACCTATCATCCTACAACAACCCTTACCAATGGTGTGCCTTCGCTTACACTAAATATCGGGCCCACCGAAAAAGGACCCAGCGGTTCCACTTTCCCCGTTTCAAACGATTGCAATTTTATTACAACCTTAAGAGTGGGTGGCACACTTGATGTTCCGGGAGGTTCACCTGCCGGTATTTATAACGGAAGTTTCTCAATGACTTTTACTCAGAAGTAATGAGAAAAAACAAACCATATTTTTTGCAATTTTTAAGAGATATAACTATTTCTATGTCTGCAAAGATTGGTTTACTGGTAATTAGTTTTATCATCTCTTTCCAGCATGTAAAAGCCATTGAAGAAATAATTGATATAAAATTAAATCCGGTTGTTGCTTATGATGAAGTTCCTGTAAGTTTTACTGTCAATGGCAGCCTGAAATTTGAAACAGATGTTGTTATTACCGAAAGCAATAAAGTTTATATCAATATTGAAGACTTATTTAAGAATTTAGGAATAAAATGCATTTCGGAGAACGAGGGCAATATTTTAGCAGGATTTATTGAAAATGAAAGCAAAATATATCGCATCGACTTTAATGCAAATCAAATTACAATAGGAGAAAAAATAATAAGAGCTGCCAATGGATTTATGAAAGAATCGGGCGCAATTTATGTTGAATCAACAGTTGTAACAGAAGCTTTTGGATTACAAATCATTTTCAATTATCGTTCACTTTCCATAAAACTTGAATCTAATTTTGAGCTGCCTGCTGTTAAGCAAATGCGTTTGGAACAAATGCGGCAGAATGTGTCAAAATTGCAAAGGAAAGATATTGTGCCTGATACCATTGTGGGCCGTGAATATCATTTTTTGCGTTTTGGAATGATAGACTGGTCGCTGGCATCCTTTCAAAGGCAGGGGGAAGCCATCAATAACCGGGTTATAATGGGTGTTGGGGCCGAACTTTTATATGGCCAGGCAATTGTTTCGGTTTATTACGATGATAAGTACAAATTTGATAACCGGCAGCTTTATTACAACTGGCGTTGGGTTGATAATGATAAAAAAGCCATCAGGCAAGCTCAGCTGGGAAAAACATACAATCAAAGCATTTCGTTTTTGGAAACTTCCGTTGTTGGGGCCAGCATAAGCAACACACCCACAACCGTTCGCAAAGCTTCCGGATTTCGCACAATTAGTGAATATACCGAACCCAACTGGACCGTAGAATTGTATATAAACGATGTTTTGGTCGATTATACGGTTGCCGATGCTTCCGGATTGTTTGTGTTTAAAGTGCCAATTGTATATGGTTACACAACTTTAAAACTTAAGTTTTACGGCCCCATGGGAGAGGAACGTATTGATGAACGAACCATGAATGTGCCTTTTACGTTTATACCTGCCAAAATACTGGAATACAGTGTGTCAGGCGGTTTTTTACAAGATGGTGAGAACAGCCGGTTTGGGCGTGGAGTTGTAAATTATGGTATCAATAGTTTTATAACGATTGGAGGTGGTTTGGAATATTTATCGAGTATTCCGGAGTATTCCTATATTCCGTTTGCATCCCTTGCTCTTCAGCCCTTTAGTAAAATGGTGCTGAATTTTGAATATGCGCAGAATGTAAGAATGAAGGGTTTATTGAACTATTATTTTGGAAAGAGCGCTTTTTTGGAAATTGATTATGCCGATTTTGTGGATGGACAAATGGCAACCCGTTTTAATGCAAATGAAGAGCTAAAAATCAGGCTTTCTCTACCTTTCAAAGTAAATAAGGTATCGGGCTATGCAAAATTGAACTTTAATCAGTATGCGTATGATGCATTTAACTACAATCAGACAGAAGCGGTATTTTCAGGATATTATAAAAATTACAGCGTCAATTTATCTACCCTGGCCAACTGGGTAGATAAAAATGAACCTTATGTAACTTCCAACTTATCGCTTTCTTATCGAATGAAAAACGGACTGGTTTTTCGCCCGTCAGCTGAATACAATATAAGCAACAAAGAACTGATGAGATATAAGGCTGAAATAGAAAAAAGAGTTTTCAAAACTTATTTCTCAGTTTCATACGAAAGAAATGTGGCGTATAAAACCGATAATGTATTTCTCAGTTTCAGGTACGATTTACCATTTGCCCGCGCTGGGGTTTCCGCATCGTATAACAATAACGTGTATTCTTTCTCGGAAAATGCACAGGGAAGTGTTGCTTTTGGCGATAAAACTGTAAAAGCAGGATACAATTCAGCTTTAGGGAAAGGCGGCATCTTATTCTATCCGTTCCTCGATTTGAATCAAAACGGAGTTTTTGATAAAGGCGAACAAATGGTATTGCTTTCAAATGTTAGGGTTTCAGGTGGACAAGCTATTATCAGCGAAAAAGATTCGATTGTGCGGGTTTCCGATTTAAATGCTTTTGTTGATTACACCGTTGAATTTTCAAATAACGATTTGGAAAATATATCGTGGCGCTTTAAACATAAAACCTACCAGGTGCTGGTGGACCCCAATCAATACAAAAAAGTTTATGTCCCTGTTATTTCGGTAGGCGAAGTATCGGGCATGGTTTATTTCGACAACGAAAACAACCGTAAAGGCCTTGGCCGGATTACCATTCAGATTTTTAACCAGCAAGGCGCAAAAGTAGCCGAAACATTAAGCGAATCGGATGGATATTTTAGTTATCTGGGTTTAAACCCGGGCAATTACACCTTGCGCATCGACCAAGAGCAGCTCGATAAACTGGAGTACCTGTCAGCGCCGGTTCAGCAAAACATGGTAATAAAAGCATCAATTGACGGTGATATTGTTGATGGGCTTGATTTTGTAGTTACCAAAAGAATAACCGGAAATGAGAAATAGCATAATTCTGATAATTATTATTTGTGCATTAACTCATAGTTTATATGCACAAACCCTTCCATCTGTTTCAATAGAAGCAACCGCTGCAACTACCTCAGCATCTTTTGCTAATGTTACAGGTGCAACAGTCACTTTGGATGTAACCAATGTGGATAAGATATTGGTAGTGGCTTCGTTTACAAGTTTTTCGACCCCGTTCGGAAGTTCGGGTACCGCATTTTTCAGGGTAGCTGACCAATCAAATCCCGATTTAATAAACAGTGGAGTTATTGAACATGCAATCTCCGGAAGAGATTTGATTGGTTCAATAGTTTACATTTTTGATGTAAGCGCCTATTCAGGCAACCGGACTTTTGTTTTCCAGCAAAGAACTTCGCCGGTGCTTACTTTGGAAACAACCATCAATCTGTCTGGTATAGCTTTGTATGATGGGTCACATCAATTGAACAGCAAAGTGGTGCAACGCAGTGAAGCGTTAACCCTTACAGAAAACTGGGAAACTGCTGTTATAAGCACCAATAATACTCTGCCTGCAAATCCCTCAGGAAAAGGAGGTTTTTATGTTGCCGCGTCTGGGTTTAATCAAAAAACAGATGGAGGAACGGTTGATTTGGCGACAGGACAGTGGGTTTTGCAATACAAAAAAAGTAGCGAAAGCGATTGGAAGAACCTCAGCTATCCCATATTACGGGCGCCTCCCGGCCAGCAAAAAGGAACGATAAGCCTTGTAGGAATAATGCCTGAAAACACTGAGCCAGGCGCTTATGATTTTAGGGTGGCCCACCGCAAAATTGCAGGTACTGCTACTTTTGTCACACATCAGCTTAATCTCGCCGTTGTTGCGCTGAGTACGCCTAATGGTTATTTCCCGACTTTCATTACATCAAAACCATCAGTCTCAACAAGCGATACACAACTCAGTTCAGTCATTGAAAATTATCTCACCCCAAAGACCAATACAGATATTTTTGCACAGGCACAGTTCTTAATTCAAACAAATATTGAGAACTTTTCCACACGGTTCGATTTCCTCTTGAAATCAGGCATAAATGATATTTATGATGGGTTGGACATGAGAAAGTATTTAACGAATGCAGACCACCGATGCAGCGGGTCCTACTCAGGCCTCCTCACGAACCTGAACCAAAACCAAACTTACCAAATGAGCCTCAGGCATGCTACAGCAAGCGGAGCAACACTTACAACAGTAAATGCCTATTTTGTTGGTTTTGGCTTGACGCGAAGCTCACAGTCTTTTATATTGCCTGTAACCGTTAATGCCACAGCGGGCGTAAGCAGCTCTTCCTATCCAAGCCTGAAGGCTGCTTTTGATGATATTAACGCCGGAGTTTTTAATGGAGATATTATCATTGAAATAAACGACAACCTTACCGAAACAGCTTCGTGCGTATTGAATGCCTCTGGAGCAGGCGATGCTAATTACAATTCAATTTTAATTTACCCTACCTCATCGGGGCTTAAGATTGATGGCAGTATCGCAACTTCACTCATTGACCTGAACGGAGCCGACAATGTTACCATCGACGGCCGGGCTAATTTAATGGGAGAGGCCAGTTTGACCATTGAAAACACCAACACAGCAGGCCCGGTTTTCAGGTTTATCAACGATGCTACCAACAACACCATTCGCTATTGCAATGTGAAGGGGGTAACAACATCAGCTACCAGCGGCCTGATTGTGTTCAGCACAGGATCCGCCACCGGAAACGATAACAACACCATAGAATTTTGCGATATTCGCGATGGGGCAACAACGCCAACAAATGCAATATATTCAGCCGGTTCATCGGTAGGTGCCGATAACAGCAATATTTCAATATCAAATTGCAATATCTTTAACTACTTTAGTGCTTCGGGGTTCTCTGCCGGAATATTTATAGAATCCAACAGTTCGGCCTGGAATATTAGCGGTAACAAGTTGTATCAAACAGAAACGAGAACAGCAACAGCAGGCGCAACGCACTGGGGCATAAGGGTTGTAACTGCCTCGGGAGTGAACTATGCCATCAATAATAATGTGATTGGTTTTGCCAATGCGGCATCCAGTAGTATTACAACCTATAGCGGGAATGTTGCCGTATTGTACAGGGGGATAGAACTGACGGCAGGGATAACCTCATTTTCAAGTGTTCAGGGGAATATTGTTGCAGGAATTTCGCTGAATACAACCAGTGGTTCGACAGCCCTCCCCGGCATTTTTTCAGGCATCTCAGTATTAGCCGGTACGGTGAATATAGGAACCACAACAGGCAATACCATTGGCTCAAGCACCGGTAACGGTTCCGTTGTGATTACTTCAACCACTACTTTGGGTGTTATTACAGGAATCTATTATACATCCACTGCTTCAGGAAACATACAAAACAACCTTGTTGGTTCAATCAGTACCGGTGGAGCCGCAACTATCGGATATACCTTCAATGGCATTTATACCGCCGGAACAGGTGGTAATTTTACTGTTTCAAACAATCGTGTAGGAAGCACATCAACCCCCCATTCAATCGCAATTGGTGCCGATGGTATAACAACTACACCGGTTTGCACATTCCGGGGCATTGTTAATTTGGCCACAGGCACTATTTCAATAACAGATAATACAGTGCAAAACTGCTCGGTATATGGTACCGCAGCTTCAGTCTACAGCGGAATTTTAAATTCAGCCGGCGCCGGTACGCTGAACATTAACGGCAATAACGTTATTTCCGGAACAAACACTGGAACAGGAACCTTCATTCCTATTACCACTTCAGCAGTCGTAGCTACTGCTAACCTGAACAATAACATTATCAGAAACCACATTAAAACGGCCACTACCGGCACATTTACAGCACTGTCCAACGCTGGCGCTGTGCTTACATCCATCAACATCAACAACAACCAATTGGGTAATGCTGATGGTGGATTAATAACTTACACCACAACCAACTCGGCTGCTCTTATTGGAATTACCAACACAGCGGGCGCTGCATCCTGTGAGCTGTCAATCCAAAACAACGATATCCGTGGCATTCAATACGACGGAGCTGCCGGAACCAATGCGCATACCTATATCAACAATTCTGCGGTAACCCTGAAGCAGGACATAAACAATAATACTTTTACCGCGTTAAATGTAAATACCAGCGGAGCAATCATTTTCATTTCAAACAGTGTGGCTTTGCCGGCCAATGGCATTCAGAATGTGAACAACAACCGCATTGTTACATCTTTCACCAGAACTGCCGGTAGCGGGGCAATCACCCTTTTTACAAGCATAGCTGCTACTGCAAATGCCAATGTAACAGTAAATAATAATAACAACAACTTTTCAAACATCAATATTAGCGGAACGGCAACTATCTCCGGATGGATAAACACCGATGCCGGTACAGGCAATGTTAACAAAACCATTTCAGACAATGTTTTCGAGAACTGGGCAGCTAGCACCGGCGCAATTACAGCGTTAAATGTGGGTATCACCAGCGAAAACAACAGAACGAAAAACAACACTATAAAGAACATCAGCAGTTCTGGTACTATTACTGGTATAACAACCGGTGCCGGAAACGACAGCATTTATTCAAATATCATTGACCAGGTATTTTCGCAGGGAGGAGTGGCAGCCACAATTGTATCAGGGATCAATGTTACGGCAGGAACAACCAAGAATATTCTGAACAATACAATTACAAATATTACAGGCAACTCATTGACCACCGGTTCGGTACGTGGCATACTTGTTTCAGCTGGAACCACTGTGAATGTGCGACAAAATACAATTTACGGAATTACTGCCAATGCCATCACCACCGGAACGGTTAGCGGAATTTTAGTTACTGGTGGAGGAACTGTAAATACTGACCGAAACAAGATATATGACATCTCTTCCACCAGTGCAGTAATGTCGACTACCGGAGCAGTGTATGGCATACAGGTATCAGGTGCCACGGCCAGTTTAATTACCAACATCAGCAACAACCTGATTGCCGACCTTAGAACCCCGGTGGCCAGTTCTACAACAACATTGCGTGGCATTGGAGTTCTCAATACCGGGGCGAACTCATCCACCAATCTCTTTTACAACACCATTTATCTGAATGCCGAATCATCGGGTACCAATTTCGGAACATCCGGTATTTTTCATACTGCAAGTGCTACAGCAACCACCGCGCGGCTGGATATGCGAAACAATGTTATCGTGAACCTTTCTACCCCAAGGGGTTCTGGTCAAACGGTTGTTTTCCGGCGCAGTACCGGTGGGGCTAGCACACTGAACAACTATGCATCTACATCAAACAACAACTTGTTTTTTGCCGGCACACCAGGCACAACCCGTTTAATTTATGCCGACGGCACAAGTACTGCCCAAACAATAACGGCCTACAAAGCCGGAATATATACTGCAGGAACCATTGCCCCTCGCGACCAGGCCTCGGTAACTGAAAACCCTCCGTTTTTAAGCACCAATCCCGGGCACGCCGATTTCCTGAAAATAAATCCGGCGACTGATACGCAAATTGAAAGCGGTGCTGCAAACATTCCCAATTTTGCCATTGACTACGCCGGAACCATCCGCCAGGGCAATACCGGCTATACCGGCACCAGCACTTCTGCCCCCGACCTTGGAGCATTTGAAGGCGATTACAAGCCCATTGACATGGTTCCGCCGGCAATCAGCTATACACCCATTACCAACAACAGTTGCGTCAGCAACAAAATTATCACTGCTGTCATCACTGATGGCACAGGCGTAAATGTTCAAACAGGCACAGCGCCACGTATTTATTTCAGGAAATCAACAAACGCGAACAGCTTGCCTGCTACCAACGACAACACCACCAATGGATGGAAGTTTACCGAAACAGCAAGTACAACCAGCCCGTTTAGTTTCAGCATTAATACTGCATTGATTTTCGGCGGGGTTACCACCGGCGATGTGATACAATATTTTATTGTTGCTCAGGACATTGCTGTTCCACAACCTTATATAGGCATTAATGCCGGAACCTTCGCTGCCATGCCGATCAGTGTTGCATTAACTACTGCTGCTTTCCCCATTGGCGGAACCATCAATAGCTTCACCATTCTGGCCGGATTAAGCAATACGGTTACCATTGGCGCTGGCGGTAATTTTGCCAGCCTCACAGGCGCGGGAGGCCTTTTCAATGAAATCACCGCCAAAGGTTTGGCAGGCAACCTGGTGGCTAAAATAATTGATCCATCAGTTACTGAAACAGGCGCTGTTTCCTTAGACCGAATTCTCTATGGATGCGATGATAACTATACGCTGACCATTCGTCCGGAAGATGGTGTGGCAGCCACCTTAACAGGCACGGTTGACGGGCCATTGATTCATCTGAGTGGCGCCGACTACGTAATATTCGATGGCATTAACGCAGGAGGAAGTTCGCTTACCATCAGGAATGAAAGTACTGTCGCAACTGCTTCTACCATAAGGTTCAGTAACGATGCAAGTAACAATACCGTTACACGCTGTACCATCGAAGGCTCTCCTTCGGGAACTGCCTCCGGAATTGTATTTTTCTCCGGCGGGGCAGTTACCGGAAACGATGGAAATACCATCTCCAATAATACCATCAGACCAGCCGGCGCCAACCTGCCACTGAATGCAATTTACTCAGCCGGCACCTCGGTAGCAGTGGATAACAGTGGGAATGTCATCACCGGCAACAATATTCAGGACTACTTCAATCCTTCCCTGGCATCCAATGGAATACATATAGCGTCGAACAGTTCGGCATGGAGCATCAGCGGGAATAAGTTTTTCCATACAGCAAACCGAACTTCAACGGTGGCTGTAGTTCACCGGGCCATCAATATTATAACTGCTTCGGGAGTTGGATATACAGTAAGTAATAACATTATAGGGTATGCAAATGCAGGTGGAACAGGAACTACAAGCTATAGCGGAGCAATTGGATTTACCTACAGGGCCATCGAGATTACTGCCGCAGCAGCAGTGGCTTCAAGCATACAGGGCAACACTGTTTCAGGAATCTCCTTGTCAACCACCAGTGGTTCAACCACTTTGCCCGGTATTTTTTCAGGTATTTCAGTTCTTGCCGGGAACGTGAACATCGGAACCACCAGCGGCAATACCATCGGCGCTACTACGGGGACTTCGACCATCAGTATTACATCCACAACATCCCTTGGTTTAATTACGGGAATATATGCCACATCACCAAATACGGTAACCATCCAAAACAATCATATTGGCAGTATCAGTACAGGGGGTACAGCTACTATAGGATATTTTTTCCGGGGCATTCATACCGCAGGCGGGGGGCAGCATACCATCGCCGGTAATACCATCGGAAGCACAAGCACTGCCAATTCCATATCAATCGGAACCAATGGGGTGACCACCACACCCGTTTGCACCTTTATAGGAATAAGCAATGCTGCCACAGGGAGCGTTGCCATTTCGGGCAATAGCGTAGTTAATGCAAGCACATACGGAACAGGGGCATCGGTGGTAAACGCCATACAAAATACAGGTGTGGCCAATACGGTTACCATCCATAATAATACGGTTATTGGCATTACCCTTTCGGGAACCGGCGCCCTGACTGCCATTATTAACTCAGCAGCAGCAACCAATTTAAACATTACCAACAATGAAATCAGAAACCTTGTACGAAGCGCCACAACAGGTTTAACTCCGGTTATTTCCAACACAGGTGTGGTACTATCAACAATCAACATCAACCACAATAAGCTGGGAAGTGTTGATGGCGGGCTGATTACCTTTACCAATGCTGTAGGTACCGTATCCACACTCACTGTAATTAGCAATACAACAGGTGCAGCCAGTTGCGAACTCTCAATTCAGAACAACGACATTCGCGGAATCACCTATTCGGTTGCCAGCGCCAATGACCATACCTATTTCCTTAATTCTGCCGCAACACTCAATCAAAATATCAGTAACAATACCTTCACAAACCTGAGTGTAAATACAACGGGAGCTATCATTTTCATTTCAAACAGCGTGGTGATGCCTGCCAACGGTGTTCAGGACGTCAATACTAACAGTATATCCGGCACCTTTACCCGAGTTCCTGCCTCGGGTGCCATCACCTTGTTCACCAGTATCGCTGCCACCAATAATTCGGGTGTAATGGTGAACCATAAAAACAATAATTTTTCTAACATAACCGTCAGCGGTGCTGCTACTGTAGCCGGATGGGTGAATACAGATGCAGGGTCGGGTATGGCAACAAAAATCATCGAAGGCAACACTTTCAGTAACTGGACGGGCGGAACCGGAGCGATCACAGCACTCAATGTGAACATCACCAGCCCAAACAACGCAACAAGAGGCAATAATATCAACACCATCAGCAGTGCCGGAAGCATTACTGCTATTACAACCGCTGCCGGTAACGACAATATTGTTTCCAATACCATTCACACCCTGATTTCAACAGGAACCTTAGCCACCATAGTAAATGGTATTGCTATTGGAGCAGGTGGCACTAAAAAGAATGTAAGCGGAAACACCATCTATAATCTGCAGGCCAACAATATCTCTACGGGCAGCGTGAGCGGGATTGCTGTTTCCGGAGGCATGTCAAACTTTGTTTACAACAATAAGATTTACAATCTTTCATCAGGCAGCAACGCAATTACTACCGGTAGCATCAATGGCATATTAGTGTCGGGTGCTGTGGTAGATATGACCACTACTATTTACAATAACCGGATAGCTGATTTGAAAGCTACTGCTGCAAGCGCTGTGAATCCCGTTATTGGCATCAGCATTAGTAGTGCCGGCTTGAGATCATCTGCAAATATTTATTTTAACACGGTGTATCTGAATGCCGCGGCAGCTTCCGGAGCTGATTTTGGTTCTTCGGGCATCTTCCATACTGCCAGCGCAATTGCCACAACAGCAGGGCTGAATTTGCGCAACAATATTATTGTAAACATTTCCGAACCCAAAGGAACCGGAACAACTGCAGCTTTTCGCAGAAGCGCCGGCACGGCCAATATGCTGAACAATTATGCCACAACCTCCAATAACAATTTATTCTATGCAGGATTGCCGGGTGCTGCTAACCTGATTTACACTGATGGAACCGGCACGGCCCAAACAATGGAGGAGTATAAAGCCGGCAATTTTACAGCTGGAACCATTGCTCCGCGCGATCAGGCAAGTATTACCGAAAATCCTCATTTCAAGAGTATAGATGGTGCGCATCCTGATTTTATGAAAATAAGCTCTTTACACGTTACTTTTATTGAAAGCGGTGCTGCCAATATTGCAGGAATTACAACCGATTTTGAAGGGGATATCCGAGCAGGTAACCCCGGATATCCGGCTCAGCTAAATGGCTTTGGAACCGCACCCGATATCGGGGCTGATGAATTCGACGGGTTTAGACCACGTGTGGTGGTGAGCGGGGCACATGCCGGCAGCAACAACAATTTTGAAAACCTGGCCGGCGCCTTTGCAGCCATTAATCTATTCGATCAAACAGGTAAAGATATTTTTGTTTCAATACTCGAAAGTACGGATGAACCAGGAACTGCTTCATTGGCCAACGGCGCGTGGAACTCCCTGAAGGTGTTCCCGACTGCTGCCGGACGAACAATTTCAGGTAATGTTGGCGGAGCGCCACTTATCGAACTCAATGGCGCCGATAATATGATTATTGATGGAAGGGTGAACCAAACAGGTACAACCAGAAGTTTGTCCATTGTAAATACCAGTACCTCAGGAGCCGGCACTTCAACCATTCGGTTTGTAAATTCTGCCGAAAACAACATCCTGAAGTATTGCTTCATCAGAGGTTCTTCGCAAAGTATTGCAGACGGGATTGCTACCTTTTCAACTTCCGCATCGGGAAATGGGAACGACAATAACGTGATTGAATTTTGTAACATTACCAACGCAGGAGGCAACAGGTCAGTGAATGGGATTTATTCGCTGGGTAGCGCTGCTTCAGAAAACAGTGGTAATATTATCCGCAACAATAATATTTTCGATTTTCTTAATCCAAACGTTTCATCCAACGGTATTGCTTTAGGTAACTATTCAACCGATTGGTCAATCACTGCCAATAGTTTTTATGAAACCACCTCGCTTGAACCGGTAACCGGAACCTTTAATTATAGCGCGCTCAGAATTGATAACACCTCAGGAAACAACTTTACCATCACCGGTAATTTCATTGGCGGCAAGGCGGCGTCCTGCGGTGGAGATGCCTGGACAGTGGATGCTGCAACCAACCATAGTTTTAAGGCTATTTATCTCAATGTAGGTACAAGTACCGCCAGCTCAGTTCAAAACAACACCATCCGCAACTGGAATTACAGCACGGCAAGTGCCACACCCTGGCGCGCCATTGAAGTGAGTGCAGGGACTGTAAACATCGGTACGCTTACCGGAAATACAATAGGATCCACCACAGGCAACGGCTCAATTATTGTTACCAGTGCAGCAAATGCACATTCATACGCAATTTATATTGGCAGTGCGGGAAATATCAGCATTGCAAAAAACAACATCGGATCACTCAATCTTATCGGTTCCGAAACGGATTATGCGCATAGCTTCACGGCAATCTACAAATCTGCTGTTGCCGGAACGATTATTATTAGCAACAATACCATCGGAAGCTCAACCACCACCAACAGCATTTATGCAGGATCAACAGCTAACGCATCAGCAGCCGGACAGCATGTAAGCGGCATTCACACCGAATCTTTCGGATCAGTAGCAATTACGCAAAATACCCTTTCCAATCTGGGTAATGCCTACAACGGAACCAATAATTCGCGCACAAGAGGCATTCACACAACAGCCGGCACTTCATCCATTACCAGAAATACAGTTCGCTACCTGTCAGGTGCGGCGCAAGGCACCGGATTCGGGGCGGTGATTGCCATTGAACTCAACGGAACCGACGGGGCAAACACTGTTGCTGATAACGGCATCAACTTTATATCTTCAACCGGCTCCGGATTTTCAGGTTACATTGCCGGCATCTGGTTCGCAGGAAACACCGGAACCAATGTGGTAACAAGAAACCTGATCCGCAATTTGTCGGTAAATTCAGCAACTACCAATGCCAGCATTTTTGGCATCAGGATAGCTTCGGGGGCAACTACCTATTCAAACAACATCATCAGCCTTGGCGGAAATACCTCAACAACGCTCTACGGGTTTTTTGAAACAGGAGCGGCCTCAAACAACAACAACCTGTATTTCAACACGGTATATATTGGAGGTAGCCTGGGCTCAGGGATTACAAATAAGTCTTATGCTTTCTTTAGCGATGCGGCCAACAATGTACGCGATATCAGGAACAATATTTTTGCCAATTTCCGTTCAACAACCGGCGGTTCAAGCCTGCATTATGCAGCTTACTTCAACTATTCTACATCCACCAACCTCACACTCGATTATAATAATTACTACGCACCTGGAACCGGCGGTGTAGCAGGATATTATAACAGCGCCAATCAAACCGTCTTACCCCTTGTTCCTTCAAATGATGCCAACAGCACCATTGCCGATCCACTATTTGTAAATGCCGGTGGCAGCAATGCCGATGATTATAAACTTTCAGCTGCCATTGATGGTGTTTTTGGGACAGGAATCGTGATTGATTACGGACAAACAGCGCGGGGTACTCCGCCCAATGCGGGAGCATGGGAATTCAACACCAACAGGTGGATGGGGAATGTGAGCACTGATTTTGCCAATCCCGGCAACTGGACCTCAGGAGCTGTGCCTATTGAAGGCGTTCCTATCGTTTTTGCCATTGCTCCCGACAGGGACTGTGTGCTTGATCAGGATCGTGTGGTGGGCAACATCATCAATAATCAGAGTGAAAAGAAATTTGTAATCAATAGCCATAAGCTATCCATCACCGGCGGGCTTTTATTTACCGGCGGCGCACAAATCGATGCAGGCACAGCTTACTCAACCCTGATTTTTGCCGGAGAAGAGGAAGCCCAGGTGATACCCGATGGAGCTTTTGTAAACAACCTGATCCCTAACCTGACCATTAATAATGAATATGGCGTTATTACGCAAAGTGATTTGACCATAAGCGGAACATTGAATCTCTTAAGTGCAAACCCCTCAGCAACGCTGGGCTGCCTTCATACAGGGACTAAAGTGATTACCCTCGGCGCCGATGCTGTTACCATTGGCGATGGCGATGTAACAGGTATTGTGAAACGAACTACGATAGTGGCCGATAAAACCTATACTTTCGGGAATAAAAATGCGAAAATATATTTCCCTGCCATCGGAACACTCCCATCGGAGATCAGCGTAAAGATGACTATTGGTGCGGCTCCAAGTTGGGAAACCGGCGCTGTAAAAAGGGTTTATGATATTATTCAAACCGGAGCGAACCCGCTTGACCCTACGGCGGCAACCATCTTTTCCGCCTATCTCGATTCGGAGTTAAATGGCAATGATGAAGAAAAATTAGTGAACTGGTCATACAGGTTTATTAATTCTCAATTGTTTGAACATGGCCGGGCCAGCTATGATCCCGAAGAAAACTGGATAAAGCTAACCAATATCAATATGGCCTTTTTTCCATCTGCTTTTGGTCAACTTGAGATTGGTATTGATGAAGGGGTGGTTGAGACACTCACCTGGAACGGATCGGTAAGTACTTCATGGACTACAGTTCAAAACTGGACCCCGATGGGTGCTCCATCCGACTATGTCAATATAATTATACCCGACGCTGCAACCACTTCCAACGATCCTGTTCTTCCGATTGAAACCACCATCAAAACCCTGAAGCTGGAAAGTGGCGCCATTTTGAATTCAATAGCAAATGCACAGGCGTCAATCATTGGTGGCGAAGGCGCCTGGGAAAACGAAGGCGGCACCTTTAACCCCGGAACAAGCAATAACGTAACTTTCAAAAGTGATCAGGCAACTATTTCCGGTTCAACCGATTTTAATAATGTAACCATTGGTAACGGCGCAATCTTATGGATGAAGAACGCGAGCGCCATGAGGATTTCAGGGTCAGTAAGCAACAATGGGACATGGCGGCCTGTTATTTTAGGATCAACCACTGTTGAATACAATGGTGGCAACCAGGTAGTGGTTGTTCCCAACCCCGCATCAAACCGTTATTCAACTTTGATCCTCAGTGGCACTGGGACTAAAACAATGCCTTCAACTACCTTATCAATGATGGGCGATTTCATTTTGTCGGGAACCGTAAATGTTACCGCTTTGAACAACCTGGTGGTGGTTGGTTCATTTTCAATCGGGGCAGATGCTTCATTTAACAGCGGTTCAAAAAATCTCGCTATCGGAGGCAACTTCACCCATGATGGAGGTTTCAACTCCACCGGAAGCGCCATCACCTTCAACGGCTTCACCCCACAAACTATTTCAGGCAGCGCTTCTTTAACAGTATTTGAACACCTGACCATCCTCAACGATCAGGGTGTAACGAGCAGTAAGGATATAACTGTTAATGGAAACCTGGATTTGCAAAGCGTAAACCCTGATGATTTTAAAGGTTGCCTCGATATGGGCATAAGAACACTTTCGCTGGGCGCTACAACCCTTACAACCGGCCCCGGTGATGTTACTGGGATAGTGAAACGTGTGCATGTTTTTGAAAGCGGTCAGACCTATACCTTTGGCAACAGTTTCACTTCGGTGACCTTTAGGGAATGCGGTACAAAACCAACCGAAATAAGCATCAAAACTACGATTGGAAATGCTCCGGGCTGGAAAACAACCGCCATCAAAAGGTATTTCGATTTTGCTCAAACCGGTGGCAACAATTGCTTTGTGGATGTCAGCGTGAATTATCTGGAATCAGAACTGAACAACGCCGTGGAGGATGAACTTGTGTACTGGGGCGCCTTTGGATTTCCAACACCCCAGACTGTGGAATGGGGCCGTTCGGAAATTGATACAACAGATCGTTGGTTACTACTCAGAGGCGTCCCGATTGCTTTATGGCCGTCAGGTATTGGCCAGATGGAAATTACACTGGCTGAAACCGAACATCCCATTCTAACATGGAATGGTTCGCAAAGCACAAACTGGGAAAATGCTTATAACTGGACACCTGTTGGGTTTCCGACCAAATTTACAAGGCTTATCATTCCCAATGCATCAACAACTGACTATGATCCAATCTTGCCTTTATTGGCAATGGCAGATGAGTTTCTGATAGAAACCGGCGGTGTATTGAATGCAAGCGCTTATTGTGAGTTTCAATTGTTTAACCATAACGGAGGTTTTGCATGGGAAAACCATGGTGCTTTCAATGCATTAAACAGTACTGTTGTCTTTATTAAAGATGGCGGAAATGTGGCTGGTGAAACAAATTTCTATAATGTAACCGTTATGCCGGATGTTGAATTGACACCTCAGGCTGGTTGTGTCATGCGAATAGCCGGAGAGTTGGTTAACGATGGTATTTTTAATGCGACACGCTATAACAACACCTTTGAATACAATGGCTCAACACAAACGGTGGCCATGCCTAATGGAGCCACTTCCGGTTACCATAGCCTGATACTCAGCGGCAGCGATGTTAAAACCATGCCTGATGAGGGTATGAATATTTATGGTAATTTCTCTTTGGCCGGAACCGCAAATGTTACCGCACTGGATAATCTTAACATCAGCGGATCTCTTTCGGTTGGAAGCAATGCCACATTCAATACCGGTGGACATTACCTGACCCTTGGTGGCGATTTTACACACGACGGTGTGTTTGATGCCAGCCAGTCAATTGTTGAATTGGTTGGTACAGCAGCGCAATTAATTAATGGCAGTGCATCTTCCACTATTTTCAGAGAATTGTTAATTCACCAACTTCATGGCGTTGTTAGCAACAAGGATATTACAGTTAACAACCAGTTGTGCTTGCATAATACCAACCCGGGCGCAGCAATTCCGGTGCTCAATATGACCGGTTACACACTTGATTTGGGCCCTTTGGCCTCCGTGATTGGAAATGGCGATGCAACAGGAATTGTAAGACGAAAAACAATTGAAAGAAATAGAACCTATGCTTTCGGAAACAAAAATGCCAGCATTACATTTAATGATGCCGGAACCCTTCCCACCGAAATGAGCGTGCGGATAAGCATAGGAACGGCGTCTGCATGGAGGACTGGCGCTATCTGGCGTGTGTATGAAATTATTCAAACGGGTGCCGATGCAGGTAACCCAACTCAGGCAACCATCCGCTCAACCTATCTCGATTCGGAACTCAACGGGAATAATGAAGAAAGGCTCGTGAACTGGTCGTATCGTAATCCACCCGGCGTGTTGAACGAACATGGTCGTTCGGTTCACAATGCAACCGAAAACTGGCTCGAACTGACCAATATCAACATGGCTTTCTTCCCATCCTCATTTGGAATTTTGTATATTACACTTGATGAGTCTGAAATTGAAAACCTCACCTGGAATGGGTCGGTGAGCAGTTCGTGGACTACCGTTGAAAACTGGACGCCCAACGGGACACCTTCTTCCTTTGTGAATGTGACAATTCCCGATGCTGCAACAACTACTTTTAACCCCACCCTTAACTTCCATTCCGAAGTAAAAACTCTTACTATTCAGTCTGGCGGGGTACTGAACACAACAGCAGCGAGTGATTTTAATATTTACGGCGGCACTGGTGCCTGGAACAACAGCGGTACTTTTAATGGAGTCAACACCAATGTGATTTTTAATCATACCCAGGCAACCATAGCGGGCACAACAAATTTCCACAACCTGACAATAGCCTCTGGCGCAGTCCTTACACCACAAACCGGCAACTTCATTGGCATAGCCGGAAGTTTAAACAACAGTGGAACTTTGGATGCTGCTGCCAACAGCAATACTATTGAATACAATGGAACCAACCAAACTGTGATCGTTCCAAACGGCTCAACGTCCGGGTACCACAGTCTTACGCTCAGCGGAAGCGGAATTAAAACAATGCCCTCAGCAGCCTTCAATATTTATGGCAATTTGACATTATCTGATGTGGCAAATATTACCGCATTAAACAATTTAGACATCAAGGGGAATTTGTCTGTTAATTCACAGGCCACATTCGTAACCGGAGCTTTTAATCACTTGATTGGAGGCGATTTTACACACGATGGCATCTTCACTGCCGCTGGAAGCAACATCACTTTCAATGGTTCCTCTCCTCAGTTAATTAAGGGTTCTTCTTCAGCTACAAGTTTTAATAATCTGACCATAAGTTCTGCTGGGGGAGTCACTTGCAATAAGAATATTAGTTTGGCTGCCAATCTGACAGTCTCCTCGGGCACCCTTGACTTGTCCATTTTTTCGGCTGACAGGGCAACAGCAGGTGGAATACTGACTGTAGCCAATGGGGCAACCCTGAAGATTGGAGGAACGAACACAATGCTTTCCAATTATGATAATCACACTTTTGGTGCAACAAGCAATATTGATTACTCTGGCTCTGATCAGTCAATTAGCGACGAAGTATATGGACACCTCACACTTAGTGGAAGTGGTATTAAAACACTGCCAGCTGCAACTTTTCAAATTCTAGGCAATTTATCATTATCCGGAAGTGCTGCTACCACTACTGCATTTAACTTAACGATTGGTGCGAATCTCAATTTGTCCAATAATGCTGTTTTAACAATTGGAGCATCAAAAACGTTTACAGTTTCTGGTGCAATTGCGAATACGGCAGGCAGTGGAGGTTTGGTTTTACAATCAAATGTAAACGGCACCGCTTCCCTGATTCACAATACAAATGGTGTTGCTGCCACTATCGAAAGATACATTGGCGGAGCCGCAGAAAACTGGCACTTCCTTTCTTCGCCTGTTTCAAATCAAACTATTGGTGGATCGTGGCTGCCATCCGGCACTTACGGAAATGGAACAGGTTATGACCTTTATGTTTGGGATGAACCAACACCATGCTGGGTATATCAGCTAAATACAACTGTAGTTCCATATTGGCCAATAGTGCATCCTTCAGCGATTTTTGTTCCCGGAAGGGGTTATTTGTATTCGGTTCAGGCAGCTAATACAACAAAAGAGTTTGCAGGAAATTTAAATAATGGAAGCGTTTCATATTACCTTACTAACGGTAGCGCAGATTTAAACCTGAAAGGGTTTAATCTGGTTGGAAATCCATACCCATCTTCAATTGACTGGAAAGCCGCCTCCGGCTGGACACGCACTAATTTATTGGCAAGCGGTTCTGGATATGACATGTGGATTTGGAATCCAGCAGCCAACAATTATGGTGTTTACAATTCGGCTGATGCAACCGGTGTTGGAACCAACGATGTTACCCGGTACATTCCAGCTATGCAAGGTTTCTTTGTCAGGGCCGAAACTGCCGGAACCCTGATAACAACAAATGATGTGCGCGTTCATGATGCAACTACTTTATGGAAAAGTGCCCAGATTGAACCCAGTCGTTTTATTGCAGTGGTTTATTCAGAAGCCGACCAGACTTTTGATGAAGTGAGGTTATTGTTTGGATATCCTGAAAACAAAGCAGGCGCTGCCAAATTGTTTAGTCCGGTTGGTACAGCGCCAAGTCTTTATCTTTCTGAAGGGAAGGCTAATTTAACTATAAAATATTTGACTGATAAAATAGAAAATCCGCATGTACCCCTGATGTTTAAAGCTGGCAGAGATGGTTTTTACACCTTTAAGTTCAATTTCAATAATTTTGATTTTAACACTGCAATACTCGAAGACCTTCTTACTAAGGGATTTACCGATCTTACTTCAGGGGCTGATTACAGGTTTAAAGCCTCGAAAAACGATAACGAAAACCGGTTTATCATTCATTTTGGAGCAATTACTGCAAATGCCAATATGGAGCTTCCTGTAAATGTGTATACAATTGGCGGCAAATTGGTTATAGACCTGACTTTGGTTTACGACCGCACTGAAGTGAAGGTTGTGGATATATTGGGACGAACAATTTTGCAAAAAGAACTAAATGGTAGCAGTATCCACAGATTGGATTTAAATGTAAGAAGCCAGATAGTGATTGTTTATGCAAAAACGAATAAGGCAATGCTAAGCCGAAAACTATTTGTTCATTAATTTTCTCATATCCTCACCAAGTTTTTCCTCAATTACTTTTGCATAAATCTGGGTAGTTGAAATTTTAGAATGACCGAGCATTTTGCTAACCGATTCAACAGGAACACTATTGATCAGAGTAACTGTTGTGGCAAAAGTTTAAAAAAGGTTCACGGATTTTGATAAAAATTGATCTTAAAACGAGTCAAAATCAATCAATCG
Source organism: Bacteroidota bacterium (assembly GCA_030698405.1). Lineage (GTDB taxonomy): Bacteria > Bacteroidota > Bacteroidia > Bacteroidales > Prolixibacteraceae > Aquipluma. The sequence goes on from JAUYMU010000131.1 coordinate 56,906, forward strand.
ATATGATTGTAAACAACTACATTACATGCAGTTACATCATCATTCGTGAACCAAATATAAAAACTAAAAAAGGTCACCGGATAGTTCACATACCAACTGATTTATATTGGTTTATTTTAATATGATAAAAATCAGAAAAGCCACATAATCAATGATTTGTGGTCTTTTATTTGGGTTTGGCTCCCAATTTTGTCGGGGTGACCGGATTTGAACCGACGACCTCGTCGTCCCGAACGACGCACGCTACCAGGCTGCGCTACACCCCGCAATTACAGTTAAATTTCCTGATGAGAACTTTTAGTTTGAATACTTAAATTGCCATGTAAATCTAAAATTTTCTAAAGAAATCAGGATGCTTTTCCTGAAGAAATTTTCGTTCCCTGATATGATTTTTTATAATTTCAATACCGTCGGAAATAGAAGAAGCCGTTTCAAATTTACTTTGAAACGGCTCTCCAAATCCACACAATCAATCCACACTAAAAAAACCAATCAACACGTAACCGCGCAAAATGATTTGCACTTTTCACCTTAAACCAATCCATTTCCATCGACAAATCAAATACTCTCATTAACCTTCCAACAACAAATTCAACCCTCCGATGTGTGGTTTTTATCTTTGAAAAACAATTATCTAAACGTATATATCCACGAAAGGTTTGTGTAATTCAGGTCAAAATTAAAAAATGTAATCTGGCCGGATGTTAGTCATCTTTCAAACTTAATCTTGTTCCGCGAGCCATTGAAATAAGAAATGGATTGGTAATCAGAACCTGACTTACACCGTTTTTCATGGCACTAAAACCATTGTCCAGTTTTGGAATCATTCCTTCGCTGATGGCTCCTGTTCGTTGAAGTTCCTTAAATCGATCGTAACTTAATTCTGAAATGACAGAATTTTCGTCGTCCGGATTCAGCAAAACTCCCTTCTTTTCGAAGCAATAAAACAGGTTGACGGTATAGTAATTCGATAACTCGATGGCCAGATCGGCAGCAATCGTATCTGCATTAGTATTGAGCAATTGTCCTTTGCCATCATGCGTAATCGGAGCCATCACCGGAACCACTTCCTCGTTCAGCAACATCCGCAATTCAGAAGTATTTACACCCATGATATCGCCCACATAGCCGTAATCGATGGTTTTTACCGGTCGCTTAACAGCACGTATCACATTCAGGTCGGCACCAGTCAGGCCAATTGCATTGCAACCTTTTGCCTGCAACCCGGCCACAATATTTTTATTCACCAAACCGGCATACACCATTGTTACCACTTCAAGTGTAGCGGCGTCAGTTATGCGGCGTCCTTCAACCATTTGGGTTTCGATTCCAAGCTTTTCGGCTAAATTGGTTGCCAGCAGCCCTCCTCCATGCACCAGGATCCGTTTTCCGCGAATCTGTGAGAATTGACCCAGCAATTGCTCCAGTGAATCCTTGTCTTCAACAACCTTTCCACCAACTTTTACAATGGTTAATCTTTCCATAATGATTATTTTATCTCGTCCAAAATCATTTTTAATACTGCCTGTGCAGAATACAAGCGGTTTTCAGCTTCCTGAATGACGATTGAATTCGGGCCATCAATCACTTCGTCAGTCACAATCATGTTGCGGCGAACCGGCAGACAATGCATAAATTTTGCATTATTGGTTACAGCCATCTGACGTTCGGAAACAGTCCAGGTACGGTCTTTCGACAGAATTTTTCCGTATTCAGTAAAGGAAGCCCAATTCTTTGCATATATGAAATCCGCGCCTTCAAAAGCTTTCATCTGATCGTATTCAGGTTTCAGGTCGCCCATAAATTCAGGCGCCAGTTCATAACCTTCAGGATGGGTAACCACCAGTTCGTAATCAGTTTCACGCATCCATTCCACAAATGAATTTGGAACAGCCTGAGGCAATGCACGTGGGTGAGGCGCCCAGCTTAAAACCACTTTCGGGCGTTCTTTGGTTTTGAATTCTTCAATGGTCAGCTGGTCGGCAAACGATTGCAGCGGATGACGGGTCGCAGCTTCCATGCTCACCACCGGAACTCCTGAATAATCAACAAATTGCTGAATGATTTTTTCTTCGTAATCGTCGGCCCTGTTTTCAAATTTAGCGAACGAACGAACTCCGATAATATCGCAATAGCGACCAATTACAGGAACGGCTTCGCGAATGTGTTCGGGTTTGTCGCCGTCCATAATTACGCCCAATTCTGTTTCGAGTTTCCAGCCACCTTCGTTGATGTCGAAAACAATCACATTCATTCCAAGATTCAATCCGGCTTTTTGCGTGCTCAAACGTGTACGTAAACTCGAATTGAAGAATACCAGCAATAAGGTTTTGTTTTTACCCAGATACTGATATTTATAGGGTGATTTCTTAAGTTCAAAAGCAAGTTTTAAAGCTTCGTCCAGATTTTTCAGGTCGTGAACTGATGTAAAATGTCTCATTCAATTTATATTT
>JAUYMU010000020.1 GCA_030698405.1 Bacteroidota bacterium
CACTTCAAATATAGTGACTTATGTCGAAATATGCAACTTTTTAGTAAATTTAATTCATTAAATATCAGATATTTAACGTTATTTAATAATAATATGCAAATGCTGATTATCAAGCATTTAGCTCCTCCGAAATGTTAGTTACTTTATGGCGCTCTTTTGGTCTGAATTTAGAAATCAAATTTAAAAGAAAGGAAGGGTAATACCCTATCCTTGTGCCTTTATATTATAATTACTTATCAACAGTAATGAAAATTCAGAAAAACGATCGTCTTTTTTAACTTTCAGGATTGTTTGAAAATGAATTGTTATTCAGTAAATGAAATGTGTAACTTTATGCGCTCTGCTAAATTTACCTACTATGAAGAATTACCTGATAATTTCCGCTCTGTTGTTCGTCCTTCATCCATTATCGGCACAAGACCGCGTTACCGGCTTGCCATTTGCCACCCGTTCCGAAGTAATTGCACAACATGGAATGGCATGCACCAGTCAGCCTTTGGCCACACAAGTTGCACTCGATATTCTGAAAGCCGGCGGAAATGCTATCGACGCGGCAATTGCGGCAAACGCAGTGCTCGGATTGGTGGAACCCACCGGAAACGGAATTGGCGGCGATTTATTTGCCATCATTTGGGATGCCAAAACACAAAAATTATATGGTTTAAATGCCAGCGGAAGATCGCCTTACGACCTGAGCTACGAATATTTCAAGAAAAATGGGATTACAAGAATTCCAGCATCTGGCCCGCTGCCGGTTTCTGTTCCCGGATGTGTTGACGGATGGTTCGAATTGCATAAAAAATTCGGAAAACTACCCGTTTCTTATATCCTGAAACCTGCTATAACCTATGCGCGTGAAGGATTTCCTGTTTCAGAGGTAATTGCGTATTACTGGAATTCGAACGCTTTAAAATTGCAAAAGTATCCCGGGTTCAAAGAAATTTTCATGCCCGATGGAAAAGCTCCTGCAAAAGGCGAAATCTTCCGGAATCCTTATCTGGCTGAAACACTCGATAAAATTGCAACGGGTGGCCGCGATGCTTTTTACAAAGGTGAGATGGCACAGGTAATAGTTGATTACATGAAAGAACAAGGTGGTTTTTTAAGTATGCGCGACCTTGCCGACCATCATTCTGATTGGGTGGAGCCAATTTCGACCAATTATCGCGGTTACGATGTTTGGGAATTACCGCCAAACGGACAGGGAACTGCTGTTCTTCAACAATTGAACATGCTTGAAAAATTCGATATTGCCTCAATGGGATATGGTAGCCCTGAATACATTCACGCTTTCATTGAAACAAAGAAACTGGCTTTCGAAGACCGTGCAAAATTCTATTCCGACACTGATTTTAACCAGATTCCAATTCGCAGACTTATCTCAAAAGAATATGCGAAAGAGCGTTTAAAACTTTATGATTTGGAAAAAGCGGCTAAAAGTGTACCTGCTGGCAACCTTGAAACCGGTAATACCATTTACCTTACAACGGCAGATAAAGATGGCAACATGGTTTCGCTGATTCAAAGCAATTACCGGGGAATGGGTTCAGGAATGACACCCGGAAAACTTGGATTTGTTTTGCAGGACAGGGGCGAAATGTTTATCATCGATGCCAATCACATGAACAAATATGAACCGCACAAACGTCCGTTTCATACCATTATTCCCGCATTTATCACAAAAAACGGCAAGCCTTTTATCAGCTTTGGCCTGATGGGAGGTTCGATGCAGCCACAAGGTCATGTTCAGATGGTGGTTAACCTGATTGATTTCGGGATGAACCTTCAGGAAGCTGGTGATGCTCCCAGAATTTGTCATGAAGGCTCGAGCGAACCCACCGGTGAGATAATGACAGACGGTGGAATCGTTTATCTGGAAAGCGGAATACCTTATGAAACGGTGCGAAACCTTTTGGGAAAGGGGCATCAAATTCAGTACATCAACGGAATTTACGGCGGTTACCAAGCTATCAAATGGGACGAAAAAAACAAAGTTTATTACGGTGCGTCCGAATCGAGAAAGGACGGACAGGCAGCGGGATATTGAAGGTTACCTCCCGCTTCGAACCTTTTTAACCAATTCTGCATCAACCGGTTCAAAACTATTTCCGAAACTTATTCGGATATATGTCAGCACATCGGCAATTTCCTGATCTGTTAACTGGGCATGCGAGGGCATAAAACTTTTGTAAATCTCTCCGTTTACCTCAATTTTGCCGCTGAGCCCTTTCATCATAATGGCTATCAATTCTTTGGGATCGTTTCCCGTCCAACTTCCCGGGCCCAAAGGCGGATGCATTCCCGGCACTCCCGATCCGTCAGCCTGATGACAGGTCAGGCAATATTTTGTATAAACAGCTTTTCCAGGATGAACCAATTCGGCTGTTTGATCGGGCATATTTTCGGAGATTTCTTTCGCCAATTGTTCGGTACTAACAGACTCTACTTTCTTTTTTTCAGAATTACTCTGGCATGAAATGATCAATATGCCAATTAAAATACTAAAAATTAAAGGATTAATTATTCGTCTCATTAAATCACATTTAAGTTTTGGGTGGTCAAGATACCACTATTTTATAAACAAATTATTTCGGCTGATATAAAATCCGGTAAATCCGGCCATTTACATCGTCGGTTACAAACAGCGATCCATCAGGCGCCTGAGCCAATCCACATGGACGGTGCTGTGCATCTCTTGGACTTTTCACTACCTCAACTCCGGCAAAACCAGTGGCAAAAACCTCCCATTCTCCGGAAGGAACTGAACCTTTAAATGGAACAAATACCACGTGGTAACCTTCCTGAGGTTGTGGCGCACGGTTCCATGAACCATGAAATGCCACAAAAGCGCCATTTTTATATTTCTCCGGAAACATACTTCCAGTATAAAACAGCACATCGTTTGGGGCAGTATGGGCAGGAAATGCCATGATCGGATCATCGGCGGCAGAACATCTTTCAACTTTCAGTCCGTCACCACCATATTCAGGACCCAATACCTTTTTATTCTGCGCCAGATCGAAATAGCAATAAGGCCAGCCAAAATCTGATCCGTCTTCAACCAACAGAAATTCTTCAGCAGGAATCTGAGAATTTTGTTGCTCTGTATATAATTCAGGAAAGAATTGTGAGAGTTGGTCTCTGCCATGCTGAAGGGCATACAGTTTATTTTCAGAATTGTTCCAGGTAATTGCAACCGCATTCCGGATCCCGGTTGCATAACGGTAGCCATCTCTGGCCTGATCCTGATTCAAAACATCAGCTTTAAATCGCCAGATTCCACCATGAAGTTCGAGAATCGGACAAGGATCCATCCCCGGCGATCCTTTGGTGCGATCTTGTTCCTGACAGGCATTTGATGGCGCACCAACTGTTACATACATGTTACCTGCCTGATCAAAAGTCAAAGGTTTTGTGGCATGTTGATTTTGCACTGTAAATCCACCGGCAATAATTTCGGCATTTTCATCCGGAACCAATTCACCTTCTGTCAACTGGTAGCGAACTATCAGTGTATCAGATCCTAAATTGACATATCCATTGTGAATTTTTATGCCTGTTCCGTCATAAATTCCATGATATTTAATAACATCAGCCTTGCCGTCATTATTTTCATCGCGCAGGCAAACCATTCCACCTCCATTTTTAACACGGTTGAGCGAAACATACACATCACCGTTCGAATTTATGTCAATGTGTCGTGCATGACCAATATCATCAGCATAAATAAGTGCCGAAAAACCTTCAGGCAATTTCAATCCGGCGTTGTCTTTATCCGAATGTATGCCAGGTTGGCAAGCTCCAAAAAAAGCCAATGCAATAAACCAAAAGGATATTTTTCTCATGATTAGTTGGTTTTTTAATATCTTAAAACAAAGAAAAGCATTATTGCTTATTTTCGCCAACTATTTTTTTTATAACTACAAAGATGAACCTCAAAGGAATTACGACAATTGTTTTACTGATACTATCCAATTCGTTTATGACACTGGCTTGGTACGGACACCTGAAATTTGGTGAATTAAAATGGTTCAGCAAATTGGGCATCCTATCAATTGTATTGGTTAGCTGGGGAATAGCACTTTTTGAATATGCGTTTCAGATACCGGCCAACAGAATTGGATACAATGGCAATGGCGGCCCATTTTCACTCATCGAATTAAAAGTAATTCAGGAGGTTACAACATTGCTGATCTTCACCGTATTTTCGCTTCTATTTTTCAAAAACGAGAACTTCAGACTCAATCATCTTATCGGATTCGTGTTTCTAATACTGGCCGTTTATTTCATTTTCAAGAAATAAAAAGCTACTCAATATCCCTCTTCTCCCGGTTTGAATAGAATTGCTGTAGGATTGAGCCATCGTTGGATTCTTTGGACAATGATTCGATTGTATTCTGCGGAATATCGCACAAATCGAGCGCCATCAGTCCGTCCAGGCAGTTATTGAATTTTGGATCGACATTAAAACCGATGATTTTCGCGTTCAGTTTAATGTACTTTTTCAGGAGCACAGGCAATCCCGAATTCATCTCATCCACATCGCCAATAAACTTATCAAGCGAGTTGATATCGGCATCCATCGTTTCCATCAAAACATTCAGGTTCTGGTCAACAGTTTTGAACTTGTAAGCATTGCGCGGTGTAATACTTCGGGCAAGTTTCCAATCGTAATGATGTGTCATGATAAATCTGATAATCATATCTTTTGAAGTGGCTGAGTAATCGTCGCTGATACTCACCGGACCCATCAGATAGCGATATTCAGGATTCTTCAGGATAAAATACAGGATTCCTTTCCATAACAGAAACAATGGAATAGGTTTTTTCTGATATTCCTTAACTATAAATGAACGCCCTAACTCCATGGTTTGCTTTAACATATCCTGAAGTTCGTCTTTCAACTTGAATAAACTTTGCACATAAAATCCACGGATTCCGTATTTGTGAATTATTTCGGCGCCTTTTCCAATCCGGTAAGCGCCCACAATCATTTCGGTTTCGGTATCCCAGATAAACATCTGGTGGTAATACAAATCGAATTCGTCCAAATCGATGCTCCGGTTGGTTCCCTCGCCCACCTGACGGAAAGTAATTTCACGAAGCCGCCCAATTTCAAGCAATACATTGGGAATTCGCTTTGAGGGAGCACAATAAATGGTGTAATTTTTAAGCTTGAAAAGTAGATATTCGCGTGTCAGGTCATTAATTTCCTTTCTGATTTTATCAATTGGCAAGGGCTCAGCAATGGGTTCAACTTTTTGCTGTCGTTTGATCGTGTAATTAAAGAAATTCTTTACTTCAATTTTCGAATACAAACAATAAGTACGGGCACGTAAAAACCTGCCATACTGGTAAATATCCGCAAATTTATCCTGTTCTGAAACTGTAATACTGTATCCAATCCTGATCTTGACCGCTTTCTTTCGCTGATACAATATTTCGGTCGGAAGTTTCATTTGGCTCAATGAAGAATGAATCCTTCCCAACATATAAAATAATCTGCTGTTATTGCCCTGAAAATGAACCGGAACAACCGGAACTTTCTGTTGCTTGATAAACTTCAGGGCAGTGTATTGCCATTGTTTGTCGGAAAGTACCATGAAATCATCAAATTGCGAAACATCGCCTGCCGGAAAAACACATAGAACTCCACCATTTCCGAGGTGTTCCGAAGCTTGACCCTGACCAATTGAAATTGCACGTTTATCCACCGTTTTCTGAAAAGGATCTTCTTCAAGAAAAAATTCGCTGATGGGATCTATCTTTTGCAACAATTGTGTGGAAACAATCTTAATGTCGTTACGGAGCGGGCTAAGAATCTTAATCAGTAAAATCGACTCCAAACCACCAAACGGATGATTAGAGATAAGAATGCACGGCCCTGATTTCGGAATTCGTTTTAATAAAACCTCGCTATCAAATTCATAATTAATCGACAGAATTGCAAGTAGTTCCTCAACAAAATCGAGCCCTTTTTTATCTCCTATTTTGTTATAAACCCTGTTGAGCTTATCGAAACGCAACATCAACATCAGAAAACGGGCGAAATGTTCACCACCAAGAAAACCAAGTTTTGGGTTGGCTTTCAGAAAATCCTTTGGTTTGAATAGTTCCATGATAAATAAAAAAAGAATTCTTAAAAATGAACATTTTATTTGGTCATTTGTCAAACTAATAGCGTAATTCGCATTAAAATTTTAGAAATTGAATATTCTATATCAAAAATACGATATCAACAATTGGTTACCTACAACCAAAAAAGAGATTGAATCGCGGGGATGGGACAGTGTCGATATCATTTTTTTTACCGGTGACGCTTATGTCGATCATCCCTCATTCGGAGCTGCTGTAATTGGAAGAATACTGGAAGCAGAAGGTTTAAAAGTGGCGATTGTGCCTCAACCAAACTGGCAGGACGACTTGCGCGATTTCAAGAAACTGGGCAAACCAAACCTCTATTTTGCGGTTACCGCCGGAAATATGGATTCGATGGTGAACCATTACACTGCCAACAAGCGGAAACGCTCGAACGATGCCTACACGCCAGGTGGAAAGGCTGGCCAGCGTCCGGATTATGCCGCAACTGTTTACTGCAATATCCTGAAAGATTTGTATCCCGATGTTCCGCTGGTGGTTGGTGGAATTGAAGCATCGCTGCGGCGCGTTACCCACTACGACTATTGGAGTGATAAGCTGAAACCTTCGATTTTGGTGGATTCACGTGCCGACATGCTTTTCTACGGAATGGGCGAAAAATCGATTCTGGAATATACCGAACTTATCCGCAAGGGCGTTGACTACAAGAAAATTACCAATATTCCGCAGACTGCTTTCCTGGTATCGAAGGAAGAGCAATATGCCACCAATAAGAAGTGGAACAGCATGAAGTTGTATTCCTACGAAGAATGTTTGGAAGACAAAAAGAAATATGCCCAAAACTTCATGCACATCGAGGAAGAATCTAACAAAGTGGAGGCAAATGTTCTAACTCAGGAAGTTGGCACAAGGGAGGTAATCATCAATCCGCCATGGCCGCCGCTGGAAGAAAAGGAAATTGACCGTTTCTACGATTTGCCGTTTACCCGACTACCCCACCCGCGCTATAAAAACAAGGAAGAAATTCCCGCCTACAACATGATCCGGCATTCGGTAAACATTCACCGCGGATGTTTTGGCGGCTGTACTTTTTGCACCATATCGGCCCATCAGGGAAAATTCATTGCCAGCCGTTCCGAAGAATCAATTCTGAAAGAGGTTGACAAACTGGTGCTGATGCCCGATTTTAAAGGATACATTTCGGATTTGGGCGGTCCGTCGGCCAACATGTACAAAATGAAAGGCATTCACGAAGAAATTTGCCGTAAATGCAAACGTCCGTCGTGTGTTTATCCTGATGTTTGTAAAAACCTGAATGTAGATCACAAACCAATGCTGGATTTGTACAAAAAAGTCCGCCAGCATCCGGATGTAAAAAAGGCATTTATTGGCAGCGGCATCCGTTACGACATGATTCTGAAGGAAACCAGCGATCAGCAGGTGAATAAAAACAACATGGAATACCTGCGCGAAGTCATCAAACACCACGTCTCCGGAAGGCTAAAAGTGGCTCCTGAACATACTTCAGACCAGGTACTTGACCTTATGCGGAAACCATCATTTAAACTGTTTCACAAACTGAAAAGGGTATTTGATGAGATCAACAAAGAGGAAGGTCTCAACCAGCAGTTGATACCATATTTCATTTCGAGCCATCCCGGTTGCGAAAATACCGACATGGCAAATCTCGCTGTAGAAACCAAAAGTCTCGACTTTAAATTGGAACAGATTCAGGATTTTACGCCCACTCCGATGACATTGGCCACAGTAATTTACTACACTGGTTATCATCCATATACCATGCAAAAGGTATTTACGCCTAAAAGTCAGAAAGAAAAGCTGGCTCAACGCAAGTATTTTTTCTGGTACCAGCGCGAAAATCAGCAGGAAATAAAAAGTGAGCTACTCCGTTTAAACCGAAAAGATCTGCTCGACGGACTATTTGGTTCAGCCAAGAAGGAAGAACACAAACCAGTACGTCGAAAATAAATTTACCACAGATTACACAGATTTTCACAGATTTATGACAACGCAAGTTTTTTATCTGTGCCAATCCTTTTTATCTGTGGTGAAAAATTCAATCTTTGTGTTTCAATCCGTTCAATCTTTTCAATCTTTTTAAACATGCAAAAAATAAAAACCATTGCCCTCATTTTTTCTTTGTTCACGATAACTTCTTGTGCCGAACTGACCCAGATTGCACAATCAGCCAACCAGAATTTACCCTTATCGAATACCGAAATCATTGCCGGATTAAAGGAAGCGCTTTTGGTGGGCGCCGACAGTTCTGTAAAGCGTTTATCAGCGGTTGATGGATATTTGAAAGATCAGGCAGTAAAAATTTTGCTACCGCCTGAAGCAAAACAAATTATCGACAACATTTCAAAAGTTCCGGGTGGGGCGAAACTGGTTGACGATGTAATTGTACGGATCAACCGGGCTGCTGAAGATGCCGCAAAAGGGGCAAAACCTATTTTTGTGAACAGCGTTCGCGAAATGACCTTTGCCGACGGACTCCAAATTCTGCGAGGCTCCGACAATGCTGCCACCAGTTACTTCAAACTTAAAACATCACAGCAACTCTCTGAACTCTACCGCCCAAAAGTGCGCGAATCGCTGAATAAAAACCTGGTTGCCGGAATTTCTACCCAACAATCGTGGAACGAACTAACCACCAACTGGAACAAATTGGCAGCCTCAACAGTCGGAAAAATTGCAGGTTTTAAAACGGTTGACGTAAAACTCGAAGATTACTTGCTGCAACAAGCTTTAAATGGTTTGTTCCTGAAAATAGAAGAACGCGAAAAAGACATCCGCACCAACGCCAATGCGAGGGTAACAAATATTCTGAAAAGAGTATTTGGAAGTAAGCAATAGAAGTGAACTAAATTTATAATGATATAATGCGGATGTGCCAAAAACAAATCTCCTAATTAGTTTTTTGAATATCTTTGCTTTATGGAACGGTCAGAAATACTCGATAGAATTAGAAATGGAATAATCCAACATGATCCAAAAGCAGAAATATTTCTTTTCGGCTCCCGCGCTCGTGGCGACAACCGAAAAGATTCTGATTGGGATATCCTTGTCATTTCGCCAAATGAAAAGATTACATTTGATTATGAGTCGGAATTAAGGGATCCAATTATTGAACTTGAACTTGATTCTGGTGAAAGTATTTCTTTGTTGGTTTATTCCAAAAATGATTGGATAAAAAAACAAGCTATTTCACCGCTATTCACTAATGTTTCGAAAGAAGGCATCAGAATTTGAAATGAAACAGGAAAATATTCAATACCGACTAAACCGGGCAAATGAAACTTACCAGGATGCCGTTTTTCTGTTCGAAAGAGGAAGTTTGAATTCCAGTATCAATCGATTGTATTATGCTGTCTTTTATGCGACTATTGCGTTACTACTGGCCAATGACATTGAAGTAAAATCACACAATGGCGTTAAACAGAAACTTGGAGAAGAATTTATCGCTAAAGGAAAACTATCAAAAATCCACGCCAAAACATTTAATATACTTTCTGACTTCAGACACAAAGGTGATTATGACGATCTGTTCGATTTTGAAACGGAAATGGTTGAACGGTTAATTGATCCGGTGAAGGAATTTATTGATGCAATTAACCAGTTAATTAGGTAACTAAAGAGAGGAAAGAAAAACGCAAAGTGTTTTTGCAAAAGAGTCTTAGGAACATGAATCAATCCCAATAAAATTTATCCACATTCAAACTGTTAGACATTTAAAACATGTACCTCACTCATCCCAGTAATCATTTAACCAACATCTTCTCAAGTAAGCCATATCAAGGAGTAGCACCAAATCAAGCAATATTTCTTTTTATTGGGCTGGATGCGAACTACGATGCGGACATCGCCCAGAAGCCTATTTTCTCAAAAGTTCTTGAATATCACAACGATGGTGTTGCCTTCTGGAATGGGTATGGAGTGCATCATCCATTTTTGCTGCCTGGATATTCTGGGAGCGGAAAATCATATCATCGCAACTTTTCCCGTATTGGTTTCCGACCAGAACACGCAAATCTGGTGTCATTTGTCGAGTTGCTTCATGTCCCGACCGTGGGGCGAAATAAACTTGCCGTAGAAGACCTTGAGATTTCGCACTTGAAGATGTTGAACAATGCAATACTTGAAGGGCAGGCCAAATATATTTTCATTTCTGATAAAGTTCAACGCTTGATGCTCGCTTCACGTGAATTTACATGGCTTGTCGAAAAATCCGAAAAATATGAAGATCAACTTGTAATTGTTTATCGTAACAATAGTAAGACTGTGTATAAGCATCTCCATTTTTCAAATTATGGCGTTTTTGCAGAAAGAATGACCAAAGAAGCAAAATTCATTGGTAGCTTGTTGCCAAGGGTTCAATAAAAGGGGCTTTCACTTCCCCACAAAAAGCCTTCCCTGCCATGTATCCCGCTCCTCCAACAACTTTTCGAGTTTGGCGGTGAATTCAAAGTTTTTCAATCCCCAGCGCGGAGCAATTAGAAGTTCGTCGGGAGCTTCGCTTACAAACCGTTCAACCACGATTTCAGGATTCAGCAATTCCAGGTATTTAACAACCAATTCCAGATATCCTTCAACAGTAAACATCGTGAACCGCTCCGAATTTTGAAGGTATTCGCGGTACATTTGAGTCCCTTTATGAATCTGTAATTGATGCAATTTCAGGTTTTCAACCGGAAGTTGAGAAATTACTCTTGACTGATCGAGCCAATTGGCTTCCGTTTCGCCGGGCAATCCCAAAATCAGGTGCGCGCAATTGTGGATATTTCTCCGAGCGGTTTCTTCGATCGCCCAAATTGATTCCTCAAAACTGTGTCCCCGGTTCATCTTTTCAAGACTTGAATTCAGATGCGATTCAATCCCAAATTCAACCATGATGTAATGTTCTTCAGCCAGCAACTGAAGGTAATCCAAAATTTCAGGAGTAAGGCAATCGGGACGGGTAGCAATTACCAAACCTATCACTCCCGGATGATCCAATGCTTCCTCATAAAGCATTCTCAAGTTGTAAAGTGGAGCGTATGTATTACTAAAAGACTGAAAATATGCCAGATACATCATCGAATTGTATTTCCGGGAAAAGAATTCAATTCCTTCTGCCAGTTGGCTGGAAACACTTTTTTCGAGATTACAATAAGCCGGACTGAATGTTTCATTATTGCAATACGAACAACCGCCGGTTCCACGTGAGCCATCGCGGTTTGGGCAGGTAAAACCGGCATCTATCGAAATTTTTTGTACCCGTCCACTAAACTTTTTTCTGAAATAGCCCGAAAAGTCATTGTATCGTTTATCACTTCCCCACAAAAACCGATTCATCCTGTAACATTTAAATTCAGTGGCAAAAGTAGTCCATTTTAGCTGGCATTGAAATCCATCCATTGGTATTCAAAAATTGATTTTCAGCCCTAAAAATCGGTGACACATTTTCGGAATTAATTAGCCAAAATATTAAAACAACAAACATCACCACAACAACCAGCTATAATAATTTAATAATCAAACATTTAACCATTCACGTCAAGCCCCGGAATTGTTAAAAACTAGTTTAAAACTTTTTAAACGCTGCAACATTGAATCGTCATTTCTAAAAATTGATTTCCTAAATTTAAACAACTCTAAAACTTAGCTATGTTTACACCAGAAGATATCAGGCAGATTGCTGCACGGGGAAGTCATATTGAAATAGTTGAGCAACAAATCAAAAATTTCAAACACGGTTTTCCTTTCCTGAAAATTACTGAAGCAGCCAGTAATCATCACGGACTTATCAAATTATCCGGCAGCGAAATTGAAAACTATGTATCCATTTTTGAAGAAAAAGTTCAGAATGGAATTGAGTTGTTGAAGTTTGTTCCTGCTTCAGGAGCTGCCAGCCGTATGTTCAAATCACTTTTCTCAGCCCTTGAAGATTTTCAAAAAGGGAAAGAACATTCAGAAGTTGTTAAAGACAAGGAAGTTGCCCTGTTTCTGGACCAACTCAGCAAATTTGCTTTTTATGACGATTTGAAAAAGCTCGCTGCAATAGAAAATATTGATATTGAAGAAGTTCCGGAAAAAAAAATATTGGAATGGGTACTTTTGGAACAAGGTTTAAACTACGGAAACCTTCCCAAAGGATTGTTGAAATTTCATCCGTATGCTGATGGAAACCGCACCCCGCTTGAAGAACATTTTGTTGAAGGCGCTTCCTATTCGAAAAACAGTTCAGCGGTGGTTCACCTTCATTTTACGGTTTCGCCCGAACATCAGCTTATTTTCGAAAATCATGTTGCCGAAATTCTACCCAAATACGAACAATTCTTCGGCGTAAAATATCAGGTCGGATTTTCGCAACAAAAGCCGGCAACCGATACCATTGCAGTTTCGCCTGACAATGAACCGTTCAGGAATAATGACGGCAGTTTACTTTTCAGGCCAGCCGGACATGGCGCTTTGCTCGATAATCTGAACGAACTTGATGCCGACATTATTTTCATCAAAAATATTGACAATGTAGTTCCCGATCAGCTAAAAAAACCAACCATCGATTATAAAAAAGCGCTTGCCGGGGTTTTGCTGAGCCTACAGGAACAAATTTTTCATTATCAGAAAAAATTAAAAGAGCATCATTACAGTTCGCTCGAAAGCGCTTTTTATGCCGAAGCCGCCAATTTTCTGGAAAATGTTCTGAATATTGCTCCTCCACAAAACCAGTATTACAGCGAGAAGGAAGAATTGTACCACTATTTCAACAGTAAATTCAACCGGCCAATAAGAGTTTGCGGAATGGTTAAAAACCTTGGAGAACCCGGTGGTGGACCGTTCTTTGCACAAAACAGCGACGGATCGGTTTCCCTTCAGATTGTTGAAAGTTCGCAAATTGATTTCAAAGACCCGGATCAGGCAAAAATTGCACACCATGCAAGCCATTTTAATCCGGTTGATCTGATATGCGCGACTAAAAATTATAAAGGGGAAAAATTTAACCTTGAGGATTTCAGCGATCCTGAAACGGGATTTATTTCCATCAAATCGAAAGACGGAAAGGAATTGAAAGCACAGGAACTGCCCGGATTGTGGAACGGCGCAATGTCTGACTGGAACACGCTTTTTATTGAAGTTCCGGTTGAAACTTTCAATCCGGTTAAAACTGTTACCGACCTGTTGCGAAAAGAGCACCAGTCAAATTGACTCAAATCGAAAAGTATTCTTAAATTTGCAACCTTTTAATTAGAGCTTATGAACGAGGACGCCAGAGATAGAGACATTGAGGAAGATGATTTCCGGGAGGCGATAACACGTTTCAAAAAAATGGTTGAAAATGAAACCTCCGACTACTTCGATGTATTTGAGGTTGAAGGAATTATAGACCATTTTCTGGAAGAAGGAGAAATTTCACTTGCCCATATTGCAGTTGAAACCGGGACAAAAATACATCCGGGTGCCATTTCCATACAAATTCGCAAAGCTCAGGTACTTATGCACGAAGGAAATCTGGAAGAGTGTCTTGATCTGTTGAGTGTTGCAGAAAAAGTTGAAACATCCAATCCTGAACTTTATCTTACAAAAGGGGCTGCCCTGAACTTGCTGGGTGATGTAAACGAAGCAATTATAGCCTACGAACATGCGCTGCTGATGCCACTCGACGAAATTGACGAAACCCTTTACAACATTGGAATCTCATTCGGTCAGGCAGGCGAAACTCACCTTGCAATCAAATACTTAGAAAAAGCATGTAAAAGCAATCCTGACAACGAAATTGTACTTTACGAACTTGGATATTATTACGACCGCGACTCTCAATTCGAAAACAGTATAGAACTTTATAACAAATACCTCGATATTGATCCTTTTAACCATTCGGTTTGGTACAATATCGGCATCACTTACAATCGGTTGGCCCAATTCGAAAAAGCCATTGAAGCCTACGATTTTGCGCTTGCACTGAATGATGAATTTCTGCATGCCCATTTCAACAAGGCGAACGCGCTGGCCAACAACAATCAATTCGAAGAGGCAATTATCTGCTACAATGAATACTTGTTGCTCGATAAAGACAACGATGATGCATTCTGCTATCTGGCCGAATGTTACCTGAACAGCGACAATTACGGTGAAGCGCTTGTTAATTATCAGAAAGCAATTCGCCTGAACGACAAAAATTCGAGCGCCTGGTATGGTTCTGGATTAATCATGTGGTCGGAAGGACAATTGGTAGAAGCAAAAACCTTCTTTAAAAATGCTATAAGGCTGGAAGAAGACAATGCCGATTTCTGGTCGATGATTGCCAGAGTTCATGCCGAATTAAATGAAATAAAGGAAGCAGTTGCCTCATTCGAAATGGCATCTTCGCTCGAACCTGAGAATATTGAAAACTGGCTCTCGTATTCGGAAATGTATTACGATTTGGACAACACCGACAAAGCCATAAAAATACTTAGAATAGCCAACAAGACAAACAAGTCGAACGCTTACCTCGACTACAGGCTTACCGCCTATTTGCTTGATAAAAATGAAGAACTGGAAGCTGCCTGTCATTTTGAAAGAGCGCTGAAAATTGATTTCAGTAAAAGCAGCGAACTTTTTGAATTTTATCCTGAAGCTTTAAAAATTGAATCGATAAAAAAACTGATCTCCCAATATCAATCAACGAAACTATAAAACAATGAATTTTCGATTGCCACACATGCCTGAGCGTCCGGCACAACCCCGTGAAACCGGGTTAACGATGGTCATGGACAAAGGGTTGAGTTTGCGCGAAGCAGAAGATTTGTGCGACATTTCGGCATCCTACTGCGATCTGATGAAACTTGGTTTTGGAACTTCTATCATTACCAACCGGTTGCTCGAAAAAGTCAGGCTATACAAATCGGCCGGGCTAAAACCCTATTTCGGAGGAACTCTTTTTGAAGCTTTTGCAGTCCGCAATATGATGGACGATTACCGCCGTTATCTGGACAAGTATGAAATGGAAATGGTGGAAGTATCCGACGGTGTGATGGAACTGGATCATGATTTGAAATGCAGATACATTTCGGAACTAAGCAAAAACTACACAGTTTTATCAGAGGTTGGATCTAAACTGAAAGGAAAAGAAATTTCCAACGAAAAATGGATTGAGTACATGCAAACCGAACTTCAGGCCGGAGCATGGAAAGTGATAGCCGAAGCCCGCGAAAGTGGCAACATGGGCATATACAACGACGATGGATCTGCCAATTTCAAGCTGATTCTGGACATCAAAAAAGCGCTTGACCCTGACACGATTCTTTGGGAAGCGCCGCTTAAAAACCAACAGGTTTGGTTCATTAAATTACTTGGTTCGAATGTTAACCTTGGAAACATAGCAACCGACGAAATTATTCCGTTAGAAACCCTCCGGCTTGGGCTCCGCGGCGACACGCTGCTTACCTTTTTACCCTGCATTCACAACTGGGACATATAAAACAGAAAAGGTGGTCGGAAATGGCCACCTATTCTGTTTCATAAAGGCAATAAAAAACCCGCCGGGTAAGGTGTGAGGTGATTTTTCCGGCGGGGGTTTATACTATAAAACCCAAAGATATTCATTTTTTGCTTTTATCCTTGAATCCGCAACCAATTGCCTTGGTTGTAGCAGGTTCAGGCATGCTCCCAGCGATCAATGCATCCAAAGCATTTGCCAAAAAAGGCGACGTTACCTTTGCTGCATCCTGATGGTTATCATCGATTGCCCCAATGTACTGAACCACAAAATCGTTTCCTTTTTTCTGAAGGACATAAACATGTGGGGTTCGTGTTGCTCCGTAATTTTTGTAAACTTCCTGTTTTTCATCTATAAGATATGGAAAAGTAAAACCTTCCTTTTTGGCTACCGAAACCATTTTATCGTATGAATCATCAGGAGTAATTGACGGATCGTTTGGATTAATTGCAATTACAGGATATCCTTTCGATTTATACTTTTTATCCAATTCAATCAACCGATCCTGATAAGCCTGGGCATAAGGACATCCATTGGACGTGAATACGACTACGAAACCTTTGTCATCAGTGAAATTGCTAAAGGAAACGTGTTTTCCGTCAACGTTTTTAAGCTTAAAATCAGATGCTTTGTCAACAATACTTTAAATTTTTTATCCGAATACTTTTTCTCAACAGCTTTTATAGCTGGCAATTCGGCAACACAGGGGGCACACCATGTTGCCCAGAAGTTTACCAGATAAACCGTATCGTTCCTGAAATTCAGATATGGTTCCAACTGGTCAAAGTTCAAAACACGGATCTTTTTATCATCCGGAACCTGCGAACTAAGTGTTTGACTGACAAACAAAAATGAGATTAGTATTAAAATCAATCTTTTCATTCTAATTTAAGAGTAACTTGTCTTTTATTTTATAAAAAGTTTGAAAGTTGAGTCCACTCCGAAAAGTCAAAAAATAAAAAATGCCACCAAATCTCCAAGGCACCAAATTGCACAAAAGGCTGAAATTCAGGACATAATTATTGGTGAGTTTTGGTGATTTAGTGTTCTGGTGGCAAAAAATAGTTTTCGGAGTGGACTCAAAGTTGAAATCAGAAAAGATTTAAAGTAGTTTCCATTATTTTCTATTCAGGAAAAATATATATTTGTCAGCACGACACAGCACAGTAAAAACCTAAACTTAAATGTATGAAATTGACAAAATTGATTGCAGTAATTATTCTTTCCATCTTTTTATCCGGAAGTATTATGGCACAAACCGGTTATCAGCCATCTGAGAAAAACCTTCAAAACCGCGAATGGTTTCAGGATGCCAAATTCGGACTGTTTATTCACTGGGGATTGTACTGCCAGATGGCCGGAGGAGGCGATCAGGGTATTGCAGAATGGATCATGAACCAGAAAAAAATCCCGATTGCCCAGTACGAAAAACTCACCAACTTCTTCAATCCGGTCGCTTTTAATCCTGCGGAATGGGTTTCGATGGTAAAAAAAGCAGGGATGAAATACATTACCATTACCAGCAAACACCACGAAGGTTTTGCCATGTACGACTCGAAAGTGAGCGATTACAATGTGGTTGACAAAACTCCATACGGCAAAGACATTATCAGAATGCTGAAAGACGAATGCGACAAGCAGGGAATCAAACTTTTCTTCTACTATTCGCAGCTCGACTGGCATCATCCTGATTATTTTCCGCGTGGAAATACTGGTCAGGGTTTTACCGGACGACCAGAAAAAGGCGACTGGAACAAATACATTGATTTTATGAATGCCCAGTTGAGCGAACTTCTGACCAATTATGGCGAGATTGGCGGAATCTGGTTCGACGGAATGTGGGACAAATGGGATGCGCCCTGGCGTTTGGACGAAACCTATGCCCTGATCCATAAACATCAGTCGGGAGCATTGGTTGGCAGTAACCACCACAAGTTTCCAATTGCAGGAGAAGATTTCCAGATGTACGAACGCGACCTTCCGGGCGAAAACTCAATGGGATTTAACCACACCGGAGCAATGTCTGATCTGCCGCTCGAAATGTGCGAAACGATGAATGGTTCATGGGGTTTCAATCTGGCCGATAACAACTACAAATCAACGACCCAATTGCTTCAGACATTGATAAAATCTGCTGGTTACGGTGCAAATTTTTTACTGAACACCGGCCCGATGCCAAACGGAAAAATTCAGCCTGAAAATATTGACACGCTGATGGTAATGGGCAAATGGCTCGATAAATACGGCGAAACCATTTATGGAACGCGCAAAGGACCGATCAATCCAACAACCTGGGGCGCTTCAACCCAAAAAGATGGAAAAGTTTGGGTGCATGTTCTCAAATGCAACGAAGAAAATCTCTTCATAGGCAAACTTCCGAAGAAATTAAAATCAGCTAAATTTTTCGACGATCAGTCGGTTGTGAAATTTAAAGAAACAGAGTTTGGGGTCATCCTGAACATTCCTGAATCAAAGAAAAAACCGGTTGATACCATCATTCAACTCGAAATGTAATCATTATCAATTTCTTATAAACTGAAAAAGCTATCTGTTCCCGGATGGCTTTTTTAGTTTAGATAATTACAACTTATTGTTCTAAAACAGCACAATTAAAACAAATGCGAACTTATACACATATCTATATGTTTTATCGATTTATTTTTAATATATTCGGAAACTTAAAAAGAACAAAACCGCGGTGGTATTGTTAAGAACAGTGTTTTTAATGAATTGACAATCACAAAAAACCAAAATATGTTTGATCTGGATTTAATTACTAAAAGTTATCAGGAATTAAGTGCTAAAATTGAAAAAGCCAGGAAGCATTTAAAAAGGCCGTTAACCCTATCCGAAAAAATTCTCTATTCCCATCTTTACGGAGATCAGCCGTTGCAGGATTTTAAACGTGGCGTTGATTATGTAGATTTTGCCCCCGACCGGGTTGCCATGCAGGATGCCACTGCCCAAATGGCCTTGCTTCAATTTATGAATTCAGGAAAAAATCAGACGGCAGTTCCTTCAACGGTGCATTGCGATCACCTGATTCAGGCCAGCAAAAATGGCCTGGCCGATTTGAACGATGCCATTAAAATCAACAAGGAAGTGTATGATTTTCTTGAATCGGTATCTACAAAATACGGAATTGGGTTCTGGAAACCGGGTGCCGGAATTATTCATCAGGTAGTTCTTGAAAACTATGCCTTCCCGGGTGGAATGATGATCGGAACCGACTCGCATACCGTGAACGCAGGTGGTTTGGGCATGGTAGCAATTGGTGTTGGCGGCGCCGATGCTGTTGATGTAATGGCCGGAATGGCCTGGGAACTGAAGTTTCCGAAATTAATTGGCGTAAAGCTAACAGGAAAACTAAGTGGCTGGACTGCCCCAAAAGATATTATCCTGAAAGTTGCCGGAATTCTCACGGTGAAAGGCGGTACAGGCGCTATTATTGAATATTTCGGCGAAGGTGCACAATCGATTTCATGTACCGGAAAAGGAACCATTTGCAACATGGGCGCTGAAGTTGGGGCAACTACCTCCACATTTGGGTACGATGAATCGATGGAACGATACTTACGGGCTACAAACCGCGCAGAAGTTGCAGATCTGGCAAATCAGGTAAAAGAACATTTAACTGCCGATCCTGAAGTATATGCAAACCCTGAAAAATATTTCGACCAACTAATCGAGATCAATCTGGATGAACTGGAACCTTATATTAATGGTCCGTTTACTCCCGATCGCGCCACCCCGATTTCGAAAATGGCAGAAGTGGCCAAAGAAAACGGCTGGCCAACAAAAATTGAAGTTGGTTTGATCGGTTCATGCACAAACTCATCTTATGAAGACATTTCCCGCGCGGCTTCACTTGCACAGCAGGCGGTTGATAAAAATCTGAAATCGAAATCCGAATTTACGATCACTCCGGGTTCTGAATTGGTACGCTTTACCATCGAACGCGATGGATTTATTGATATTTTCAATCAAATAGGCGCAAGTGTTTTTGCCAATGCCTGCGGACCGTGTATCGGCCAATGGTCGCGGCCCGGAGCTGAAAAAGGCGAAAAAAATACGATCATCCATTCGTTCAACCGAAACTTTTCGAAACGTGCCGACGGAAATCCAAATACACATGCTTTTGTAGCTTCTCCTGAAATCGTAACCGCAATGGCCATTGCCGGCGATCTTACATTCAATCCGCTGACCGACTACCTGATCAATGAAAAAGGCGAAAAAGTAAAGCTGGATATTCCTTCGGGACAAGAACTTCCGGAGAAAGGTTTTGATGTAGAAGACGCAGGCTATCAGGCTCCGGCTGAAAATGGCGCATCGGTAATTGTAAAAGTTGATTCGGAATCTTCCAGATTGCAGTTGCTTTATCCTTTTGCCCCATGGAACGGAGAAAATCTGTTGGGATTAAAACTGCTGATAAAAGCCAAAGGAAAATGTACCACCGACCACATTTCGATGGCTGGCCCGTGGCTTCGTTTCCGTGGTCACCTCGACAATATTTCGAACAACATGTTAATTGGTGCGGTCAATTCTTTCAACGACTCAACCAACAAAGTGAAAAATCAGATGACCGGCGAATACGGAGAAGTTCCTGCTGTTCAAAGGTATTACAAAGCTTCGGGTGTTGCTACTGTGGTGGTGGGCGACCACAATTACGGGGAAGGTTCATCGCGCGAACATGCGGCCATGGAACCCCGTCATCTGGGCGTAAAAGCGGTAATTGTGAAATCGTTTGCCCGTATTCACGAAACCAACCTCAAAAAGCAGGGAATGCTCGGGTTAACTTTCGCAAACGAAGCTGATTACGAGTTAATTCAGGAAGACGATACCTTTAACTTTATTGATCTGAAAGAATTTGCACCCGGAAAGCAATTAACTCTGGAAGTGGTTCATACGGATAATTCAAAAGACATTATCATGCTAAACCATACCTATAACCAACAACAAATCGACTGGTTTATAGCTGGTTCGGCATTGGATTTAATTCGCAAACAAAACCTTTAATAAATTATAAAAACAACCACATAGGCACATAGAATACATAGTTTTCATTTTTCTATGTGACCTATGTGTCTATGTGGTTAAAAAATTATGGAGATGATAACAAAAATTAAAGTATTAAACCCGGTTGTTGAGCTGGATGGAGATGAAATGACCCGGGTAATCTGGACGTTTATCAAAGAAAAACTGATTTTCCCTTACCTCGATGTGGACATTAAATATTTCGATCTGGGGATGGAGCACCGTGATTTGACCAATGATCAGGTAACGATTGATGCTGCCAATGCCATCAAAAAATATGGAGTCGGAATTAAATGCGCCACCATCACGCCTGATGAAGCGCGTGTGGAAGAATTCGGCCTGAAAAAAATGTGGAAATCGCCGAACGGAACCATTCGAAATATTTTGGATGGCACTGTTTTTCGCGAACCAATCATTATCAGCAATATCCCGAGACTTGTTCCCGGATGGAAACAGCCGATCTGTATTGGCCGTCACGCATTTGGCGATCAGTACAAGGCAACCGATTTTGTAACCAAAGGAAAAGGAAAACTTACCATCACTTTCACTCCTGAAGATGGTACCAAAGAAACCTCTTTCGAAGTTTATGATTTCGCCGGTGATGGTGTGGCAATGGCGATGTACAATACCGACGAATCGATTACTGGTTTTGCACGTGCATGTATGAATCAGGCTTTGTCGAAAAAATGGCCGCTTTACCTTTCTACCAAAAATACGATTCTAAAAAAATACGACGGACGTTTTAAAGATATTTTTCAGGATATTTTTGATACTGAATTTAAAACCGCTTTTGCTGAAGCAGGAATTACCTACGAACACCGCCTGATTGACGACATGGTTGCAGCCTGCATGAAATGGGAAGGTGGATTTGTTTGGGCATGCAAAAATTACGATGGCGATGTTCAATCGGACACAGTTGCTCAAGGATTTGGTTCACTTGGTCTGATGACCTCTACATTGGTGACTCCTGATGGAAAAACAATGGAAGCCGAAGCTGCACACGGAACTGTTACCCGCCACTTCCGCCAACACCAGCAGGGAAAACCAACTTCGACCAATCCAATTGCATCCATTTATGCATGGACACGAGGACTCGAATTCCGTGGAAAACTGGACGGGAACCAGGAACTGATCAATTTTGCGGAAGCGATAGAAAAAACATGCGTCGAAACGGTGGAAAGTGGAAAAATGACCAAAGATTTGGCCATGCTGATTTACGGAAATGACATTAAAACCGGTCAATATTTAACTACCGAAGAATTTCTGGATGCAATTGATGCAAATCTTCAGACGAAGTTAAAATAAATATGAGCAATACTATTCAATTCATAAACGGTCAGTTAATCGTTCCCGACCAGCCGGTGATTCCTTTTATTGAGGGCGACGGAATTGGGAAAGAGATTACAGAAGCAAGTCAGCGGGTAATTGATGCTACTGTAACTGCCGCTTACGGTGACACGAAAAAACTGATTTGGAAAGAAGTTCTGGCAGGTCAAAAAGCATTTGAACTTACCGGCAGTTACATGCCCGACGAAACATTGGAAGCATTTCAGCAGTATCTGGTTGGCATAAAGGGACCGTTAGAAACTCCTGTTGGCGAAGGAATCCGTTCGTTAAATGTTGCATTGCGTCAAACGCTCGATTTGTATGCCTGTATGCGTCCGATCCGCTGGTTTAAGGGTGTCCCCTCGCCTATCCGTTATCCTGAACTGGTTGACATGCATATCTTCAGGGAAAATACAGAGGATATTTATGCAGGAATTGAATTTATGACTGGCACAAACGAAGGCAACAAGTTCCGCGACTTTCTGATCAATGAAATGGGAGTTGACAAAATCAGGTTTCCGGAGAGTAGTTCGTTCGGCGTTAAACCAGTTTCAAAAGAAGGATCCGAACGACTTATAAAAGCTGCCATTCAATATGCGGTCAAGAGAGGTTTGCCATCGGTTACCATTGTTCACAAGGGCAATATCATGAAATTTACCGAAGGCGCTTTTAAAAACTGGGGATACGATTTGGCTGAAACAGAATTTGCCGAACAGACTTTTACCTGGCGACAATACAAGGAAATTGAAAAGAAAGAAGGAAAAAAATCGGCAAAAACTGCCCTCGAAACTGCAAAGAATTCAGGAAAAGTGATTATTAAAGATGTGATTACAGATGCCTTCCTTCAGGAAAGTTTACTGCACCCTTTTGATCATTCGGTAATTGCAACTTTGAACCTGAACGGCGATTATATTTCGGATCAGCTGGCAGCCATGGTGGGTGGAATCGGAATTTCGCCAGGGGCAAACATCAACTACATCAGCGGTTATGCCATTTTTGAAGCGACCCACGGAACAGCTCCCAACATTGCCGGAACCGGAAAAGCAAATCCGGGATCGCTCATTCTTTCAGGAGCAATGTTACTCGAGTATTTGGGCTGGTACAAAGCAGCCGAACACGTTTATGATGCTATGGAACATACTTTTGCGAAAAGAAAAGTCACTTCTGATTTGTTTAGTATGATGGAAGGTGCAACTTTACTTTCAACTTCTGATTTTGCAGACGAGATAATCCGAAATATTCATTAATTTAGAAAACTTATTCTGAATAACACTAAAAACCACAGATATGGAATATATTAAAAACAGGTTCTATGAAAAGGCTACCAAAGATTTAGCCGAGTTTCAACGTATTCGCAAAGATTACGGAGATGTTGTATTGGGTCAGGTAACAATTGATCAGGTGCTTTCGGGTATGAAAGGAATACCTGCACTGCTTACCGAAACATCAAAATTAGATGCCAACGAAGGCATAAGGTTCCGCGGCTATTCGCTGCCTGAATTACGTGAGAAACTTCCTAAAATGGATGCTGAGGGAGAACCGCTTCCTGAAGGTTTATTCTACCTGATGATGGTAGGCGAAATTCCTGACAAGGAAGATGTGATAAATATCTCGAAAGATTGGGCAACCCGTTCACACGTACCCCAGCACGTTTTCGACGTGATTGATGCCTTGCCAAAAAACAGTCGTCCGATGACACAATTTGCAACGGCGGTGCTTTCAATGGCTTACGATTCGGTATTTCAGAAAGCATACCGTGCAGGGATTAACAAGAAGTTCTACTGGGACTTTATGTACGAAGATGTTATGACGTTGATTGCACGCCTTCCGCGCATCGCTGCTTATATTTATCGAAGGATTTACCACAATGGCAATCACATCGAACCCAATCCATCCCTCGACTGGGCGGGCAATCTGGCCCACATGATGGGTCACGATTCACTTGAAGTAAAACGTTTACTGCGTCTTTATATGGTGATACATGCCGACCATGAAGGAGGAAATGTTTCGGCACATGCAACACATCTCGTAGGCTCTGCATTGAGCAACGCCTATTATTCGTTTGCCGCCGGAATGGTTGGACTGGCAGGTCCACTACATGGTTTTGCCAATCAGGAAGTAATGAGCTGGTTGGAAGAAATGATCGAGCAAATAGGAACTGACGAACCAACTGATGAGCAGATCGCTGCCTATATTGAACAAACATTGCTACAGGGAAGGGTTGTTCCCGGATACGGACATGCCGTGCTTCGCATTACCGACCCGAGATTTACGGTTCAGCAGGAGTTTGCCGAAAAATACATTAAAAACGACAAGCTGATCAACATCGTAAATGCTGTTTACCGCGTTGCCCCTCCTATTCTTGAAGGTACAGGGAAAATTAAAAACCCATGGCCAAATGTGGATGCAATCAGTGGGGCATTGTTGAACCATTACGAAATCACAGAATCGAATTTTTACACGGTACTATTCGGAGTTTCGCGCTCGCTGGGTGTTTTATCTTCGCTTGTTTTCGACCGCTTTTACGGACTTCCGATCGAACGCCCTTCATCGTTTCCGCTTGAATGGTTTGCTGCTAAAGCCAAAGCTGCCGCAGATAAAAAATAATATTTACTGATAATTACAAAAGGCTGTCCGTTATGGGCAGCCTTTTTTGTTTTTCTTCGGAATGAAATGAAAACTTGATTTTGCTTTGATAGCCAACCATCTCTGATCTTATTTCAGCAGTAGTGATCCTGAACATATTTCAAGATCATTCGAGTTTTCGAACAACGTGCATATTGCCAGGCAAAAAACTCAGAGCGCGACTTTAAGTCGCACCCTGAGTGGGTTCAATCCACGCGACCCTTGCGAGGCGCGACTGTGGCGAAGTGATTTTTTAATTGTTGATTGATTGTTTCAATCCACGCGCCCCTTGCGAGGCGCGACAAAAAAAATCCTGAAAACCCACATAAAAACGTGTTTCAATCCACGCGCCCCTTGCGAGGCGCGACCAGCGTTGGAAAAGGAATTGACCAACTGGTTGGTTTCAATCCACGCGCCCCTTGCGAGGCGCGACGTTTTTCATTTGCGATTTCACGAATGATAAGGATGTTTCAATCCACGCGCCCCTTGCGAGGCGCGACTCTCAAGCGTGTTCTCTTTTGCTTGTACTTTCAGTTTCAATCCACGCGCCCCTTGCGAGGCGCGACCCCGCACTTTCGTCATCGATTCGACTCACTACGAGTTTCAATCCACGCGCCCCTTGCGAGGCGCGACTTCAATAAAAATTACACCGACATCACTTCGCGCGTTTCAATCCACGCGCCCCTTGCGAGGCGCGACTCAAAGAAGCCAACAAGAAGCCTGAAGGACTGGTTTCAATCCACGCGCCCCTTGCGAGGCGCGACCAAGATATTTCGTATAATTGTTGTATAAATATAGTTTCAATCCACGCGCCCCTTGCGAGGCGCGACGTTCCGGCTTCGCCAACCTTTGGCAAAAAAATTGTTTCAATCCACGCGCCCCTTGCGAGGCGCGACCCCATAGTTTTAGAAATAGCGGCCATTGATCCAGTTTCAATCCACGCGCCCCTTGCGAGGCGCGACCAAACGGCTTAATTAACGTTACTCAAAAGCTTGTTTCAATCCACGCGCCCCTTGCGAGGCGCGACTTCCATTAAAATAGCCTCTTTGTCGTTTAAGGGTTTCAATCCACGCGCCCCTTGCGAGGCGCGACCAAAACGTTTGTACCGTATATCAATTTAGGAATTGTTTCAATCCACGCGCCCCTTGCGAGGCGCGACAATGATATTTATATCAATCGTGACGGCTTCTGTGTTTCAATCCACGCGCCCCTTGCGAGGCGCGACCTGAAATTGAAAATCTGGTAAACGAAGATTTAATAAGTTTCAATCCACGCGCCCCTTGCGAGGCGCGACAAATATCAGTTTGTTTTATACGGTGGCCGTTTTGTTTCAATCCACGCGCCCCTTGCGAGGCGCGACCAAAAACGGTGTTAATGTCCTCTTTTTCAAACGGTTTCAATCCACGCGCCCCTTGCGAGGCGCGACTTCTCAGCTTTTCAATCAATCACAATTGAAGTTGTTTCAATCCACGCGCCCCTTGCGAGGCGCGACTAAAAAAAGGCGATTTCTTCAAATTTGCAGGAAGTTTCAATCCACGCGCCCCTTGCGAGGCGCGACTTGGCTTCTGGGAATATTGGCGGTGCTATCGGTGTTTCAATCCACGCGCCCCTTGCGAGGCGCGACTGTATGGTGTTTGAAGTATTGTTTTACAGCTAAATACAAGGCGTATTCCGCTATCCGACAAATACAATTTAAATTGATTCAAGAAATTTCAGGAAAAACACCGTAAGTCCTTAATCTTCATCATACGCCGATCTAGCGGCTTTTTCATGAGAGCATCAGGTACGCGGAACTAAATAATGAGGGTTCCTTCAGGATCGTAACTTTCTTTATGCCCCACATGTTCAATTCTGTTTTTATAATTATTTCCCAAAAAATAATACCTCAAGCTGTCGGCATTGGGATCAATGATAGATTCGAGCCTATGCTTTAATTCTGCAAATTTCGCAGGATCAACTAAACATTCGAATACTGAATTTTGAACCCGTTGGCCAAAGTTAACACATTGTTTGGCAATTTGCCTTAGTCGTTTTCGACCAGCCGGAGTCATCGTCTCCACATCGTAGGTGATTAATACCATCATAAGCTTCGAATTATTTATTTACAAAAACCGGATAATTATCAATATCTCCTCTGACAAACCGTGCCATCAGCATAGCCTGGGCATACGGTAATAATCCAACCGGAATTGAAATTTGCAAATATGGATGCATTATTTCTTCCTGTTTGCGCTTTTGCCATGCGGTTAATACTTCTTTGCGCGTTTCATCAGTCATTAAAACTCCACCTGCTTCATTTCCTTTAAAACCGCGTTTATTGACTTGTTTCCGGTTAATAAGTGATAATACGAGCCTGTCGGCCAGGTATGGGCGGAATTCTTCCATCATATCGAGCGCCAAACTTGAACGACCAGGCCGATCAGTATGAAAAAAACCAACACATGGGTCGAGGCCAACGCTTTCCAATGCTGCCCTTACTTCATGCATCAGGAGCGTATAAACAAAAGATAGTAAAGCATTTACATTGTCTTTGGGCGGACGGCGATTTCTGCCCTTCATGAAAAAATCATCCTTTTGAGTAAGAATCAGTTGATCAAAGGTACCAAAATAACCCTGAGCTGCCTCACCTTCAACGCCACGTAAAACTTCAGCCGAAGATGTTCGCAGGACCTGCTTTTGCTTCAATGCCAGCAACTGAATGGCTGATTCCAATTCAGGCAGATTTTTACCTGAATTTTGGTCACGAAACGAACGCTGCAAAACGGTTCGGCAATTGGCAAGTTTGCCGGCAACGAACAGTTTGGCCAGTTCAACAGATTGTTCAGCATCGTCGGCCATTCGGTATTGTTTGCGCCTCAACAATACATTTCCGGATACAGCTCCCTCAACCCTGCATAAAAAACGACCATGTTCGGTCAGGAAGCTAAGCGCAACATTACGTTCGGCACATAAATGCATTAAAGCGGGACTTGCACCCATATAGCCAAAACATACAATGCCTTCGATATTGTGAATGGGCATCCTGAATTTTTCTTTTTCATCCAGCCGGATCACCACATTTTCACCATCTCTGGCCAGATACGATTCTGGCGTTGTCACATAAAGTGTATTCAATAGTTTTCTCATATTAATTCATTAAGTCAAATCCGGGCGCGACTTAAAGTCGCACTCGGAGTCTGTTTCAAGTGCATTTTTCAAATAATCGTTTACCTTGCGAGGGACACTAAAAGCCTTTGGGTTACAGATTTCAACCAATGAACACGCCTTGCAATGTGTTTTATAAATTGCCAAAGGGGTATTACCGGTTTCAAAAAGTTCGTGCATTCGTATGGCATAAGCTTCAACCTTATTTCGGAGTTCCTGACTAAAAATAACCTCATGTCGGTGGCGGGTTTCTCCATAAAACAGATAGCCTTTGCCAATATTTAATTTAAAATCAAGTTCCAAATTGTACATTTCTTCGAGGCAAATGGCCTGTGCACAAAGTTGTACCTCATCCCGCTCATCGGGTTTGGGCTTTCCGCGTTTATATTCAACAGGTAACGGGCGCCAATTGCCCGGATAGCCTTCCATTCCAATCCCTTGCCCGACTTCCGACCGGATAAACTCTACCACATCGGCCACGCCATACAAACCTAAGCGGTACGAAACCATTGAAACAGATCGCAGCGTAATGATATTTCCACGAACTTCGCATGCAAAAGGATCGTCAACCCGCTCGTGCATGTGGGTTCCCTCAACGGTGCGCATATTTTCGGCCCATTGCTGCTCGATGTGTATCAAAGCCCATTGCCGCTCACAAAAAGCAAAATGCTGAATGCCGGAGAGCATTAAAAGATCGTCGTCGGTGTACATTTTTTTTTGTGATTTGATTACTTTTGCTTTAAATCAACTGATATGAAAGAGATCGTTTTTATAGTTGAAGAATCACAAGACGGGGGCTATTTTGCCCGTGCTGTAAATCATTCCATTTTTACCCAGGGCGATACCATTCCGGAATTAAAATCGATGATTAGCGATGCTGTTCGCTGCCATTTTGTTGAAGGCGAGATGCCTGCCTAACCATTCCCAACCACGATCCTTTAAAAATAGGAACCCTAAATGCCATACTTACCGAAGTGGCACACCATTTAGGTGTTTCCAAACAGGAACTTATCGAGAGATTATAAAGTCCGGGCGCGACTTATAAGCAAGCAACCAGTCCGAGTACGACTTCAAGTCCGGGCGCGACTCAAAGTCGCACTCGGACTTATCCCCGTTAAAAAATCTTAAGCCCAAATTCCTGAATTTTGTTTCTGTTAATGAGATTTCCTTTTCTTACTCCAATGAAATCCGAATAGGAAGAAAACTCCCAATCTTCGGGTCTTTTAACCAAGCCATCTTTCACAGGATTGTACAGAATGTAATTGAAGCAAACATTCGGGTATTCAATATCAGGTTCATTAACTGTAAATTCTGTAATTCCCATGTTTGTAATCCAACCGGGAGACATTCCATCTATTTCAGTCAGACAAACAGCTTTTGTTTCGGAACGGAAAAGCGATCCGCTCCAATTTTGCTGTATATTAATAGCACGCGTGTAGGAAGCAAGCATAATTCCGATGGATTTATTGAAACTCATCCATTCATTATTCCGGGTTCGACTTTCCATTTTACTCCGGGCGCGACTTTGAGTCGCACTCGGAGTTTCAGCAATTGCCTCCAAACTACTCCGGGCGCGACTTTGAGTCGCACTCGGAGTAAGCTCAACCTCTAACTGGTTAACATGCACCATCAGGTGAAAATGGTTGGGCATTAAACACCAGGCCAGAATATCGGCAAATGGCAATACATGCTTATGAATTTTTCGAAGGAAAAAGAGATAATTTTCCCGTTCAACAAAAATCTTCCGCCGATTATTGCCTTGGTTATAAATGTGATACAAATGTCCAGAATCGAATTGCATAAAGTGGGTTATTTGTGGTTGTATTTTCTATCCGAATCTATTCCGAGTCCGACTTTGAGTCGGGCCCGGAATTACTGCATCTAGCTTATATCAATTATTCTGAGCGCGACTTAAAACCAGATTTTGAATTGTTATTCGGCATATATTCCGAGCGCGACTTGGAGTCGCACCCGGAATAAAAAGTCGCATCCGGGAAAACTTACAGCATTTCAATTAACTCGACACCTTGAAGAATAGATTTTTCTATTATTACGGTATAATCACCCCATGAACGTGGCAGATCTGCATTTTTTGTAATCTGTACTTTATCGAATAGTTCTCCAGAACGTGCAGAACCTAAATGATTATTGTGTTTGAAAATAATCAGTTTCCTAGGGTTCATCTCACCACGGGCAGCTGCACGATCATGTTCAAAAGCATTGAGTAATGCTTCCCACAATAAACTTAAATCTTCTTCTGAAAAACCTGATTTTTGAGCATCTACAGCCGACACAAAACCATGCATTCTATAAAGCGCATAAGGAACAGTTGATTTGCGGCCAAAAGTGGAAGCATTTTCACGTTTTTCTTGGGCTTTGGCCTCCTTTTCGGTAGTTACAACACAACGAGTGATCGAGTGTTCTGCCTGATAAATACGGTCTTCAGAGCGAGAAAACGTAAATTGAACCGGTCCACGAACTGTCCCGGCACCTTTTTCACCAACACTTAGAACAGCACCAAACGCTCGGATATCGAAATAATCTTTACAAAGGTTGACCTGTCTTTCTGGAATAGTACTTCCAGTTGTTTTATCAATTAGAGGAGCAAGAATATTCCCCTGCTTTATGAATATATCAAACCCAGGTTCAGTAAGATATTTGCCATCAGCTCCTATTTTTAATTTTTTGAGTTGTATATAATTTCTTACTTTTCGTTTGATACAAACGTCAGTAATCAGACCTTCCTGATTTTCAGCATCAACTCTAGGCAGGTTTGCCTGATCCGGATCACCATTTGGATTACCGTCTTTCACATCGAATAAAAACACAAAATCGTAACGATTTTTAATTGAATTGGTTGTCATAATTTAGTCCTCTTTAGTTTCTATTATTGATTGTAATTCTTTGTTGGTTTTTGCATTATCGTAATCCTGTTGTTTCTGATGGTAATAGCCAAGCGCAAACTGCCCTTGCTCTTCAAGTGAGAAAAGAGCTGGAAAACCATTTAAAAAGCTACACAGTTCCTGTAATTGTCTATCAAGCAATACCGCTAGTCCCGGCTTTTCGTGTTTCAATTTCGAAATGTGATTCTGCGACAATTTCATAAGGCGTCCAAAAGCTGTAGCCGGATTTGTCGAAGCCGAAGTAAAAAAGCGTTCGCGTATTCCCGCATTAAGGTCTTTCCCTTGCGCAGCCCGTTGAATATTTTCCATTACTGCGAAAATTTTTCCGCAAACAATTGCCGGACTTTTGTCGTTCGGATCATTTTGTTCTTTAATCATAGTTCCTCCTTTTAAATTATTTCTGTTTAAAACAAATCTTATTAATGCAGCCCGTTCTGGCGTTATTGTTTCTTTTGATTGTCCATCTTCTGAGTTTTCCACAAAACGGATTCTTTTTAATACTGTCGTAAGAATCCATAAAGGTGGAACTGAATTTTTTAGTGCCGCATCCCATAATTGTGTAGCAATGCGGGAGTTTGTTGGGTCGTTGCTGGATTTTGTATTATGCCCAGCCTTAGCCAATGCATACAATGGAACATACCTTATATCACCATAGGCTCTTATTGCTATATCATGAAACCATTTCGCAATATTTTTCCGGTAATCATCCAAACTAATCTCAATCCAATCGCGGATAGCAATTCGGGCAGCAGCGCCAGAAAGTGTGCAAGAATAAAACTGATTGGTTTTGATGTATTTTGCTCCATTTACTTTTGCATTTGCAACCGAATCAATCAAGTTTGTAACCTGACCAGCATCAGGATTATCAAGCAGATATATTTCATCTGTGGATTCTTCTTCTTTCGTCCAATAAATCATGCCTGTATCAGAACCGAAGTTTTTGCGGTTGGAATAGACAAATAAGCTTTTAGCCTTTCCTTTCTTATCTTCTAATAATTTTTCACTTCCATTGGCTAACAGCCAATTTAATCCTTCCACATAGTTTTTAGCACAATTTGTACAAACAGAAGAGTTATCGTTTCCTTTCAAATTATAGGATTCGAAAGCCTTTTCATTATACGAAACCAAAGCACAACCCGCAGATTGTCCATCTGGCACACGTTTGATCAGACCATGTGGTTTATCCAATACCGGAAAATCTGACTTGCCGCAAACAGAGCAAAACTTCTTTTGGCCAACCAGTTGTTGTGTTTGTTCTTTTTCAAACCGCTCAATTATTGCTTCATAAACATCTTGATGCTCATGCAGGCGTTGGTCTTTCACTCGAAAAGCAATATTCCCAGCCCTTTCTTTTTCCCCAACTTGTTTTTTAAATTCATTTACAGCCTTATACAACCCATTTGTCCTGTTACTATTATAAAAACAAATGACTGGCATTAGGATTTCAAGTTCTTTATAATCAAGAAGTTTATCACGAAACAAATGATGCTTTGACGATGTGGCTTTTATCAAATTGCCTAACCCTTTATGCTCAATACTGTAATTTTTAAATCTCATATTCAAAATACAATTAGGTTGATGTCGGATTCCAACTTTACGTTTTTCTAATTCATTCGCATCAATTTGTAATCCTGAATAATTCAACACTTCCTCAGCTTTATCAAGTAATAACCGGGCTTTCCCTTTTTTCGAATTTAATGCTTCTGCTTTTCTGCTTATCTTTTCAATAACTAAAAATGAATCGAATGAACCATCTTCTTTAATAACCAAATCAATTGAAATTGGCTCGTCCTTCAAAGCATCGTGTCCGGTTCTGATTCGCTTGCCAAATTCTGCTAATTCTTTAATCATCTGGCAGCCTCCTGTTCTTCGTTTTGGTTAAACCCATAAATAGCAGAAGATATTTCGCTGTCCATATCTGGCTGTAAGTGCGACGAATGCATCATTTTTTCATTTTCAGCATTGGAACATTCAAGTATTCCATTATCAATTTTCACATCGTAAAAGAAGACAGGCGAGGGTTTGCCTTTCACATCGTAAAAGATATCGAACAGCATACTTCCAATAGGAATTATTTCCTGAATTGGTTGATCATTTCCATCTGGTTCAAGAAATTCGGCAGCAAACTCGCGTGTACCCAAAAAAGGCCGCCTCCAGCATTGGCCTTTCTTTACACGCCGCTTAAACATTTCAGCATATTTCTTCACTGGATTTTTAGGATCAAATTCCTTCTGGAAAACAGAGGCTTCAATGATGTATGCCACATCTTTTAATATAATACTGTTGCGTTGCGCCCGTTTTTCTTCAATTATAATGGGCGTTTTGCCTTGTTTCGCGTTAATTTCATTTCGCTTTACTGAGAAAAATTTAACCGGATTAAGTACAATTATCCGATGCACCCACCATTGAAATTCAGGCTTCCAAAGAATTGAATCAAGAACTCCTCTTGCCGCAGATGGTGTCATGCATGGGTAGGTCATTCGCTCAACTTTTAAATCAGGACGGGTAAAACAAGCAAAGTCACCTGTTACTTTTACCCTAACAATTTCGTTGTCAATCATATATTTAGTGTTTATGGTTTATTAAAAAATAAGCATTGGATTATCAGTTGAAATCCCATATTTATCGTTGTATCCTCCATACCATTTCCAATAACCTTGTGGTTCCTTGCCTAGCTTTCCAATGTTATCTTTCATGAAATTTTCATACACCTGAACCGAGAATTGCTGCATTGCCCGGTAATCGTCGCGCGACAAAAATGGCTTATAACGAATCCGGTCATACAAATCAGAACTTTCGTCGCAGAGTATAAATATGGGTGTTGTTTTGTTTTCAATCAGATGGTAAGCTCCTGCAACTGTTTTAAAATTGAATCCAAGTCGAGCCTTCTCTATATTCTTGATATCCTCTGGTATAAAAAGCCGAAATACCTTCCGGTAATATTCTCCAAAGAAATCATGTTCATAAAGCAGAGCCTCATTATCCTTATACAATTTATTGGCAAATTCGGCCAACGAACGATATTGCTTACTTGGAGCACCGGAATCTTCAATTGCAAAAATGAAAACCTTACCTGCTTCTCGCATTTTCCCTTCGCGATTGCATCGTCCGGCAGACTGGATGATAGATTCCAAAGGTGCAATCTCCCTGAAAACACATGGAAAATCAAAATCGACACCTGCTTCAATCAATTGGGTAGAGGAAACTAAAATCCGTTCCTTCTTGGTAAGAAAATCCCTGATCTTTCCAATTACTTCTTTTCGGTGAGCAGGAAACATGCTGGTGGATAAATGAAAAGTCTGATAATCTGAATTATCCTTGATGGCATTAAAGAAAAGTAGTGCTTGTTTCTTAGTATTGAAAATACATAAGGTTGAATCGCCTTGCTCAAATACTTTACCGGAGAGCTCTTCAATTGAAACTGATTGATAATCATTCACGGCAAGGTATTTTACCCTTCTCGTCGCATCAAAAACTTCTTTGGGATTTTCGACCAACGATTGGATGTTTTCAATACCATTGAACCCTTCACTCTTCTCAAAAGCAGGTTGTGTCGCTGTACAAAAGAGGAACGAAGTCCCCATCACTTTCTGGACGTTTTTCAACATGGAAAGTGTTGGTAAAACCAGTTCCTTTGGCAAAGTTTGAACCTCGTCGAAGATAACCACCGATTGTGCGATATTATGCACTTTCCTGCATCTTGAAGGCTTATGTCCAAACAACGATTCAAAAAACTGGACCGATGTGGTAACAATGATCGGATAATCCCAGTTCTCAGTTGCCAATCTTCTGGTATGTGATTTATCCTGAATAGATTCATCCGAAATTTCTTTATTGTCTTCCTCTTCTTCGTTAAAGTTTGAATGATGCTCCAGTACCCATTCTTCCCCAAAAATGCGTTTCAGTTCTTTCGCCGTTTGATCTATAATACTGATAAAAGGAAGTACAATTATGATTCTCTTTAAGTTATTGTGCTTTGTGTGGTGAAGCGCCCAACTTACAGATGCCAATGTTTTTCCCATTCCGGTAGGTAAGGTCATCGAATAAAAACCAGTATCAAATTGAGCTTTTGAAATAGCATAACTGCGGACTTTATTTCGTAATGTATTAATATAGCCATCTTTGCTCTTCCCCATTAACTCACCTTCTAATCTCTCCAACAAATACGCTGCATCAAATACTTTTGTATTTCTCTTTTCTGAAATGGCACTATTAAAATGACTCTCTGTATCTAACCAGTCAGCATCAGTCAAAGCACTAAACAACATTCGGATAAAAAGTTCTTTGTCTGTGCCTCTTAAACCAGTATCTGAATAAATTAAATTGGTTTCCTCTATCGGGTTTTCCTTGAAGAATTCAGTTCTAATTGAATTGAACTGTGTATTTCCAGAAACGTCAAACTCATACAAATCGGTTATTAAATCTCCTTTATCAGGCAATCCTTTATGATGGCCATCAATTGCAAATGCCGCTTCAACTTGGCTAAATTCTTTACACAAACCTGCACCCCAACTGGCATGTGGCACACTTCCTCTTCTTCCTCCTTCTCTCAGGTATTTTTGAAAGGCAGGCTGATATTTTCCGAAATCATGCAAAAGTCCGGTTGTTCTAAATATACTCTGATAATCATTATTACCCGCAAACGCCGTCATCAATTTCGCAGTTCCGCTCAAATGCTCATTCAGAATATGCACTTCATTTTTCTCATTTTCTGAATGAGCCAGGTATTTATCAACTTCAATTGTATCCATTCTACATAGCTTTTTAATCAGAATTTATTCAGATTATTCGTGAACAAAACTTTCCTCCAAGTTAACAAGATCAAACCACAAATCGGACGATTTTTAAATATAATAACTTCAAATATGTTATTTAGATTTAATCAAAATAAACCCGATAAAAAAAGAGTACGCTTTTGAGCTGAATAAAAGAAATCTACTATTTTTAACGCTCGCAAACAGGAGTGATTTTTGGATTTGCATTTTTGATTTCCTGAAAATCACCAACAACTAAAAAACTACTGAGAATGACTACTAACAAACTTTACCTGCCAATCATGCTGACAGTAACGATTTTAATGTCAGGCTGCCAAAAAAAAGCCGAAAATCTTATCAAATATGCCAATCCGTTAATCGGGACAAGCGAGTCAACCGGACCGGGCGGTTTTAAACACAACGAGAATACGGAAGCTTTCGGGCATGTGACACCGGCAGTTTCGACCCCTTTCGGAATGACCCAATGGACACCGCAAACCCGCGACACCGAAAAAAAATGTCTTTCACCCTACTATTATAACGATACAAAAATTCAGGGGTTTCGTGGTTCCCACTGGCTTTCCGGATCATGCGTACAGGATTACGGCAGTTTTACAATTATGCCTATAACTGGCTACCTGCGCACTTTTGCCAGCGAACGCGCCACAATTTTAATGCACGAAAGCGAAACATCGACGCCTGCCTACTATTCGTGTATGCTTCAGGAATACATGACTTTTGTTGAAATGACGGGTACTGCACGCGCAGGTTTTTTCAAGTTTTCGTACCTCAAAAAAGATCAGGCCACGATTCTGGTTACACCCAACAGCGACGAAGGTCAGGGTTATATAAAAGTTGATACCGAAAAACGGGAAATTTATGGCTACAATCCGGTTCACCGGATCTACCAGGGTTGGGGACGACCGGCAGGATTCAGCGGTTATTTCGTAGTCAGGTTTAACCGGCCAATTGACAATTACGGTTGCTATTTTCAGATGGAAGATTTTAAACAGCAAACCGAAATTTCAGGAAAACAGGATATTGGCGCTTATGCTGCCTTTAACATCGAAGAAAATGATGTGATTCTGGCAAAGGTTGGAACGTCGTTTACAAGTATTGAGGCGGCACGTGCCAATCTCGATGTTGAAATTTCGCATTGGGATTTTGCAAAAACCAAAGCCGAAACCGAACAAGTCTGGAATGAAGCCTTTTCGACCATTAAACTGAAAGGCGGAACAGAAGAGGATTATACCAAATTTTACACTGCGCTTTACCATTCAATGATTTCGCCCCGTACATTCAGCGATGTGAGTGGCACTTACCCTGCATTCGACGGAAATAAAAGCATTCAGAAAATGGAAAACGGGAAGGTATATTACGATGACTTTTCGTTGTGGGACACTTTCAGGGCACAATTGCCACTTGTAAGCCTTGTTGCACCCGACAAATACGAAGACATGATGCAATCGCTTGTTCTGAAAGCTGAACAGGGTGGATGGATGCCCATTTTCCCGATGTGGAACAGCTACACTTCGGCCATGATAGGCGACCATGCCAACACCGCTTTGGGCGATGCTTACCTGAAAGGTTTCGATATCAATATTGACAGGGCATATCCATACATGCGGAAAAATGCTTTTGAAGTTTCGGAAGGCGAAGATTACATCAATGGAAAAGGCCGCAGGGGAATGAAGTCGTACCTCGAAAACGGTTACATTCCGCTGGAAGACAGTGTAAAAGAAGCTTTTCACAAAATGGAACAAACTTCGCGCACACTGGAATATGCCATGACCGACGATGTGCTTTCGAAAGTCGCCGCAAAATACGGGAAGACAGAAGATGCTCAAATACTTGCCAAACGCGGACGAAACTACCAGCTCGTTTTCGACGATGAAACCAAAAGTATGCGTGGCCGCCATCTCGATGGTACATGGAGCAGGGATTACAATCCGCTGGCACGTGCATCGTACCTCACAGAAGGAACGCCGATGCACCACATGTGGTTTGTTCCGCATGATATTCCGGGATTATTTGATCTGATTGGAGACAAAAATCAGGTTCGCGAAAAACTGGATGAACTCTTCGATACCGGTGAATACTGGCATTCGAACGAACCTTGTCACCATATTCCATATCTCTACAATTATTTGGGCGATCCGGCTGAAACACAGCGAAAAGTGAAGAACATCCTGGCAACTGAATACAATGCATTCGATGGGGGAATCCCCGGAAACGACGACTCTGGCCAAACTTCGGCCTGGTATGTATTTTCGGCCATGGGTTTTTATCCTGTTTCGCCCGGAAGTGGAGAATACCAGCTCTCCTCTCCTATTTTTACTGAAGTTGAATTTAACCTGAACCCGAAATATTACTCCGGAAAGAAATTTAAAATCACCACTGACAATCAGGACACTTCCCAAACATTCGACAAAGTAAAGTTGAATGGCAGGGAAAGTCAGTTTGTACTGAAGCACGAAGACATTCGAAAAGGTGGCAAACTGGAGTTTTCAAATTCGGGGAAATAAGATGGAGCCATCGTATAACAGCCTTCGGTAGTCAAATGATCTTCGTTGCATGAATTTTAGAAATGCAACAACTTCGAGGTCGGTCATTTCGCGGTTGTTTGTCATTATTGCCCGGTAAGTGAATTCGTCACCGGTGAACAGGTTGCCTTGTTTATCGCCTTTCTTTTCCCTCGTTATCACGTAGCGGTAGGTTTTGTCCCAGCCAAATGGTGCATATTCAATGGATGTCACCTGGTATTCTTTGAACCCAATTAATTATGTTTCTCAATAAGTTATATTCTTCAACATTTCGTAAAGACTGGCACACCGTTGTGCCCTGATGTAGAAATATTTACTATTGGATTCGACAACCAGGACAACACTTTGGTCGAACGACCCACAATCCATCCGGCTGTGCTTTACTTTGATCTTATTTTCGTCCAATACCTCAAAAGCCCTTTTCAGGGTTTCGTCCTGCTTGTATTTCACATTGCTGTTGCCATTGCGGTTTTCAATGTAAACTGGAAAATTGCCTATTGAAGCTATGCCGGGGAAATACCCGTCAGCATGTTTGTAACTCCGCTTGGAGTCATACTTGTCGGTGGGGATAAACTGGTTGTCATAGTCAAAAATATAATTGTCATTTTTTGCCGACAGCTGGCCTGTTTGAACCGCCAACCTGACCAACAACTTATTCATGTTCATATGGATATTGAAGTCATGTGCAATGCCTGTCTTTGAAACGGTTGTTTCCTTTTTTGTGGCCAGTTCTTTCTGCATCCGTAGCATAGTATCTGCAGAACACACTTCAAACCCTTTGACTTGAGCAAGTTCCGAACGCAGGTGTTCGGTAATATCTTCGGCACATTCGCCACCGCAAAGCACCATTAACAGGTACGACCGGATCAGGTCACTGTAAGAATATTCTGCTTTTAACCCGCGACCTCCAAGGGTTTGGTCGATGGTTTTATAAACCGAGGCGTTTCAGACAATATGATCAGCGAAATTTATTCCGCCAAAAGAGTTGATATTTTCTGAAGAAATGTAATTTTCATCCGCGACGATGTTTTTCACCTAAATGTATCCGATTCGTCCGACTATGAAACCATCCAGCAGGTATGGGAAAAGATGGAGAAAATTGGAGATGAACTGTTGGTCAGGATGAAAGCCGATAAACGCAATCCGCTTGCACCGGCAGTCCGTGATTTTGACTTTTCAAGTGTAGAAGCCATGTTAATTGCCAACGAAGCAGTGCCCGCTGGTTTTCAGATGGAAAATTTGAATCAATGGTAATCAGGGATGGTGGGAAACAAGTCGAAAAAAAAGCTGGCAGCCAGTATAAACAGCAAAGTCAGTAAAGAATTTGGTCTGGCCAATTATGTCGGCTTCTCTTTCGAACGACACGGAGTTTTCGTTCACAAAGGGGTTGGCCGGGGCTATCAATCCAACGGAAAAGGTTTTGTCATCCGGACAGCCAAAAATCCTGCTGCCAACATTTATTCTGTCGGCATTTGGTTCCGTACTTTTCATCACAGATAATCTGAGTGAGCGCTTCGGGTTTGGCCGCAACTAAAATTTCGGCATACAACTCCCTGGCTTTACGGCCTGGTTCTGCCTCCACCCAACGTTGATAAATGAACACATCATCATCGTGTTTGCGTAATTCCCAACTACT
>JAUYMU010000001.1 GCA_030698405.1 Bacteroidota bacterium
TAGAAAAATGAAAAATGAAAAATATGGTTGGAATGACATCCGGGGCGATCCGGGGAGAAATGGAAAAGAATATCCAATAATGAATGATCAATATTCAATATCCAAAAATTCTGAACAGAGCAGCGCCTTTAGCGTTTGGACGGTTTAAAAATAAAAAAGGAATGTGAATGTTCGAAGCAACAACAGGGAACCCGACTTTCCAAGTCGGGTAAGAAATGTCGGACTTGGGAAAGTCCGACTCCCGTGGGAAAATGTCGGACTTGGGAAAGTCCGACTCCCGTGGGAAAATGTCGGACTTGGGAAAGTCCGACTCCCGTGGAGAAAATGTCGGACTTGGGAAAGTCCGACTCCCGTGGGGAAAATGTCGGACTTGGGAAAGTCCGACTCCCGTGGAGAAAATGTCGGACTTGGGAAAGTCCGACTCCCGTGGAGAAAATGTCGGACTTGGGAAAGTCCGACTCTCGTGGAGAAAATGTCGGACTTGGGAAAGTCCGACTCCCGTGGGAAAATGTCGGACTTAGGAAAGTCCGACTCCCTGAAAAAAATTGAAACTATGATGTTTAGGCTGAAATATATATGGACAATGTTACTTCTGGTAGTTGCTTTACAGGCAGCCGGAGATCCGTATGTCATAGACAAAGTATGTTTGGGCGCTGAAAGGGTTTACCGTGTTGACGGCGAGCCGGGCTCCAGTTACCTTTGGCTGCTGACCGATGCGGATGGAAACAATATCGTATTGCCTGATCCCGACGGAACATTGTTTTCTGTCACCGATCCAATTTCAGGAGATACCAAACAAGGCAGCGAAATAACCATTAACTGGAATACGGTGGGCAATTTCGACCTGGCATCGGTACAAATATCCATTCATGGTTGCGACACCACCGAACAGGGGAAAATCGAAGTGTTCGATCTCCCCTTGGCTTATGCAGGAAAAGATGCAACAATTTGCCCCGGAAATACCTTCGCGTTGTCAGAGTCAACAGCTGATCATTACAGTTCGCTGCTCTGGACTACCACGGGCGACGGCAGTTTCGACGATGCTACCATTAAAAATCCTGTTTATACCCCTGGCCCGAACGATATTATTTCAGGAAGTATAGCGCTGACATTGACTGCCGTAGGCCTTGGAAACGCAACAACCTGTAAGGCGGCTGAATCATCAATAATTATTACCATTTCAAAACCAAATTTACTCACCTTAAACAATCCTCCTCCGGTTTGCGAGCCCAAAACGGTAAATTTAACTGAAACTATTGATGTTGGTTTAAGTGAAAAGAACTTGATTTTCACTTATTGGAAGGATGATAAGGCAACTGAACCGTTGCCCGACTATGCTGCCATTACGAAAACAGGCGTTTATTATATTAAAGCGGAAGATGCAAATGGTTGTTCTGAAATAAAACCTGTTCCGGTTTACATTTATCCTCAACCGATACTCGTCATTACCCATCCCGAAGCAGTTTGTGACCCTGAGAAGGTTGACCTTTCGGCTGCATCAATTATTCAGGGAAGCACGATTCCACCCCTATCAGTATTCGCCTATTGGATGGATGCCGGGGCAACTGTCGCAGTATCAGACCCAAAATTCATCATAACTTCAGGAACCTATTATATTAAAATTGTTTCCGATGGTGGCTGTTTCGATATACAACCTGTTACGGTAACCATCAATCCGTTGCCGAAACTGGCAATAAACAATCCGGAGGCAGTTTGTGAACCTGAAACGGTTGACCTTTCAGATATCTCAATTACAAGTGGCAGCGATGCTGACCAATATTTC
This sequence comes from Bacteroidota bacterium, assembly GCA_030698405.1. Lineage (GTDB taxonomy): Bacteria > Bacteroidota > Bacteroidia > Bacteroidales > Prolixibacteraceae > Aquipluma. The sequence goes on from JAUYMU010000001.1 coordinate 1,784, forward strand.
GAATATTACTCCGATGAATTGGCAACAACCTTGCTGACTGATTTCAAAACCATTGCCTTAAGCGGAACTTATTACATTAAAGGGATCAATTCCGGCACCAACTGTTCCGTTATCCGGCCGGTTAATGTCATTGTCAACCCACAGCCGATACTTGTTATAACCAATCCTGAAGATATTTGCGAACCTGAAACCATTGACCTGACAGCAGCCGCTATCACCCAAGGCAGCGATGCGGATTTGAAATATACCTACTGGATGGACAAAGATGGAACTGTTGAACTTACAAATTACATGGCGGTTGCAGCCAGTGGAACGTATTACATTAAAGCAACCAATCCGCTGACAAATTGCGCGATAATCAAACCGGTTGATGTGGTTATAAATCCGGTGCCACAGCTTGTAATTAATCAACCGGCAACAGAATGCGAACCCCGAACGGTTGATTTAACTGCTCCTGAAATTACACTGGGAAGTATTATTTCGGCCTCATCCGAACTTACCTACTGGCTCGACGATCTGGTCACCAAGCCACTTCTTGCTCCTGAAACGGTAAGCAAAACGGGTACTTACTATATCAAACTTCAATCAGGGTTTGAATGCTTTGTCATCGAAGCTGTTTCTGTAACCGTCAATCCACAGCCGAAATTCGTCACCAATAATCCTGAAGTAATTTGCGAACCTGAGGTGGTTGATTTATTCAAAACCATTGAGGCTGAACCGGGTCAAACACTTACCTATACCTATTGGGTCGATGAAAATGCGACCATTCAATTGCCGGGCAGTATTGTTTCGGCTGTCGGTAAAATAGATTATTTTATCAGGGCAGAGAATGAATTTGGTTGTTTCACGATTAAGCCAGTTGAAGTGATCATCAACCCAGAGCCCGTTCTGGCCATCAACAATCCACCTGCAGTTTGTTTTCCTGAAACAGTTGACCTGACTGCCAATACAGTTGTTGACCAGTCACTGCTGGCACCTGCCTCAAAACTTACTTACTGGATGGATGAAATGGCTACGGTTGAATTGACAAACCCCTACGCTGTTTCCGAAACCCGCAAGTATTACATCAAACTGCAGGCTGGCGTCGGATGTTACCTGATTAAACCGGTTGAAGTAGAAGTTAATTCATTGCCCATTGTGAAAATTACCAATCCGGAAGCCGTCTGCGAACCTGCAACCATTGATTTAAGACTTGCTTCAATAACTTCAGGAAGTACCTCTGGGTTAAGCTGGAGTTATTGGATGGATCAGGATGCCAAACTACCGTTGGTCAATTACTCAGCAGTTTCAGCTACCGGCACTTATTACCTGATGGGAACCAATCCATCGACGGGTTGTTCCGTAGTAGAGGAAGTAAACGTAGTGGTGAACAAACCTGTAACCCCGGGCTTCAATATTATTACTGATATTTGTTTAAACAGCGCTCCAACAGCATTGCCACTTGCCTCAATTGAAGGTATTACCGGAACATGGGCTCCTTCAACTATTAACACAAATATCAAAACAACAACAACTTATACTTTCACTCCTGATGCAGGACAATGCGCGTTACCATATAAAACCGACATCACTGTTGGCGACGAAATAATCCCGGCATTCAGGGCACTCGGACCTTATTGCTACAACTCAATACCTGATAATTTGCCATTGATTTCGGACAATGGTGTAACGGGCAGTTGGGATCCCGCATCCATTTCGACCACAAAAGTTGGCGAAACTGTTTATTCATTTACTCCTTCAGATGGGAAGTGTGCAAAATCCACAACTCTGACTATCAAGGTTTATGACCGTATTTTTGCTTCAGTTACTACTGAAAACGAAACCGATCCCGGTAAGGAGGATGGTCGGATAACTGTTTACGATGAGTCAGGCGGATCGAATGTTTACGAATACAGACTTGATAAGGACGTCTGGCAAACATCACCTGTTTTCGCAAACCTGGCTCCCGGCACCTACGAGGTTTGGATACGCGACATACAAGTGGCTGCCTGTCCGGTATCACTTGGGTCGTTTACCATCTATCCAAGCGGAAAAATTATTGCTACGGCGGTTGTCAAACATGTGGATTGTTTCGGAGATAAAACTGGTGAAATTCGCTATGAAAAAGCCCTGGGCGGATCCGGTTCGTTCGAATACAACATTGGCGCCGGCTGGGTTCCGTTCAGCGAACCATACATTAGATCGAATCTCCCGTCCGGAAAATACACCTTCCTGCTGCGCGATGCAATGGATCATGACAATCAGATATCTCTGGAAAAAACAATTGATCAGCCCAATTTCTGGGCCGTTAATATCACTGCTCAACCTTCAGGAATAAACAGGGCAAATTTAACAGCCAGAATCTCCGGCTCAGGTGGAACACCGCAATATACATACTTTTGGAGCGATAGTCAAAAGACAGAAACAGCTTACAACCTGGCTTTTGGCATCCATAAAGTTACTGTTACTGATGCGAAAGGTTGTAAATCCGAAGCACTCTATAATGTTGGATTCATCGTTTCTGCTGAGATAGTGAAACCTATACTGTGTCCGGGAGATAAGGCAACCGTGCGGATCAAGGCATGGGATGGAGTCCCTCCGTTTAGACTGGAAATGAATGGAAAAACATTTACGAACGAAATTGATATTCAAATTGGGGCAGGAAACCATTCATTTGTAGTTGAAGATTATTTTGGGGTAAAGACCAGAACCAATGAGTTGAAAATTATAGATGTACTGCCTGTAACTGCTGAGCTTAAGGCAAATCCTGTTTCATGTTCAGGAACCAATGATGGCGAGATTATTATTTCAAAACCTGCAGGAGGTTCGGGAAGCCCTTATGAATACCGCATCAACAAAGATAAATGGATTGCCATGGGCGCTGCAACGGTTACAATTGGCAGTCTTCCTCCAAATTCCTATCATGTTGAACTTCGGGAAATTGGCAGTAATTGTATTTATCCTGAGTGGGATTTACAAATTGTAAAAGCCTTGCCAATAACCCTGACGGCCATTGGAACCGATGCTGTTTGTTATGGAGAGAATGGTTCGATAAAATTTACATTCACAAACGTACCTGATGGATTATATGACATTACATACACCACTGGATTATTTGAAGATGTTGAGATTAAAAATAATTCGGCAACTGTAAAGGTGAAACCGGGTGATTATAACAACCTGAAATTGACTGCAAACAGATGCTCTTCTGCTGATGGTGTCAACGTAAAAGTTCAAGATGGAACTGAACTCATTTTAATTGCAAGCGTTACCAGGCAACCCGACTGTATTGTCACAACCGGAACCATCGAGGTTACATCTCCGGCTACAGGCACTGGTTACGAGTACAGTGTCAACGGCGGAACCACCTATTTTGCTGCCCGAACGTTTACGCTTGCTCCGGGCGATTATTCAGTAAAAATTAAAGACATAGCCACCGGTTGCGAATCTGTTGAAATTATACTGACAATTAATCCGATACCTCCGGCGCCAGTTGCACCAACCGTTGTAGTATTCAATCCAACCTGTCTGATACCATCGGGTACCATCACCGTAACTGCACCACTCGGAGTTGCTTATGAATACAGCATTAACGGAACAGATTACCAGGCGGGCAGGGTATTTGCAAACCTTTCTCCGGGCAGTTATCCGGTAACGGTTAAAGAAATTGCTACCGGTTGTGTATCGCCGGCAACTGCCCGCATCGTTAATCCGGTTCCAAATATTCCTGAAGCCCCTGTCAGCTCGGGCAATCTGGCCGAATGTGCCACCAGCCCTATCCAAACGCTCAATGCCAATACGGCAATTGTGCCTGTTACCGGTATCAGAATTACCTGGTTCGACAATGCAAGCGGCGGAAACGCGGTAGTCTCGCCTACCCTCAGGATTATCGGAACCCGGACATACTATGCCGAAGCATCGAATGGCACTTGTGTCAGCCTTTCACGTACACCGGTAACGCTTACAATCAACCCGATTCCGGCAGTTCCGGTTGCAAGGGTAGCAGCTACTCCTACCTGTAACAATCCGGATGGTACCGTGGTGGTGACCAGTCCGCTTGGCGCTGAATATGTTTACAGTATCGACGGTGGCGTCTATCAGGCATCGGCAAGCTTTACCGATCTGGTTTGGGGCGACCACTTTATCCGTGCAAAAAATATCAACACCGGCTGCGAGTCGGCTCCGGGGAAAATTGAAGTTCCGGCTATTCCACCTTCACCTGAACTAACACTGGTTTCGTTTAAAATCCCAATCTGCTACGGCGATCCGTTCACAATAAACCTTTCGATGACCAATACACCTGATGGCGTTTACACCTTCAGGTACGATGGGGGACAGTTCAGTAATGTAGCTGTTTCAGGGGGAACTGCTACGATTACCGGCCAGTTTAACGAGAGCTTTAAAGTATTCAACAACCTTCGGTTTACAGCCAACGATTGCAACTCTACCGGAACCGTAAATGTCAGAATTGTCAATCCTGCACAACTTGTGATCAGTAATATTAAAGTGACTGAGCATGTATTGAAAGCGACACAAAAAGGTGGCATTGATATAACTGTTACCGGTGGTATCGGCACCTATAAGTATGTGTGGAGCAATAACGCTACTTCACAGGACATCAATGACATTTCATTCGGTGAATATGAAGTGTCAATCACGGATGATAATAACTGCGAGGTTACTCAAAAGTTCAAGGTGCCACTCAACAATCCTCCGGTTGCCATCGACGACGATTACACGTTCAGTTGTCTGGCGCTTCTGGAAGATTTACTGGCCAATGATTTTGACCCTGAGGAACCGGAGGATTTTATCACCATCAATATAGTTCCGATTGTTAAACCTTTGTATGCACAGGCTTTCAGGATAAACAAGGATGGAACATTTGAATATCTGGCTATTCCGAGCTATAATGGTATAGATTTCTTTGTGTACGAAATTTCGGATAAACATGGTCAAACAAGCACAGCCAGGGTTACCATCACTGTTGTTTCTGATTTTGATGGCGACGGAATTGCCGATGTCGATGACCCGGATGCCGACGGCGATGGTATTCTGAACATTTATGAAGCGCTACCCGGACAGGATTGGCGAACCGCTGATGCTGATGGTGATGGCTCTCCGAATTATCTGGACATTGATTCTGATGGCGATGGAATTGTTGACAACATTGAAGCACAGGATTGGGCAAATTACATTCACCCATCAAACATAGATGTAAATAACAACGGTGTGGACGATACCTACGATAAATTCCAGTTTACCAGGGAAATTATACCAATCGATACCGATGGCGATGGAATTCCTGATTTTCTGGATGCAGACTCTGACAACGATGGCGTTCCTGATTATATTGAAGGGCACGACCTGAACGCTGACGGTAAACCTGATAGATTTGCAATTGGCCGGGACTCGGATGGCGATGGCCTCGATGATGCTTACGAAACTGTTGTAAATGAATGCAATGCTTTGGGAAATGCGGTTGGAAGCAATGCTCCGATGCAGGATTTCGATGGCGATGGCATACCCGACTGGCGCGATACCGACGATGACAATGACGGTTACCTGACGAAATTCGAAGATTTAAATGGAGACGGCGACTGGAGCAACGATGACCTGGATTATGACGGACATCCTGAATACCTTGATTACGGACGTGATTGCGACCTGTTTATTCCGGATGCATTCTCGCCAAACGGAGACAATATTCACGATTACTTCCAGATTTATTGCATCAATCATTTTCCGGATGCGAAAATGTATATATTCGATCAGTTGGGAAATAAACTGTTCGAAAAGGCACAGTACGGAAACCTCAATCACTGGTTGTCATACGATCGTGCATGGTGGAACGGGAAACCTGAATATGGTCCTTCGAAGGCCCGAAATGAAATAGTGCCTCCGGGAACGTATTATTACGTGCTCGATTTAGGAAACGGAGAAGTAAAGAAGAGTTATGTATTTATATCGTATTAAAGACAGCCTCCCCCGACCCCTCTCCGCCAGCTGGCGGAAGGGGAGGAAGAAAGAAGCCCCCTTCTTATTCCCCCGCAGGGGGAAGGATGGAAGCTTCGAATAAAAGGGAATGGATATAAACGCAATAATGCAAAGGGTGTCGCGTTCGCCAGCTAGCGGAGCAACTGCAATTGATAATCTGCCAGTTGCGAATCGCATTGACAGGGATCCCGACTTTCCAAGTCGGGGATTAAATGTCGGACTTAGGAAAGTCCGACTCCCTGAAACGAAAACCCGCCCGCGGAACAATGTTTTTCAAAGGAAAAACCATCTTTCGGACGAAATAGGGAAATGAAGAAATGAAAAAAATAAGAAATATTGAACGAGAAATAAGAAAGTCAGAAGATGCGGGCGACAAGGCGATGGGGAGATGAAAAGGCGAGCTGATAATTAGATGCTGGATATCCTTTGCTCCCGATAAAAATCGGGACAGGCTGTCTGCCTTTAGGCGACGGATAGAAGATGAAAATGACAACCCGTCCGCGGAAATGCGCTAAACAAGGCAATTCCTATATTGCGGACGGCATTGGAATACAATAAAAAAGAAAGAAAAAAGAATTGATTTAATGATTCGCAGATTTACATACCGCCTGATATTATTACTGGCCTTGTACTCTGTTTTCGAACAGAAGGCAAAAGCCCAGGAGTATCCGTGGTCGTTGCAATACGTAACGAACATGCATACCATTAATCCAGCCTATGTTGGTATTTGGGACAAAGCCGGTGTGCTGCTCTCCTCCAGAACAAACTGGGTAGGCATTCACGGCGCGCCATTAACACAATATCTTGGTTATTTTACGCCGATTAAAGACCAGCGAAGTGGTGTTGGCCTGAGCATTAAGCAGTTGAACATGGGTAGGGAAAAGCGGATTTTCCTGACAGGCGATTATTCGTTTCAGGTGCGCACCGATCTGACACATTTTCTTCGCTTTGGGCTGAGGGCAGGAATTGCAAATTTCGACAATAACCTGACTGAATATCAACTTTATCCCGACCGAATTCCTGATCCCGAATTCACTTCCGACATCCGGATGTATTACATGACCACTTTCGGGATTGGGGCGGTTTTCTTCACAGAGGATTATTACATCGGATTTTCCATACCGCAGATTATCAACAATTCTTTCAGTGTCGTCCGATCCGATTACTCATCGTTGTACGATTTCAAAACAGCTTTTCTGTCAGTGGGATATGTTTTCGGGTTCAACAGAACAGTTTTTCTGCGGCCAAACCTGCTTATTGCAGCAACCATCGGCGAACCGGTTTATGCAGATGCTTCAGCAATCGTATATTTACCGAACGACCTTCAGTTTGGACTTAATTTACGATCCAACGGTACAGTCTGTTTTTCAGGCCAGTATTCTTTCAGGAATAACATCAGAATAGGTTTTGCCGCCGACTACGCGGCAATTTCAGACATCCGCAAATACCAGGTTGGAACTTATGAAGTTCTGGTAGGCTATGATTTCAATATCTACAAAAGGAAATACACAAAACCACATTATTTCTAACCTTGCAGTTTCCGGAATAAAAAAATCCTGACAAGTTTTGAGAACCTTGTCAGGATTTTTTATGCTGTTCATGGAGACGAATCCAGTTGATTTCCGTATCCCATTCCGTCCGAGAGATGGAAATTGCTTTGTTTGGCGCATTCCGCGGACGGGTTTTCATCGATTTCTTGTTCCTCTACAAATATTCCGCACCTAAAGGCGCTTTTTTATCTTCTCATTTCGCCAAATCACCCTCTCGCCCCGTCGCCCTGTCACCTTGTCGCCTACTAATTCCCCATTTCCGACAAAAACCGGATTCGCATCAACCGAATATCCTCTTCAGTATAATCGTTTTCTCCTAGTTCTTTGAGCGCAAGGGCAATGTCATCATCCTGTGATTCCCTGAAATAGTCGAATATTTCTTCCTGACGGTCTTCGTCCATAATATCATCGATGTAATAATCAATGTTGATTTTGGTGCCGGAGTTTACGATCACTTCAATTTCAGAAATCAGTTCCTTGAAATCAATTCCTATCGAATCAGCAATATCCTCAAGAGATATCTTTCGGTCGATACTTTGAATGATCCCTACTTTTATTTTTGATTTGTTGGCAACACTTTTCACAACAAAGTCCTGCAGTCTTTCAATCTCGTTCTCTTCAACATACAGTTTAATCAGTTCGACGAACTCCTTTCCGTATCTTTTTGCTTTTCCTTCGCCAACTCCCTGTATAAATTTCAGCTCGCTGATGGTAGTTGGATACTGAAGAGCCATATCAGAAAGCGACGGATCCTGAAAAATCACAAAAGGCGGCAGGTTCAGTTTTTTCGAAATCTTTTTCCGAAGGTCTTTCAGCATGGCGAACAATTCAGGATCGCCTGAACCACTTGCCTGAGCAGCCGCTGCATTGGCTTCCTCCTCAATGGCATCGTAGTCGTGGTTGCGTACCAGCAAAAAGTCGTATGGTTTTTCCAGAAAATCGTATCCCTTTTTGGTCATTTTCAGCAAACCGTAGTTTTCAATGTCTTTGGTAATATAGCCAGCAATCATACTTTGCCTGAATACTGCATTCCAGAATTTTTCACCGTGATCGTTTCCTGACCCGAAAGCTTCGAGTTCGTAATGGCGGAACGACTTCACAGCAGCCGTCTTTTTACCGGTCAGAATATCCGAAAGGTGTTCGGCCTTGTAGTTTTCCTTTACTTCAATTATGGCCTGAAGTGCACGGCAAATTTCATCTTTAGCTTCAATTTGTTCTTTAGGGTTCAGGCAGTTGTCGCAGTTTCCGCAGGGTTCTTCGAGCTTTTCACCAAAATAATTCAGGAGGATGATACGCCGGCAAATGGCTGATTCAGCATACGAAGCAGTATCGAGCAACAATTGACGTCCGATTTCCTGTTCGGCCACCGGTTTGCCCTGCATAAATTTCTCGAGTTTCTGAATGTCTTTGGCCGAATAAAGGGTGATACATTTGCCTTCGCCGCCATCACGACCGGCACGGCCTGTCTCCTGGTAATAACCTTCCAGACTTTTTGGAATGTCGTAATGGATCACAAAACGAACGTCCGGCTTGTCGATCCCCATTCCAAACGCGATGGTAGCAACGATCACGTCAGCATCTTCCATCAGAAATTTATCCTGATTGCCCGATCGTGTTGCCGAATCCATTCCGGCATGATAAGGCAACGCTTTTATATTATTTACGACCAGTGTTTGGGTAAGTTCTTCTACCCTCTTCCGGCTCAAACAGTAAATAATTCCTGATTTTCCTTCGTTCTCCTTGATAAACTTGATGATCTGCGATTCGGGTTTTGATTTTGGCAATACTTCGTAATACAGGTTGGGCCGGTTGAACGACGCCTTGTAAACATCGGCATTGAGCATTCCGAGTGTTTTCTGTATATCGTGCTGAACCTTGGCCGTAGCTGTAGCAGTAAGAGCCATCAATGGTGCTGCCCCTATTTCAGATACAATGGGCTTGATCCGCCTGTATTCAGGCCTGAAATCATGACCCCATTCCGAAATACAATGCGCTTCATCGATGGCATAAAATGAAATTTTTATATTTTTCAGGAATTCGATGTTGTCTTCTTTCGTCAAACTTTCAGGAGCAACATACAATAACTTTGTTTTCCCGCTGGTCACGTCATCGCGTACTTTTTGGGCAGCAGCCTTGTTAAGCGATGAATTTAGAAAATGTGCAATGCCATCTTCCGTGCCAAAACTGCGGATTGAATCAACCTGATTTTTCATTAAAGCAATCAATGGAGAAATAATGATTGCAGTGCCCTCCATGATAAGTGCCGGTAATTGGTAGCACAATGATTTTCCACCTCCGGTGGGCATTAATACGAATGTATCGTGACCCTTCAATACACTTTTGATCACATCTTCCTGCTGGCCTTTAAAACGATCGAACCCAAAATATTTTTGGAGATGTTCTGATAATGTTAACTCTATTCCCATATGTAAAAAAAGACCTCTTTTCAGATCAATATATTAATTCGTAATTTTTTAAGTTTCCCGAAGGTAAATAAAATATCATTCAAAACGCAACGATCATGATTGAAATTAAATACTTTTGGATCGCTTTTAAGTAAAATTAAGAGATAGGAAACAATTGAAACAGGAATATAAGCTATATTTGTGCAACTTTTTTAATAACCAATCAGACCAAATTATCGCCCGAAATATGTCAGAACAAGCCCGCATCGAAGAGCAATCAACAAAAAAAAGTAAGAAAAAAGAGCCGAAAGCAGAAATGTCGTTCCTCGACCATCTGGAAACCCTGAGGTGGCATATTATTAAATCTGTAATTGCCATTTTTGTTTTTGCAATAGGTGCATTCATGGCCAAAGACTTCATTTTTGATTCAGTCATATTTGCACCCAAGAATCCTGATTTTTGGAGCAATCGGATGATGGCAAAACTCGCTGACTATGTGGGTGTTGAAGCTTTGAAAATTAACACGCACGAATTGCAACTGATCTCTATCAGCATGTCGGGACAGTTTATGGTGCATATCTGGACCGCAATTATCGCTGGTTTTATTGTTGCTTTCCCTTATGTGATATATCAGTTCTGGAGCTTTATCAGGCCGGCTCTCTATGAAAATGAACGCAAACATGCCACCGGAGCTGTTTTCTATATGTCGCTATTATTTCTTATGGGAATTATGTTTGGCTATTATCTGATAGTTCCGATGTCAGTCGATTTTTTAGGCAGATATAGTATTAGTGATGTTGTTGTCAATCAAATAAATATTCTTTCCTATATCAGCACAGTAACTTCCATCGTTATTGCCGGAGGGGTGATTTTCGAATTGCCGGTTATCGCATTTTTCCTAAGTAAAGTTGGAATTCTGACGCCCAAGTTCATGAAAACATACAGGAAGCATTCGTATGTTGTTTTGTTGATCATATCAGCAATCATTACACCTCCTGATATGTTTAGCCAGATCATGGTTTGTATTCCTCTGGTATTCCTTTATGAAATAAGTATCGTAATATCCGGAAGGGTACAAAAAGCAAATGAGCGAAAGATCGACGAAATTTAAAAAAAAACCAAGGATAATACTTCAGGAATGAAACTCAGGGCAGAAAACATTGTAAAAAAATACCGCAAACGTACTGTCGTTAAAGGCGTTTCATTTGAAGTAAACCAGGGCGAAATTGTTGGATTGCTTGGCCCGAATGGCGCCGGAAAAACGACTTCCTTTTACATGATTGTTGGTTTGATAAAACCTTTGATGGGCAAAATATTCCTTGACGACGAAGAAATTACCAATCTGCCTGTTTACAAAAGGGCACAAAAAGGCATCGGCTACCTGTCGCAGGAGGCATCTGTTTTCAGGCAAATGAGCGTTGAAGACAATATTCTGTCGGTACTTGAAATGACCAACCTGCCAAAAGATTACCAACACCAAAAAGTGGAAACTTTGCTCAACGAATTTGGATTGCAGCACATTCGCACAAGTAAAGGATTTCAACTTTCAGGCGGCGAACGGCGGCGTACCGAAATTGCCAGGGCGCTGGCCATCGACCCGAAATTTATTTTACTCGACGAACCTTTTGCCGGTGTTGACCCGATAGCTGTTGAAGACATCATGCACATTGTACAAACGCTCAAGGAAAAAAATATTGGCGTTCTGATAACCGACCACAATGTTCACGAAACCCTAACCATCACCGATCGTTCGTACCTTTTATACGAGGGAGCGATCATGAAAGCAGGTACAGCCGAAGAACTTGCTTCCGACGAGGAAGTACGACGCGTTTATCTGGGACAGAATTTCGAACTTCGGTAATCCGTTCTCACTTTTTTTATAAAACACATAGGCACATAGTTCACATAAAATAATCAATCTATGTTTTCTATGTGTCTATGTGTTTATTTTTACTTCCTGAAAAATAAACAGAAAAGAATTGCCGGCCCTGTTGCGGGGATAAAAAATTGGCCTATATTTGCACCGCATTTAGCGGGCGTGGCGGAATTGGTAGACGTGCCAGACTTAGGATCTGGTGCCTTACGGCGTGGGGGTTCGAGTCCCTTCGCCCGCACAACAAAAATAACCGCCTTGCTTACCTTGAAAAAGGATAAGCAAGCGGTTTTTATTAATTTAAAGCAACAGGTTTTAGATCCGAAACCTTTTCGAAGATCTTCTTCCGAGCTGATTTCCAATAACTTTAAGTTAAAAATATGAACATTACCAGAGAAAATACCGACGAACTGAACGCAGTACTCACCATTTTGGTTGAGAAAAGTGATTACGAAACTACAGTAAACGACGTTCTGAAAAACTATCGCAAAAAAGCCAATATGCCTGGATTTCGTCCGGGAATGGTTCCTGCAGGTTTAATCAAAAAAATGTACGGGAAATCAGCGCTGGCTGAAGAGGTAAATAAAATTATTTCGAAAAGCCTTACCGATTATATTTATGCTGAAAAACTGAATGTTCTGGGAGAACCTCTTCCAAACGAAGAAAAACAATTGAAGATCGATTGGGACAACCAGACTGATTTTAGCTTTGTTTTCGACATTGCAACAGCTCCCGAAATTGAAGTGGTACTCGATAAAAATACAATTTTACCTTATTACAGCATTGTTGCCGGTGAAGAACTGGTTGACAAACAGGTTGAAGCTTATGCCGGTCGCCTGGGCGAAAATAAAGTTGTTGACAGCATTGAAGAAAAAGATACCGTTCGCGGAACTTTCGTACAGTTAGATGAAACAGGCAACGAGCTTGTGGGTGGAATTCTGGCCGACAAGGTGGTTATTGCCATCGACGTAATGAAAGACGAAGAAATAAAAGCGTCGTTCATCGGCAAAAAAGCCGGCGATGTAGTTGTTTTTGATCCACTGAAAGCATACGATAACAAACACGAAGTTGGCCACATGCTGAACATTTCGCACGAAGAGGCTGAAAACATTTCAGGAAATTTCAGCTTTACCATCGAAGAAGTGCTTCGTTTCGAAAAAGCTGAACTGACACCTGAATTGTTCGGGAAAATCTACAGCGAAGAATCAGGAATCACTACTGAAGAAGAATTCAAGGACAAAGTTAAATCTGAAATCGAAGAAAACTTTGTTTATTCGAGCGATTACAAGTTCTCAATCGACAGCCGCGATGCTTTGGTTAAAAAAATACAGTTTGATTTGCCGGAAGCTTTCCTGAAACGCTGGATAAAAGTCACCAACGAGAAAATGACAATGGAGCAGATTGATGCTGATTTTGATCATTTTATGCTCGACCTGAAATGGCAGCTAATCAAAGATAAAATTGTAAAAGACAATGAATTGAAGGTAACCGAAGAAGACGTTCATGCATTGGCAAAAGAAATGACTGCCATGCAATTCCGTCAATACGGGCTGAGCAACGTTGCCGATGAGCACCTCGAAAATTACGCCAACCAGATGATGAAAAACGAGGAAGAGCGTCGTAAAGTAGTTTCAAAAGCGCAGGAAGATGCCATCATTACAGCCATAAAAAGCAAAGTTACACTCGACATTAAAGAAGTTAGCAATGAGGAGTTTAACAAAATGCTTGAAAATTAATTGAATGGCCGCATAGCCAAAAGCATATTTTCTTAACTTTGTGAGAATTAGTTTTAACCTTTTTTTGCGGGAAGTTTAAAATCAATTCTCACATTTTTTTTAATCAGTAGAAACAACATTATGAACGACGGAAAAGAATTTAACAAATATGCGAGGAAACATTTGGGCATTAGCAGCCTTAATTTAAATCGTTTCGATTCAATTTTTACCAACAGCATGACTCCTTATATTATTGAGGAACGTCAGTTGAACGTTGCTTCCATGGACGTGTTTTCAAGGCTGATGATGGATCGGATTATCTTTTTAGGTACACCGATCGACGATTACATCGCCAACATCGTTCAGGCACAGCTACTTTTTCTTGAATCATCTGATCCAAAAAAAGACATTCAAATCTATTTCAATACGCCCGGAGGATCGGTTCATGCCGGGCTTGGAATTTACGATACCATGCAGTACATTTCATCTGATGTTGCCACCATTTGTACAGGAATGGCCGCTTCGATGGGCGCAGTATTGCTTACCGCCGGAACACATGGAAAACGTTCGGCACTGAAACACTCACGCGTAATGATTCACCAGCCAATGGGTGGTGCATCCGGTCAGGCTTCCGACATCGAAATCACAGCCCGTGAAATCCAGAAGCTGAAAAAAGAATTGTACGAAATTATAGCTTTCCACAGCGGAAAATCCTACAAGGAAATTGAAAAAAATTCTGATCGCGACTACTGGATGACTTCAACCGAAGCCAAAGAATACGGCATGATTGACGATGTGCTGACCAGAAATAATAAATAGTGATTAAGATTGCATAAAACCATTATATTTTGAAAATGAAAATGGATAAATGTTCGTTTTGCGGACGTGAAAAAAAAGAGGTCAACCTTCTGATTGCCGGAATAGAAGGTCATATTTGCGACAATTGTGTTGAGCAGGCTCATGCCATTGTTGAAGAAGAATTTAAGAAAGACGTTAAGGTTGATACCAAGATGATCAAACTGATGAAGCCAAGAGAAATCAAAAGCTTTCTGGATCAGTATGTGATCGGACAGGATCAGGCCAAGAAAATATTATCGGTGGCTGTTTACAACCACTACAAAAGGCTCAACCAACCGGTTTCAAACGACGAAACTGAAATTGAAAAATCAAATATTATCATGGTTGGCGAAACGGGAACCGGAAAAACTTTGCTGGCCCGCACGATCGCAAAAATGCTGCATGTACCTTTCACAATCGTTGATGCCACTGTTTTAACCGAAGCCGGTTATGTTGGCGAAGACATCGAAAGTTTACTTACCCGTTTGCTTCAGGTGGCCGATTACAATGTGGAAGCTGCCGAGCGTGGCATCGTTTTCATCGACGAAATTGACAAAATTGCCCGCAAAGGCGACAACCCTTCAATTACCCGCGATGTTTCGGGCGAAGGCGTTCAGCAGGGATTGCTTAAATTACTCGAAGGCGCCATCGTGAACGTTCCACCACAAGGCGGACGCAAACATCCGGAGCAGAAAATGATTGCCGTAAATACCAAAAACATTTTATTCGTTTGCGGCGGCGCATTTGATGGAATTGAAAGGAAAATTGCACAACGGTTAAACACAAAAATCGTTGGTTACGGCGCTCAAAAATCAGCCGATCATCTCGACCGCGATAACATGCTTCAGTATATTTCTCCACAGGATTTAAAATCGTTTGGCTTAATTCCTGAAATCATTGGCCGTATTCCGGTACTGACTTATTTGGAACCTCTCGACAGAAAAGCTTTGCGCAGTATCCTGACCGAACCCCGCAATTCGCTGATCAAGCAGTATGTCAAATTGTTTAAACTTGACGACATCGAACTTAGTTTTGAAGAAGAAGCATTGGAATTTATTGTTGACAAAGCCCTCGAATTTAAACTTGGAGCCCGCGGTCTTCGTGCCATTTGCGAAAACATCATGAACGATGCCATGTTTGACAGTCCTTCCACAAATGTTAAAAACATGAAAATCGGATTCGACTACGCTCAGGAAAAAATTGACGGAACAATTGCTGTTCGCTTAAAGGCAAGCTAATTTGAAATGGAAGAACAATTTTTAGAGAAAGGCGATTTTGTGCGTATTGACGGAATCAATGCGGTGGTTGTTGGAACCGATGAAGATGAAAACATTCCGGAGGATCACATTGCAGTGTTTTTTGGTTCTGAAATAGTCAAACGTGAATCAGAAGGAGGCACAGGAAACGGGCAGCCACAGGTCTGGATTGTCCCCATCGATTTGTGCGAAGATGGCCTGGAGCCGGAGTATCTGGAAGAATAGCCGCCAATGGATGCCTCGGGATGTCAAAACGAGTCCTCAGCCGGGCGTTTTGAAGGCCTGCGCATTCGCTTAAAGTTCTATTCATCAATTCTGTTTCTGTTTTTCTGCCGATTGGGGATCAAATTATCTGTAAACTCCAAAAGACAGTGATTACCCCGACTGAATTCATACTTATGCACGAAATCCTGATCCGACAAATCTCCATAGCCAGCGTTTCGCTCCTTAATTTGGCCATAACCATTTGGTATTGCTGGTTAACATACAAACAAAAGATAAAACCGGCACTGGCGATGTGGATATTTTTCACCATTGCAGTGGCAATTAGTCTTACAACTTATATGGAATCAGCTAATTTCAGCTTATTAGATAATATTCTGAACACCACCGATCTTGCCCTTACCGCCATTGTTTCCATCGCTATTTACCTTTTCGGCGATCACTCAACGCGTTTTAGCCGTTTCGACAAAGCCTGCCTGATTGCAGTGTTGGTCATCGTGGTTTTCTGGTTCATTACCAAAAATCATTTTTTAACCCATGCACTAACACAGGGAATTCTTGTAATCGCCTATTTTCCGGTACTCAGCCGTTTGTGGAAAACCAAAAAGAACGGTGAATCGTTCCTGATTTGGACAGGCATGTTGCTGGCTCCGATGCTGTCGTTGATATCGAGCAAAGGAACGCTGGCGACCATTTATTCAGTAAGGGCTATCGTTTGTATTTCGGTGCTGATGTTGCTCATGTTACGTGTTGAATACATCACCAAAAAACAATTTGTGAGAGACCAAAATTAACCTAAATTTGTGCAACACTCTCTAAAATGACCTTTGATATGACAACTCAAAAAACCGTTGGTGAAAAGATTAAACAAATTCGCGAAATAAAAAAAGTCAGTCTTGAAGAGCTGGCCGAACGGAGCGGAATGGAAATCGCAATGGTGCAGATGATAGAACAGGAAAGGAATATTCCGTCATTGGCTCCCCTGATTAAAATTGCCCGCGCACTGGGTGTTCGCCTTGGAACTTTCCTCGACGACAGTAATTCATACGGACCGGTGGTGGTGCGCTCTGGCGAATACCACAAAGGGGTGCGGTTTACCTCACAAGCCAGTGAATCGCGTGACCATCTGAATTTCTTTTCACTTGCATTCGACAAAGCGGGTAGAAACATGGAACCATTTATTATCGATATTGAACCCGGACAACAATCTGACTATATGCTCTCGTCGCACGAGGGTGAAGAATTTATTTATGTGCTTGATGGTTCGGTTGAAATCAACTACGGAAAAGAAATTTACAAACTGGACAAAGGCGACAGTATTTATCTGGATTCAATTGTGCTGCACAATGTACATGCCGGAAACAACCAGTCAGCCAGAATCCTGGCCGTTGTTTATGCTCCATTTTAACCTTCATTCCTGAAAACCTGATTTCATGCAACTACTTGATTATACGCTTGGCGAATTACTTGAAAAGTATGCCATTGAAGCTCCCGACAGGGAATTCATGGTGTATGCCGACCGGAATTTACGTTTTACTTATTCACAGTTTAATGAAAGAGTTGACCAGCTGGCCAAAGGTTTGCTGTACATCGGCGTAAGGCCGGAAGACAAAGTTGGCATCTGGGCAAACAATGTCCCCGACTGGCTTACCTTTATGTTTGCAACGGCGAAAATCGGAGCAATACTGGTCACCATCAATACCAGCTATAAATCTTCGGAGTTGGAGTACCTGCTTGAAAATGCCGACATTCACACCCTTTGCCTGGTTGACGGATTCCGCGACAGTGATTACGTGAACATGATATTCGACCTTGTTCCCGAATTAAAAAACAGTCAGCGTGGAAACCTTAAAAGTGAAAAATTCCCGATGCTTCAAAACGTTATTTTTATCGGGCAGCAAAAGCACCGCGGAATGTACAACACTGCAGAACTCATGCTTCTTGGCAGCCACATCGACGATTTTGAGCTGGAGCAGATCAAGGAAAATATTACCTGCCACGATGTTGTGAATATGCAATATACTTCAGGAACCACAGGCTTTCCAAAAGGCGTGATGCTGACCCACCACAACATTCTGAACAACGGATATGCGGCAGGCGAATGCATGAAATTCACCCACAAGGAACGTCTGCTGGTTTGTGTGCCACTGTTCCATTGTTTTGGCTGCGTTCTGGCTCTTTGTGCCATTATCACTCACGGAGCGACAATGGTAATGGTCGAAAATTTCGATCCGCTGATGGTACTGGCTTCCGTAGAAAAAGAAAAATGTACCGCATTGCACGGAGTACCGACCATGTTTATTGCTGAATTAAATCACCCGATGTTCAGCATGTTCGATCTAAGTTCGCTGCGTACCGGAATCATGGCCGGCTCACTTTGCCCGATAGAAACCATGAACCAGGTGATGCAGAAAATGAACATGAAAGACGTCATCATCGTGTATGGCCTCACCGAAACTTCGCCGGGAATGACTGCCACCCGAACACATAATTCTCCTGAAGTGCGCGCAACCACAGTTGGTTTCGAATTCCCCAATGTGGAAGTTAAAATAGTAAATCCTGAAACCGGAAATGATAGTGGGGTGGGAGAGCAGGGCGAAATTTGCTGCCGTGGCTATAACCTGATGAAAGGCTATTACAAAAATCCGGAGGCAACCGCCAAAGTAATCGACAAAGATGGCTGGCTTCATTCGGGCGATTTGGCAATGAAAACTCCCGATGGATTTTACAGAATCACCGGTCGTATCAAAGACATGATCATTCGTGGCGGAGAAAATATTTATCCGCGCGAAATCGAGAATTTCATTTACAATATGCCTGAAGTGGAAGCTGTTGAAGTGGTGGGCGTTCCGAGTAAAAAATACGGTGAACAGGTTGGCGCTTTTGTGAAACTTAAAGCAGATCAGGAATTAACAGAAGAAGCCGTTCAGGAATTCTGTCGTGGTAAAATTGCACGGTATAAAATTCCGCAGTACATTTTCTTCGTCGATGAATTCCCGATGACCGCCAGCGGAAAAATACAGAAATACAAATTGCGTGAATTGAGCCTCGAATTGCTTGCAAGCAAAGGAATTGAGGTGATTTAGCGTTTCGTGCGTTACAGAATTTTTCATTTGATTCGTCCTTTCATTCAGAAAAAGGGTGTACGACAAAATTCCCTCTTTGTCAAAATAACCACAACGTGGTTGAATATGAATAGCCCTGAGTGAAACTCAGGGGGTACGGGAAAGATAGGTGTTGCAACCCTGCAAAGGGTTGAATATCAAAGATGAACAAATTC
>JAUYMU010000004.1 GCA_030698405.1 Bacteroidota bacterium
TGAAAAACAAACTCTTTTGAACCGGGGAATTGTAATCTGCCTTCAGTTATTTAATAACCCGGAAATTCTTGATTCGCTGGAGTTAAGCAAAACAAAATACCACGCACTGGAGAAAGAGATCAAAGATATTTGCGGTTAACAACTCAAAAAAAATCCGGGAAGTCGAACTTTCCGGATTTTTTCATTCTATACAGATCACCTACCAGGCAAACAAGGGAAGGTCTTTCATCATCGTGTTCACTCTTTCGCGAACTGAAAGAATTACTTCTTCATTGTCAATGTTACTGATCACTTCATCAATCAATTCAACAATTACCGGCATCAAATCTTCCTTTAAACCTCTGGTGGTAATGGCCGGTGTTCCTACACGAAGACCGGAAGTTGTAAACGGTGAACGACTGTCGAACGGAACCATGTTTTTATTGATTGTAATATCGGCGCGAACCAGTGCATTTTCAGCCTGTTTCCCTGTAATTTCAGGAAACTTTGTACGAAGGTCGATCAGCATCGAATGATTGTCGGTTCCTCCGGAAACCACTTTGTATCCTTTGCCCATAAAAGCTTCAGCCATTACTGACGCATTCCTTTTAACTTGTGCCTGATATAATTTATACGAAGGATCAAGCGCTTCTGCAAATGAAACAGCTTTGGATGCAATTACATGTTCCAGCGGTCCGCCTTGTTGTCCGGGAAATACAGAAAAATCGAGCACTGCCGACATCATTTTAGTAACGCCTTTCGGAGTTTTAAACCCAAACGGATTTTCAAAATCTTCACCCATCAGGATAATTCCACCACGCGGACCACGCAATGTTTTGTGGGTTGTTGAAGTTACAATGTGTGCATATTTCACAGGATTATCAAGCAAACCGGCAGCAATCAGTCCTGCTGGATGTGCCATATCTATCATCAGCATTGCGCCAATTTTATCAGCAATTTCGCGCATACGTGCATAATCCCATTCGCGTGAATAAGCCGATGCACCACCGATAATTAATTGAGGAAAATGTTCCAAAGCCAAAGCTTCCATTTCATCGTAATCAACCAAACCGGTATCTTCTTTCACATGATATGCAATCGGATTGTACAATACGCCCGATGAATTAACTGGAGAACCGTGTGAAAGGTGACCTCCGTGTGCAAGGTCCAAACCCAGGAAAGTATCGCCCGGATTCAAAATAACACTTAAAACTGCCGCATTTGCCTGAGCGCCTGAGTGTGGCTGAACATTTGCATAAACAGCGCCAAACAATTCCTTGATACGGTCGATGGCCAGTTGTTCGGTCATATCAACAAACTGACAGCCGCCGTAGTAACGGTGTCCCGGATATCCTTCCGCATATTTGTTGGTCATTACCGATCCCATGGCTTCCAGAACCTGATCGCTCACAAAATTTTCCGAAGCAATTAATTCAATTCCGCTCAACTGACGCTGACGTTCTTTTTCGATTATCTCAAATACTTTGGTATCTCTTTCCATTCCGGTAGAATATTGATTAAAATTAAGGTGTCAAAGGTACAATAAAATCATAGTGGATAAAAAATCAGCTTATCCAAAAAATCAGGTATTTTTGAACATTTAATCATTCAGTAAAATGGAAAAGAAACCTTTATTATATGAATCGGCCTGTATTTTCAGTATTGCAGGAAGTAGCATCGGCTTTATCAGCATGTTAATAACCACTGTATTTTTCAAAACTGTTACTGAAAAAATTACGGAGTTTACAAATATTACTGCTGCTGAAAAGTTAAGCCCGCTATATTTTGCACTGTTAATGGCCGCTTTCAGTCTTTCACTCACAGGAGCAATCAAACTTTACCGAATGCAACGTGCCGGTTTATATTTTTATCTGATTGCCCAGACAATGATTCTGTTCTTACCTGTTATCTGGCTCGGATCGAACGCATTTTCAGTGACCAATGCCATTTTTACTGTACTATTTTCAGGAATTTACATATATTATAAACCATGAACCGACGTAATTTTATCCAAACAACAGGACTTTCTGCAGCCGGAATTAGCCTTGCAGGAGCCGGAATGGCAAATTCAATCTTAACTTCCAAAGTAGTTAAACGCCCCATTTGCGCATTTACCAAATGTCTTCAATTTCTGAATTTCGATGAAATGGGCGAAGTACTTGCCCGGTTGGGCTTTGACGGAGCTGACATGCCGGTGCGTCCGGGCGGACAAGTTGAACCTACGGAAGTTAAAACTGGCTTACCGCTGGCTGTAAAAACACTGCAAAAATACGGGATCGAAATTCCGATGATTGTTACTGCAATTACCGATCCGGCTGATCCGATTTCAATTACCACACTTCAGGCAGCAGCCGATTCAGGAATAAAATATTACCGTTTGGGCTGGCTGAAATACGATGCGTTAAAAAGCATCCGGCAAAACCTCGATGAACACCGCAAAACCATTGAAAAGCTAGCCAAACTGAACGAGAAACTGGGTATTCACGGCGATTACCAAAACCATTCAGGAGCTTCTGTTGGCTCACCGGTTTGGGACATTTATGAACTGATGAAAAATGTCAATCCAAAACATATGGGCGTTCAGTACGACATTCGGCACGCAATTGTTGAAGGCGCGTATTCGTGGAAACTGGGCATGAAACGCGTAGCTCCCTGGATCACTACCATCGACATCAAAGATTTTGTGTGGGCCAAAAACGAAAAAAATGTGTGGCGGCACTCGAATGTTCCGCTGGGCGAAGGCATGGTTAATTTTGATGAATTCCTGAAAGAATATGCCAGCCTGAAAGTGGAAGCGCCAATCAGTATTCACTACGAATACGATCTGGGCGGCGCCGAATTGGGCAAAAAGGAAACGACTATGAACCCGATGAAAATTTATGAAATGATGAAAAAGGATCTCATCTGGCTGCGGGAAGCCATGAAAAAGCAACAGATTGAGTTCTAAAATCGTTTTAATGCCTATTTTTACTGGCTGATAAATTCCCCTAACTGGTCATTTTGAAAAACGAACAATCCTATACTGAACAAGAGTTAATCTCTTTATTGCGTAGCGGGTCGCAATTTGCTTTCGAACGATTGTTTGAAAATTACAGCCAGAAATTATACCGGTTTTCGTTGTCGTACCTGAAATCGGAAACCGAATCAGAAGAGATTGTTCAGGATGTATTTCTGAAATTATGGGAAAACCGCGATAAACTCCGCAACGAAACTTCCTTTCAATCGTACTTGTTTACCATTGCTTTTAATGATATCCGCAAACATTTTAACAAAAAGGCGCGCGACGAACGCTACCGAACCGAAATCCTCGAATTCTTGTCGGACGAAAATCCGGCCATCGAAACAAATCCTGATTTTGAAACATTGGTAATTAAGCTCGAATCGCTTATCGACCAGATGCCCGACCGACGTAAAGAAATTTTCAGGAAACGAAAACAAGAAGGAAAGTCGGTGAAAGACATAGCCATAGAAATGTATATATCGCCTAAAACTGTTGAAAATCAGATCACCGAAGCCATGAATTACCTAAAAAAAGAGTTCGGTAAAGACCTGATTTCAGGGTTACTTTTCTTTTACGTCTTTCTGGATTAAAAAAAAGTTAATTTTCGGATAGGGGTTTTTTACAATTCAGGATATAACGATCACAATTCAGAAATAAAATTGTGTTTCGTAAGGCTATGAAAGATCCGATTGACTATAAAATTCTCCAAAAATTCGCTCTGGGAAAATATTCCCTGAAGGATTTCAAACTGGTAAGCCGTTGGTTTGAAGATAAAAGCAATGAGGCTGATTTGAAAATTGCCATTCAACAACATTGGTACAAGTTTTCCGAAGATTTCTCCGGAAACGAAAAAGACCTGACTTCGGTACTGAATCAACTCAAACAAAAAATTGCAAAAGAGCGGCCTGTAGTTGTAGTTCTCTTCAGAAAAAAAATCCAGAAATTTTATACACGGGTCGCTGCAATTCTGCTTCTTCCATTAATACTCTATTCTGTCTATTCAACTTTCCAAAAAGTTCCGGCGCCTGAAATTTCGTCTTTGATCGAGATCGTGTCACCACATGGCGCACGCACCCATTTTCACCTCCCCGATGGGTCACAGGGTTGGCTGAACAGCGGTTCAAGGTTAAAATACGCAACCGGTTTTTTGAAAAATCGCAATATTGAACTTATTGGCGAGGCTTGGTTTGATATTACTCACGACGATAAAATACCATTTATTGTAAGTACAACAAATCTTGATGTCCAGGTTTTGGGAACCAAATTTAACGTGGCCGCTTTTCCTGATGAAAAGGTGACAGAAGTAGTTCTGCAGGAAGGCAAAGTTAAAGTGAACGGGTACAATGGACTATTCACTGTTGACATGAAACCGGACGAAAAATTTACCTACGATAAAGACTTACAATCTGGCACGATACAAACCGTAAATGCAGAGCAATTTAGCTCATGGAAAGACGGATTGCTCGTTTTCAGAAACGAACCACTTTCAGAAGTTTTAAAGCGGATTGGCCGCTGGTACAATGTTGAGTTTGTGCTGAACGATCCGGAAATTGCCAAATTAAGGTACAGGGCAACTTTTCAGGAAGAACAAATTGAGGAAGTAATACGTTTGATTTCACTGACCGCACCGATCAGTTATTCTTTGAATAAAAGGGAAATGGGTGACGATGGTGTTTTCAAAAAGCGGATAATTACAATTCAGCGAAAAATATAAAACCATTGTAGAGACGCGATTTATCGCGTCTGACTTATCGCGTCTTCGCGTCTGATAAATGGATAAAAAAAATCAGGAAAGTATTACGAGTACTTCCCTGACTATAAGTGTAGCGAATAAAAACGGTAAAATTTTAATTAACACTACAAATGTAAAACTATGAAAAAAATTCGAGAACCATGGGTTAGCGACAGCTATGCCCTTAAAAAATGCCTGGCCATGATGAAATGGAGCTTATTTTTCTTTTTTCTGAGTATCATACAGGTACTTGCTGTTGACAGTTATTCGCAGCAAACCCGTTTAACGCTGAAATTTAACCAGACCAGTCTGGAAAGTGTTTTAAACGAGATTGAAAATAAAAGTGAATTTTATTTTCTGTACAACCAGGATTTTGTCAACACCAAACAAAATGTTGACCTGGATGTAAAAAGCGCTAAGATTGAAGATGTTCTGAATTCGTTGCTAAAAAACACCGACATCAAATACACCATCAGCGATCGTCAGATTGTACTCACCAATGTTGACAACGTTTCCGGCCTCAACCGGTTGTCGGTTCAACAAAGTAGAATTTCGGGAAAAGTAACCGGCACTTCCGGTGAGGCTTTGCCAGGTGTAACGGTTGCAGTAAAGGGTACCTCCGGCGGAACCATTACCGATAACAACGGAAATTTCCAGTTAGCCCTGCCTGCCGATGCAAAAATCCTGGTTTTTTCGTTTGTGGGTATGAAATCTCAGGAAGTTGCAATTGCGGGTAATACAACTTTCAATATCGTACTGGAAGAAGAATCAATTGGCATTGAAGAAGTTGTCGCCATTGGTTACGGCACTGCAAAGAAAAGAGATTTAACAGGATCAGTCGGATCGGTGAAAGCTGAAAATATCGTTCGCTCCAACCCTGTTCAACCGGCCAAAGCCCTTCAGGGACAAGTGTCAGGGGTGAATGTTAAAAAAGTCAACTCACGCCCGGGATCAGATTATACGATTGATATTCGCGGGGTCCATTCAATCAGTTTCAGCAGCGAACCGTTGGTGGTTATTGACGGTGTAATGGGCGGAAAGCTAAATACGCTGAACCCAAGCGACATTGAAACAATGGACGTTTTAAAAGATGCTTCATCGGCTGCCATTTATGGTGCGCGTGGTGCAAACGGGGTCATCATTATTACTACAAAAAAAGGTGTACAGGGAAAAACCAAAGTTACCTACGAAGGGTATGCAGGTATAAAAGTTCCAACAAACCTGCCCGATCTGATGACTGCACAGGAGTTTTACCATGCCTACAACGATGTTGTTAAGGCTGAAAATCCTACTGCCCAAATCATCTGGACAACTGCACAAAAAGCAAATGTTGACGCCGGAAAAACTGCAAATTGGGTTGACGAAGTGACCGATCCTTCGGCTCAAACCAGCCATGTAATTGCCCTTTCAGGAGGAAATGAAAATGCTACCCATTATTTCTCAGCAGGATATCTGAGCGAAAAAGGAAACCTGCTGAATACAGGTTATGAACGGTTTAACCTGAAAGGTAGCATTGACAGTAAATTGAACAAAGTAGTTAAAGTTGGATTTACTACCTATTACACATTCAGCATACTGAACCTTGGATCGAACGAAACACTGCGTAGTGCCTACCGCGCGAGACCAACAGGAACGATTTTCTATGCTGACCTGACCAATCCTACTGAGAATAACGATAGAAATGTTGATGGTTACGCTTACTGGATGGGGATTGCAGACACACAGGTTCAGAACCCGATTCTGGAAGTTCAGGACAAAAGCATGGACGATGAAACACGCGTTTCTAATTTCTTAGGAAATGGATACGTTGAACTCGAACCAATTAAGGGATTGACCTTCAGATCGTCTTTATCGGCATCGGCATTCAGCAGCCGCAGGGGTGAATATCGCGGACCGGATACAAAAAACAGGATCAACCGTTTGGCAAGCGCCTTGTATCAAACCAATTTAAACAGCTCTTACACCTGGGACAATATTTTAAATTATAAACTCACCAGCGGTGTACACAACCTAAACTTAACAGCCGCCCAGAGCGCACTTCAGGAAAGGTTTGAATCTTCCGGAATTCAGGTTGAAAACCTGGCTTACAACTCCAGTTTTTACGCAGTAAATACGGCGGCCTTGATCAATAGTGTATCCAGCAATCTGGTAGAACGTTCCATCATGTCATTTATGGGTCGTGTCAATTATGGCTATAACGACAAATACCTGTTAACGCTTACCGGACGTTACGACGGTTCTTCAGTACTGGCAGAAGGAAACAAATGGGCATTTTTCCCATCAATCGCCGGCGCATGGCGGGCTGGAGAAGAGCCTTTTATTAAAAGCTTGAACCTTTTCTCTGACCTGAAACTTCGTGTAAGCTATGGAGAAGTTGGGAATGACGTTGTTGCCCCATACAGCACCCAGGCGTTCCTGAGAAAAACAGCCTATGATTTTAATGGTGTGGCTGCCTATGGTTATGCACCAAATAACATTGGAAACATGGATTTGAAATGGGAAAATAGTTCAGAAATAAATCTCGGATTAAACATGGGCTTCCTGAAAAACAGGGTAATGGTTGACCTTGAACTTTATGACAAAACCACCAACGACCTTATTCAAAACGTTGCCATCCCAACATCTTTGGGATTTGGAGCTGTAACAGCCAATGTTGGTAAAATAATGAACCGTGGGGTTGAAGTTACTGTTAATTCAGTAAATGTTCAGAAAGAAAATTTCAGATGGAGTACGAATCTGAATTTCTCTACCAACCACAATGAAATACTGGAACTATACGGTGGAACTGTTACCGAAGATAAAGCGAACAGACTATTTGTGGGCAAGTCATTAATGTCGAATTTCTACTATGAATTTGATGGAATATGGCAACTTGACGAAAAAGATGAAGCGGCAAAATATGGACAGGTACCCGGATCGGTAAAAGTGGTTGACCAAAACAAGGATGGTAAAATATCTTCGTCGGCTGACATTGACGACCGTGTTGTACTTGGCAACGAACTGCCTAAATGGATGGCAGGAATTAGCAATACGTTCAACTACAAAAGCTGGGACTTCTCTTTCTTTATTTATACCCGTCAGGGTGTTCAGTACCGCAACTCACTGTTACAGGGAACCATGGGCGAATTGGGAAGTAACCGTTACAACCATTTGAACTTGAACTATTGGACTGCTGAAAATCCTACCAACGATTATTTTGGCGTTTGGCAGGCCAATCCCTACCGTGAAGCCATTCAATACAAAAATGCCGACTTCTGGAGGCTATCAAACATTACGTTGGGTTACACACTTCCAAAACCAATGCTTGACAAAATTAAATTCAACAATTTAAGGTTTTACATACAAGCCAACAATCCATTTATTTACACGAAAGAAAAAAATATTTGGATGGATCCTGAATTTAATTCAGGAACTTATCAGGATGATGTTCCCAATTCAGTTTATTCTTTTGGAATAAGCGCATCCTTCTAAATTTTATCTATTCAATTCAAAAAAATTAAACAAATGAAAAAATATAATATACGGAATTTCATCCTGTCTGCTCTTTTGATTTTGATGGGTACAGGATGCCAGGATTTCTTAAAAGAGGAATCAGTTTCAAATATCACCGCCAATTCTTATATTACAATTGAAGCAGGTTATGAGGATTTGGTAAAATCTTGTTATCCACTTTTGCGCGATTTCATACTTAACTATCCGCTTGCCTTGCCCGGAACAGACATATTTCAATCAGGTGGTTGGAGCGTAATTGCAGTTGGCGACGGATCTGCCCTTGACACGTACAATGTCAATTTAACATCCGCATCGGGTGAAGTCTCAGCCTTCTGGGACATCCTGTACCGAGAGATTGGCCGCACCAATGCAGCCATTGAACGCGCGGAAGCAATAACCTATGTTGATCCTGTTAAAAAAGCGGTACGTGTATCTGAAGCTAAATTTCTGCGTGCGTTGAGCTACTTCTATCTGGTGCAAACCTGGGGCGATGTGCCCATGCCGCTTACTGAAACTGTTGCTGCAAATAAAGAGGTGATCAGGATTCCTTCGGCACAGGTTTATACACAAATTTTAAAAGATCTGGAAGAAGCAGAAGCAGCATTGCCGGTAAGCGCTACCGATTATGGCCGTGTAACCAAAGGGGCTGCTCAGTTTCTCTTGGCCAAAGTTTATCTGACCCGTGGATGGAACTATAACAACTCGCTTGGGGGAACTGCCGCAGATTTTAAAACCGCCCTCACCTGGGCCGATAAAGTTATCGCAGCCTATCCTTTGGTGGCGCAATACAATACCCTGTTCCCAAAACGTGAAACAAACCCGTTGAAACAATACACCGGAGCCCAGAATGACAGGAACAGTGAAATCGTATTCGCCATTCAATACAACAGCGACGTACTTACCAATGCGATGGAAGTACCCGGAACCGGTACAAGGGAACCTGGTAATTATTACCATTCCATATTCCCGGGGAATTCTGAACTGGTTGGAAGTGCAGGCAGAACAAGCGATTATAACCGCCATCTTGGACTTGTACACCCTTCGCCTGCTGTCTATCGGTTTTACGATCCTCAAAAAGACAGCCGATATAAGCACAATTTTCTGAATGTAATTTACGCCCTGAAAGCGGTATCAAACTATGCTTACAGCTTCACCGATGCTAACCTAAAAGTGAGTTATGCCGTGGGCGATACTGTTGCCTACTGGACACCATGGAACCAACCCGCAACCGGTGCAGCAAAAGGAATTGACGAAGGAGGAACTAAAAAATACGCCGTGATGAATGTTGATCAGATGATCAGCGGACTTGCTATTTCACGTCTTACCGCTGCAACTCCAACTTTTTGGAAATTCTGGCAACCAGGAATTGCCTATGGAGACGGATACGGGACTTTTGACTTTGCGTTGTTCCGGTCTGCTGAAGCCTACCTGATTGCCGCCGAAGCCATTGTAAAAGGAGCAACCGGTGGAACGTTGGGTGGTGCCGATGTATATTACAACAAAGTACTCGATCGTGCTGTCGGTGTTGGCGTTGAACCATTACGTGCAAAATTTCCTGAAAACCTTGCTTCATTGGAAACCGAATCCTACCGTGCAACTCCGGCAAACATATCTGTTGACCTGATATTGGACGAGAGTGCACGCGAATTAATGGGTGAGTTCAATCGCTGGTGGGATCTGAAAAGAACCGGAAAATTGATCGAACGTACCAAAAAATACAATTTCTGGACAAAAGCCAAGGGAGCTATTGCAGAAAAACATTTGGTCCGTCCAATTCCTCAGACTGAAATTGACCGCTCTTCTCCATCTGTACCAAATAATCCGGGATACTAACTGCTGAAAATAATTCTTAAAAAGGGGAAGAAGGATTCATTCTTTTTTCCCCTTTTTAATTTTTTAATGATTGTCAGTTTGCATAGCTGTTTGGCATTTTGCGTCAGTCAGTTGTGGTCATTATGTAGCCATTCTGTTGGCATTTGCTGGCAACTTAATGACTACTTTATGACTTTTATGACATTGGGTAATATTACGGATATCCATCTAATTTTTTGACTTCGTCTTCTTCATAAAAAATCTGAACATTGGAAATCATAAAATGAAACCGACACAAATACTAATAACAGGAATACTTTCCTCCGGAATTTGCCTTCCGTTTGCAAGTGACGCAAAACCGAAACTGAATAAGCTCCCCAACATCGTTTACATTTTAACCGACGATTTGGGTTATGGCGACGTTTCGGTTTATAATCCTGAAAGCAAAATATCAACGCCCAACATCGACCGTCTGGCTTCGCAGGGAATCCGGTTTACTGATGCCCATTCACCCTCGGCGGTTTGCACTCCCACCCGATACGGAATTTTGACCGGTCGATATGCGTGGAGAAGTCGTTTGCCGGTGGGTGTTACGCGCGGGTACAGCCAATCGCTGATAGAAAAAGACCGCACAACAGTGGCTTCTTTCCTGAAAAAAAGTGGATATACTACCGCAGTCGTCGGGAAATGGCACCTCGGGCTCGACTGGGCTTTAAAGAATAGGGAGCAAAATTCTGCGGGAAAAACCTCCGAAATAAAAGAGATTGATCCTGAACTGATTGATTTTTCGCTTCCGCCAACCGACGGACCGCTAAACCACGGTTTTGACTATTCGTATATTCTCCCTGCATCGCTTGATATGCCGCCCTACTGCTACCTCGAAAACCACAAACTGACGGCTCCGCTCAGCGAACAAAGTCCGGGAAGCAATCCGGCAAACGAAACTACCGGGGCTTTCTGGCGCGAAGGGTTGATGGCCAAAGATTATGAATTTGAACAGGTGACCCCGACCTTCACGCAAAAAGCCATTTCATTTATCAGGGAACAATCAGCTGGCAAAAAACCGTTTTTCCTCTATTTGCCATTCCCATCGCCACATACGCCATGGTTGCCTTTGCCCGAATATCGCGGAACTTCCAAAGCCGGCGATTACGGTGATTTTGTGCAAATGGTGGATACCGAAGTTGGAAAAGTACTGAAAACACTCACCGAATTGGGATTGGACGAAAATACCATCGTATTCTTTACCAGCGATAATGGCCCATTCTGGCGATCACCATTTATTGAAGAATTCAACCACCGTGCAGCCTCTATCTATCGCGGAATGAAAGCCGATGCTTTTGAGGGTGGTCACCGCATTCCGTTCATCGTAAGGTGGCCGGACAAAATAG
Organism: Bacteroidota bacterium; assembly: GCA_030698405.1. Taxonomy (GTDB): domain Bacteria; phylum Bacteroidota; class Bacteroidia; order Bacteroidales; family Prolixibacteraceae; genus Aquipluma. Next base: position 11,408 of record JAUYMU010000004.1, read on the forward strand.
AAGCCGGAAGCCAAAGTGCAGAAACAATATCACTGACCAACCTGCTGGCAACTTGCTCCGGAATTGTGAATCAGAAATTGGCAAAAAATGAAGGGGAAGACAGCCACAGCATATTGCCTTTACTGCTTGGAAATACAAAAGAATACATTCGGCCTCAAGCGCTGATTCAACATTCTTCGAGAGGAATTTTTGTGGTTCGGCAGGGCGACTGGAAATTAATCAACGGACTGGGTTCGGGTGGTTTCACAAAACCGGAAACGGTGCAGCCCAAAGACGTCGAAGCTGCGGGACAATTGTACAATCTAAAAGATGATCCGTCGGAAACGGCCAATCTCTACCACCAAAATCCTGAAAAAGTGAAGAAATTAAACGCAATCCTCCTGAAATTTCAGGAAACAGGCAGAAGCAGATAACTAATAACTAAATAATTATGAAAACCATTAACCTGATTATCGGAGCAGTCTTTATGCTGATCTCCTCCTGCTCTGTCAACGCTCCAAAAGCCACACGACCTGTCGATTTGGTCTATCCGCAACTTGATACGGAAAATTCGCGGTGGATATTTTTTTCCTCGGCCTGTCGTCCGTTTGGCATGGTCAACCTTAGTCCAGACAACAAAGCCGATACCGACTGGGGATCGGGTTACCGGTATGAAAAAGATTCCATTCAGTTTTTCAGCCACATTCATGGCTGGCAATTGTCTGGCGTCCCGGTAATGCCGGTCAACGGTGAATTCAAAGGCCATTTTGGATCGAAAATTTACGGCTCGAAATACAGCCACGATAAAGAAATCGTTAAACCCGGCTACCATTCCGTTTTTTTAGAAAGCTATGGAATTAAAGCCGAACTGACCTCCACCACACGGGTTGGATTTCACCGGTATCAATTTCCGGCAGCAAAAGAAAGTTATATTTTACTCGACCTGGGAACATTTTTAGGTCCTTCAGGAACGGTAAAAGCTTTTGCTAAAAAAATAAACGATAAGGAAATTCAGGGATATGCGCTGATGGACAAAACAACGCGTCGGCCAAAACAGATTTCTGTCTATTTCAACATTCAGTTTGACACTGCATTTGAACAGATGGCTGCATGGAAAGATGGCGAACTTTCAGGAAAAACAGATGAGTTTGAAGGAAGCAATGGAGGCGTTTACCTGAAATTCGATACCCAAAAGGAGAAAACCATTTTGATGAAAGTGGGCATTTCGTATGTTAGCGAGGATCAGGCCAAACTCAACATTCAGGAAGAATTGCCACACTGGGATTTTGACCGGGTGGTGAACGAGTCTTCCGAAGAATGGAACAGCCATTTGAGCCGCATTGAAATTGAAGGCGGAACGCCCGAACAGCAACGCAGGTTTTACACCGATTTATGGCACGCACTTCTTGGCCGCCGCATAATCAGCGATGCAAACGGTAAGTATTGCGACATGACCGGCTCCGAACCACGCACCGGACAAATTCCGCTCGACCAGAAAGGCAAACCGCTTTTCAATCGCCACAATTCCGACTCGTTCTGGGGCGCACAATGGACCATTTCCACTCTTTGGAGCCTTGTTTATCCGCAAATAACCAGCGACTTTGTGAACTCCATGCTGATGATGTACGACGATGGCGGGCTGATTCCGAGAGGTCCGGCCGGAGGAAACTACACGGCGGTGATGACCGGTGCTTCGTCCACCCCGTTTATTGTGGGCGCCTATATGAAAGGCATCCGGAATTTTGACGCAGCGAAAGCTTACGAGGGAATGAAGAAAAATCACCTGCCCGGCGGTATGATGGGAAAAGCCGGATACGAGCACAATACTGCCATTGGCGGAGGAATTGAATATTACATCGAAAGGGGTTATGTGCCCTATCCGTTGCTTCCAAAAATGGGATTTCATCAGGAAGGCGCTGCCCAAACATTGGAATACGCTTCACAAGACTGGTGCCTGGCACAGATGGCCCAATCGCTGGGGAAACAGGAAGACTACGACTATTTCATGAAACGTTCGTCGAACTGGAAAAACCTGTACGATGCCCAGTCAGGTTGGATTCGCCCGAAAGATCTGGGGGGCAAATGGAAAGAACCTTTCGATCCGTACCAATACCAGAGTGGTTTTGTGGAAGCGAATGCCGCGCAGACTACGTGGTTTGTTCCGCAGGATTTGAAAGGTTTGGCCGAACTAATGGGCGGAAACGATAAAATGGCAGCCCAACTAGATGCCAGTTTCGTTGAAGCCGAAAAACTCGATTTCACTTCAGGAACTTCGCACGCTAAAGAACTACATCCCGAGTACCAGCGAATTCCAATCAATTACGGAAACCAGCCTTCCATTCAAACCGCCTTTGTTTTTAACCACATCGATCATCCGTGGCTCACGCAATACTGGTCGCGAAAAGTGGTTGATCAGGCATTCAGCGCCCTTTCTCCGGACAGGGGATACAATGGCGACGAGGATCAGGGACTGATGGGTTCGCTGGCTGTGCTGCTGAAAATTGGCCTGTTCGAAATGAACTCAGGCGCAGAACAGCGATCGGTCGTTGAGCTTGGCAGCCCTATATTTGATAAAATTACGATCCATCTCGACAAGAATTATTATTCAGAAAAAACCTTTGTGATTGAAGCAAAAAACAACAAGCCGGAGAATTACTATATCCAATCGGCAACTTTAAATGGAGAACCGCAGCAAAACCAATGGATTTTTCATGATGTAATTACCAAAGGTGGCAAACTTGAACTTGAAATGGGAAATGCGCCGAATAAAAATTGGGGCGTTACAGAATAAACAATAACCATTAAAACTTAAACCAATGAAAACAAAATGGTTCATCATATCTCTTTTGCTCAATGTGGCAATCGGATGCACTACGAAAAAAGAAAACCTGATTACTTCGTACGGCGCCATTGCCGATGGACAGACCAACAATGCAACCTTTATCCAGAAGGCAATTGACGAAGCTTCAGCAGCCGGTGGCGGACAGGTAATTGTTCCCCCCGGGAATTTCAGGACCGGAACACTTTTCCTGAAATCGGGAGTGGATTTACACCTGGAATTGGGTGCCAGTTTGCTGGGGCCCCACAATCCAAATGAATACACCAATGAAGGAAGGCCGGCGCTGATTTATGCAAAAGATCAGCAGAATATTTCCATCAGCGGGGAAGGTATCATTGATGGACAGGGTCAGGAACTCATGTTGGATATTTTCAGAAAACTCCGGAGTGGGGAATTAAAACAGGATACGATATGGCTGGTCAAGAGACCTGAAGTTGGGCGGGCGCTTATAGTTTTATTCCATTCATGTACCAACGTAAAAGTGACTGGAGTCACGCTTAAAAATGCATCAAACTGGGTTCAGGATTACAGGGAATGCGACGGCGTTACCATTGATAGAATCACGGTGCAAAGTACCGCTTACTGGAACAACGATGGGCTGGACATCACTGATTCTAAAAATGTACGAATCACCAACTGCTTTATCAATGCTTCCGACGATGCCATTTGCCTGAAATCGGAAAACCCAAATTCGATGTGCGAGAATGTATTCATCGACAGTTGCACGGTCCGGTCAAGTGCCAGCGGATTAAAGCTGGGAACCGCTTCTTCCGGAGGTTTCAAAAACATAAAAGTGCGCAACCTGACTGTTTTTGACACCTATCGTTCGGCCATTGCGCTCGAATCGGTTGACGGCGGAATTCTGGAAGACATCGACATTCAAAATGTGACTGCAAAAAATACCGGCAACGCTATTTTTATCCGCCTCGGACACCGGAACATCGACGGGAAACCGGGAACGCTCAAAAGAATTTACATTGCCAATGTAAAAGCAGAAACGCCGCTTTACAAACCCGATCAGGGTTATCCCATCGAAGGGCCGCCCGATCATCTGAAGCCCGGAGTTGATAAAATGCCCAAACGCCCATCCCACTTTCATATTTACGGACATCCGTTTCTTCCTTATAACCTGATCCCCTCTTCCATCGTGGGCATTCCGGGTCATCCCGTTCAGGACGTGACGCTTGAAAATATTGAGATCAGCTACGGAGGAATGTCCAACAAAGAGATTGCCCATATTCAGCTGAAAAACATCACTTCCGTTCCTGAAAACAAAGCCAATTATCCGGAATTTTCGATGTTCGGAGAGTTGCCATCCTGGGGATTTTACGTACGCCACGCCGAAGGAATTAAAATGAAAAATGTAAAGGTGAATTACCTAAAAGATGACTTCCGCCCTGCCCTCGTCTTTGACGATGTAAAAGGACTTGAACTGGCAGATATTGACATTCCAACGGCCAAAGAAATGCCGGTGGTGATGTTCAACAATACTTCTGACCTGACATTAAACAACCTGAAAATGCCGGTAAGCGAGGACAAGGGCATCCTGAAAACCAGTTACAAATAAAAAACAAAATGGGAACCCAATCAAAATTACTTGTTCTGATTTGGTGTTTAATATTTCTGGGTGGATGTTCGGAGAAAACCACCCGTATCTGGCTGGATGACCTTAAAATAAAGTCTTTCTCGGAAGGAATTCCTGCGGTTTTGCCAAAAACGACCGCCGCGGGTGATTCCATGAAAATGAGCGGGATTTATTACAACCGGGGCGTTGGCGTTCAATCCATTAGCGTACTTTCTTTTTTCCTGAATGAAAATGCCACCCATTTCACCGCGGAAGTAGGCGTCGATGATAGCGGAAATAAGGAAGTTCCCGTGAGATTTTATGTGATCGGCGACCGGAAAATCCTGTTCGAAAGCGGTGAAATGCGGGTTGGCGACGCGCCCAAAAAAGTGAAAGTAAACCTAAAGGGCATAAAACGGCTGGGACTGCTTGTTACCGATGATGTTGAAGGCCACAACAAAACCTACTCCAACTGGGGAAATGCGCAAATTGAAATGCTTGGAAACAGTGTTCCGGAGCAGTTTCCAAACACGGATGTAAAACACATTTTAACTCCTGAACCAGAACTTTCGCCCAAAATAAATTCTGCAAAAATATTTGGTGAGACTCCTGGAAATCCATTTTTATACACCATTGCTGCAACCGGAAACCGGCCAATGGAATTTTCGGCACAAAACCTGCCCAGCGGTCTGAAACTGGATGCTACTTCAGGAATTATTACCGGAAAAGTGACGCAAAGAGGCACTTATTTCACCACTTTGAAAGCAAAAAATGAGCATGGAGAAGCCACAAAATCGCTGAAAATTGTAATTGGCGACACCATTTCGCTCACCCCGCCCATTGGCTGGAACGGATGGAACTCCTGGGCCCGGAATATCGACCGGGAGAAAGTGATTGCTTCGGCAGATGCCATGGTGAGCATGGGTTTGAGCAGTCATGGCTGGACGTATATCAACATCGACGATGCCTGGCAGGGACAACGCGGAGGAAAATACAACGCCATACAGCCCAACGAAAAATTTCCGGATTTTAAAAAGATGGTGGATTACATTCATGGTTTGGGCTTGAAAGTGGGGATTTATTCCACGCCCTGGATTTCGAGCTATGCCGGTTATGTGGGTGGTTCATCGGATTTTGAGAATGGCACTTTTCCTGATTCAATTGTCAAAAATAAAAGAGCCTACCGGTATGTCGGGAAATATGGTTTTGAAACCAATGATGCGAAGCAATTTGCCGAATGGGGAATCGACTATCTGAAATACGACTGGCGGCTGGAAGTTCCTTCTGCTGAACGAATGTCCGTTGCGCTGAAAAATTCAGGAAGAGACATTTTATACAGTTTATCGAATTCTGCTCCGTTTGCAAATGCAGCAGATTGGTCACGGGTTGCAAATGCGTGGCGCACCGGGCCCGACATTCGTGACAGTTGGACAAGCCTCTATATTTCAGCATTTACCATCGACAAATGGGCGCCGTTTGGCGGGCCGGGGCATTGGAACGATCCGGACATGCTGATTCTGGGAAATGTGACCACCGGTCAGGATTTGCACCCAACCCGACTGACTCCTGACGAGCAGTACAGCCATGTGAGCCTGTTTAGTTTGCTTGCCGCGCCATTGCTGATTGGATGCCCGATTGAGCAACTCGATGATTTTACCCTTAATTTGCTGACCAACAACGAAGTGATTGAAATTAATCAGGATCCGTTAGGTAAATCAGCACGTTTGATTGCCGATGAAAACGGCGTGCAAATCTGGCTCAAGCCATTGGAAGACGGGTCTTTTGCAGTTGGACTATTCAATACCGATGACTTTGGGAAAACCCCTCAATCCTATTTCCGCTGGGGAGACGAAACAGCCAAACCATTCACGTTTGATTTTGCCAAAACTGGCCTGTACGGAAAATGGAAGCTTCGTGATGCATGGAGACAAATTGATCTGGGCGAATTCGACGGATCTTTTACCACGGAAATCAGGCATCATGGTGTTGTGCTGTTAAAGGCATTTCCTATCGAATAACAAATTCATTATCAGGAAACAAATACTAAACTCAAATCTATACCAATGACTACTTCAAGAAAATTTTTTATTCTGCTTTTAATCTTTTGCATAGCTGGTTATCTGGTTGCACAGGAGAATTGGACGCCACTTTTCAACGGCAAAAACCTGAAAGGCTGGAAACAGCTCAATGGCACGGCCAAATACGAGGTGAAGGATGGGACGATTGTTGGTATCAGCAAGTTTGGAACTCCGAACAGTTTTCTGGTTACAGAAAAAAATTACGGCGACTTTATTCTCGAACTTGAATTTAAAGTAGATGAAACGCTGAATTCCGGCATCCAATTCAGGAGTGAAAGCAAACCTGATTACAAGGAAGGAAAAGTGCATGGCTACCAGTATGAGATAGATCCCGGCGACCGCGCCTGGACCGGCGGCATATTCGACGAGGGACGACGCGGCTGGCTTTATCCGTTAACGAAAAATCAGGCAGGTCGTCTGGCCTTCAAAAAGAACGACTGGAACAAAGCCCGGATTGAGGCGGTTGGAAACTCAATAAAAACTTTCCTGAACGGCGTTCCTTGCTCCGACCTGCTTGACGACATGACGCCTTCAGGATTTATCGCTCTACAGGTTCACCAGGTAAAAGATCCGGCACGATCTGGCTTGACAGTAGCATGGAGAAACATCCGGATATGCACCCAAAACATTGAAAAAGAACTGATGACAACGGGAACTCCGATTTATCAGGTGAATTGCATTGACAATACAATTTCAACTCAGGAAGCTGCAGATGGCTGGAAGTTGCTGTTTGACGGAAAAACAACAAAGGGCTGGAAAGGTGCAAAATCAGATGATTTCCCGACAAATGCTGTTGCTGTTGAAGAAGGTATGCTGAAAGTACTGAAGTCGGAAGGAAATTCAGGAGGGATTATTACCGAAAAGAAGTACAGGAATTTTGAACTACTCGTTGACTTCAGAATAACAGATGGTGCCAACAGTGGCATTAAATATTTTGTGAACAGGGATGAAAAAACGGGCGAACTTGCCACCATTGGCTGCGAGTATCAGGTACTTGACGACAAACTTCATCCCGATGCGCTGAAAGGGGTAAAAGGAAACCGGACATTGGGCTCATTGTACGATCTGATCGCAGCACCACAGGACAAACCCTACCGGTCTAGCACATTCAACCATGCCCGGATTGTGGCGAATGGCAACAAAGTTGAGCACTGGCTGAACGATGTGAAAATTGTGGATTACGAACGCAATACGCAAATGTGGCAGGCATTGGTCAATTACAGCAAATTTGCTGACTTGCCCAATTTCGGGAATGCTACAGAAGGAAATATTCTGCTGCAGGATCATTCGGACGAAGTTTGGTTCAAAAACATAAAAATTAAAGAACTGAAATAATAAACTATAAATAATCGCAACTATGAAACGAAGAGATTTTTTACGAACAGGAAGCACCGCTTTTGCGGCGGTGACCGCATTTTCAATTGTTCCGTCAACAGTAATGGGAAAAGCTTTTGGGCACATTGCGCCAAGTGACAAAGTAAATCTCGCCTGCTGCGGAATTGGCAACCGGGGTGGCGGCATTATCAAGTCGTTGCACCAGACAGGCTTGGCCAATATCGTTGCCTTGTGCGATGTGGATATGGGCGCACCTCACACACTTGAGATTATGGAGATGTTCCCCAATGTACCGCGTTTTCAGGATTTCAGGGAAATGTTCGACAAAATTGGGAACCAATTTGACGCCATCACGGCAGGAGTGCCTGATTTTTCGCATTTCCCGATTACGATGCTGGCAATGTCGCAGGGCAAACATGTATATGTTGAAAAACCCATGGCGCATACTTTCCATGAAGTTGAACTGATGATGGCTGGCGAGAAAAAACACAAAGTCGCCTGCCAGATGGGAAACCAGGGGCATTCTGAAGAAAATTACTTTCAGTTTAAGGCCTGGACCGAAGCCGGAATCATAAAAGATATTACTAAAATCACCGCTTTCATGAACAATGGCAGGCGCTGGCACGGAATGAGCGTTTCGGATTATCTACCGGCTCAACCCATCCCGGAAACGCTTGATTGGGATAAATGGCTGGCTACTGCACAATTCAAAGAATACAACAAAGGTTACATCAACGGCGATTGGCGCTCGTGGTTCGAGTTCGGAAACGGCGCATTGGGCGATTGGGGCGCTCACATTATCGACACAGCACACCAATTCTTGAAACTTGGAATGCCCACCGAGGTCGATCCGATATTTATGGATGGACACAGCACCCTGATTTTTCCGCAGGCCTCTACCCTACTGTTCAAATTTCCGGAGCGGGAAGGAATGCCGGCACTCGACCTGGAATGGTACGACGGATACAACAACCAGCCAAAGCTTCCCGAATATTTTGGTTTGCCTGTCAGGGCAATGGATATTCCACCGCCAACAGCTGGGGCTGTCAATACCAAAAGGTATCCTGGAAAAGTTATTTACGGCAAAGACCTGACCTTCAAAGGTGGATCGCACAGCTCACCGCTGGTAATTATTCCGGAGGAAAAAGGAAAAGACATGGCTTCCATGCTTCCTGAAGTTCCGAAAACTACATCAAACCATTTTGCCAATTTCCTGAAAGCCTGCAAAGGCGAAGAAAAATGCCGGTCATCGTTTGATGTCGCAGGACCATTGTGCCAGGTAATGGCGTTGGGTGTTTTGGCACAGCGACTGAATACCAAACTTGTTTTCGACAGCAGGAAAAAACAAATTACCAACAGCAAAGCCGGAAACGAACTGCTTGTTGGACCACCGCCACGAAAAGGATGGGAACAATTTTATAAAATGTAAAACGGATGAAACGAACATGCCGCTGGAAATTATTTCAAAGGTGGCGGCACAAAAGAGAATGAAAATTAATGTTCAAAGTGGATGCCTCCGGCGTGTGAGTTCCATGAGAACGCTTAATAATCAATTAATTAATACCGATATTTTCTCATGAAAAAACGAATTATTAACTCACTTAAAATAAAGGCATTAATACTTAACTGTATCGTCCTATTTTCAACGAACACCTATGCTCAAACCTGGGTTGACTCGCTGGATGTGTATGGCCGTGAAGTATTTATGCCAGCCGATCAGTACAAATGGGACTGGGGGCAGGCGACCATGCTGAACGCGATAGTTCACCTGTACAACTCGAAACCCGAACCGCAAAAACAGGTTTACCTCGATTACGTGAAAACAGCCATGGACAAAACTTACAACGACGCCAACGGTATGCATCCCAACGCGGTTGCGTCGGGGCATGGCATGGCTTTTCTGGCGAAAGTTACCGGCGACAAAAAATACATCGAAAAAGCGAATCAAATTTATGCTGATTACCTGACCACTCCCCGCACAAAAGCCGGTGGAGTTTCGCACCGTACCGAAACAATTGAATTGTGGGACGATACGGTTTATATGCTGAGCATGTACCTTTTGGAAATGTACCGATATACAGGTAATGAAAAGTATCTTAAAGAGTTGCTCGATCAGTTGCTGATTCACAAGGAAAAGCTGGCCGACAAAAAATGGGGATTGTGGGTGCATGGTTACGACGATGACAACGACGATTACAAAGACCGCTGCTGCCAGTTGAATTGGGCGCAAATGACTCCTCAACGCAAAAGCATCGAATTTTGGGGACGTGGAAACGGCTGGGTGGTGATGGCCATTGCCGATGCGCTGAAAACAATCCCGGCCAATTCACTATATTTTAAGGCATTCGCAAAAGAGCTGCGCGAAATAACCAAGAAGCTACCCAAACTTCAGGACAAAGAAACCGGAATGTGGTACCAATTGCCAATTTATCCGGAACACAAAGACAACTATCCGGAAAGCTCCTGCACTGCCATGTTTGCGTATGGCATTGCCATCGGTGTTGATCTGGACGTCCTCAACCGGAAAACATTTATGCCTGTTGTTGAAAAAGCCTGGTCAGGATTAAAAAAACACGCCAGCAAAACAGATGGCAAATATGTGATTCCGACCAAAGTTTGTGAAGGGACCTGCATTGGCGACCGGGCATATTATTTCGGACGAAAAACAAAAGAAGGCGTAAACTATGCCATTGGAGCATACATCATGCTCGGTTTGGAATACGGGAAATTGAAAAAATAAGATTATCCGGTAAAAATAACTTAGCGATAAAGCTTACCCTGAAAGGGTAAAATATGAATAACCGCGGGTGAAGTGAAACGAAACCCGTGGATAATGAACTGAACAAAAACAAGGCGCATCTAACGATCTTATTTGAAACATCCATTTTGTATGCGCCTCATGTAAAAGTCAAGTAATGAATAATACCAATTATAACCCAATATGAAAACCATTTTGATCCTATTTTGCCTTCTCTGTGCTTTTCATCTGCAGCTGATTGCGCAAAATACAACTACTGAAATACCCCGGATGCCCGATCCCGAAGCACGCAAGGCAAGCATGGAAGCTGAATGGGCCGCTTTGCAGCAATCGCCACCCCGATTGGGCGTACGCGATTGTTTTATGTTTCTGCTTGATGCACTTGACACCCGGTTCCTGGCCGACCAACAAACAGAATGGGTGCTGAAACTGTTGCAAACAAGAGTGATTACCGATAAAATTGCACCGAGTTACGGCAATATGTATTGGGGATGGAATGAAACAGGAGGAAACGTGGGCGATGGCAACAATGTCCAGTTTTGCGTTCAATACGGTGTTCTTATAAAAATGCTGTTTGACGACCGGCTTTCTGCGGAAGCACGTAAAACGCTGGACGAGATATTCGAATATGCCATCAATGGGGTTCGAGATCAACCTGTTCGCATCTCGTACACCAACATTTACCTGATGAAAATATGGAATTTGGTGGCACTCGGGCAAGTTTACAAGCAGCCATCGGTGGTCGAAGAAGGTCGCAAATTGTTTAACATCTGGCTCAATCATTTGGCCCGATTTGGTAACCGCGAGTACGACAGCCCTACTTATTGCGGTGTCGATCTCGAATCGCTGGCATTGATCAAAAAATATTCGACCGATGAAGATATCCGAACCAAAGCAACCGATGCAATAAATTTTTTCATGATTGATTTAAGTTCGCACTACAACCAACGCGGAGGATTTTTGGGTGGAGCCCACAGCCGCGACTACAACCGCATTTTTGGCCGCGATCTGTTGGAGGAAAAATACATGAATCCTTTGCTTGGCGGGGAAAACACGAACAACCATTTGTTTCATCAGATGTGTTTCTCCATTTTGAACGAAACGGGATTGAGCGCACAGCAAAAAGAACTGATGAACCGCCCAAACAGGTTTATCGTTCAGCGCTGGGACAGTATTGTAAATTCATACAGTTGCGATTATGTGGGCAAAAAAGTTTCAATAGCCTCGTCAAACCAATCGTACAGCCCTGATGACAAATCGTTTGTGGCTTACCTGAGTAGTGAGCGGGTTCCTCAAATGCTAAACATTGCCTACAACATGGAGGGCCGAAACGATCACTACGGAACCTGGTCGGCCGAAGGAATGGGCGAAAAGATGAAACACCTGATGCCTGCCAATTACCCACCGAATGGTGGCTGGGGGAAAGCGCGCCACCTGATGTATTTTATGCAGGCGGCACAAAACAAAGGCGAATTTGTGATGCTGGCGGCAGGAGCAAAAGACCATAACTGCATTTACGATTATTTGAATTCAACCATCATTTTGCCCAATGCATTTGATGAAATATGGATCGGAAATAGAAAAACAGCTGTTCCTGAAGCAGGCGGCAAAGTGGCATTTGACGAAACAAATACGTTTTTTGCCCGATTCGAAGACGTAGTAATTGCCATCCGTATTTTGTGGGACGATGCCGGTAAGAATGCAAAAATGACACTTCACAACGACGGATTCAGCTATCAACCCAACCGCGAAAATTTTAAAATGGCCAACAACAAGGGACTGCGGTTAACGCTGCAACATGCTGACAACGGGAAAGGCGCCATTGCCATGTGGTGGAAGGTTGAAGAAGGAGTAACCAGCGATGCTGACTTTTCAGAGTTCAGGCAGAAAGTATTGAAAACTCCGGTTTTGATCAATGAAAAAGACGGAATTGTGGATGTCTCGGTATCAACACCTTCAGGAAAACTGGGCGTAAAGGCCGATATTGTCAGAAAAAAAAGACTCGCTTACTACAATCCCAAGCCACTGCCCAAAGATTTTCTTTTCCATGTTGATGACATTGAAATCGGGAAGCCAATCATGGAAAAATACATTACCGGAAGTTTTATAACCAAATAATAAAACCATACACGATGATCAACATCAGAAATAAAACCAGTCAGAAAATATTCTCTGTTTTACTAATATTCTTATTTACAAATGCAAGTGCGATCGTTCCTCCGTATAACAAAAAAGAATTGCTTTCGGAGCTTATAAAACTAAATGACAACAACATAACCAATGCCTTAAACAGTCAATGGACAGACAAAAATTCAGTTTATTACGGAGCCTTATTCAATGGCGATAGCGTGGTGTCGCCCATTCAGACTTCAGACCTGATACAAAAACTGATGTGCAGCTATATTTCACCTGAATCAAAATATTACCGGTCGAAAGAGCTGCTCGATCGAATGACAATTGCGGCCAGCGGACTCTTGAACCTGCAACATGACGATGGCACGATCGACCTGATATCGACCAACTTCCATTCAACTCCCGATCTGGGATTTACAATCTATCCGCTGGCTTTGGCTTATTCAATGATGCTGAGAAACAAGCAACTTAACTATGGTGAATTTCCTGATTTAATGAAAAAATACCTACTTAATGCAGGAAAAGCGCTTTCGGTCGGTGGAGTTCATACGCCCAATCACCGCTGGGTTATTTCAGGAGCATTGGCCTGGATCGACTCGTTTTTTCCTGATCCAAAATATAAAGCAAGGGTTGACCAATGGCTGGCCGAGAAAATCGACATTGATCCGGATGGACAATACCACGAACGAAGTACAGCGGTTTATACACCGGTTACCAACAGAAGCCTGATTGAAATGGCAAAGAAAATGGGCTACGAAAATCTTTACGATGATATTCGCAAAAACCTTGACATGACCTTTTATTATGTCCACGCAAACGGCGAAATTGTAACAGAATCGTCACACAGGCAGGACAAATACCGCATCAGCAATATGTCGGGCTACTACCTTGCTTATAATTACATGGCGCTTCACGACAAGGATAGCCGGTATTCAGGAATGGTAAACTATATTAAAAACAATGTTCCGATTCAGGATTTAAGTTATATGCTGCCCTATTTCCTTTCAGATTCATCATTGTTCAATAGTCTGCCCGAACCAACTCCCCTGCCGACCAGCTATCACAAATATTTCAAATACTCCGATATAGCGCGCATCAGGGAAGGAAATGTTGACATGTCGGTACTGACCAACAACAGCACTTTCTTCACCTACTTTAAAGGTCAGGCGGCACTTGAAGCGGTTCGGCTTTCAGCTTCCTTTTTTGGAAAGGGACAGTTTCAAAGTCAGAAAATGGAAAATGAGGGCGATACCTATGGTTTGTCATCGGCGATTTACGGGCCCTATTATCAGCCACTTCCCAAAGAGAAAATTCCTGCTGAAGGAGAGGCCTGGGGACAGGTTCCGCGAACTGAAAGGGCACAGTCGGAAGTTCAAACCCTCAGTACAAAAATTTATATTACCGAAAGAGAAGGAAAAGCAACTGTAAAAGTAGTTGTTGATGGTCCGAAGAATTTGCCGGTGACTTTGGAACTGGGTTTTCGCATGGGCGGTACACTGAGCAATGTGAATAAAAAACAGGGGATCGACAATGCCTGGCTGATGAAAAACGGAGAATTTGCGACCTATATATTTGGCAGCGACACAATCAAAATTGGATCGGGTATTTCCACCCATAAATGGACACAGTTGAGAGGCGCGCTTCAAAAACTGCCTACCGAAAGTTTATACATGACCAATTATGCGCCTTGCGAATTTGAATTTATGATAGAGTAAAACCATTCGGATAAGTCAAATAGCGGGAATTGGGTGCGGAGGTTTCTAACCTCCTTTTTTTTGGGGGAGTGTGGAGGTTTCTGACCTTGATTTTCATTTCAGCGCCATTTCAAATCATCAGGAAATATCTCTTTTCAACAACTTCGAAAAATCAGAATAGATCCTGCCTTTTCGTTCTATTCCAATTTAAAACGCCAAAAAATTAGAATCAATCAATTATCATACTGCCTTTTACGGATAAAATATTAAAAATCAAACAATAAAAGATAATATCATCTTAATATGCGAACATTTCAATTAAATCTCCGTAAGTTTGCCTTATTAGCATTTTAACAAGAAATAAATTCCGCAAATTTCAATGCCTATGCCACCAAAATTCAAACCATCCTCATAATAATTCAATCTGTTTTCACATCGTATTCTCATTGGCAAAATATGTCTTTGCGGACATTATATAATTCAATTCAGAACTTTTCTCTCAAAATTTTTATAAACTCTAAAAACATCAATTATGAAATCCACAATTTTACTTTTCCTTTTGGTTTTTACAAGTGTTGCATTATTTGCACAAAATGGTATAGGCTTCCAGGGCATTGCCCGCGATCCTCAAGGTAACGCAATTGCAAATCAAACTATTTCAGTAAAGTTTTCCATTGGTACCTTTAATGAGACTCAAAACATTGCAACTGATAATTTTGGTGTTTTCAGTGCAACCATTGGGTCGGTAAATACTACAGCTTTTGGCAATCTGGTTTTTGCAAATATTACTGACAACCTTAAAGTTGAGGTTGACGGTACTACGATTTACGATGATAAATTTAACACCGTTCCTTATGCAAAGGCATCAGAAAATGGAGTTCCATCCGGAACAATTGTACCATTTGCCGGACCCAAGAGTAATATTCCGGTAGGTTGGGTATATTGTGACGGAACTTCTTATGCAACCACCGGAATGTATGGGAAACTCTATAATTCAATCGGTTTTTCATGGGGAAATGATGGAGGGAAATTTCGTGTTCCCGATTTGCGAGGATATTTTTTAAGGGGTATTGCTGACGGAACTACAGTTGATCCTGACAGAGCTGCGCGTACAGCAAAATACGCCGGTGGAAATACCGCCGACAATGTAGGCTCCTATCAGGCAGATAATTTTGCAAGCCATAATCATACAGGGAATACAAGTACTGATGGGGCTCATATACATCCAATTGGTGTTCGTGGATTTGCAACCAATGGTGCACAAGGTGCAGATGGTTCTGGTGATGATCCTAACATTTATACAAAGTCTGCAGGTAACCATTCACATACGCTGAATATCAACAACAACGGAGGTTCTGAGACTCGTCCTGAGAATGCAGGTGTCATTTTCATCATCAAAATATAAACGTAACCTTAACGCTTCACCATGAAAAGGTTACTATTGATTATTTTATCAATGGGTTTGTTTTACATTTCCGGGGCGCAGGTTTTATCGCCCGTGATGACTGGAAACGTAACAGGCCAGAAAGTACTTTCCGACAGGAATGTCTCTTTCAATGTGGGCTCTCCCATCCCTTACCTGTATAAAGGCGGGACTACTACAAAACTTCAGGTTGGTTTTCCATACAATGCATTGTACATGGACAGGACTTTTCCCGGAGAATTATTTGTTTCGAAAGGCTATTTCCCAGATCAGATTCAATTGCGTTGGGAAATTTTAAACAATTCTTCCATCATCAATCATTTCGAAATTTTCAGGAAAAAACTCAATGAAAAAGATTCGGTTTGGGTTGACAATGTGGTGGCCAGCGGACGGAAATGGGAAGATTTTTATGCCGAAGCAAATGAAATTTATCAATACACCGTCATCGCAAAAGGTATTCCGGGTGGACAACGTTCAGGATATACCAACGTAGAAGGAATTGGATTCCGCACTCCTTTGGCCACAATAACCGGGCGTGTAAGTTTCTCGGGCGGTAACGGGGTAAAAGATGTAGTTATTACAGCTTCTACCGATGATAAAGTGCCTTCAAAAAGTTTAAGTTTATCCGGTTCATCCTTCATCGAAATTCCACAAAGGACGAATGCCGATTTTTCGGGAGGATTCACCTTTCAGGCTTATCTGAAATTCTCGTCCACTGCGGATGCCGGAATTTTTGGTAAAGGTTCAAACTTTGAACTGAATTACACCAGCCAGAAATTCGTCTTTAAAGTGGGTACCCAAATTGTTGAATTGCCATACACTGTTCCAACAGATAAATTCATTCATGTTTCGGCAGTTTATGATGGCAGTACCGCAAAGTTGTACATTCCAATCAAAGCCTTAAACGGTCAGGGTCAGTCAATTGATACATTGCTGTCAGTTAGTGCAGCAATTACGAATTCAATTACGGCAAATGGCAACAGCATTTTTTTAGGAAAAGTGAATACCAGCTATTTTAACGGGAATATTGATGAAGTAAGGATCTGGAAACGTGCACTTCCGAAAGACGAAATACTGCGTGATTTTAACCGCTATTTACTTGGAAAAGAAGATGGTATTTATGCATACCTCAGAATGAATGAAGGTTTTGGTCAGCGGATTTACGATATTGCCAAGAATGGGTCATATTTCAATGAAAATCATGGCGATTTTAAAGGTGGAAGTGTTTCATGGTCTTCTGTTTTTCCAACGATCGATCAGTTGGGAAACAGGGGAATTACCGATAAGGAAGGGAATTACATCATTCCGGGTGTGCCATTTTTAACCGATGGTTCTGCCTATAAATTCACTCCCATGCTGGCTCCCCATGAATTTGATCCTGGATATAAGATATTGTTTTTAAGCGAGAATGCGGTCGTTCACAACAACATAAACTTCATTGATATTTCATCTTTCAATGTTAACGGATCTGTTGTTTACCGAAATACGACAAAGGGTGTAAAAGGAGTTCAGATTTTGCTTGACGGGCAACCGATTTACGGACCGGATACCAGAGAAGAAGTGACCAATGAAAAGGGGCTTTTTGAAGTTCAGGTTCCAATCGGAGCTCATTTTATCAGCCTCCGGAAAGACGGGCACAGTTTCGATCTGGGCGGGCGTTGGCCTTATGATGCAGCTCATCCCGATTCAATTATCCGTCATGATTTTAACCAGAACCTGACATTCGGAAAAGCCTTTAGCGATACCACATTAATTACCGTTGTTGGGCGTGTAATTGGCGGAACCAGCAGTAACAACATCGCTTTTGGTTTTGGAGAGTCGGTGAATAATATTGGAAAAGCAACCATTACGCTTGACCACAGCAGCTCGAATCCGGAATTAACATTTGACAATGTTGGCGCCGGACTGGGTACGTCAAAAGTGGCCTACACCATTGTCAATAAAATAGATCCTCCGAATATCAGGAAGACAAAAGATATAGAGCACTTTGTCAATCGGACACAAATCGAAACACAAATATTTACTTCGGCGGCTTCCGGAGAGTTTGTTGCAAAACTAATTCCTGAAAAATTTGTGATTGTAAATATTGATGTCGATGATGACGCGGCAAACGATGTGAAAAATTTCTTTGGAAACCGGGTGATTGATTTGTCGGTCAACCCAAAGTTAAAGAAGGAGTATTTGGTCGATAAAGATAATAAGAAGATCGATTCTCTGGAATATCATGTCAAGTTGAACTACATTTATCAGACTCCACCTGAAATAAAGGTAACCAATAAGGATGATACCAAGGTATTTTATGGTGAGAAAGAAATTAACTTCACCAATCCGGTTGACGGAGTTAAAACTGTTATAAACGTAGAAGATCATTTTAAATATCCGGTTTTTGAGATGATGAAAAACTATTCACCCAAAATATCGGTATTCGAGTCATATCACAATTTCGATTCAGGCAAAGATACTTACCAGTCGGTTAAAGAAGCCGAGATTAAGATTATCAATGATCTTGCCATTTCGGAGAATCAAAAAGTATATCAGCTTAAACCGGAAATGAACGGTGAAATACTCCATTCATTCAAGGTTGGTGTACCGAATATCGCCAAAAGTGAAAACGACGGAACTTCGTTCACCAAAACCATGCAAATTAATGTTACGGTTGATGGCAATACTTTTTCGTGGAAACCGGGAGGCGAGTTTTACCGGGCATACATTATCGGCCAACGCCCCAAAGGAAATAATTTCTATACAAAAGGGCCACAAATTCCTGAAATTATTTTGCACGATCCGCCAGGATCAAAATCATCCGCATACATTGAAAGGGGTTCAAGTTATTCTGTAAGCTCCAAGTTTTCAACCAATTTCGACAATGGATCCGGTTTCGGCGCCGAAATTCTGTTGGGTGTTGAAGTAGGTGCCGGTGGCGGTCTGGCCGGACCTGTAATAAAAACGGATACCAAAAATTCAGGAAAAACCGGATTGAACTTTTCAACTTCGATCAATGAAGAAGGTGAATATGTTCAAACCTACGAATTTTCTGAAAGGATTGAAACCAGTTCCGATCCGGGAGTGGTTGGTTCAATGGGCGACATATACATTGGCAAAAGCTATAATTATTTCTATGGCGAAACCGATTTCCTTAAAATTGTGCCTTATAATCTGGCCACAACAAATGGAATAGTTGCCCTTGGTACTTCAGAATTAAAAAAGAATGATTTTACCATCGGAATTGTTGATGGTTTCATCATGAATCCGGATAATTCGGATACCTATTTTAAATATACCCAGGCCCATATTTTAAATAAATTACTTCCTGAAATTGAAAGCCGCAGAAATGGGTTATTCCTTACCTCTTTCAGAACTGATGGAAAATTGAAATACAAATCTGAAATTGCAGCTTCGGATCTGAGGTACGGAATTGCTCACAGTTACAAAGTAGTGGCTACTCCAGCCGATACAACGGTTTACGGATACTATAAAATGACGCCCACTGACAGCATTCTGACTTATTCATTCAAGCCCGAAAAGATAACTGTGGAAGATATCAATAAGATCAGAAACGGGACTATTTATGAAAATGATTCGATCCGTTATTATAACACACAGATAGGAATCTGGATTGACGCTATACGCTTGAACGAATCGGAAAAAGCAATGGCCATTAAGAAAAATGTGTTGGAACAAAACATTTCTTTTGATGGTGCTGTTGGCGCTATCAGCCGGAAGGAGGTTCAAACCATTTCGTACAGCAAAGAAGAGTCGCGAACCAAAAACATGCATTTCGGCGCTCAGGGATCTGTTGGGTTTACGTTTAACAGCACCGGAGTTATTGCAACGGGAGAAATAAGCATTTCGCATTCATTAGGCGTTTCTTCCGGTGAAAGTTCTTCACAAACCATGGAATACGGTTATACACTCGCAGATGGGAATGTAGGTGATTATTACAGTATAAATGTATTCCGCCGGGTTCAGAACGGTGTTTATAAAGCCACTGATCTGGCTGAAACCAAAATGTCAATGCCAATAGGTTATGATTTTGGAAGCCTTGGGGCAGGAGTGGCATTGGTTGGTGGTGGAATTGCAGTGGCTGCTTCCGCTTCGTACAGTGCAGGCGGCGGTATTCCGATTGTAGCCGGCGCGGCTGTAATGGCTGTGGCCGCAGGTTTATCCTATATCCCTTATGTAAGTTTCCTCGATAAAGTTAAGGACGCAGGCGCTCTTTTCAAACCAGGTGATATCAGGGTTTCCAGTTTTGATATTTCGAGTCCTATATTTTCAACCCTTGGCGGACAAACCATGTGCCCCTATGAAGGCCTGGAACAAACCTTCTTTTACAAGGATAATAACAAAAGTGTAGTTTTGCATAAAGCAACACTTCAGCGTGAGAAGCCTGAAATTACCGCTGAGCCCAGGGAAATATTCAATGTTCCCTCAACAGAGGCTGCCCTGTTTAATGTAAAACTTACCAATAATACCGAAAGTGGTGATGATCAGTGGTATGCCCTCATTGTAGATGAAAGGACCAACCAAAAAGGGGCGCTGGTATTAATCGATGGTGAGTTTTCGCAAAAGCTAATCTATGTACCAGCAAATACTACAGTAACCAAATTAGTGACTGTTCAGCCAAGTAACCCATCTGTTATGGATTTTGAGAATATTGGTATAATCCTGCATTCCGTCTGTCAGTTCGATCCTACTGATTTTATAGCCGAGATTTCTGATACAGTATCCATTTCAGCGCATTTTCAACCGGCCTGTACCAATGCCGAGATTCTTGAACCATTGAATAATTTTGTGGTGAACGTGCGCGATAAGGATACCTTGACTGTTCGCATCGGCAAATATAATCTGGGTCATCAGTCATTCCAAAGTTTAAGGTTTGAATACAAGGCGAGTTCAGGAAATATCTGGGTTCCGGTAAAGTATTTCGTAAACAACCCTTTGCTGGCAAACAAAGATGAAATTCCTGATACATTGCTTATTAACGACCAGCCATTTGTGACATTCGACTGGGATATGACCAACATGAAGGACCGCGCCTATGATATAAGAGTGGTATCTACCTGTACCGATTATTCCGAAAATGAATCAGTCATTCTTTCTGGTATCCTCGATGGTCAGCGACCGCAGGTTTTTGGTACGCCGCAGCCTGCCGATGGCATACTGAATGTAGATGAAAACATCAGCATCCGGTTTAACGAACCCATTGAAGGAAGTTTACTGACCCAGTTTAATTTCGATGTAAAAGGAACATTAAATTATTACCTTTTAAAACACGAAGCTTACCTGCGTTTTAACGGAACTTCCGATTATGCTTCCATCCCGGCAGGAATTAACTTCAGTAATAAATCGTTTACTGCTGAACTCTGGGTAAAACCCGACAATTATGGAAGTTCAGTGCTTTTATCGCAGGGCAACGATCCGGCCACCAATCTGGAGATTGGATTAACGACCGGGTTTAAAACCTATTTCAAAATTGGAAATGTAAAATATGAAGTGCCATTCCAGTTTAGTCTGACCGTACCTGCCGAAGCCTGGCAACATTTGGCCTACGTTTTCGATTACGAAACCGGCGACATATTTATTTATCAGAACGACAAAATCATTCTTGAAGTAAGGGGTGCAAATGTGGTATTTAATAACTCAGGGAAAGTATATATCGGCAAATCATCCGTTAATGAAGGCGGTTATTTTAAAGGAAGTATGCATGAGTTGCGAATCTGGTCGAAATATCTTTCACTCGGCGATGTATATGCCAGACAATATACTGCACTTTCGGGCAACGAAGTCAGCCTTTACGGATATTGGCCTTTGGATGAAGCTTTTGGGAAACTGGCAATTGACAAGGCCGCCAATCGTCATATAGAAGTCAATGCTCCATGGGGAGCATTCCCCGGCGGATCGTCCTGGAATTTCACCGGGAAGAACTTTCTTGAATTTAATACCGGCTACTTTGCCATTATTCCTGAAATGGATTATACCCTTGAATTCTGGTTTAAGGACAACAATCCGGCTGATACTGTAACACTGTTCTCCAATCAGAAGGGTGATGGAAAAGAAGGTAAAAATTTGATGGATAAAACATTAAGTGTCTATGCAACTCCTGATGGAAAAATATGGGTTTCAAGCCAGGGTAAAAAGATTGAAGTAGTTACCACCGATTATTTTGACAATTCGTGGCATCATTTTGCAATGGTTGTCAGACGTCGTGGCAATCTTACTTCATTTATCGACGGACAGCCTCAGCATGAAAAGGAAAATACAATTGTTGGTGGTATAGCCGGTGGTAAAATGTACCTGGGGGTCCGCAAATGGAACAATGTCAATGGTACCGGACAGGATCGTTTTTACACCGGGAAACTCGATGAATTCCGTTTATGGGATTTGGCTAAAACAACCACTCAGATTCGTATGGATATGAATTCCAAACTGAAGGGCGATGAAACCGGATTGCTGGTTTACCTTCCGCTTGAAGGATATTTTGAGGATGCACTTGGAGTGGTACAACAACAGACTTCACTGAAAAATTTTGTCGCAGATACAAATGCAAAAAATGCGGTGCCAAGTGGCGGAAACGCGTTTTCAACCGATGCGCCAAACATGAAAGACGTGCGGCCAGTTCAAAGCATCGCGTATGATTATGTGGCATCTGAAGATGAAATCATACTCGATCCAAAATCGTATTTATTCCCGCAACTGGAGAAGAACATCATCGAAATCACTGTTCAGGGTGTGGAAGACAAATATGGAAACCGCATGGCATCGCCGGTAACCTGGACTGCTTATGTGAGCCGCAACCAGGTACGTTGGGAAGATGAACGCAGAAGTTTCATCAAGGAACTATACAAAACCATGACCTTTGAATCGACCATTAAAAACACCGGCGGGCAACAAATCGGCTTCGAAATCACAGGTCTTCCGCCATGGTTGTCGGCATCTCCTTCAACCGGAGTAATTAATCCTGAATCGACCCGGGTGATCACCTTTACGATCAACCCTGCCATCAACATTGGCGAATACAATGCGGATATTATCCTCCGCACCGCAAATGGATTTGACGAGAAATTACCGGTCAGCGTAAAGGTTTTCAAAACTCCTCCAAGCTGGAAAGTAAATCCGTCAGCATTCGAACATACCATGAACATGGTTGGCAGAATTAAGATTGAAGGCGTTCTATCAACAGATGTCTTCGACATGGTGGCCGCCTTTAAAGAAGGAACCGATTCAATAAGGGGTGTTGCAAACATTCGTTACCTTGAAGATTTGGATTCGTACATGGTGTTCATGAATGTTTATGGAAATACCAACGGAGAAAAACTCACCTTCAGGGTTTGGGATGCCAGTGCAGGTCAGATTCTCGACAGAGTGCTGCCAGACGATGTGGTTTTTGTCCCGAACGGTGTGAATGGAACTACCAAAAATCCGGTGATTTTTACCGCCATCAATTTATACCGAAGCTATATTCCGCTGGCAGCAGGCTGGAACTGGTTATCGTTCAACAAATTGTCGCCCGACCAGAACAACCTGAATACATTTATGGCATCGATCGAATCAAAACCAAATGATCAGATAAAAACACACGGAGGTGGATTTAACAACTACGATCCGCTGCTTGGATGGTCATTCGGAGGAATTGAATCAATCAATAACAATCTGATGTATCAGATCAAAGTAAGTAAAGCCGATACGCTTATATACAATGGTACTTATATTGAGCCTGAAGCACATCAGATGACTTTGGCCAGCGGGTGGAACCACGTTGCGTATATTCCTGATTTGCTGATGGATGTTAATGAGGCGCTCCGGCTGTACAGTGCATCTGAAGAGGAAATCATCAAAAGTCAGTATGCTTTTGCGATGTTTGACCAAAGGGTTGGATGGATTGGCACACTTGAATTTATGAAGCCTGGATTTGGTTACATGATAAAAACCAGAAAAACAGCAACATTGAAATATCCGAACACTTCGTTGCTAAAGGATGCGAAGATTGAGAAACAATCGACTCCTCCTTCCGGTTGGTCAGCCAATCTGGTAAAATATGAAGGCAACATGTCGGTGATTGCACGTCTTGAAACAAGTAAATTTCCTGAAGTACTTATCAACGATCAAATGGTACTCGGAGCTTTCATCAACAAAGAATGTCACGGATACACAGTGCCGATCACAAATGCGGGCATTGATTATTCCCCATTCTTCCTGAATGTCAGCAACGACAAAACCGAACAACAGGTGCAATTCAGACTGTACGACGGACTTTCAGGAAACACCTATTTGATTGAAGAAACAAAAGTGTATGCCGAGAATGCAGTTTACGGCTCTACACTGTCTCCGCAGATATTGACACTGAAAGGGCAATATACAGGAGTGAACGGCGAGTTGATTGCAAACGCAACACTGAACTGTTATCCGAATCCATTCAATGAAGGTTTGACCATCGATTACAATTTTGCAGGTGGTTTAATGAAACTGGAAATCATGGACCTGACCGGACGAGTAATCAACAAACTCTTCGATGGGATTTCAGATCCGGGACTTAAGTCGATTGTTTGGGATGGGAAATCAGGCAACGGGACAGCAGTTTCAGCTGGGATGTATTACGTCAGGCTAAGCGCCGGAAAATCGGTTGAAACAGTGAAAATTACCAAAAACCGTTAAAACTAAAAGTTATGAAGACAAGTAGATTTATAAAAATAGCTTTAGCAGGTTTTATTTCCTGTCTGACATTTATTGTACAAGCGCAGCCAACCTGGAGTTTTGATTCACACGAATACCTGTATTCGATGACCATTACCGGAAAACTGCATTTCGAAGGTTCTGATTCCAAAGATGTAAACGACATGGTCGGCGCATTTATCAACGGCGAATGTCGCGGAATAACCAATGTGAAATACATTCCGGCGGTAAACGACTATTTCGTTTTCCTGATGGTGTACAGCAATTCGCCCATTGATGATGTCACTTTCAGGGTATTTGACAAAAGTGAAAATCTGGAAATTTCAGCGAAAGAAAGCACTAAGTTCTCGGTAAACGGGAACTTAGGCACTTCGCTTAATCCATTTATGATTACCGCTGCCAATGTAAATGTTGCTCCAACGGGCATTTATCTTTCAAACATTGTGACACCTGCACTGGCAGCAGCAAATACCAGTATCGCCACAATCAATGCGGTTGATCCGAATGTCGGCGACAGTCACACATTCAGCCTGGTGGGGGGCAACGGAACAAACGATCTGGATAACTGGAGGTTTATAATTGATGGCAACAAGCTGAAAAGCAAAGGCGAGATTTATTTCCGCAAAGGCGATGTATTCAATGTACTGATAAAAGCAGCAGATCAGCGTGACGCCTCGGTAACGATCCCATTGTCGGTCGCAACAAAGGATGAAGCCGTTCTGAGCAGCGAAAAGCAGTTACTGAGTTTTGCAATCAACCAGCAAGTTGGCGCAACCATTTTTACTGGTACCGATGTTTTTGTCAAACAACACTGGAGTGCAAACCTGGCTGCGGTTGTTGCGACATTTACTATTTCTCCCTACGCAAAAGCTTTCATTAACTACATTGAAAAAGCTGGTGGATCGACTTCCATTGACTTTACAAAACCTGTTTCGTTTATTGTTGAAGCAGCCGACAAAAGCAGTACAACTTATACGATACATATTGCAATCAGCAATGATATCCCAAGCGACATACTTCTGTCGAATAGTAAAGTGGATGAAAATTTGGGTTCCGCTTTGGTAGGTAGTTTTAGTACGGTTACCGAAAACCCGAATGAAACACATGTTTACAGTCTGGTAGAAGAGCCTGGCACTGATTATACCCTTTTCAAAACAGAAGGAGATAAACTTATGACCGCACTGGCACTTGATTATGAAACTCGAAGTGTTTATCTGATAAAAGCACGTGCTGACGATAAGAAAGGTGGAACTGCTGACAAGTTATTTACCATTTCATTGATCGACAAAAACGATGCACCTACAAATATTTCCCTGTCGCAGAACACCTTCGATCCGAATTCGGCAGCAAATACAATTATCGGTGAACTCACTGCCGAAGATCAGGATGCAGGTGATTCGCATGTTTTCAGTCTGGTAACAGGTAATGCAGTTAACGACGATGGCAACAGCCTTGTAAAAATCAATGGTAATAAATTGTTACTTGCCAGTCCGTTTAATGATCCTTCAAAATCAAGCTGGAACATTTTGGTCAGGGTTACAGATAAATTGGGTGCCAATTACCAAAAGAGCCTGACCTTGAAAACGCAGGGTTCAAATCAGTTGCCGGTATTTATGAGCAAACCTGCCAATTTCGTCATGCAGAACGATGTTTATGTTTACGCCATTGAAGCCATCGACAAAGATGGAGACCCTGTATCGTTAAGTTTTGAAAACCTGCCTGGCTGGATTACTTTCTATCCTGATTTGAACCTTCTTTCAGGAAGTCCGGGAAACAATGAAGTCGGGATTCATAATTTTACTGTAATAGGTAGTGACTCGGAATCATCAGTTATTCAAAAGATTACCTTAATGGTTTTAAACATCAACGATCCGCCTGAAATAAATTACTTTTTGAGTGATCAGGTGTTTGTAACGAACAAGGCAAATCAGTTTGTTATTCCTGCCGATTGTTTTGTTGATCCGGATGTCGGGGATAAACTTTCATATTCAGTTTCTATGGGCAACAATTCAGCCATCCCGTCATGGCTGACATTTGATCCTGCTACGAGAACACTTAAAGGCACCCCGCCAAATCAGTCAGCCGGAATTCATCAAATAAAATTGGTAGCGTCTGATCAGAAATTAGCGAAAGAATGGATGGTTTTTAACCTGAACGTAACGTTCCCAACGGCAATTTCAGAAATAGGGAATACTGCAGATTTCAGTGTTTATCCAAATCCCTTTGCCGATATTATTCATTTAAGTTTTCCTGAAAACCTGAATTATTCAAAATTGAAGGTAAGGTTAACTGATGTGAATGGCAGGTTAGTGAAAAATGTTGAACCAATTGAAGCCAATTCAAAAAGCATTAACCTTGGAGATTTGCCTTCAGGAATTTACTTTGTAATTATTCAAAGTGACAAATCCATTTTTACCGAGAAAATCATAAAAAGGTGAATTGAATATTGAATTGATGATTTGATGATTTGAAATTAGTATTGCACAATGCAAGAAAGTTTCTTGCCAAGGATTTCGTAGATTGACACTGATTTATTATCAGTAAAAATTTGTGGAATCCGTGGTTTTTTTTGATTTAAAATACAACAACCGGTGTTAGGATTGCCGATCCAAATCCCTACTTTTGCTGACTGTAATTCCTAAACACAAATAAATCATTCGTCCCCCACCAGGGATATTAAAAAATCAATCATGAAGAGAAACATTTTTATGACTTTTTCATTGGCAGTTGCATTACTGATTGCACTGCCCGGATTTTCACAAACAGTGAACAAACTATCGAAAAAAGAGAAAAAGAAAGGCTGGACTTTGTTGTTTAACGGCCAGAACTTCGATGGCTGGCGCCAATGCAACGGCACAGCAATGCCTGCAAACTGGGTAATTGAAGAAAACGCGATGAAAGTATTACTAGGCGAAGGTAAAAATCCGGGACAGGGTGCCAATGGCGACATTCTTTATCCCGGCAAAAAATTCAAAAACTTCGAACTTTCTATCGACTGGAAAGCCAGCAAAGCAGCCAATTCAGGAATTTTCTACAATGTGCGCGAAGTTCCGGGAAAACCAATTTATTACGCTGCTCCTGAAGTTCAGGTACTCGACAATGTAGATGCATCCGACAACAAAATTGACAGCCACCTGGCCGGCTCATTGTACGACATGTTGCCTGCCGATCCGAAAACAGTAAAACCAGTTGGCGAATGGAATACCATCGTAATCAAAGTAAATAATGGACAGGTTACCCACATCCAAAATGGTGTAAAAGTAGTTTCATACAGTTTGTGGACTCCTGAATGGGATGCACTGGTGAATAACAGCAAATTTAAAACCTTCCCCGGATTCACAGAAGGCATCGCGAAAGAAGGATACATCGGCCTTCAGGATCATGGTTACCCTGTATGGTTCCGCAACATTAAAATCCGCGAACTTTAAAGTAACTCAGCAAAAAACAAGGATAAAAGATTGATATAAAAGGGAATAATCCGAAAGGTTTGTTCCCTTTTGTTCTTGGTATAAAATAGTGCAGTCAACCTTCAATACCGTTAAAACCAAACAAGGCGATCATCTTTCGACGATCGCCTTGTTTAATTTATAAAAAACGCAAACCTGTAAGCCGGGTTCTGTGTCTTCCCCCGATTGCTCGGGAGAAACCTCCATCATTTATCTACCCGGGTAATCACTTACCCGATCCAGCAGCCTACCCCTCACGACTTCCGAAGAATCAAAACGGGCCGTTCTGTATTCCGGCGTACCGGAAAATCGTGATATATTTGGCTTTGCAACCCATCAGAAGTACGGCTGATTGTGTTGCCACAACCACCGGTGAGCTTTTACCTCGCCTTTTCACCCGTTTCCGTCAGCTGACGGATGGTTATTTTCTGTTACCTTACTGCAAGCTTTCGCCCGCCTTCCTGTTAAGAAGCATGGTGCCCTGCGTTGCCCGGACTTTCCACTCCCCCACCCGGAGGCAAGGCAGCGATAGAGCGGTCTGCGCGGCAAAGATGCTCAAAAAAGTTTCAAGTTTCAAGTTTCAGGTTCCAAGTTTGTTCTCATTTGGATATTGAATATTGAATATTCGAAATTGGATATTTAAAAAGCCCCAATATCCAATACTCAATAACCAAGGTTTTCGCAACAGAGACTATAAACGTTCTATGCGTTTTTCAGAATCACCATCGTTGCCCCAAATCCATATTCCTTGAAACTGGCATCCTGGAAATAATATTTTTTGTATTTGGTGCTGAGTTCTTTTCGGAGTTCCTGTTTCAGTGTTCCGTTTCCAATGCCGTGGATGAAAACGATACGTTTGATTCCGTTGGCAATGGCCGATTCAAGTTCGTTGCGAAAACGTCCCAGTTGAACTTCAAGCATTTCGTGGTTCGAAAGTCCGCGTGTATCTTCAAGCAATTCGTGAATATGCAAGTCAACCTCCACCAAATCAGGAGAAACAGTTCGTTTCACCTCCACTTTTGGTTCCTCTTTGTCAAGCGTGATCTGTGTCAGATCTGTATCTGTTAATTTTGCCATTTCTGCTTCCATATCCGGCCCAAGCAAAGGAAAAATCATTGCATTTTGCGTGAAGAAACGAGTTTTGGAATAACTATTCATGCGGTAAAATTTCACTGGATTCAGGCGCAAACATTTTACAAGCGGCGCTTCCAGTTTTGCAGATTCTTCCCTGAAAAACACAAGTTGAAATTGAAAGTCAGGCAATTCGTTCAGATCAAAACGGCTAAAACTTTCAAGGTATCGTTTGCTGTTCGGGTTCATTTTCCCCGATTCAACACTTTTGTAAAGTTTATCTTTCAGGTGACTGTAATTGTAAAGCACAAAATTATTGCTGTCGTTCACCATGTAAACTTTCAGTTCGCCCTCTACCGGATTGTTCGAATCCTGCGGAACAAAAGCCATGTAAAAATCGGGGGCATCTTTTCCTGAAACGTATTTTGGTTCGGCTTTTGGCAACTCTTTTTTGACGGGTGCTTCAACTTCTTTCTTTTCATTTGCCCGAATTTTTGCCTGACGTTTTTCTGCATTCATCGAATTCGCATCATCCAAAATCACGAGTTCGCTAATCAGGGTAGGAACTTCAAAACCATCGTAATCTTCCACACTGACCATTGTTTTGTTGATCACTGATTTTACAACACCGCCGCCTACAGCGTTTAAAAATTTTACTTTGTCTCCAGCTTTTATCATTTTGAGAAATTTTACACAAAACTACGATAAAAAAGACTTGAAAACTGTAATTTTGGCGGCTTCAATTCTATGGAAAACAAAAACAAACTACTCGAACAGGTAACAGGCATTTCCACCAGCGATTATGCCTACGAATTACCGGATGACAAAATTGCCAAATATCCGCTGGCCGAACGCGATCAGTCGAAATTGCTGGTTTGGAATGATGGACAAATTCAGGATGCACAATTCCGAAATCTGTCGGAATACCTTCCTGCGAATAGTCTGCTGGTCTTCAACAACACCAAAGTTATCCGCGCCAGACTTCATTTTATGAAAGAAACCGGCGCTAAAATCGAAGTTTTTTGCCTCGATCCGGTTGAACCTTCCGATTACCAGATTGCCTTTCAGACCACCAAATCATGTATTTGGAAATGCATGATCGGCAACCAGAAGAAATGGAAAGGCGAAATATTGCGAAAAATAATCAGAATCGATGAAACCGAAATTGAGCTTTGCGCTGAACAAACCGATCCCGAAAATAACAAAAGCCTGATTCGCTTTAGCTGGAACAATCCTTATTTTGAGTTTTCCCGGATCATTGAAAATGCAGGATCGTTGCCTATTCCCCCCTATCTGAACCGCGAAACCGAACAAAGTGATCTGGAACGCTACCAAACTGTTTATTCAAAAATTAAAGGTTCGGTGGCAGCTCCTACCGCAGGTTTGCATTTTACTGAGAAAGTTTTCAATCATTTGAAAGACGATGGGCACGAACTGGCAGAACTGACACTGCATGTTGGAGCCGGAACATTTCAACCGGTGAAAAGCCAAACCATTTCGGGTCACGACATGCATTCCGAACATTTTTACATCCGGCGCGATTTTCTCCATCAGCTCCTTCAACACTCCGGAAAGAAAATCGCCGTTGGAACAACTTCTGTCAGAACCCTGGAAAGTATCTACTGGCTGGGCGTTCAGGCAATAAATAATCCTGAAATAAAGCTAGCTGAACTGAAGGTCTCGCAATGGGAAGCCTATCAGGAAAAAGAAAATAACATTCAGTATAAAGAAGCTTTAAATGCGCTGATTGGATTACTGGACACACATCAAACTGATTTTCTTTCGGCATCCACGCAAATTATTATTGCTCCTGGATATCAGTTTCGAATTGTTGACGGTATGATTACCAATTTTCACCAGCCGCAAAGTACGTTGTTGTTGCTTATTTCTGCGTATTTGGGCAACGAATGGCGCACCATTTACGAACATGCACTGGCAAACAGTTACCGTTTCCTGAGTTATGGTGACAGTAATTTATACTTGAAATCTCAAATTGTTGATTGACAAAGATCAATCAACAGAATAGCCTTTATTCATTTAGAAATATTAAATTTGTTGCGTTGTCAGAAAAATAATGACAAAAATTTAAACTAAACAAGCTGCCTGTGTTTCTATTTGGAATATTATCGAGTCCGCTACCTTATCTGTTAATGGCCGTTTTCTACTTTTTCGGCTTCGCTACAGGTATGTTCAAGGGCAATTCCGATAGCGAACCAGAGCAACAACTTCCGGTAAAAAACATTCAGGTTGAACCTCAAACGAAAACCTTTGAGACAACCGAATTCACTTTTCAATTCCACGATTACAAATTTCAGGAAAAGGCTGATAGTTATGCAGTTATTTCTACTCAGTCACCAGCAATTTGTCAAAAAGAAAAGCTGATTTATTTCGTTCACGATATAAATACCCGACATTTATTTACTTCTGAAAATAATTTCTGCCGGCCACCGCCATCTTGCAGCTAATACCCCGATTCAAGCATTTTCCATAAAAATAGCTGACTTTTTGGAAACATAAACTCCTGAAGTCTGTTTTATGGTTTGCTATTAATGAATATCACATTAGCTATTTAGATAAAGATAAAAACATGATTGGCCTGATAGGAATTAGCTATAAAACAACACCTCTCGAAATCCGCGAAAGGTTTTCATTCTCAAAAGAGGAAATTATTCCCTTTTCTGAAATGTTGCAACGGGAAACTGAAATCTCCGATTTGGTGCTGATTTCGACCTGCAACCGAACAGAAATTTACTTTTCGCAAGACGTTCACGACAACCAAACCGCTTTTGAGTTGGTGTATGAAGTGATTAAAAAGTTCAAAAATGTCACCGACCATTGCTGGCACTACTTTTATCACCGGTCGAATACCGGAGCGGTGCGTCATTTGTTCGAAGTTGTTTCGGGTCTTGATTCGCTGATAATTGGCGAAGATCAAATCATTGGTCAGGTAAAGGAAGCTTACATCAGGTGCACCGAAGCCGCTTTGACCGATGCAGTTTTGATGCGCCTTTTCCAGAAATCGTTTGAGGTGGGGAAACGTGTCCGCACCGAAACAGGTATCAAGCTTGGTATCACATCAATAAGTAGTGCCGCTGTCGAAATGTGTTCGTGCCTGCTCAATGGGGTAAACGATAAAAGTGTATTGCTGATCGGAGCCGGAGAAACCGGGAATCTGGCATTACAAAATATTGTAAAAAAAGGTGTTACCAAGGTTACAGTTACCAACCGAACCCACGAAAAGGCTGAAAAATCTGCCGCCAAATACAATGGAGGAACAGTTCCCTTCGATCATTTTGAAGATTCACTGCACGAAAGTGATATCATCCTGATCGCCACTTCAGCGCCCACACCGCTGATCACGAAAGAAATGGTAATGAATTCGCTTGAACTGAGATGCAATAAACCCCAGGTTTATGTCGATTTGTCGGTTCCCAGAAACATTGACAATGAAGTGGCAACGCTGGAAAACGTCAGCGTTCTCAGTGTTGACGATCTTCAAAAAATAGTAAGTCAAACTTCCGAAAAGAAAAAAGATAGTGTAGCCAAAGCACAGATAATAATTGATGAAGTAGTGTCAGACTATACCGAATGGCTTGCAAGCCGCTCCTTGCGTCCTGCTATTAACACAATAACCACCAATCTTCAGGCAATAAACCTTGAAGAATTATCGACTTATCGTAAATTAAGCACTCCGGAAATGCAGGAAATTGTGGATGATTATGCCAAACACCTGACCCATCGTTACACCCGTTTGCTGATAAAAAACCTGAAAGATTTAACGGATAACGGAAAAAACATCGATTCGTTAAAAACCATCAATGATTTATTTAAATTCGTCTAAAATTTTTAGACAGCAAACCCGCTAGGTTTGTTCTTGATCGATCTCAATGAAAAAAAACATTAGAATAGGCACTCGTGGCAGCCAATTAGCACTGTATCAGGCAAAAAAGGTAAAAGCCACGCTCGAAATCTTATTTCCTGAACTTCAGGTTGAACTGGAAATTATAAAAACCAAAGGTGACAAAATTCTCGATGTTGCGCTCTCAAAAATCGGAGACAAGGGTTTATTCACCAAAGAAATTGAAAATGCGCTGATCGATGGATCGGTAGATTTGGCTGTTCACAGCTTGAAAGACCTTCCAACCGCCTTGCCTGAAGGACTAAAATTAGGCGCAGTACTGGAGCGTGGAGAATTTCGTGATGCACTGGTTAGTAAAGATGGCAAAAAGCTGTCGGAACTTGGAGCCGGCGATGTGGTGGCCACTTCCAGCTTGCGCCGCCAGGCCGGGTTAATGAAAATGAACAATCAGATTATCATCAAAGATATTCGCGGAAACGTCAATTCGCGTCTGCAAAAAATGGAAGATGGTTATTGCGATGCAATGATCATGGCTGCAGCCGGATTGCAACGCCTTGGGCTTGAAAAATACATTACCGAAATAATTGATCCTGAATTAATTGTACCGGCTGTTAGTCAGGGTGCAATTGCCATCGAAATCCGTTTAAATGATCCTGAAGTTGAATTTCTGATGGAAAAAATTAATCACATAGAAACATGGAATGCCATCACTGCCGAACGTGCTTTTCTGGCACATTTACAGGGAGGATGCCAGGTTCCACTGGGTTGTTTCTCGAAAATTGAAAACGGTATTTTAACCATGAACGGATTTGTCGCTTCGGTTGATGGAAGCCAGTTTATCAACGAGACCATTTCAGGTGAAATAAGCAAAGGCGCTGAACTGGGAGTTCAAATGGCAGAAAAAATGCTTGCCAAAGGAGCGCTCGGAATTTTGAACCAAATAAAATCAATCAAACCTACAAACTAAACAAAATGAGCAAATTACTTGAAGATAAGGTGTTCATTTCAACCCGTCCGGCTGGACAGTCAGCCGAACTGGAAAGCCTTTTATCGGAAGAATCGGCCACCCTGATTGCAATGCCAACCATTGAAATTCGCCCGCTGCCGCTTGATGAATTTTCATGGCTGCAGCTTAAAAATCTCGAATCATTTAACTGGATTGTATTTACCAGCCCGAATGGCCTGAAATTTTTCTTCGCCCGTCTGTTCGACCTTCAGAACAATTATGGCTTACCCGAACATTTGAAAATAGCGGTAGTTGGTAAAAAAACAGCCGCTCACCTCGAATGTTATGGTACATCTGCCGAATTTATCAATCTGGGAAATACTGCCGAAGATTTTTCTACCGATTTTTACCATCGCGTAAGCCCTGGCGAACGGGTTCTTTTCCCAATTGGAAACCTTGCACGGTCGGTAATCGAAGATAAAATCTCGAAAAAAGCCATCTGTACAAGGGTGCTTTTTTATGAAACAGTCATTCCGGCCACCATCAACGAAAACACTTTGCAACTGATTGTTAAGGATCAGTACGATATGATTATACTCACCAGTCCTTCCGGATGCAGTAATTTGCTAAAACTGGTTTCAGAAAAAATGGACACAGCTACCCTCCGGTTGGTTTGCATCGGGCAGACCACTTCCGCAGAAGTTATCCGAAGTGGGCTCGAACCGCTAATTACCGCCGGTATGGCAAATTCACAGGGAATTTCGTCAGCAATTATCAATTATTTTCAGAAGAAACAACTTATAAACAATTAACTATGTCTTTTCCAACAACACGACTCAGGAGATTAAGACAAACCCCTGTTTTAAGAAATTTGGTGCGCGAAACAATTCTTACCCGCGACGATCTGATCATGCCTCTTTTTGTATGCCCCGGAACCGGAGTTGTCAACCCAATTTCATCAATGCCGGGCAATTCGCAACTTTCGGTTGACATGCTGGTGGAAGAATGTCGTCGTTTGTATGGAATTGGTATTCAGGCAGTCCTTCTGTTTGGTATTCCTGAACACAAAGACGAACACGGTCTGGTGGCCTGCGAACACAACGGAATTGTGCAGCAAGCCGTTCGTGCTTTAAAAAAGGCCTTGCCCGATTTATATGTAATTGCCGATGTTTGCAACTGCGAATACACGGTTCATGGTCATTGCGGAACCATTGTAGATGGTGATGTACACAACGACCTGACCATCGAAACCCTTGCCCGACAATCGGTTTCGCTTGCTCAGGAAGGTGTTGACATGGTTGCCCCGAGCGATATGATGGACGGACGCGTAGGTGTCATCCGCAAAGCGCTCGACGAATACGGATTTTACAATCTGCCCATCATGGCTTATTCGGCCAAATATGCCTCCAGCTTTTACGGTCCTTTCCGCGAAGCTGCAGAGAGCGCTCCGAAATTCGGAAACCGTTCAACTTACCAGATGGATCCTGCAAATGGAAACGAAGCTTTGCGCGAGGTGGCACTCGACATCGAAGAAGGCGCCGACATTGTGATGGTAAAACCTGCATTGAGCTATCTCGATGTGATTCAGCGTGTAAAAACCACTTTCAATATTCCGATTGCTGCCTATAATGTGAGCGGCGAATATTCGATGGTGAAAGCAGCAGCAGCCAATGGCTGGATCGACGAAAAACGGATGGTGCGCGAAATCCTGACTTCCATCAAACGTGCAGGATCAGACATCATCATTTCGTATCATGCCCAGGATATCGTGAAAGAACTGTAAAATGAAAAACTACACCCAAAGCATTGCAGCTTTTCAGGAAGCTCAAAAACATATTCCGGGCGGAGTAAATTCGCCTGTCCGTTCGTTTAAAAGTGTTGACGGCGATCCGTTGTTTATCGCCAGTGCCAAAGGCGCCAAGGTTTTCGACATCGACGGTCACGAATACATCGACTATGTTGGTTCGTGGGGACCAATGATCTTGGGACACGCACATCCCGATGTGATCATGGCCATTCAGAAAACCGCAGCAAAAGGAACCAGTTTTGGCGCCCCTACCCTTTTTGAAACCGAAATGGCCATGCAAATAAAAAAGATGGTTCCATCCATCGAAAGTGTTCGCATGGTTAACTCCGGAACCGAGGCTACAATGAGTGCGCTTCGTTTGGCCCGCGGCTATACTGGTCGCGATAAGGTCGTGAAATTCGAAGGTTGCTACCACGGTCACAACGACAGTTTCCTGATTAAAGCAGGTTCGGGCGCACTGACCTTCGGAACGCCCAATTCTCCGGGAGTAACTTCCGGAACTGCAAAAGATACACTTACCGCCCGTTTCAACGATCTTGATTCGGTAAAAGAACTGTTCAACCAATACGCAGAGCAGATTGCCGGCGTAATAATTGAACCGGTAACCGGCAATATGGGTGTAGTAATTCCTGAACATGAATTCATGCAGGGAGTCAGAGACCTTTGCACCAAATACGGATGTGTTTTGATCTTTGATGAAGTGATGACTGGTTTCCGGCTTTCAAAAGGAGGTGCACAACAAATTCTCGGCATCACTCCCGACCTGACTTGCTTTGGAAAAATTATTGGCGGTGGATTACCTGTTGGCGCTTATGGCGGCAAACAGGTAATCATGGATAAATTAGCGCCAAAAGGCCCTGTTTATCAGGCCGGAACGCTCTCCGGAAATCCGCTTGCCATGTCTGCCGGACTCACTACACTGAAAATTCTGGACGAAACCGATGGTTTTTACGATATGCTCGAAGAAAAATCGGCACGTTTGGGCGACGGAATTAAAAAATGTCTGGAAGACCTGAACTTCCCCGGAGTTCTAAACCGCGTGGGTTCTATGTTTACCCTGTTCTTTACTGAAGAAGCAAAAGTGAATTCCTATGCTGATGCCTGCAGATGCAACACTGAAACTTATGCCATATTTTTCAAAATGTCTTTGGAAAGTGGCATTTATCTTGCGCCATCTCAATTTGAAGCGGGATTTATGTCGGCTGCACACACTTCCAAAAAGATTGACAAAACCATTGAAGCGACCTACGAGGCATTGAAGGCGTTGAAGTTATCTAATTGATATTCAATAACAATTTAAAACAAAATAACTCTGGCAGCATTTTTGAAGTAGGACTTGTGCTGAAAAAATTGAAAACGAATTTCAGCGAAAACAGGAAACAATTAATACTTACGATCATGAAAACAAAAATTGGAATCTTAGTTTTGGCTTTAAGCACAAGCTTCTTCAGTTTGCAGGCACAACGCACAGTTACTACTGCCCGTGCAGCTAGTTACGATATAAGCGACAACCTCGATTTGGATGCAGTAGCTTCCATTTTCGGTGATTCAGAAAATCTGGAGGACTTTGAACGCAGACTGAACGATCCGGAGAACCGGATTTCGAATCTCGACCTGAATGAAGATGGTTACATCGACTACCTGCGTGTACTCGAAAACTCTTCCGACCGTAATTCACTGGTGATTGTGCAGGCAGTTCTGGATAAAGATGTTTATCAGGATGTTGCAACCATTGAAATTGAAAGGGTGCAAAACGGAAATCCACGTGTGCAAATTGTTGGTGATTCCTACATTTATGGTTCAAACTATATTATTGAACCTGTATATGTTCGCACACCAGTGATTTTCTCCTTTTTCTGGAGTCCACGATACATTACCTACCATTCACCCTACTATTGGGACTATTATCCAAGTTGGTACAGTTATTACAGACCTTATTCCCCGTTCAGATATCAAAGGAATGTATATGTGCATATTAACAGGTACAATACTTACCATCGTTCAACTACCCGTAATATCTATTTTTCAGGAGATAACTACAATCGGATCCGCAGAAGTGATTATGCTTCAAGGTATCCCAGCCGTACTTTTGAGAGCAGGAATGCAGGCGTGAAAAACCGATATGAACTGGATCAGAGAAGGCCGAACAATCAGGCGAACCGTCAGCGAAGCAATGATGTTGAGCGGTCAACTAACCGTCAGTATCAAAACAACAGCAGAGTCAGTTCCGGAAGCAATGAAAGACAAAGGAATGTAAACGAGAACAGACGCCCGGGATCGAATGTACAGATGGGTACAAATCAATCCAGAACAAGGGAAAACAGCAATATAAATACAACGCGTGAGAGATCAAACTCTTCCAACGGACAAGTACAAATGAAGTCGGCCAATGCAAATCAGGGAAGTTCGGTTTCAAGAGGCCAATCTTCATCAACACCAAACAGAGCTGCAACCCAGGTTCAGACAAATAAGCGGAATACTGATTCCCGAAGCCAATCTGTTTCAAGACCAGAACCAAACAGGTCGCAGAATCGGGTTGAAGCTCCACAAAGAAGTTCTGCTCCCAGAGAAAAATCAGCTTCAGTAGCAGGCCAGAGCAGATCAAACACACAGGTGCAACAAGCTCAGCCAAGTGAAAGAAGATCTGAATCACCAAGAAATGATGACAAAAAAGAAAGTGGGAATAACCGAAGAAGATAATATTTCTAAAAATTAAATCTATATATCTTGACTACAAATTCGATTCTACTAAAAACACTCAAGGGAGAGCAAACCGAACGGCCCCCTGTTTGGTTTATGAGACAAGCGGGCAGAGTGTTGCCTTCATACATGAAGATCAAAGAAAATTACACATTCTGGCAGATGATGCAGAATCCGGAAGTAGCGTCCAAAGTGACGCTACTTCCTATTGATGACTTGGGGGTTGATGCCGGGATTTTATTCTCTGACATTTTGGTTATCCCACATGCGCTGGGCATGGGACTGGAGTTCAACGACAGTGGTCCGGTTTTCGATCAGCCATTGGCATTTCGTGAAAATCCGCTGATCGGTCTTAATGCTGATCCATCCAAACTGAATTACATTTATTCGGTAATCGACCAAATCGTCCGCACAAAAAAAGAAGAAACTCCTCTGATTGGTTTTTGCGGTGCACCCTTAACGGTTTTGCTGTTTATGCTTCAAGGTCTGGGTCGCAAAGGAGATTTTCCTGATGCCATTAAATTCATCTATCAAAACAAGGAAACTACCCGTCAACTGATTGATGTGGTGACCGAACTTTCAATTGTTTATGCAGAAGGTCAGATAGAACACGGAGTCGATGTTTTCCAGTTGTTTGATACCCATGCCGGATTAATTCCAGCTGATTTATACAAGGAACTGTTTATGCCTTCGATCCGGAGAATTGGCGATGCTGTGCGTGAAAAAGGTATTCCGTTTATTTTCTTTCCCAAAGGGCTGGGAACAGGAATTGCCGACATTTCGCCCGATGACTGCGACTTTCTAAGCATCGACTGGCAAACTCCGCTCGATACTGCCAGAAAAATAGTTCACCCGAAAATCGGGTTACAAGGCAATATTGATCCGCGCATGTTGTATTCAAGCCAGCCTGAAATTGAAAAGGCACTTCAGCCGTACATCGAATTTGGTAAAAACAATCAAAACTGGATTTTCAACCTTGGCCACGGTTTTATGCCGGGCATTTCGGTCGAAAACGCACGTTTTCTGGCCGATTGGGTGAAAAGAACAGACTGGAAACGATAAGTAGTTCCAAGTTTCAGGTTTAAAGTTCCAAGTTATCCTTCGATTGAGACTTTATCAATAATTTAATGAATTGAAACTATAGGTAACGCTTTTGGAAAATAACTAAGAAGGAAGTATCATGAATCCCAGTCTTAAGAACTATTTAATTAAGAAAGAAATATCGAACAAGGAATAAGAAACAAGAAAATGCCGGACAAGAGCACAACTTGGAACTTTGAACTTTGAACTTGAAACTCCATTGCTATGATCAACCGCGAATTACTCGAAAAATACAACCATCCGGTTCCACGATACACCAGTTATCCGCCGGCCAATTTCTTTACCGACGAATTTGGTCCGGCAAAGTATTTGAAGGCCGTCGACGATTCAAATGGATGGAAACCACAAAATATTTCGATTTACATTCACATTCCCTTTTGCCTGAAAATGTGCTTTTTCTGCGGGTGCAATTCGTATGCTTTGCGTCAGAAAGAGGTGGTTGATGCATACCATAAAGCACTCATTCAGGAAATAAAAATGGTGACATCGCGGCTCGATAAAAACCGTAAAGTTTCACAGATTCATTACGGCGGAGGCACGCCAAACGCCGTTCCTGTAGAATATCTTCAGGAAATCAACGAACTACTTTTTTCAACTTTTCAGTTTATTCCTGATCCTGAAATTGCCATAGAAGTCAATCCAGCTTATCTAACTTTTGAGCAGATGACCGGACTAAAAAAAGCCGGGTTTAATCGGTTCAGCCTTGGAATTCAGGATTTTGATACGGAAGTATTGGATGCAGTAAACCGCGATAAACCCGGAATGCCGGTTCAGGAATTAATGGCATTTTTAAAACAGGATTCGCCGGAAATAGCTGTAAACCTTGATTTTATTTACGGTTTACCAAAACAAACTGCCTTAAATTTTGCTGAAACCATTCAGAAAGCGATAGAGTTAAAACCAGATCGGTTGGTTACTTTTTCGTATGCACATGTGCCGTGGGTAAGCAAAATTCAGAAGAAACTGGAGAAAGTCGGACTTCCGGCCAGTGACGAAAAAATCAAAATGTTCGAAGCAGCTTATTCGCTTCTTACGCAAAACGGATACGAAGCAATTGGAATGGACCATTACGCCAATGCAAATGATGAGCTCACCATTGCCCGCAAAAACAAACAATTGCACCGCAACTTTCAGGGATATTGCACCCGCCGCACCACCGGTCAGGTGTATGCTTTCGGAGTGACAGGAATCAGCCAGCTGAGCGGAGTTTATGCCCAGAATACCAAATCAATCGACGAATACATTGCCAAGATAAATCAGGGAGAACTAACCACCATCAAAGGATATGCACTCACTGACCAACAAGTAATTGTGCGCGAAGTAATCAATGAATTGATGTGCAACGAGCAGATTGTCTGGAATGGAATCGGCGAACGTCTCGGGTTCACTTCCGAAGAAATAAAAAAGAATACGACTTACAATCCTGAATTGCTACAACAATTTGAAGCTGACGGAATTATCAGCCTTTCAGAAGAAAAAATACAGATTACCCCGGACGGACAATTGTTTATCAGAAATGTAGCAGCTTCACTCGATCCGTTGACCCAGGCCGGGCAAACCAACTTTTCAAAACCAGTGTAACCACTTTATTACCATGGCTGAATCGCAAAAAATAGAAGTTGTTATTGTTGGCGCCGGATTGACCGGTTTGACAATAGCGCTGTACCTGAAAAAAGCTGGTATTAATTTCCTGGTCATCGATAAATCTGGAAAAACCGGAGGGGTGATTCAGACGATCAGCGAAAAGGGTTTTGTGTATGAAACAGGTCCAAATACAGGAGTAGTTTCGCATCCTGAAATGACCGAATTATTTGAGGAACTGGCCGAAAAATGCACACTCGAAGTTGCCGATCCAAATGCAAAACGCCGCCTGATCTGGAAAAACAACCAATGGAATGCACTTCCTTCAGGACTTTGGTCGGCCATTACCACACCACTTTTTACATGGTACGATAAATTCAGGATTTTGGGCGAACCTTTCCGTGCAAAGGGAACTGATCCGAACGAAAAACTGGCAGAACTTGTAAAACGGCGGATGGGTGAAAGTTTTCTCGATTATGCTGTCGATCCGTTTATCTCCGGAATTTATGCCGGCGATCCTAATAAATTGGTTACCCGGTATGCTTTGCCAAAGCTCTATCAGCTGGAACAGGACTACGGAAGTTTCATCAAAGGCGCAATGAAAAAGGCAAAACTTCCGAAGGACGAGCGCACTAAAAAAGCCACCCGGGAAGTATTTTCGGCCAAAGGTGGACTGAGCCGCATGATTGAAGCCATGACCGAATCAGTTGGCTCTGAAAATATAATGCTTTCAGTTGAAAATACCATGGTGAAACCAACATCCAACGGATTTCAGCTGCAAATTACCACTCCTGAACAATTGATTTCGCTGGAAACTCCGCACCTGGTCACCACCTGCGGAGGATATGCATTGGCGGGACTATTGCCTTTTCTGAATGAAGAGGAAGTTGCTCCTTTCAATGAACTGAAATATGCTGCTGTTACTCAGGTATTGCTTGGATTCAACAAATGGAAAGGTATGTCGTTAAAGGCTTTTGGCGGATTAGTTCCGGGAAAGGAAAATAAAAATATTCTTGGTGTATTGTTTACCTCATCGTTTTTTGAAGGTCGTGCCCCAAAAGGTGGTGCTCTGTTATCGGTATTTATGGGAGGAACCAAACGCCCTGACATTGCTGAAATGGATAATTACGAAATTGAGTCGCTTCTGAACAAAGACCTCCCGCGAATGCTGAGCAACCGATCGTTAAGTGCCGACATGACCCGTATATTGCGATACCCGAAAGCCATTCCACAATACACCGAAAGCACTGGGAAACGTTATGAAATGATAGAACAACTTCAGCAAAAATACCCGGGATTGATTTTAGCCGGAAACATCCGCGACGGCATTGGAATGGCCGACAGGGTAAAACAAGGACGAACTATCGCGGAGGAATTGATAGAAAAAAAACAGATGGTTTAATTTAAAACTTAGTTTATTGTATCTTTCGGTAGTTTTATGGCTCTGAAAGAGCCAAATATCAATAACCACGGGTGAAACCCGTGGAAGAAAAGGACAAGAACACAAGGCGCATCTGTAAATTACAATTAAAACATAATGCTGTATGCGCCGCAAAGAATAAAGTTCTTAAAAGTAGAATTAGTATTTTTAGGCCTGAATACGCAAAAAAAATGGGAAAATTTACAATAAGCGGAGGATCAGATTTTATCAAAGTCACTCTTGAAAAGGTTTTTGGATTTCCTGATACTACTTGTTTCTGGGGCGGTTACGATGTTCAAGCTAGAATAGAAATAAAGTCTGGAAATTTTGGTGTAAAATCTGGTCTATGGATATCAACTGGAGAACTGCATGATTTTTTTCAACAACTGAATCATAGCTATTTAAGTCTTACTGGAGATGTAAGTCTTAATTCTTATGAAGGAAATTTGAACCTTATTGCTGCATTTGATGGATTAGGTCATGTTAATATTACAGGTAGTTTCTCAGAACAAAATGAGTTTGCAAATGATTTAAAATTTGAATTTGTGTCTGATCAAACATTTATTCGATCCACTTTATGTGAGTTAGAACAAATAGTTCTGAAATACGGTGATGCTAAGGGAATTAATCACACTAATTAACAAAGATGGTAAAACTCACAATAGATAACCAAACCACTGAAGTTCAACCTGGAACTTCAGTTTGGCAAGCTGCTCAATCCCTGGGAATAGATATTCCAACCATGTGTTATCTGGAAGGAACAGAACATTTCACCTCCTGTATGATTTGCCTGGTAAAAGATGCTAAAAACGGACGTTTTTTTGCCTCCTGTTCTACTCCTGCTTTCGAAGGACAAACGATCATCACCAATGATGCAGAAACCATCGAATCGCGGAAAGCTGCGCTGGAATTGCTTTTGAGCGA
Organism: Bacteroidota bacterium; assembly: GCA_030698405.1. Classification (GTDB taxonomy): domain Bacteria; phylum Bacteroidota; class Bacteroidia; order Bacteroidales; family Prolixibacteraceae; genus Aquipluma. The sequence continues at coordinate 54,736 of JAUYMU010000004.1, forward strand.
GCATGTTGGCGACTGTGAAGCGCCCTGCCAGTTGGTTTGTCCGGCGCACATGAACATTCCGCTGATGAACCGCCTGATTGCCAAAGGTGATTTTGCCAAGGCACTGGAAGTGGTGAAACGCGATATTGCTTTGCCTTCCATTTTGGGACGTATTTGTCCTGCTCCGTGCGAGGCTGGTTGCCGCCGCAAACAGGTGGACGAAGCGGTTTCAATTTGTTTGCTAAAAAGATATGTAGGAGACGAAGATTTAAAAACAGAAAAACCATACCAGCCGCAACTGGCTGCACTTTCAGAAAAAAAAGTAGCTGTTATTGGCGCAGGTCCTGCCGGATTGGCTGCTGCTTATTATTTGCAGATTAAAGGTCATCAAACGGTGATTTTTGAAAAGAACAGCAAGGCTGGCGGCGAACTACTTCAGATTGATCCCGAATTATTGCCAGCCGAAGTCATTGAGCAGGAATTAGCCCAAATAATGGCGACCGGCGTTCAAATCCGACTGAATGAAACAATTGATGATAATCGTTTTTCTGAATTACAAAATGATTTTGATGCGGTTATTGTAGCCAATGGAACCATTTCTGAAGGAAATTTGTCATTTGGACTAAATACAAACAAAGCCGGAATTACTGTTGAAAAGACCAGTCATGTTACATCTATACCGAAAGTTTTTGCCATTGGGCACTCCGTTCGTACCTCAAAACTGGCAGTGCGCTCGGTTGGTCAGGGTAAAGAAGTGGCAACTGTTATCGATAACTATTTAAAAACTTCAGAAGTAAAAGGATATCCTGTTCGGTTCAATTCAAAGTTTGGGAGACTGGCAGAAATTGAGTTTATTGAATATCAGAAGGATTCGGAAAATGCGCCACGACAAAAAGCTGACAAAGAAGGTTTCACAAGAGAAGCTGCCATTCAGGAAGCAAAACGCTGCATGCACTGCGACTGCCGTAATCCTGAATCGTGTGTATTGCGTGAATTGTCTGACCGGTATCATGCAGTTCAGAAACGCTTTCAAAGCGAAGAACGCCTGAATGTGAAGAAGTTTATTCATCGTGAAGGTATTGTTTACGAACCGGCAAAATGCATCAAATGTGGAATCTGCGTTCGCTTAACCCGCCAGCATCAGGAAGAATTTGGTTTTACTTTTATTGGTCGCGGTTTCGATGTAAAAGTGGGTGTTCCTTTTAACGAAAGCATTCAAAAAGGTCTTGAAAAAACAGCGGCCATTGTCGCAAAAGCATGTCCAACAGGGGCGCTGGCGATGTTTAATGTGGAAGAGCAAATTTAAACCAACAAAATAACCTGCTATGAGAACCATTATTTTAAGTATTGTATGTGTTTTAATTTTAACGTTTTCCGTAGAAGCAAAAATAAAAGTGCTCATTGTTGACGGACAGAATAATCACGAGGTATGGCCTAAATCGACCATCATGATGAAGCAATACCTGGAAGAAACAGGTTTGTTTACAATAGATATCCGGCGTACACAATTCACATGGAAGGGAGAACGTGAAAAAGCATATCTCCCATTGGCTGGTGTGGGTGAAACACAGGATTTGAAAGAACCAAAAACTGATCCTGATTTTATACTTTCGTTCAAAAAATACGATGTGGTAATTTCCAATTTTGGATGGAAAGCAGCCGATTGGCCTGAAGCTACCCAAAAGGCGCTGGAAAAATACATGAAAGCAGGTGGTGGTTTTGTTTCGGTACACGCTGCCGATAACTCGTTCCCTACCTGGCTGGAATACAACAAGATGATTGGACTTGGCGGATGGGGCGACCGGAACGAAAAAGATGGTCCGTACGTTTATTATACCAACGAAGGTGAGTTGGTGCGCGATCATACGCCTGGGGGCGCAGGTGCTCATGGGCCGCAGCATATCGTCCCTGTTACCATTCGTGTTGCCGACCATCCTATTACGAAAGGGTTGCCGAAAGTTTGGCTGACTGCCAAAGACGAATGTTACGCCAAATTACGTGGACCGGGCGAGAACATGATCGTTTTGGCCACAGGTAAAGATATGTCGGGAAAAGCTCCAACCGATCGGCACGAACCCATTCTGATGGTGTTGACCTACGGGAAAGGACGTATTTTTCACACTACTTTAGGGCACGATGACTATTCCTGTGAAGGAGTAGGATTTATAACCACTTTCCTCCGTGGAGTACAGTGGGCTGCAACGGGCAAAGTTACGCTGCCAGTCCCGGCTGATTTCCCCACTGCAGAAGAATCAACAAGTAGAACATTTGAGCTGAAGAAATAAGTTGAATTGAGTAGTGCCTGCATTCAGAATAATTCCTAAGATGCCCGACTCCCTATTCGGGGTGTTGGGCATCTTGGTAAAAAAAGATATCGTACTGGAAAAATAAAAACCATAATGGAAAACAAGAGGAACAAATGTATTGAAAGGTTTATTTAGAGGATAATAAGTTTTCTATCTTGGTAATCAATTCGTTTGCCGGATCAAGTAAATCCATTACAATATCTTGATCAAAAGTCACATAATCATCATAATCACTTGATTGTCGCAAGTCATAAATGTCTGTAAAAAATTTGCCAGATGAATTGTCAATGATTCCGGTTTTTATAAAATGTAATCCAAACATTTGCCTAACTCCTGAATGCGTCTGGGGTTGTAATTCTTTTTCTATCAATAATGCAATTACGGCATAATAACATGAATAGTAAAGTCGGTTGACAGCGGTATTCCATAGGCTATTGGAAATGTGCAGATTAACTTCATTAAAAGTTTCTCTGGCTTTTGATATCCGGTATTTTACTAATTCCTGTCGTTCATCAGCATTCATAAAACCTGACCTTCCCTGATAACATTTTCATAAAATGGAGTAATCCGGTGTCTGGTTTCCCAATCTTTTTTAGAAAATACCAGAGGACTAATGATTGTGCCGGTGTTAAATTCAATATCATACAAAGGATATTTTATCCTTTTCTCATCGGTTCTTGTAATTTTTTCCTGATCAAGCAGAACCAATAAATCGACATCGGAATCATCTCTGTAGTCACCCCTGGCATATGACCCATACAAAATTAATACGGCATCCGGATCAGTAGAATTTACAGATGTTTTGATTAATTGTAATATGTAGTTTTTATCCTTCATGCACCAAATATAAACATTTTAGAAGAAATGGTGTGTTTCGGTTTTTAGGCATTTATTTTACAACTTCAATATAGGCTGAACTAATTTTTTAGCATTCAGTTTTATTAACAAATCTAATAGCCGTGAATTGAACATTTGGCAGGTTTTATATGAATCGTTTACTATTTTTATACCATAAAATCAAATATCAATTCTAATCCAATGATTCTCAAAAGACTTCTGCTATTCATATTTATAAATACGCTCCTATTGGGTTTCCTTTCTGCTCAATCTTCCTGGTCAATCTTCCGTGGAAACCAGCAGCTTTCAGGAGCAACTTCGGCAACTATTCCGGAGAAACCCAAGCTTTTATCCTCGTTTCAAACGGGAGATGATATTAAAGCTTCGCCTGTAATTTCCGGGCAAACGATTTTTTGCGGATCTACTGATGGTTCGATGTATGCCATTGGTTTCGATGGAAAACAGAAATGGAAATTCGTTTCCGGTAACGCAATCGAAGCTCCTGCCCTTCTCCTGGAAGGATCGGTTGTGTTTGGGTCGCTCGATGGCATGCTTTTCAGGTTGGATGAAAAAACGGGCAAGCAAATCTGGAAATACACAACAGACAATCAGATTATGGGTTCAGCCAACTGGCTGAAAGTTGGGAACCAAATACGGCTGGTGGTTGGCAGTTACGATTATAACCTGCACGCAGTAGGCTTTGATAAAGGCGATAGCATCTGGCAATACGAATCGGATAATTACGTTAACGGCGCAGCGGCCTTGTATGGCAAAAATGCCGTGTTTGGCGGTTGCGATGGTTTTGTGCATCTGGTGAACATCGAAACCGGAAAGGTGTTCAAAAAGATCAAACTTGATACTTATGTGGCTTCATCTCCCGTGATTGATGGAAAGTTTGCCTATGTTGGCGATTATGAAGGCCGTTTTTTTTGTATTGATCTGGAAGGCGGCAAAGTTGCATGGACGTATGATGATCCGGAGAAGAACCTGCCATTTATCGCATCACCGGCTTTAAGCGGAAACTTGATTGTGATTGGTAATCAGGATCGGTTTATATATTGTTTCGATAAAAGTTCAGGAAAAGTGGTTTGGAAGGTAAGAACCAGCAATCGTGTTGAATCGTCGTCGGTAATTGCCTCCGGAAAAGTAATTACCGGAACGATGGACGGAATGCTTTACATTCACGATCTGAAAACCGGCGCCGAACTTTGGAAATATGAGCTGGGAAGTCCCATCATCGGAAGTCCGGCAGTCGTTTCAGGAAAAATTGTGGTAGGTGCAGGCGACGGGAGGATTTATGTGTTTGGATAATAGCCTCCCCCAAACCCCCTCCACAAGAGGGGGCTTAAAAACGCAACTTCGAAAAAGTATCTCAACTATATAAGTGAATAGTATGGAACAGAGCATTGTTACTCCCTCCCCTTCGGGGAGGGCTGGGGTGGGGCTTAAAATCGCTCACATCATTCCGGGTTCGGGCGGTAGTTTTTACTGCGGAAACTGTATGCGCGACAGCAAATTTGTCAGGGCCTTGAAAGACTTGGGTCATCAGGTAATTAAAGTTCCGCTGTATCTGCCCATTTTCGACGATGCCCACGATTTGGATGAGGTGCCGGTTTTTTACGGAGCAGTTAACCTATACCTCAAGCAGCAATTCCCGATTTTCAGACACATGCCTGCTTTTGTCGAACATGCACTCGACTCGAAAAGTGTGCTGGAAATGGCTGCCCGAAAAGCCGGTTCAACTAGGGCAAAAGGACTGGAAGGCATGACCATTTCGATGTTGCTGGGCGAAGATGGCGGCCAAAAGGAAGAACTGGAACGACTGGTCGATTGGCTGGCGGATGAGGCGAAACCCGATGTGGTTCACCTCTCGAATGCTTTACTGCTGGGGCTTGCTCACCGGATTAAACAGCGGATGGATGTGACGGTGATTTGCTCGCTTCAGGACGAAGATGTGTGGGTGGATGCCATGGACGATCATTTTCGCAAGGAAGTTTGGGATCTGATGAGCGAACGTGGCAAAGATGTGGATGTGTTTATTCCCGTCAGCAATTATTTTGCTACGGAAATTCATCAGCGCATGACAATTCCAGAAAGCAAAATGCAAACCGTTCATTTGGGAGTTGATACGGCTGATTATTCGCCAAAACCGATCACAGAAAAGGGACCAATGGTTGGCTACCTGTCGCGGATGTGCGAAGAAAATGGACTTGCGATATTGGTCGATGCCTTTATTTTACTGCGGAAAATCCCTGAATATTCGTCAGTTCAGCTTAAAATCACGGGTGGAAAAACTGGTGACGATCTGCAATTCATTAAAGAGCAAAAACGAAAACTGGCCAAAGCCAAACTCGAAGCCGATGTGTTTTGGGCTGAAGAATTTGAAGGCGAAGAACGACAGAAATTTTTCGATTCGGTGCGACTGATCTCGGTTCCAGTGCTGAATGGCGAAGCTTTCGGTCTATACATGCTCGAAGCGATGGCTTCCGGAATTCCGATGATTCAGCCTGCGCTGGGCGCTTTCCCCGAAGTAATTGAAATCAGCGGTGGAGGAGTTGTTTATGGCGAAAATAAACCGGAATTGTTGGCGAAAGCCCTTGGTGAACTTATTTTCGACGATGCCCGTCTTCATGAAATAAGTGCTGCAGGAATTGCCGGTGTGAAAGCACATTTCGATATTCATGCACAAGCAAAAAGGATGGTGGCAGTGTATGAAGGAGGTTTGAAAAATAACATTTAACGTAAATTCGATTGATCCTGATAATTTTGCGTTCATTAGAATGTTTCCATATTTAGATATATATTTTATCTTTGTTTAAATTATAAGTTAATGGAAAAACCAATCGGGATTATTTTTCTCAAGCAAGCTGAGGATTTTCTAGATCAAACGGAAGAACCTGTGAGAAAAAAGTTTTTTATTTCAATGAATAAAACAAAATCAAGAATATTTGGCGAATGGTTTAAAAAGATGATTGGAACGAATGATATTTTTGAATTCAGGACGGATCATAATGGTAAATTTTACAGACTTTTTGCTTTTTGGGATTCACGCAGCGATACTCAAACTTTAATTGTTTGTTCTCATGGCCTTATCAAGAAGACAAACAAAACTCCAAAATCTGAAATAGAGAAAGCTGAGGAGATTAAAACTAAATATTTCAAAGGATTAATATAAAACCACCATAATGGAGCCGATTAAAAATTATAAAACATTGGGCGAACTGGAAGATAAATACTTCGGGTTGCCTGGTACAACAGAAAGAGAACAATACGAGTTCGAACTTTCCATGGATATTCTGGGCGAAAAATTGAAACAGATTCGCAAGCAAAAAAAGTTAACTCAAGAGCAATTAGGGCAGTTAATTGGTGTGCAAAAGGCTCAGATTTCTAAATTGGAAAGTGGCAATAACAGCGCTACTATTTCTACAGTCCTGAAAGTTTTTCATGCAATGAAGGCTAGAATCAAGTTTAAAATTGAAATTGACGAAACGATTGGATTAGCGGCCAAATAAATTTAATAGTTTAATAATCAGCTAAATATGCTTTTAAAGCTTACCAAAATATCCAAATCCTACTCCAAAGATCGTACGATTCTCGATCATCTTGATCTGGAAATCAATGCCGGAGAACGTATTGCCATCGTTGGGCCATCGGGTTCTGGCAAAACCACTTTACTGAATTTGATCGGAACTTTGGATCGTCCTGATTCGGGCAAAATGCACTTCGAAAATCAGGATTTATCGGCGTTTTCTGATCAGCAACTGGCCGCATTCCGAAATGAAAAAATCGGCTTTGTTTTTCAGTTGCACCATCTACTGCCGCAGCTCACTTTGCTCGAAAATATTTTACTTCCAACTCTGACAGATAAAAAACTTCAGGGAAAGGAAACGCTCGAACGTGCTCAAAAACTGATTTCGCGAATGGGACTGGAAGAAGTGGCTCACCAAAAACCATCAGAACTCTCGGGTGGGGAATGTCAACGAACAGCGGTTGCACGTGCTTTGATCAATCGACCCGGACTGATTTTGGCCGACGAACCAACGGGTGCACTCGATCAAAAATCGGCTTTTAATCTAACTGATTTGCTTGTTGAACTAAATCAGGAAGAAGGAGTTACCCTAATTGTGGTCACACACTCGATGGATGTGGCAAAAAAAATGGATCGGATTTACCGGATTGAAAACGGAAAACTGATATAAGTTCCAGATTCCAAAATTCAGGGTCAACTTATCCTTTGCCGTTCGGCTTTAGCCAACGGTCATGTTAAAAACAATAAAACAAATATGACCAAATACATCTCTATACTTCGCGGAATCAATGTTGGTGGAAACCGGAAAATCCTGATGGCTGACCTGAAAAATATGTATGAAAAGCTGGACTTTTCGAAGGTACAAACTTACATTCAAAGTGGAAATGTGATTTTCGAATCGAATCAAAATAATTCGACTGCAGATATGGAACAAAACATTCAGCAGGCAATAACAGAAGCCTTTGGATTTGATGTTCCGGTGATTGTCCGAACAGCCGACGAATGGATCGAATCGATTGCGAATAATCCGTTCTGGAAAGAACCGAATGCCGATATCGACCGGCTTCACCTAACTTTTCTGAAGGAAATTACTTCGCCGGAATTGCTCGAAAAAATTAAAATGTTTCAGTATTTGCCGGTTCGACAAGCTCACGGCGAGCCTGATCGATATGAAATCATCGGGAAAGATGTTTTTATTTATTGTGCTGCCGGATATGGAACCTCAAAGCTGACGAACCCGTTTTTCGAGTCGAAACTGAAAACACCGGCAACCACCCGAAACTGGAAAACTGTAATGAAATTGCATGAGCTTTCTAATATCTAATGTCTATTATCTAAAATATTTTCAACCGCATGTCGCTATACAAACTCATACTGAAATCTGCCTGGTTTTACCGGAAACTGAACCTGACGATTATCCTTGGAATTGCTTTAAGTACTGCTATTCTGGTTGGTGCGCTCATCATTGGCGATTCGGTGAAATACAGCTTGCAGCAAATTACTGTGCAACGGCTTGGCAAAACTTCGCAGGTGATTACTGCCGGAGAGCGTTTGTTTAGGCAGCAATTGGCCACTGAATTGGCAAACAAAACAGGAGTTGAAACGGCTGCTTTGCTTCGTGCAAATGGATTTGGGGTGATCGATGGCGGCGACCTTCGGATCAATCAACTGGCGGTTTGGGGAGTCGATGCGTCGATTGGAAATTTCGCCAATTATCCTGAATTGTTTCAACTACAAAATAATGAAGTTGCGATAAACGAAAATTTAGCTTCGCTTTCCGGCCTGAAAGTGGGCGACGAGTTTTTGCTCCGACTGAATAAACTGAATACGTTTCCGGCAAATACGCCTTTTGTTTCAGAAACGGAAACAACCGTTTCGTTTCGCGTTTCTATTGCCCGAATCCTGAAACCGGACGAACTCGGAAATTTTAATCTGCAAAACATTCAATCCTCGCCACGCAACGTTTTCATGAATTTGCAATGGCTGAACGAGCAGATGGGACTTCAGCAAAAAGCAAATATTTTGTTGGTAGCTGAAGGTGTTTCCGGAGCAGAACTGATTCAGGAACTTCAGAAAAGCTGGAAGTTGGATGACCTGAACCTGGAAATCAGGGAAAATCCAGAATTGAATTACACTGAACTGATTTCAGATCGTGTTTTTGTTGAACCGGCTGTTGAGCAATTTTGCCTGAATAAATTGTCCGGTTCTCAGGCAATTTTCAGTTATTTCATCAACGAATTTACCCTGAACGGAGAGCAAACGCCCTACTCGTTTGTTTCAACCGATCCAAAGCTTTCAGGAAATGAAATGACCGTGAGTAACTGGCTGGCAGATGATTTGACAGTAAGAGTGAACGATACTGTGCGACTTTCTTATTTTGAAGTTGGACCGCTGCGTCGCTTGGTTTTGAAGGACACATCTTTTGTGGTAGGGCAGATTTATGAATTGGCTGGCGAAAAGGCTGATGTAAACCGGATGCCGGTGATTCCGGGACTTTCGGATGCGGGCAATTGCCGCGATTGGAAAACCGGTGTACCCGTTGATTTGAAGAAAATACGCACCAAAGACGAAGATTACTGGAAGGCGCACAAAGGAACTCCGAAAGCGTTTGTTTCGCTCGAAACGGCGCAGAAACTGTGGGGAAACCGCTTCGGTCAATCAACGGCGATTCGCATTGACGGACTGAAAAAAGCGGAGTTTGAAAATACACTTCTTGCCGGGCTTTTGCCATCGCAGCTTGGTTTTGAAGTTCGCGATGTAAAAACCGACGGACTTGCGGCTGCCAGCGGTGGCACCGACTTTGGCGGTTTATTTATCGGATTGAGCTTTTTCGTGCTGTTTGCCGCGGTACTGCTGGCTTTTCTATTGTTTAAATTGTACCTCGGATTCCGTAAAACGGAAATCGGAACTTTGACCGCGCTCGGGTTCTCGTTTCCGGCTATCCGCAAATTGTTTGTGGCCGAGGCATCAGTATTTATTCTGGTTGGTATTTTGATCGGAATTCCGTTCAGCATCTTCTATAATCACCTGATTTTAAAAGCCATCAATACCATTTGGGTCGATATTGTCCGCACTTCGATTGTCAATATTCACATTCGCCCGGTTTCGCTCTCTATGGGTAGCCTGATTATTGCAGTGATGTCGTTCACTGCAATCTGGTTTATCCTGAACCGTTTCCTGAAAAACGAAGCGATTGCCTTGCAGCAAAAACACATTTCAGGAAAAGAAAAAAGCGGAAAACGATCACTTTGGATTGGATTGGCGCTGATTGTACTTTCATTTATCATCTTGTTTGCGAAAGGTTTCCGTAGTGGAGAAATTAATCCTGAAATGTTCTTTATCAGCGGTTTTGGCTTGCTGCCGGGACTGATCCTGATTTTTGATTTCTGGATGCGGCGAATGGCTGTTCAGGAAAAAGCCATGCACTTTTCGATGCGAACCATGCTGCTGAAACGTATTTCCGGAGAACGCCGCCGCAACGTGATGATCGTGAGTTTCCTGTCGGTGGGCGTGTTTATGGTCGTCTCCACCGGACTGAACCGCAAAGATTTGACTTCAAATGCAGAATTGCCATCTTCAGGAACGGGCGGGTACGACTATTTTGTTGAAACGACCATGCCGGTACTTTTTGATGCAAATACGCCAAAGGGAAGAGAAGATCTTGATATACCGGCCAATGCGCAGATCGTACAATTTCAGTTGCAACCGGGCGATGATGCCAGTTGCCTGAACCTGAACAAGATTTCGAGGCCACGTTTGATTGCCTGTAATCCGGCGGCTTTCGATGAGCGATCGGCATTTACATTTGTCACGCGAACGGACGAATTAGATGCGCAACATCCGTGGCTGACGTTGAATAAAACTTTGACCGACGATGTGATTCCTGCGATTGCCGACCAAACGGTAATACAGTGGGGACTGATGAAAAAAGTGGGCGACACGCTTTTGTACAAAACGGAGGAAGGAAAAGATTTGAAACTAAAACTGGTGGGCGGACTGGCCAATTCGGTTTTTCAGGGCAATGTGATTATTGCTGATGAGCATTTCAACCGGGCATTTCCATCGGTGAGTGGCTCGAATGTATTTCTGATTGATGTGCCCGATACTACTTCGGTTGCTGCAGATTTGCAAACCGGAATGCGCAATTACGGCCCAGAAATCAGTTTAACCACCGATCGTTTGCTGTCGTTTTACACCGTTGAAAATACTTACCTGAATATTTTCCTGATGCTGGGTGCACTCGGTCTTTTAATCGGCACACTTGGGTTGGGAATTTTGATTTTCCGAATCACCTTTGAGCAGACTCCCGAATATGCTTTGCTTTTATCGCTGGGTTTCTCCAAGCCAATTATTCAGCGGATGGTGATGCGCGAAAAGCTTTTCCTGATGATTGTTTCTGTTCTGATTGGCCTGATTCCGGCAGTACTGAGTGGACTGCCAACGCTGATGTCTTCACTCTACGCCAGCCTGTGGATTTGGCTTCCTGCCATTTCTGTTCTGGTTATTTTAAGTGGTGCTGTATTTAGCTTTGTGGCTATCAGAATGGCCTTCAAGCAGAATTTGGTGCAGGCGTTGAGGAATGAATAGGTTACAACCCCTTGCTTGAGACTGAGAATAAATGAGAAGTTAGGTGTTGGAGATTAATTTAATTTAAATGATACCGGAATCGTCAAACTCGATTCAACTGGAATTCCATTCTGTAGTTCAGGTAGCCACTTTGTGATAAGTCGAACAACCCTCAGAGCTTCATTATCAAGATCTTTATGTGCCCCAATCAATATTTTTGCTTCCTTTATATTTCCTCTTGAATCTATGGTAGCCTCAATAAATACTTTACCAGATATTTTTCTTTCCTGGGCACTGATTGGATATCTTATGTTTTTTGCAATAAATTCCAAAAGGCTGTGATCTCCTTCCGGATACATTACTCTCCGGTTTTTTATTTCATACTCCTTTCCAGTTAAAGTTTTTTGAATGAACTGAACCCTGTTGGAATAATTACCATCAAGTGTTGGAAACAAAAACAAAAAAATGATCATTTATATGTCATGGCTTTTGGGGAACTTAAGTTTGATGAAAATAATTACCCTTTATTCTAGAATCAGATACACTGCCGAATGAGAAGATCAATATCAGAAAAAAAAAAGTCATCCCGAATTTTAGTTCAGAATGACCTTCGTATTTTAATAATCAAATTCAATTCACTGGTTAACCAAAAAACCATAATCCTGACTGTATCGCAGCATTTGTGAGGTGTAATCTTCATCGTACGAAATCAGCACATCAGCAGGCGTTCCGCAAGGATACGTTTTAAGCTGATAAACAGGATTTAAAAACCCGGAATATGGAGCCAGATCCAGCTTTTTGAAACGTGCCAGAATTTCTTCATGAAGTTGCCGGTCAACTTTTACCGAATAATTTTCGACCAGTTGTTTGGCGGCCTCAAAATCACCCTCCGACTTAATCCGTTGTATTTCTTTCAGCAATTGGCCAAACAATTCCCTTAACGCCTGATAATCATTGATCCTGACGTAAGTCTTTCCTTCTGAACTGACGAATTCGACCACATTTTGTGCTTTCCCGGCTTCGTAAACCCAACGGGCAATCAATTGACGGTTTCGCATGTGCGATTCTTCAATGTCTTTTCCCGGCTCAATGCGTGTCAATTGCGTTAAAAGTCCATTTCTCAGGTAAACATCATATTCGGCTTTGGCAGCTTCAACCGATGGAAGCAATCCAAGTTTAAGCATTTGGTTGTCAAGCATATAATATAGAGCAAAAAGATCGGCCCGGGTTTCTTCGATGGTCGAATAATAGTTTTTCAGGTTTTCGGTACTCACCCCTTCCAGCACTTTTCCGGAGCCATGGCCTAAACATTCGTGCAAATCGGTATGCAGGTTTCCGGCCAGATAGCCAAATTGCCGCGCCCTTGCAATTTCATCCACCGAACCCGCAAATTCCTCCAACATTCCATTGTTCATCGAATCAAGAAAATAAGCTTGTGTAATGTTTTCGATGGTAACCGATTTTGAACCGTGTTTTTCGCGAATCCATTCGGCATTCGGCAAATTAATCCCGATGGGCGTTGCCGGATAACAATCGCCGGCCAGGATTGCTACGTTGATCACCTTTGCGCTCACTCCTTTTACTGCTGTCTTTTTAAATTCAGGAGCGACAGGCGAATTGTCTTCGAACCATTGCGCATTTTCGCTCAAAATAGTTGCCCGTTTCGTAGCTTCCTTGTCTTTGTAATTCACGATCGATTCCCAGCTGCCTTTGATTCCCAATGGATCGCCATAAACTTCAATAAAACCGTTCACAAAATCCACATCACCTTCCAACTCCTTCACCCAGTCTATGCTGTATTGATCGAACAAGGCCAGACTGCCGGTGATGTAATATTCAATCAAATGTCCGATGTATTTTTTCTGAAGGTCGTTTTCTGCATACTTCACCGCTTTTTCCAACCAAAATATGATCTGTTCAATCGCTTTTCCGTATTTGCCATCCAACTTCCAAACATGTTCTGTCAAACGACCATCTTCCTTCACCAAAGTTGAATTCAATCCAAACGAAACCGGCTCTGCTCCTGCCGTAGTTTTTAGTTCTGCATAAAAAGTCTCCGCTTCGTTTTGGGTTACATCCTGATAATAATTGTTGCTTGAAGATGCGACCAGATCATCTTTCGAATCAAGATTGACCCGTTTTGCTTCTTTTTCAGGATTAAAAATCACGTCCTGAATTTCAGCAATGAATACCTCAAAGCTTTGTCCTGAATTTGCTTTAAACCCAGACCAATCGGACTGTTCAACCAGTTCTGTAAAGTAAGTTTCAGGAAAACCGGCAGGTATTTTTTCAGTTGAATAATGGTGGTGGATGCCATTCGAAAACCAGACCCGTTTCAAATAAACTTCGAAAGATTTAAACTGATCAGTTTCGCGGTTTCCTTTGAATGTTCTTCGCATCGTTTCGAGTACTGCCCGAATCCTCAAATTGAATCGGTTATTTTGATCCCATAAAATATCGCGTCCGCAAAGAGCTGCCTGCGAAAGATGATAGATGTACAATTTCTTGGTCAGATCAAGCGCTTCGAATCCGGGCACAGCAAATCTCAATATCTTCAGGTCAGCAAATTTCTCAGCAAAAACTTTCATGTTTCAGTTATTTATTCAGTTCTTCAAATTTTTTCTCCAATAAATCAACACGTTTTAGCGAAACGCGCAGCCAATCGAGCATTACTTTTTGCTTTTCCACTTCGCTAAGTTGCCAGTCAATGGTTGATTTTTTCCGAAGTTGGTGCGTTAAATGGTGCAGCACCACTGAAACAGCCACAGAAACGTTCAAGCTTTCGGTAAAACCAACCATCGGAATTTTCATGAATTCATCGGCCTCTTTTTTTGCCCATTCGGTAAGTCCGGGGCGTTCGCAACCAAAAACGATGGCTGCCTTTCCCTTTTCCAGATCAAATTCCTCCAAATCAACATCATGTTCATGCGGGGTGGCAACAACTATCCGGTAACCTTCCTGACGCAGTTTCTGTAATGCTTCAGGAGTATTCATTTCAGTGCGGTTGTACCGGTTAACAGTTACCCAATTGGTTGAACCTCTAACCACATCCTTGTTGGCTTGAAAAACGTGTGTATTTTCGATTACATGAATATTTTGAATACCAAAACATTCGGAAGTACGAACTACGGCGCTGGCATTCTGGGTCTGGTAAAGATCTTCGAGAACTACGGTAAGGTAATTGGTCCGGAACGAAAGAATTTTATTAAACAAGGCAAGTCTTTCAGGAGTAACAAATTCTGAAAGAAACTGTATCAATTTGGCTTCCATTTTATTTATTTTGGCAGGGGCAAAGGTAAAAAAAAGAGCCGCATAAAATTTATGCAGCTCTTTTGAATTTTTTTCAGGAGAAATACTAGACGGTATCAGCCAATTCAGCACCTGGTTTAAATTTTACAACATTTTTTTCCGGAATTGTAATTGTTGCACCTGATTGAGGGTTTCTTCCGGTTCTTGCGCTACGTGACGCAACAGAAAAAGATCCGAATCCGATAAGAGCAACACGATCGCCATTTTTAAGGGCATCAGTAGTAGCTTCTACAAAAGCATCCAGTGATTTTTTTGCATCGGCTTTGGTCAAACCAGCTTTTTCAGCAATTGCATCGATTAATTGTGCTTTGTTCATAAGAAAACATGTTTAAGGTTAAAAAAATATGTGAAATACAAAAATAGTTTATTAAAACCATTAAAAATACCATTCAAAAAAATGAAAACATTAATAAAATCAATGCTTTCAAAAGGTTCACTTAATTGAGATACTAAATTCATAAATAAGATTCAAAAAAACAACCCTTCTGAAGATTTTTTTTTAAAAATATTTCTGACCGATTTCCTGAAATATCTATTGCGGTTTAAAAATATTTTCTACTTTTGCCACCGCGTTTGGAGAGATGGCAGAGTGGTCGAACGCGGCGGTCTTGAAAACCGTTGACCGTGTGAGCGGTCCGGGGGTTCGAATCCCTCTCTCTCCGCAAAAGTAAAAGCCTGAATATCAATGATATTCAGGCTTTTTATTTTTACATCAACCCTGAGAAAACACTTCTTTTCAAAAATCAAATACCTGATTCATCCTCATTCTAAATAAATCCACTGTGTTGTTAGAATCGAAAAATTATCTGACGAAAGTATTTTTCAGTACATTTATCCGAAATTTATATAACCAAAATCAAAATAATATGAGAACCAAAACCCCTTTCAATTTATTTTTACTGGCCTTGGCCGTCGTTTTTTCCGGTTGCTCGAAGCCCAAAGAATGGAAAGTTGCATCGCCTGATCAGAAAATTTCTTTTAAACTTTATGAAAAAGAAAGTCAGTTATACTATCAGGTACTTTTGTCTGAATCTGTAATTATTGAAGAATCTCCCATTGGAATTGAACGAAATGATGCACAGTTCAGTAGCAATTTATCGTTTGTTTCAGTCGGAAATCAAAAATTGATCGACGAAAAATACACATTGGTTACAGGGAAACAATTGGAATGCAATAACAATGCAAACGAACTAACCGTAACTTTTGAAAATGATCAAAAGGCAAAAATCGAATTAATCCTCCGTGCCTACAATGATGGAGTAGCATTTAAATACCGGTTTCCCGAAACAAGCGCCGGAAACTATGAAATCATAAAAGAATCAACAGGATTCAAAATTCCTGAAGATGGAAAAGCATGGATTCAACCATACGACAGCATAACAAAATACAGTCCCGGATATGAGCGCAATTATACGAATGGCTCCGGTGTCGGCGAAACTTCGCCTGAATCGGAAGGATGGTGTTTCGCCAGCCTGTTCGAAACAAAAAATACATGGATTTTACTTACAGAAGCAGGACTGGATGGAACTTATTGTGCATCGCGACTGGATGGGAATGCAACCGGAGGTCTATATACAGTAAAGTATCCAGGCGAAAAAGAGGCAATGGGAATTGGCAGCGCCAACCCAACATCGAACTCATTGCCCTGGGAAACTCCATGGCGGGTAATTGTTGTTGGCGAAAAGTTAGCAACCATTGCCGAAACTACTATGATTACCGGTTTAAGCAAACCTTCAGAGATTTCAGATATCAGCTGGATTAAACCGGGACTTGCATCGTGGAGCTGGTGGGCCGATCCTGACAGTCCGAAAAACTACAAAAGCATGGTTGCTTTTATCGATTTTGCTTCGGAATGGGGAATTCCCTATTTTCTGGTCGATGCCAACTGGAACATGATAGAAGGTGGCGGAAATATTGATCAATTGATTGAATATGCTACGAAAAAGAATGTCGGAATCTGGCTGTGGTACAATTCGGGCGGCCCGCACAATACTGTAACCGAAGCTCCGCGAGATCTCATGCTTGATGCTGATATCAGAAAAGCTGAATTCGAAAAACTGCATAAAATGGGTGTGAAAGGTGTGAAAGTTGACTTTTTCCAGAGCGACAAACAGCACATCATTCAGCAATATCTTGGCATTTTGAAAGATGCAGCCGACAATCAGGTGATGGTGAATTTTCATGGTTGTACTTTGCCCCGCGGATGGCAGCGCACCTGGCCAAATCTTGTAAGTATGGAATCTATTGTTGGCGAGGAATGCTACATGTTCCGTGAAACCTATCCTGAAACAACTGTGTGGCACAATACCATTCAGCCTTTTACACGGAATGCCGTAGGTTCGATGGATTACACTCCTTTTGGTTTATCCGATAAAAAATACCCTCACCTCACATCCTCTGCCAATGAACTGGCGCTGACCATTGTTTTTGAATCAGGAGTGGTTCATTTGGTAGATTTCCCAAATGGTTACAAAGCAATGCCCGATTTTGTGCAGGATTTCACCAAACAATTGCCTACCGTTTGGGACGAAACTAAATTGGTGGATGGCTATCCGGGAAAAGATGTTGTAATGGCACGTCGTTCAGGAGAAAAATGGTTCATTGGTGGCATTAATGGCGAACAGATTGATAAAGAGATGAACCTGTCACTTGATTTTCTGACCGAAGGAAAAACCTATCAGGTTAAATTAATTACCGATGGGGCTGACAATAAATCGTTTGCTAATAATGAAATTTCAGTAAAGAAAGGGGATAAACTGCCGGTTAAAATGTTGCCAGCCGGTGGATTTGCCGCCAGATTTGAATAACGGTTACAATAAAAAATGAAAATAAAAACCCGGAAAGAATTTTTCCGGGTTTTTATTTTTTACCAACTCAATTCTATGGTCTGCCCTTTTTTCAGGGCAATGTCCTTTTGTTCGTTGCCGTAATAAAGTTTTGTTTTGCCTGATTTTCTGGCGTAAATACTGAGTTTTTTAATGGTCTTGTTGTTCCATTCCATCGCAACTTCGAAACCACCACGGGCACAAATTCCTTTTACCGAACCACTTTCCCATACATCAGGTAAAGCAGGAAGCAACCGGATTTCGTGTTCTGTTGACTGTAACAGCATCTCGGCAACAGCAGCGGCACCGCCAAAATTACCATCAATCTGAAATGGCGGATGAGCGTCGAACAAATTCGGATAGGTACCTCCTCCTCTTGCGTAATCGGTTTTAACGCCATCGGGTTCGACATATTTCAGCAATTCGCGGTACATTTTGTAGGCGCGATTTCCGTCCCAAAGCCTTGCCCAAAGGTTGATCCGCCAGCCTTTTGACCAACCTGTTGTTTCATCGCCTTTTATTTCAAGTGTTTCCCGGCAGGCATTGGCCAGTTCAGGAGTAGTTGCAGGTGTAATGTGATTTCCGGGGAAAAGTCCGAACAAATGCGACTGATGCCGATGCTGCGGATCCTGATCTTCCCAATCGTAATACCATTCCTGAAGATTGCCTTTTTTACCAATCTGATACGGATAAAGTTTCGCCAAAGCCACTTCCAGTTTATTCCTGAAACCGGCATCCAGATTCAACACTTTCGAAGCCTCAATCGTTTGTTGAAAACATTCGCGAATCATTGCCAGATCAGCTGTTGCGCCATACAAAGTTGCCCCGGCATAGCCTTCAGGAGTCAGGTATTTATTTTCAGGTGAAGTGGAAGGCGAGGTAATCAGTTTGCCGTTTTTGTCTTCTACCATCCATTCCAGACAGAACAAAGCTGCCCCTTTCATGAGTTCATAAGCCTCATCCTTCAGGAATTTTTTATCGCGGGTAAATTGGTAATGTTCCCACAAATGGGTGCTCAGCCATGTTCCGCCCATGTTCCAATTCGCCCATACCGGATCGCCTTCACCAAATTCGCCCACGGGATTGCTCATTGCCCAAATATCCGAGTTATGGCAAGCTGCCCAGCCATTCACACCATAAAAAGTTTTGGCGGTCACTTTTCCGGTTGTTTCCAGATTTTTTATAAAAGTAAGCAGTGGCCGGTGCATTTCCGACAAGTTGGTATTTTCGGCCAGCCAGTAGTTTTCTTCCGCATTGATGTTGGTGGTGTAATTGCTGCTCCATGGCGGACGCAAGTGCGGATTCCAGATTCCCTGCAAATTGGCAGGAACGCCCGGCGTACGCGAGCTGCTGATCAGCAAATAACGGCCAAACTGAAAATAGAGCACTTCCAGGTTCTTGTCTTCCTTGCCTTCCGCATATCGCCTCAACCGCTCATCGGTGGGTAAATCGGGAGCGTCCGTTTTGCCAAGGCTCAGGCTGACACGGCTAAAATATTTCTGAAAATCGGCCAGATGCGAATTTCTGAGTTTTTCGAACGATTTCGGGAATGCCTTTTTCAACTGAATTCCTGCAATCAATTCAGCGTTTAAACCGTTTGTAACCGGATTTTTATCGAACCCGTTAAAACTGGTAGCTATCGAAATAAAAACCAGGGCTTCCGTTCCTTCTGAAAGTCCAACAGATTGATCGTTGCCGGTAAGATTTCCATCCGTATTTTTTATTCGGACTTGTGTCGAAAAACGGGTTCCGCCATTTTCTTCAAAAACCACGGCATTAGGCTTGTTGCCACGATAACTCGGTTCGGCATGAACAGGCGCCTGACCTTTTGCTTTCAGAACATTGTCGGAGATAACAACCGTATTCTTTAACTGACTTTCAAATTTCACCCCAAAGTTTAAAGCGCCTGGTTTGCTACTGGTTAGTTTGATTACCATCACCTGATCGGGATTCGAAACAAAATATTCGCGGGTAAATTTAACTCCGTTTACTTCGTAACTGACTTTCGAAATTGCTTCTGAAATGTTTAGTTCACGGTAATAATTCTGCGGTACACCATCATGTTTGAATTCCAGAAATAAAGTTCCAAGCGGCGCATATGATTGTGAAAATTTACCCTGAAGTTTCCGCTGAAGCTCATCGGCCAATTTGTAATTTTCGTTTTTTAATGCCTCGCGAATGGCCGGAACATTTTTGTAAGCTTCCGGATTCATATTGGCGTCCACCGGCCCGCCCGACCAAAGTGTGGCATCGTTCAGGTAAATCTGATCGGATTGAACTCCTCCGAAAACGGAAGCGCCCATTTTACCGTTTCCCAGCACGAGACTCTCCTCGAAATATTGGGCGGGTTTACTGTACCAAAGCGTGTTGGTTGATTGAGCCTGACAAAGATCGACACCGAAGAGTATCAAAATAAAAGTCAGCAGAGAAAAAGATTTCTTCATGATCGTTGATTTAAAATGTAAATTCCATCGTCGGTGCAAAACCAGATGCTATTGCGCGGATCAACTTTTACCGAATAAATAAATGCATCGGGTAACTGATCCTTTTTCGACCGGTGCCATTTGTGTCCGTCGTAAACAAAATAACTTTGGTAATCGCCCTTTATGCTTCCCTGTACCCAGATAAAATCACGTTTATCTACAAACATCCGGTTAAAAAAATTCCATTCAAATTCAGCTTCAATTTTATTCCACTTGCCATTCCGGTAAATTGCCACATCGTTGGTGTAACAACCCATACACGACGACAAGGAATGGTCGGTAGCAACAACCACTTCTGATTTTGAATTGACATCAATAGCAGCAATCCAGTAAAAGATGACATCTCCACCCAGCGCTGTTATATTTTTATGCTTGTCGATCATAAATACTTTTGCCTGGGTAACTGTTCCTGCTGAAGAAAAAAATACGTTCCCGGTTTTATCAACTTTCAAGTCAATAATCAGATTTTGGTTAATGGGTGAATTTTCAGGA
The DNA here is from genome assembly GCA_030698405.1 of Bacteroidota bacterium. GTDB lineage: Bacteria > Bacteroidota > Bacteroidia > Bacteroidales > Prolixibacteraceae > Aquipluma. Next base: position 75,062 of record JAUYMU010000004.1, read on the forward strand.
GTAAACAACTCAAACTTTTTACCGTCGAAATGCATCAATCCGCCAAGCTGATGTGCCGAACTGCTGAACCAAACGCTGCCATCGGGTGCAGCTTCCACTGTCGAAATTAAATCGCGGGGAAGCCCGGAGTTCTGCATGGTGTAATAGGTAAACTTTCCGTCGAAAAATAAAGCCAGTCCACGGTCTTTTGTTGCAATCCAGACTTTTCCATCAAGTCCAACCGAAAGATCACGGATCTCAGAACCTACTTCATAGCTTTTCGTCCTGTTTCCGTCGTAAAAAACAAGGCTGGAACCTGCGCCGATCCATGCATTTCCATCACGATCAAAATCGACACACGCAACCTTTTCTCCTTCCAGAATACGGTCAGAAACATCAAAATTAATGGGGGCAAACTCTTTATAGGTTAATCCATCTTTTTTGCACGAAAAGAGGAACAGAGCAATGCAAATGAACACGATGGTTGCTTTCATTTGGTTCTTTTAGCTTGGGTTTATGTGTAAAGATGCAGAAACTATCTGTACGGTTGCGCGAATATCGTCATTTAATCAATTCCGAAATGCTTTAAAACCCGCATTGCTCGTAAAGTATTCCAGCGACTTGGTTTGCCGGGAGTTTCCAGTTCAACATGCACCTGCCCGGGATATTTGGCCTGAAGCAACCATTTACGCTCGCAATTGCGTTTTTTCAACAGCAACTCAAGGGCATCATCCATCCGGGAATCATATTTTGTTTTTGCATCCTGAAAATAGTCCAGAGCTCTCAGTACATCATACCTCCAGCGGCAGGGAAAAGGAAACCGGGTCATTTTTTCGTCGATAATCTTACCTGTTTTATCCGACTTATATAAACGGTGCTGAAGGATGAATTCTGCGGACTCAACAGATATTTGCCGCAGTTCATCAATTCTGTACAAATATCCGTTGCGGGTATATTCGAGAATACCTTCCAAAACCGACAAGGTAGTGTGAAGCGAACTGTGCACCGCTCCTATCCGGTTCGAGTGACAGTTAAAACCGCCGTCTTTCATCTGCTGACCAATCAGAAAATCGACTACTGAATTCAATTGACTTTCAGGGGCGCCAAAATAAGTTGCATATTTGAGAAACATTCCGTTGATACAAACATCACTGTTCCTGATTCCTCCACCCGGATTGATCCCACCATCGTTGCTCTTTTCATTTCTGACAATCAATTCCAATGTTTGACTGATTTCAGGAATTGAGGGCACGATGGACAGATTTTTCAATTCAAGTAAAGTGTAATGTGTAGAAGTCCATTTGGGATTATAAAAACTATGTCCCCAGTGCCCATTGGGAAGTCGGTTGGAAAGCAGCATCTGCCCCCAGCCTTCGGTGGCTATTCGTTGACGAAGAGCTGGTTGTTCCGAATTCAGCAAATCGCGGTGAACCTGATACTGAATTGAAACATCTCCTTCCAGAAGCCATTTAATAATTGGATCGCTGATCATTTGGCAAGACTTTTAATAATGATGAGCTAAATTTCAGGAATGAATCCTTACTGCTGAATCTTTTGATTTCGCCCGACAATAAAATACAAAATTGCACCTAAAAGATTCAGGCAGACCACAATAATCACCCAAATCAGTTGCATATTTCCTTCAAATTTACTGCGGACAATATCAACCAATGCTATTATCGGGATTAAAAAAATGAATGCTGCAACCATAAGAATTACAATTAGTTCCTGTGCTGCGATAATGCCTAAGAGGGTCATAAATTATGATTTAATGGTTAGTGAATACTTTTATCGAACGAAGTTAGTGAATTTTACATACTAATGCGAATTAAGTATTGAGATACAGTTTCTAATTGAACCCACTTCGGGGTTCCAAATCACATCGTTCTATTTACCACGGGTTTACACCCGCGGTTATTCAGATTAAATCCTTTCAGGATTTTCTCTTCGAAACCACGAATGTGGTTTAATCTGAATAACCCCGTACGAAGTGCGGGGTAAGACAAAAAAGTACAAAAAGAACCCCGAAGTGGGTTCAATAAAGTGCTTATTATTAAAAATACGAATCAATTTAGTACAGTTTTTAACTCTTAATTAGCATTACTAATTAGACATACCACAGATCTTATAAAATTTATTATTTACTTCATTTGTACAGGCAACTTAGAGACTTATTCTTAGTTCTTCAAATACTTCTCAAAAAACTGATCCTGTTCCCAAAGCAGGTGAAGAATATTTTCCTTTGCCACATAACTATGCGATTCTTTGGGCAGCAAAACCATGCGAACCGAAGCTCCAAGCCCTTTCAATGCCTGAAAATAGCGTTCTGTTTGCAGGGTGAAAGTACCGGGATTATTGTCGGCTTCGCCATGAACCAACAACATGGGGGTTTTCATTTTATCGGCATTCATAAATGGCGACATGCTATTATAAACTTCAGGAGTTTCCCAAAAGTTGCGCTGCTCGCTCTGAAATCCGAACGGTGTTAGTGTTCGGTTATAAGCGCCGCTACGGGCAATTCCGCAGGCAAACAGATTGCTGTGTGTGAGCAGATTGGCGGTCATAAAAGCGCCATAAGAATGTCCGCCGACAGCCACTTTTTCGCGGTCGATGTAACCCAGCGAATCCACTGCATTGATTGCAGCTTCAGCATTGTCAACCAGCTGACTGATAAAATTATCATTGGGCTCTGTTTCACCTTCACCGATAATCGGGAAAGCTGCATTGTCCAGCACCACATAACCTTTTGTGACCCAGTAAACAAACGATCCGTAATATGGAAATGTAAACTGATTCGGGTTCGACGAGCTTTGTCCGGCGCTGTTTTTATCCTTGAATTCGGTTGGATACGCCCAAATCAGGAGAGGTAGCTTTTCTTTTTTTACCTTGTCGTAACCAACAGGCAGATACAAGGTTCCGGATAGTTCCACTCCATCTTTGCGTTTGTATTTGATCAGTGACTTTTCAACATTGGCAATGCTTTCAAACGGATTTTCGAATCGAGTCACCGGAATCAAAGCGATCCTTTTTTTTAGGTTGCGCAAATAATAGTTCGGATATTCTGATTTCGACTGGATTTGAACCAATACTTCTCCCTTTTTCACATCTTTTATGGAGAGAATCCTTTCCATTTTATCGGTAAAAGCTGACTGATAGATTCGGTTTGTCTTGAGTGTTTTCAGGTTAAACTGATCGATAAACGGGAACTGGCCATCTTTTGTGAAACCTGCCCCAATCAGGAAAAGGTTGTCTTTATCCATCAGTAAAACATCGCGCCCAAAAGCATTGTTGTGCATTTCGAACTTTCCGGGATCGGAATAAATATCCTGCGAATTTCGGGTTGAAATTACCAGAGGCGTCTGATCAGGATTGGAAGGATTGAATAAATAGGTTCGCGTATTGCGCGTATCGTACCAATTATCGAATAATACAGCCAAATTTTCATTTCCCCAGTTGATTCCTCCAAAACGGTCAATTGTTTTTGCCAAAAGTTTCGGTTCAGAAGTAAACGGAGCATTCCACTGGTAAACAGCATCACGGAATTCAACTATATTTTCCGGATCTCCTTCATCCAGTGCTTCAGCATAACAAAGCGCCGAAGGCTGGTCGTTTCGCCAGTTCATGCTGCGTTTGCCTTTTCGGACAGCCATAAATCCCTTGGGCAAAACCTCCGCCAGGGGAACTTCATTCACCATCCTGATTTCTTTTCCTGAAAGATCGTACACCACGCTTTTTTGGGGAAAACGGTTGAGCGGAACCATGTATGAAAAGGGTTTTTCAAGTGTGGTTACCAGCAGGTAATTTCCATCAGGTGAGAAACTTTCGCCGCCATACATGGCTTTGCCCATAAACAGCGCTGCTTCTCCTTTCAGGTTTATTTTATACAATTCGGAAGAAACCAGTGTCTCAAAATTGTCTTCATCGGTTTTATTTTTCAGCAAATCCTGATAAGTGCGGTTCGGAGCCTTAACACCATCGCTGTTCGAAATAATAGGTCCCATCGGAAGGCTATTTTTGAAATCCGTTAAAACCGGCCTGCCTTCAGGAATTACACGAACCAATAAATGCTGACTGTCGTTGTACCAGCTGAAAGGCTTGCCCATATTGGCATTGAGCGGCCTTTCAGAAACCCGGTTTGCGGTTGCTGAACCAATGTCCAATACCCAAAGTTCAACCGAATTTGAAGTGGTATTCGTAAAAGCCATTTTCGATTCATCGGGCGACCAGGTAAGGTTAGTAATGCGCGAATTGGCTGGCAATCCCTTCACCTGCAGCAGATTTTCATCCTGAAATTTACGGACCTTCAGATTATTGATATAAGTAACCGAACTTGAAATATTGGTCACCGGATTGATGCGCAGACCACCCAATTGCAATTCCTCCTGATTCAGGTCATCGAGCGTTTTATAGGTATTCTGATAGGTGAAAACCAGGTTTTCTTTCAACTCGTCCATCATTACAAATGGTGCTCTCTCGTAATCAACCAATTCCAGAATTTCGAGCGAAGGTTTCTGGTAGGTCATATTTTCCTGCGCTTCAACAAATGCCTGACCAACTATCAATACAGCCATACTTAAAATTATTTTTCTCATTGGTTCTATTTTATTTCTTTATCAGTCGTAATGTTAATGTTTTTCCCTTCATATCCTTCAGCTGGTTATCCAGAAATGGTTCGAACGTATTGACCATTTCGGTTGCTGTAACCGAAGCGCCATGCAGAAATACACAATAAATCATTCCCTGAAATACTCGTGAATTAATGCAACCAATTCCTCTCTCTTGATCGGTTTTGCAATATAATCATTGCATCCGGACTCAATTGCCTTTTCCCGGTCGCCAGATTGCCCATAAGCAGTCTGTGCTATAATGACAACCTCTTTGTTAAATTCCCTGATTTGGCGGGTGGCTTCATATCCATCCATTTCAGGCATACTGATATCCATCAAAACCAAATCAATATCATGGTTATGGCGGCATGACTCAATGGCTTCGATACCTGTTCTGGCTTTTATAACTTCTTTGCTTATTTTGGTTACATTTAATGAAATCAACATTTCAGATGTTTCATCGTCCTCCGCAATCAATATTTTTAGCCTGGGAATTTCAATTTGCGCTTGTATTTCAAAATTTTCAGCTTGAATGATATTTTTCGTTTCTGTTTTGGCGTTGTATGGTAAGGTAAAATAAAACGTTGAGCCTACGCCTTCCTGGCTCTCGACCCAAATTTCACCACCCAGCATTTCAATATATGCCTTGGTAATCGCCAATCCTAAACCTGCGCCCTGCCGTGCCATTTTATCAACAATATCAGCCTGAATAAATCGCTCAAATATGGCTTCCTGCCTGTCCTTTGGAATCCCGATGCCGTTGTCCTTTACGTAAAATTGCAGAAACGTTTGGCGCGGCAGAGACAAGGCATGCCTTGTCTCTACAACATGCCCTGTCTCTGCAACATGCTCATAACCAAATTCAATTGAACCTTCTTTGCTGTATTTAATGGCATTTTTAACCAGATTTGTCAAAATGGCATAAACTTTTTCACGGTCGGTTTTGATGGTAGCTTCTTTTGCCGGTAAGGAGTTTCTGAAAAAGAGCTTCATTCCTTTGGCTTCCACTTCAGGTTTAAAAAAAGTATAGATGTATTCGATTTGCTCGTTGATATTCGTTTCCTTAATATCCAATTTCATCAGTCCGGATTCAATTTTCGAAATATCAACAATATCGTTGATTATATTGAGCATCCGGACACCACTTTTCTCTATGATCCTGATATATTTTTGCTGCTGTTCTCCGGTAAGGTCAGGTTCTTTAAGTAGTTCGGCAAACCCCAGAATGCCGTTCATCGGCGTGCGTATTTCGTGACTCATATTGGCCAGGAAAGCTGATTTGAGGCGGTCGCTTTCTTCCGCTTGATCTTTGGCTTTGACTAATTCCTCTTCTGCCTGCTTTCGCCCAGTGATGTCAAGAGCAGTAAAAATTGTGCCTTTTGATAAATCTTTAATATCGATTGGAGTGGAAGACAGTATAATATTAATGATGGTTCCATCTTTTTTCCGCCAGCGTGTTTCTACTCTCCCGGTTCCTGTTTCCGCGATCTGACGGTATTTTTCCTTGCCAACAAAATCATATTCTTCCTGAGACGGATATAGAATTCCGGCATTTTTTTCAATGAGCTCCTCTCTTGTATATCCCGTCATCTCGCAAACAAGAGGATTCACCTCTTTAATCACTCTGTTTACAACAACTCCAATTCCGGCCGGAGCTATATTATAGATGCTTCGCATTTTTTTCTCACTGTCTTTTATCTGCTTTTCTGCAGCATACTTCCCGGTTACATCCGAAAAAACCAACACCACGCCGCTAATATCACCTTCTTTATTTTTGATAGGTGCAGCGCTGTCGGCAATCTGGTATTCGGTTCCATCTTTGGAGATCAAA